>DAVZJV010000001.1:0-99919 GCA_052272595.1 Alloprevotella sp.
CACGTGAGGAGAAACGCTCCTCCATGCAGCGCGGGCGGCGGGCCTTTCTTTGTCAGAGATCCCGGGGGCAGGGATTCGGCGGGCGGAAGCACATTTCGTGACAGCCTCTCGCCGATTTGTCGTAACTTTGCACGTCACACGTCATAAGCCTACGCGATATGATCGATCCCTATCTCACCCTCACCGTCATGGGGCTCACGCGCGGCACCGACCTCAAGGGCGTCTGCATCCTCGTGCTGGCCAACGAGGCGGAGCACAAGCTGCTCCCCGTGCTCGTAAGCAACAACGAATATGAAGCCCTCGAACTCGCACTCTCCCAACAGCGCTACCCCTCCGTACGCCTCTTGCTCAAACTCGCCCGGCACACCGGTCTGCACGTCAAGGGCATACGCATTCTACAGCCACGCTACGGCCGCACCGAAGCATTTATCGACTTCGAAGGCTACGACGGACCCGTTACCATCTCAACCACCGCTGCAGAAGCCATCATCACCGCACTGGCCACAGAGAGCCCCATACGTATCAACCGTCTACTGCTCCAACGCATCGGTTCGGCCATGACCGACAACGACCTCAACAACAAACGCATGGCACTACCGCTGAGCGCCATGAACGATAATCTGCTCGAACAGGCGCTCGAGACGGCTGTAAAACAAGAAAACTACGAGCTTGCCGGCGCACTGAGAGACGAACTGCGTAAGCGCGAAGAGGCCAAAGCCCAAGACGATATGCAGCGATGAGCCTGCCCAAGCAACATCTCACCCGATGAAAGAGACCCACCTCTACTATGATCCCCTGGCCGGAGCCTCACCGTTCGGCCAACTGCCTCCCGACGAGGCACGCCATGCCGTCAGTGTCATGCGCACCCGAACGGGCGACGCCATCCGGCTTACCGATGGATGCGGAAGCCTCTTCACGGCAACCGTCACGGTTACCGGACGAGCCACCTGCGCCTATCAGATCGAAGAGACCGAGGCCATCCCCCCCACCTGGCAAGGGGCCATACGGCTTGCCGTCGCGCCAACCAAAAACATCGACCGCATCGAGTGGCTCACCGAGAAGGCCACCGAGATCGGTGTCGACAGCATCACCCCCATCCGCTGCCACAACAGCGAGCGGACCGTCGTCAAGACCGAGCGGCTCGAGCGCGTAGCCGTCAGTGCGATGAAGCAGAGCCACAAGGCGCGCCTGCCACGCATCGACGCCCTCACCCCACTGACCGACCTTATCTCCGCCCCCATCCCGGGGCAGAAATTCATCGCCCACTGCCTCACCCCGGCCGACATGGCCGGCAACACGCTCCAGCTCACCACGACAAACTTTCTCGGCGACCTCATCGCCCCCACCGGTGATTGTCTCGTGCTTATCGGCCCCGAGGGAGACTTCACTCCTGAAGAAGTCAAGCTCGCCCTCGTCAACGGATTCGTCCCCGTCAGCCTCGGAGAGAGCCGACTGCGCACGGAGACGGCAGCCCTCGTGGCCGTACACCTCATGTATCTCGCCAAACGCCTAAGTCCCCAGACAGACCACTAACCTCGTACTCCTTACCTCCACCCTTACAGAGCCCATGGCTTCTATGACTAACGCTCCCGCCGCCTCCCGCAGGCGGCGCACGATCTTATGCACCATCGGCGTCGTCGCCCTGCTCCTCGTTGCCGCCCTGCTGACATGGCTCTTCATGCCCGTCAGCTACGACCACTACGTACCCGACCAGGCCAAGGCCGTCATCCGGCTCGACCTCAGCGCCGAGAAGGGGGCGAAGACTCCCCCCAAGGGCCTGACCGCCATACTCCAAAGCCTCACGGGATCACCCAACTTGCCCGACGGCGTAGACTACGCCAAGCCCCTCTACGCCTTCATCACCCCCAACGAATACGTAGGAATCGCACTGCCACTCGACGACCGCAATGCCTTCACGGCCTACGCCCGGCGCCTCGCCGTCCGCGGCACGGCCCTAGCACCCGAAGCGTCTGACGGCCGGCAGTGGATGTGGCTCAAGAGCGGATGGCTCATGGCCTGGACCCGCAGGGGCGCACTCATCCTGGGCCCCGGGCTAGAGAGCGAACGCGACGTGCTCCGCCAGACGATCAGCCAGCTACTCGACGGCAATCATCCCTTTACCGACACGCCGGCCTATGATTGTCTGAGCAGAGACAAGAGTCCGCTGAGCCTCTTCGCAACGCTCGATGCGCTGCCCACCCCCTACAATCTACTGACGCGGCTGGGCATTCCTGCCGACACCGACCCTTCTGCTGTAGCGCTCTACGCCAATGTCAGCGGCCAGTCCGCAGCAGCCGGCGAGACCTTCGTCAACTGCCGTCTTCAGAGCGAGAATGTCGACATCACCGCTGCCATCAAGCACTACCAGGCCGCTACGCCCGGCCTGCCCCCCTCGGCCCTCACGCCCTCAGACTCGGCCTTGCTCTACCTCGCCACCTCGATCAAGGGGAGCGACCTGACCGCACTTTTCGCCACCGACGCCACGATGCGAGGTCTCTTGCTAGGCCTTGACCAAGCCTTCGAAGCACGCAAGATGCTCAGCACCTCCAGCGGACTCGTCACGCTCGAAATCAGCTCTTTAGGAAAGGACTTCGCCCCCACCTTCGTTCTCAAGGCCGATAACGCGCGCCCCGACCTCTTCGCCGCCGCTCCTGACTGGATCGAGAGTGCCCGCCGCAAGGCTGACGTCACGCTCACCCGACAGGGTCCCGAAGCCTTCACCCTCTCCTCAAGCGAGCGTACGCTTATCTTCGGACGCCAGCCGGGGCGCAGCGTGATCTACTTTGCCTCGCCCTCCATGCGCACGGCCGCGCTCGCTCCCCGCCTCAAGGCCCAGTCCGACAAACGATCCGATGCACCCATCGTCAGCGTGAGCATCGACCTCCGCCGACTCTTCTCACAGCCCGCCCTCAAAGGCAGTGCGGCCGGCAATCTCTTGCGCATCCTGCTGCCGGCTAGTGACCGCCTTACCTATACTGCCACTAGAGACCAGAAGGCTCAGCTGCGACTTAAATAAAGTGTCAATCTCCATAAGGCTTAACTAGTCAATTTCATCAATCAACAACCGATGCAAACCATTACGCTCACCGATGTTCTCCCCCACGTCTTCGCTCAGCGCGACGACCTCAAGAGCGACGTGTGGCGCCAGCGCGTCACCTTTGAGAAGGGACGCACCTACCTCGTCGAGGCCATGTCCGGTACCGGCAAGTCAACACTCTGCGCCTACATTCTCGGTTATCGCCACGACTATACCGGCACGCTAACATTCGACCAGACCGATACGCGCACCCTCAGCATCTCCCAATGGGTTGAGATCCGCCAACGCAGTGTCAGCCACCTCTTTCAGGAGCTGCGCCTCTTCCCCGAACTCACTGCATTTGAAAATGTCAAAATCAAGAACGACCTCACAGGTTTCCAGTCGCAAGAGCGCATTACGGAGTGGTTCGAGCGCCTCGGCATCGCCGACAAGCTCAACGCCAAGATCGGACTCATGAGCTTCGGACAACAGCAACGCGTCGCCATGATCAGGGCGCTCTGCCAGCCAGCCGACTTCCTCATCGTCGACGAACCCATCAGCCACCTCGATGACCACAACTCTGCCGTCATGGCCCAGATCATGATGGAGGAGGCCCGACGCCAAGGCGCCGGCGTCATCGTTACCTCTATCGGCAAACATATGCAGCTGGCCTACGACGCTACCCTACACCTCTAACCCTCTATTTGCCCAACCCCACCACACAACTCCCGCGATGTCGCTTATCTGGAAACTCCTTCGTCAGCACATCAGCCTACCCCAGTTTGCAGGCTTCTTCTTCGCCAACCTCTTCGGCCTCTGGGTCGTCATGCTCGGCATACAGTTTTACCGTGATATTGTACCCCTCTTCACAGAGGAAGACACGTTTATCAACGACAGCTACCTTGTCGTCTCCAAGCACATCAGCACCGTCGGCACCCTCTCGGGGCGCAGCAACGCCTTTCTTCCCTCCGACATTGCCGACATCGCCCGCCAACCCTTCTGCCGCCGCGTAGGAGCCTTCACCTCCTCGCAGTATAAGGTCTCCGCCGCCCTCGGCATGAAAGGCTCTGAGCCGCTTACGACGGAGATGTTTTTCGAGGCCGTGCCCGACGAATTCGTCGATGCCCCGCGTGACCGCTGGACCTACACGCCGGGCTCCGAGGAAGTGCCGGTCATCCTGCCCCGCACCTACATCGCCCTCTACAACTTCGGCTTCGCCCAGTCGCGCGGGCTGCCCAAGGTCAGCGATGGGCTGGTCGGCATGATCGACATGCAGATCTTCATCAACGCCAACGGCCGCCATGCCCGCTTCCGGGGAAAGGTGCTCGGATTCTCCAGCAGACTCAACACCATCCTCGTGCCCCAAACCTTTATCGATTGGAGCAACGCCACCTACGAGCCGGGCAAAGTCGATGATCCCTCGCGCATCATACTCCGCGTCGACAACCCCACCGACACGCGCATCGCTCAGTATATGCAGCACCACGGCTACGACGTCGAAGACAATAAGCTCGCAGCCGGCAAGACGACCTACTTCCTCAAGGTCGTCGTGGGCATGGTCATGCTCGTGGGACTGCTCGTGAGCATCCTCTCGTTCTATATCCTCATGCTCAGCATCTATCTCCTCGTGCAGAAGAACACGCAGAAGCTCCAAAACCTCCTGCTTATCGGCTACAGCCCGAAGCGCGTGAGCCGTCCCTATCAGTTGCTGACGATGGGGATGAACGCCGCAACCCTTCTGCTGGCCTTCCTGCTCATGCTCGCCGTGCGCGCTTATTATACAGCGATCATCTCGCTCATTTTCCCCACCATGCGCGGCGCCAGCCTCTTGCCTTCCTTCCTCACCGGTCTGGGCATCTTCATCCTCATCACCATCGTCAACAGCCTCGCCATCCGTGCCAAGGTGATGAACATCTGGCGTAACCGCGAATAGCCAGCCTTTTTCCTCCCAGTCCGCAACCGCCTACACCGATCAGCCCATCACTATGCTCACCGACCTCTACACCACCTATACAGGCCACGCCCCGGCCAACGAAACCAAGCTCAGCGCTGCCGGGAGCAACCGACGTTACACCCGCTACACAGCCCCTGACGGCTCCACCCTCATCGGAGCTTATGGAGCCAACGTGGATGAGAACCGAACCTTCTGCCGGCTCGCACGCCACTTCGGTTCCATGGGCCTGCCCGTACCTGAAATCTATGCTCTGAGCGATGACGGGCACTGCTACCTTCAGGAAGACCTTGGTTCCTATTCACTCTACGACGCCCTGCGCCCCTCACGCGAGGGCGGCAACTATGACAAGGCCGCCGAAACCCTCCTCACCCGCACCATCCGCCTGCTGCCCCACCTACAGGTGAACGGTGCCCGAGGACTGGACTTCGACGACATCTGCCTGCCTCCCCAGAGCTTTGACCGGCAAGCGGCGATGTTTGATCTCAACTACTTCAAATACTCCTACCTGAAGACCACCGATTTGCCCTTCGACGAAGTGCGTCTCGAGGCTGATCTACAAAATTTTGCAGCCGATCTGGCGGGAGACGGGACACAGGCCGGGGCATCTACGGAAGCCGACGGTACGGAGCAGCTCGCGACCTTTCTCTACCGCGACTTCCAAGCCCGCAATGTCATGCTGCGCCACGGCGACAAACCTTTCTTTATCGACTTCCAAGGGGGCCGTCGCGGTCCGCTCCACTACGACCTCGCCTCCTTCCTCTACCAGGCCTCCGCACACTACCCGCAGTCCCTGCGCGAGCGACTCCTGACGGCCTATCTCGACGAACTCTCAAGCCTCGTCCCCGACTTGCGCCCCGAGGCCTTCCGCAAGAAGCTCACGCGCTTCATACTCTTCCGCATGATGCAGGTGCTCGGTGCCTACGGCCTGCGCGGCCTCTTTGAGCACAAGCCCTACTTTCTCAAGAGCATACCGCCTGCCCTGCACACGATTCGCGAGCTTGTCACCCTGCGCCACGCGGCCGAGCCCTACCCCTACCTAGCGCACGTCCTGACCGAGATGGCCTCTCTCACGCAGACCGCCACAGCTGTCACTACTACAGCCCCCGCAGCGGCCCCCGCGACGATCCCCGACAGCGCCACACACGCTCATCCCAGCCTCGTCGTGCGCGTCTACAGCTTCAGTTACAAGAAAGGCATACCCGACGACCCCAGCGGCAACGGGGGAGGCTACGTCTTCGACTGTCGGGGCGTTCACAATCCCGGACGCTATGACCGCTACAAGCCCTTGACGGGCCTCGACCGCCCCGTAATCGATTTCCTTGAGGCCGATGGCGAGATTCTCTCCTTCCTCGACTCGGTCTACGCCCTTGCCGATGCCCATACGGCCCGCTACATCGAGCGAGGCTTCACCAGCCTCATGTTCTCATTCGGCTGCACCGGCGGACGTCACCGCAGCGTCTACTCCGCAGAACACCTAGCCCGGCACCTCAACGAACGCTTCGGTATCGAGGTGCGCATCAACCATATCGAGCAAGGCATTGCCCGCACCCTCCCCCCGCGAAGCTGACGCCCCTTCGACAGGAGCCGCCTGCTAGAAATTCCGAGCCGCCTTCTGGAAAATCCGAGCCGCCTGCTAGAATTGCCGCCACGCCCGCTAGTATCGCCACGCCTCTTTCTTCCGGACCGCCATGCTAACCCATAGCCCTCACACCGCCTATTCGATGTGAGGGCTTTTTCATGCTCCTATCGGGGAAATACCCCCACGATACCAAAAAATCCCCCCGATGCTTTGCAAAGAGACAATTTTACTTTACATTTGCCCCGCACAATGAGTGCACCGAAGCCAGAACATTGCCTAAATAGCAAACATACAGCAACATCTACAGCTACCCTCTCATATGAAGAAAACAAAACTCATCACCGCCACCATGCTGGCCCTCCTCACGGCGGGCACGCCCCTGACGGCAGACGATGTGGTCAAGCTGACCACGGCGGGCTCAACGGGTGAAAAGGTCACCCTAGAGCTCAACAGCCACAAGAAGGGCTTCACGGTCGACTGGGGTGACGGCACTCCCGTCACGGTCACTCCGACCGCCGGCAGCGACGTGACGACCCTCACCGGCACGCTCAAGGGCAAGGTCATCACCCTCACCGGCGCCAAGATCACGACCGTCATCTGCCCCTCGCTCAACCTGACAGCCATCGACGTCACCGGAGCCCCCAACCTCCTCTCGCTCTACTGTCAGGACAACAAGCTCAAGACGCTCGACCTGACGCACAACGCCAAGCTCTCTGACCTCAACTGCGCCCGCAACGCCATCTCGACGCTCAAGGTCAGCACCGACGCCAACCCCATCCTGCAGAACGTCATCGCCTCGTCTAACGGCATGAAGACGCTCGCCGCCTCAGGCTCTGGCTTCGCCCTCAACAACGGCGCCCTGCAGTATGTCGACCTGAGCGACAACAAGTTTACGAGCATCTCGCCGGGCGTCTCCAACACAAGCCTCGACGCCCTCATCGCCGGCGGCAACGAGATCGCCCGCCTCGACGTCTCCAAGGCCGAAGCCCTCACCGTGCTCATGGCCCAGGACGGCGGCAAGCTCGCCACCCTCTCAACCCCCACGGCCGGCCTCACGCAGCTCCGCCAGGCATTCCTCGACGGCAACGTCCTGACGACCGTCAGCTTCGACGCAAGCACCAAGCTCCAGTATCTCTCCCTGAGCAACAACAAGCTCACCATGGTGGGCTTCCCCGCCAAGACTGAGCTCTACGCATTGGCATGCGGCGGCAATGCCCTCACGCCGGCATCGCTCCCCTCTGCTAGCCAACAGCCCGTCCACATGAGCTACTTGCCCCAGACCGAGACCATCAATATTTCTTCAGCGCTCAAGAAGGATAAAAACGGGTACTACACGCCCCTCGCACCCTCATACACAGACCGCACCGACGAGAGCTACTTCGTAGATCTCTCACCCTGGGCACTCGACCCCGACGGCAACCGCAACGCTATCACTTTCACCTACTACGGACGCAATGACGGATATTCTGACTATACCGAGCTGACGAAGGCCTCTGCCTCTAACAAAGAGGGTGACTACTTCCCCCAGACGAGTAACAAGAACTTCGGCAACGTCACCTTCCTCAAGCCCTTCGGCGACGTCTATGTCAAGGTGACCTCAAAGACCTACCCCGACCTCGTGCAGACCACGACCCACTTCCGTACCGGTAAAGACACCCAGACCGGCATCGAAGGTGTCACCGTCGATCCCGCAGACGGTCTGAGCGTCAGCGTCAGCAGCGGCTACCTCGTGCTCACCGCCACGGCCGAGCAGACCGTCACGGTCTACGCCATCGACGGCAAGGCCACTTGGAAGGGCAAAGTCGGCTCAACGCCCGTCAGCGTCAGCCTGCCCCACGGCGCCTACATCGTAGCCGGCAAGAAGGTCATCCTCTAACCCGGGACCACACCGCTATGGCATCTCTCTTAAGCACACATCTCTCTCCCAACACACGAAAATCTCTCATATCATAATGAAAGAGCATCACATAAGGAAGGCCCTCGCCCTCACGCTTATGTCCGTGGGTCTCACGGCCTTCACGCCGACGATGGCACAGGCGCCCCTCCCCAAGGACGCCTACCCCGTCATTGTCGCCCCTCACAATCAGACGGTCAGCTACCGCGAACGCACACTCTGCTTCGAGTTGACGACCAACGTTGACTTCACCGCCACCACTCAGGCTGACTGGATCAGCGTGAGGAAGGGGGCCGGTTCAACCGTCTACGTACACCTCGCTCAAAACGGAGCCTCTACATCACGTCAGGGTACCGTCACCTTCGCCAATGCCGACAAGGGCATCAGCGAGACCCTCACCATCACCCAGGGCCGCGACGAGAGCATCGAAGACCTCACCGCCGACACCAAGGTCAAGGTGACCTCCGTCAAGGCTGCCGACAAAAACGGCAACACCAGTGCCATCAGCCAGCCGGGCAACCCCGCCACCAACATGATCGACGGCGACTACTCGACCATGTGGCATACGAACTGGAACAACCTCTTCAACGTGACGGAGAGCAACCCCGCCGTGCTGACCTTCACCTTTACCGGCGTCAAGCACATCGACTACATCAACTACGTAACCCGCAACAGCGGCGGCAACAACGGCAACTTCCTCAAGGTCGAGGTCTACGTGCGCAAGACCGGCATGAAGGCCGACTCGCTCGTCACCACCTCTGAGATGGCCGGCTCACAGGGCACCTACCGCATCGACCTGGGCAAGACGGGCATCGACGACCCCACCCAGATCGTCATGAAGGTGCTCTCAGGCTCCAGCGACCAGAGCGACAAGAGCTTCGCCTCCTGCGGCGAGATGGAGTTCTACGTCGACAACCGCAAGGATATCTTCGGCAGCGTGTTTGCTGACGAGGCACTCACTACGCTCAAGGAAGGCGCGACGCAGGCCGACATCGACAAGATCAGCGACGAGTATGTGGCCTCCATCGCCCAGCTCCTCTTCGACGGCAAGTATGACAAGGCCTACCGCGTCGGCAAGTATAAGGCCGTGCTCAGCCCGCAGACCCAGTCAGACCTGTGGAACGCTCCCGGCAAATATTACGACCAGACTCAGGGCGTCACGGGTATCAACATCTCTAAGGGTAAGCATGCCATCGCCGTGAGCGGCCTCGCCGACGGTCAGACCCTACCCCTGACGGTCGTGGCATGGTATGTCGGCAAGATGGGCAGCAACTTCGACGGTGGCAACCCCGAGAGCCAGAACTTCCAGCTGCGCAACGGTCTCAACGTCATCGACTACACGCAAGACTATGACGGTCTGGCCTACGTCTGCTACTACGCTGACGCCAACCCCGAGCTCCAGCCCGAGGTGACCGTACACTTCATCAATGGTCAGGTCAACGGCTACCTCTCGCTTGACAAGACCAACGAAGAGATGCACGATCTCATCGCCAAGGCCCCCAACCTCTGTATGGACGTAGTCGGCACACACGTACACAGCGTATGGTCGACCAACGGTATCAACGGCAAGTACTCCAAGGGCCTCTTAGGCGCTTGCGTGGCCGAGGACGGCACCTCACTGGGCTACCGCCAGTTCATGCACGTGCTCGACTCCCTCGTCATCTGGGAGCACAACCTCCTGGGCTTCGCCAAGTATAACCGCCTGCCCGACAACCGCACGATGGCCTACGTCAACTTCACCTACTACATGTTCCAAGGTGGCCGCGGCGTCTCCTTCATCGTAAGCGAGGAGAACCGCGTGCTCTCTTGCCGTCAGCTCATCGATAACGATAACGACGCCATCTGGGGTCTCTCTCACGAGTGGGGCCACCAGCACCAGATGCACCCCTACTTCTGCTGGGCAGGTATGGGAGAGGTCACCAACAACATGAACTCCTACTACAACATCATGCGCATGGGCTATCGCACCTCTGACAAGATCGCCCAATGGAAGCCCGCACGCCAGCACTTCATCGATGAGAAATACCTCGACATCACCCCGAGCGGTACGGGCAAGGTAGGCAACCTCAACAGCAACATGCGCTCACTGGCCTATAAGAACGCCTCTGAGACGAGCTACAGCAAGCCCCTCCAAGACTTCGTGCTGACGATGAAGGATTCACTCATCCGCCAGCCCAAGGTCAACGAGGCCCTCGCCCTCTCAATCAATGAGGTCGGCGTAGGCGAAATCCTCTGCCCCTTCGTCAAGCTCTATGCTTACTTCACGACCCACGGATTCCCCGACTTCGCTCCCGACTGGTACGAAAGCCTCCGTCAGAACGATGACGAAAACGGTTCGCAGATCGAGAAGCAAGGCGCCGTTGACAAGTACGAGCTCATCGCTTCTGCCCAGAACGGCAACAAGAACGGCAAGTACGCCCTCTTGGCTAAGAACTACCCCAACAGCGTCTGGGTGAAGAACAACTACGTGCGCGCCAACAGCACGACCTGGCAGAACTCTATGCCTTACGTGCTCAACTTCATCCGCAAGACCTCTCGTCTCTCTGGCTACAACCTCGTGCCTTACTTCGAGAAGTGGGGCTTCCTCCGTCGTGTAGCACTCCTCATCGGCGACTACGGCAACAAGTGGATCATCCTCACCCCCGACATGTACGACGAGTTCGTCAAGGACATGGACGCCCTCAACCTCAAGCCCGTAAGCGACCAGATGGTCAAGGAGATCAGCAACACGCCTGAGATGTTCCAGACCCGTCCGACTTTCCCCAACTAATTCTCTCCTCTAACAGAGACAATCACTGACAAACCTATCGGAGCGCACCCGTCGCCACAAGCGACGCGGTGCGCTCCTTATTTATGCTCACATACAGAAGAGGCATTTGCAAAAAAACCGCCCAAACCCTTGCATGAAGCTCGCGCCCTATGTACATTTGCACTACATAAAGCGAGCGACCCGCCCCACGGAGCCAGGCGCCCGACTTGAAGACAAAGGCTGTACCGGTTAGATTGGGATACTCATCAATAATTACTTGAAAACCGAGTGACCTTCTTGCTGCTAATGGCGTGCCAGAATGCTCTTCGGAGTAGATCCGGATTACAAAGGCTGTAAGATACTCAAATCTTTCATTCTCGGAGTTTCATCAAATCACCGGTACGGCCCTTTTTGTGTCTTTGCCCCGCGGACGAATCATCAGAAGCGCCCGCACCCATATTTAACCGCAAGAACCTATGCAACACGGCTTTATCAAAGTGGCAGCCGCCGTACCCAACGTAACGGTCGCAGACTGTGCCGCCAATGTCAAGCAGATCGAGAGCATGATGGCCACAGCCGAAGGACAGGGCATAGAGATCATCTGCCTGCCCGAACTTGCCGTCACGGCCTACACCTGTCAGGACCTCTTCACCCAGCAACTGCTCCTCGACGAAGCTGAAGCCTCGCTGCTCAAGCTCATGGAGTTTAGCCGCAACCTAAACGTTACGGCACTCATCGGCGTGCCCATCGCCTACGGCGATATGCTCTTCAACTGCGCGGCAGTCATCCAGAAAGGCAAAATCTTCGGCCTCGTCCCCAAGACCTACCTGCCGGGCTACAAGGAGTTTTACGAACCGCGATGGTTCACCTCCGCCACAGCCTTGGGCGAGGGCGTAAGCCTCCACTTCTGCGGCCAAACAGTCCCCCTGAGCAACCACCTCATCTTCGAGACAAGCCACTGCCGCTTCGGCATCGAGCTCTGCGAAGACCTCTGGGCCCCCTGCCCGCCCTCCACACAACTCGCGCTCGCCGGCGCCGACATTATCTTCAACCTTAGCGCTTCCAACGAACTGATCGGCAAGGCCGACTACCTACAATCCCTCGTAACCGGTGCCAGCGCCCGACTCATAGCGGGCTACGTCTACAGCGGAAGCGGTTGGGGAGAAAGCTCGCAAGATCTCGTCTACAGCGGAAGGGCCTTTATCGCAGAAAACGGCGTTTTGCTGAACGAGGGCGAACGCTTCACTATGGAGGAGCAGCTCATCGTGAGCGAGATCGATGTGGAGAAGCTCCGCATCGAGCGAAAGGTCAACACCACGTTTGCCGCGTGTCGCCGTGACACGCTGGGCACTGCCGAAAGCTACCAAACTATCGAACTCGAGCAGTTTGCCTCTAACGTGCCTTTCTCGCTGACCCGTCGGATAGACCCCCACCCCTTCGTGCCCGAAGGTCCCGAGCTGGCTCACCGATGCGAAGAGATCATCTGCATACAGAGTCAGGGCCTTGCCCGACGCATCGAACACGTCGGCGCAAAAACCGTCATCATCGGCATCAGCGGCGGCCTCGACTCAACGCTGGCCCTACTCGTGGCCGTCCATGCCTTCGATCGCCTCGGACGTGACCGAAGCGGCATCGTAGGCATTACCATGCCTTGCTTCGGCACGACAGAACGCACCTACACCAACGCCGTCAACCTCATGAAGGAGCTCGGCGTGACCATCCGTGAAATAAACATCAAGGAGGCCGTCACGCTCCATCTCCATGACCTTGGCCACGATCTCGCGCAGCACGACCTGACGTATGAGAACGCGCAGGCTCGCGAACGGACACAAGTCTTGATGGACGCGGCCGGACAGACGGGCGGATTCGTCGTCGGAACGGGCGACCTTAGCGAACTGGCGCTAGGCTGGGCCACTTATAACGGTGACCATATGAGCATGTACGGCGTCAACGTCTCCATCCCCAAGACGCTTGTGCGCCACCTCGTGAGCTGGGCTGCCGACAACATGGCTGACGAAGCCTCGCGACAGACCCTCCTCGATATCGTCGATACGCCGATCAGCCCCGAGCTCCTACCCCCCTCGGAGATGGGAGAAATCGAGCAGGTGACAGAAGATCTCGTTGGCCCCTACGAACTCCACGACTTCTACCTCTACCACACGCTGCGCAACGGCTTCCGTCCCTCCAAGGTGCGCTACCTTGCCCTACAGGCATTCGCCTCACCCGCAGCCGGCAGCCGCTACACCGATGAGGAAATCACCAAGTGGCTACGCACCTTCTACCGCCGCTTCTTCCAACAGCAGTATAAGCGCTCATGTCTGCCCGACGGTCCCAAGGTGGGAAGCTGTTCGCTCAGTCCGCGCGGCGACTGGCGCATGCCCTCCGACGCATCAGCCGCAGCATGGCTCGCCGACCTCGACGGAGTGGAGTAAAAATCTCCTACAAGACCGAGGCATAATTCTAAGATGATTTATTAGCGGTGGCCCGCATGTTAAAAGAGGGCAAGGGCGCCGCACTTTTCCAGGAGAGAAAGATCCTCCCTTCGGCCGAACAATTACTTTTGTCGGTCGAAGGGAGGTTTTTCGTGACACCCTTCCTCGGCAATGCCTTTTTGACAATACACAATCACACATATCACTCTATGCAAAGACGCTTCATCTTAGCTAGCCTATTGGCCCTCACCCTCGGTGCGGGCGCTCCCATGATGGGCTCTGTAGCTCAGGCACAGGACCCCGTTAACCTGACTTATGCAGCGCAAAACGCTGTCAACTCCGTCGTCTATATCAAAGTGACGACCAACAGCAAGACGCAGGTCGTCCCTTACAACGATCCGTTCTCTGACTTCTTCGGCGACTTCTTCGGCTTCGGCGGCGGCAATTCACAGCAGCAACGCCGTATCCAGACACCCAAACGTAGCGGCGCCGGATCGGGTGTCATTCTCACTGCAGACGGCTACATCGTAACCAACAACCACGTGGTGGCCGACGCCGACGAGATCACCGTTAAGCTCAACGACAACCGCGAGTTTAAGGCCCGCATCATCGGTACGGACCCCACCACCGACCTGGCTCTTATCAAGATCGAAGCCACGGGCCTGCAAGCCATCAAGGTGGCAGACTCTGAGAAGATCAAGCTCGGCGAGTGGGTGCTCGCCGTCGGCAACCCCTTCAGCCTGACCTCGACGGTCACCGCGGGCATCGTCAGCGCCAAGGGGCGCTCACTGGGTGCAAAGCCGGGCAGCGTAGAGAGCTTCATACAGACAGATGCCGCCATCAACCCCGGCAACTCGGGCGGTGCGCTCGTCAACGCCAAGGGTGAACTGATCGGCATCAACGCCATGATCTACTCACAGACGGGATCTTACGCCGGCTATGGATTCGCCATCCCCACGTCGATCATGAATAAGGTCGTTGCCGACCTGCGCAAATACGGCACCGTGCAGCGCGCCGTGCTCGGCATCACCGGTACGGACGTGAGCGATTACATCGATGCACAGAAGGATAAAGACCAAGTAGTAGACCTTGGTACCGTGCAGGGTATCTACGTGGCTTCTGTAAGCAGCGACGGTGCCGCCGCAACTGCCGGTCTCAAAGAAGGCGACGTCATCACGGAGATCGACGGCAAGAAGATCCAGAAGTTTGGCGAACTCCAAGAGATCCTCGTCAACCACAAGCCTGGCGACAAGATCAACATCACCTACCTACGCGACAAGAAGCGCCACCAGGCAACCCTCACCCTGCGCAATATCCAGGGTACGACGACCACCGTACAGACCCTCGACACTGAAGCCATGGGCGCCGCCCTCCGTCCGCTCAAGGATGAGGAGAAGCAGCAGCTCGGCCTGCCCTACGGTCTGATGATCACGGCCGTAAGAGACGGCAAATTCAAGGACGCCGGCCTGACGAAGGGGCTGATCATCATGAAGGTCAACGACCGCGAGATGCGCACGGCCGATGACTTCGACGCTGCCGTCAAGGCCGCCAACCTGAGCACCGACCGCGTGCTCTGGATCCGTGCCAAGACGCAGAGCGGCATCAACAAGTCGTTTGCCGTAGAACTGGCCGACAAGACCAAGAGCAAGAAGTAACGCACCGCCCCTGACAGCTGGGGGCAAGACAAAAAGAAAGTGCCTCACCCGGGTTAATCCTCGGGCGAGGCACATTTGGTTTAGGAGCGGGGCTACAAACAAGAATCTAGGGATTTATCCCCAGAATTGCGGAATCCATTAAATACTCGCGTCAATAGCTACATATCATTGGCGAAGTTGGCGGCGAGTCAAAACTTCGGACAATAGCCTAGGGATAAATCCCTAGGCTATTGTCTCACGCCCCGTTGGGGATCTACTTAACTGTAACTCTACCTTAACGGGGCTACGCCTTCCCTTCATCCACTACCTTAACCTCCTCCACAGGCTTGAGGCCCATGGTCTGGGCACGCTGGAGGATGAAGGCGAGGGCGGGATCGTGCTCGTTGGGGACATTGCCGTCGAGGATGGCGTCTTTGAGGGCACTCTTGAGGGTGCCTACCTCCTGACAGGGCTGCAGGCCGAAGAGATGCATGATCTCCAGACCGTCGACAGGGGGCTGGAAGTTGCGGATGCGGTCCTTCTCCTCGATGGCAACGAGCTTGCGGCGGACGATCTGGAAATTGTTGAGGAAGCGCTGCTTGCGCACTTCGTTCTTACTCGTGATGTCGGCCTCGCAGAGGAGCATGAGGTCGTCGATGTCGTCACCCGCATCGAAGAGGAGACGGCGCACGGCGCTGTCGGTCACGATATCGTCGGCGATGGCGATGGGCCGCATGTGGAGGCCAACGAGCTTCTCAACGTACTTCTCACGCTCGTCGAGGGGGAGCTTGAGGCGGCGGAAGAGGGGCTTGACCATCTTCTGCCCGATGTAGTTGTGGTTGTGGAAGGTCCATCCCACGCCGTTCTCCCAGCGCTTGCTACGGGGCTTGCCGATGTCGTGGAGCAGGGCGGCCCAGCGGAGGTAAAGGTTGTCACTGCGGGAGGCGACGCTGTCGAGCACCTCAAGGGTGTGGTAGAAGTTGTTCTTGTGCGAACGGCCGTTGCGGGTCTCCACGCAGTCGAGTGCGGCGAGTTCGGGAAGGATGAGTTCGAGCAGACCGCAGCGGTGGAGCTCGACGAAGCCGCGCGAGGGGACGCGGGCCATCATGATCTTGTTGAGCTCGTCGATGATGCGTTCGGCGCTGATGATCTTGATGCGCTCGCGATTGCGCGTGAGGGCGTCGAAGGTCTCGTCCTCAATGAAGAAGCCGAGCTGGGTGGAGAAGCGCACACAGCGCATCATGCGCAGCGGATCGTCGCTAAAAGTTACATCGGGATCGAGCGGTGTAGCGATGATGCCGTCCTCAAGGTCGCGCAAACCGTCAAAAGGGTCTACCAGTTCGCCCAGACGGGCGGCGTTGAGACAGACGGCGAGGGCGTTGATGGTGAAGTCGCGACGGTTCTGATCGTCTTCGAGCGTGCCATCTTCCACAACGGGCTTGCGCGAGTCGTGGGAGTAGCTCTCGCGGCGGGCACCGACGAACTCGATCTCCTGCCCGTGCCACTTGACCTGGGCCGTGCCGAAGTTGTGGAAGACGCTGAGCTTCGCCCCACGCCCCAGCGCCTTGGCGAAGGCCCGGGCCATCTCGATGCCCTTGCCCACGACGACGACGTCGATGTCGTTGGTCGGGCGGCCGAGCATGAGGTCACGCACATAGCCGCCCACGAGGTATGCCTCGAGCCCCAGCTCATCGGCCACCTCGGTGAGGCGGTGGAAGAGCGGGGTGTCGATCTTAGCGGTGATTTCGGCTTGTGAGAGAATCTTCATGTTGGGTGATGAGTAGTCGCTTGGTGCGTGATGCGGCGGGGTGTACCCCGCACTTCTTCCGCGGGGCGAGATAGGCCTCGCGGACAAGGCGTAGCGTCGTGCGGCCGTATTCGTAGTCGTCGACGGCGAGCGTCATGTAGTCGTCGTCATAGTTGACGAGATAGGCCTTGATGTCCGGCTGGTTGTAGGAGGTGAGGTAGATGTAGAGGTAGCGGCCCTGGCGCTCCCAGGCGCCCTGCTCATTGAGTTCATAGCCCACAGCTTCAAAGTCACCGTTCGTGTAGAAGTACCAGCGGTCACCCTGACGGTAGTTGGTATTATATCCCGTCTCGACGATGCGCCATCGGCCGTCAAGATCACTGGGAGCGATGTTGTCCCACCAATCTTCATCACAACTCGTCAGCGCCAACATACACGTCAGCATCAGAACGAGACGGGAAAACCAATGGCGGATGGTTGCGGTATGCGTCATGTGCTATAATGTCATGCCAGCCATGGTACAACGCACCGTGGCCGATAAGGTAATAATTGAAGGATAAGTTCAGAGCTGGTTGCGCTCGCCGGTGGGGAAGACCACGCGGGCCTTGTGGGCGGCGGCCTCCTCGGGCGTCATCTGGGCGAAGGCCATGATGATCACCTCGTCACCCACCTGGAAGTGGCGGGCGGCGGCTCCGTTGAGGCAGATGTCGCCCTCACCCTCAGGACCGGGGATGATGTAGGTCTCGATGCGCGCACCGTTGTTGTTGTTGACCACCTGCACCATCTCGCCCTCGAGCATGCCGGTAGCCTTCATCAGGGCGCGGTCGATGGTGATGCTGCCCATGTAGTGGAGATTGGCCTCCGTCACCACGGCGCAGTGGATCTTCGATTTGAGCATTGTCAGGAGCATAGCTTCTCTTTTCTTTGCGTAAAGTGTGGGGTTGGGTTTATCCTTTATACCGTATGTTGTCGATGAGGCGCACGGGGCGGTGACCGCAGAAGACGGTGATGCAGCCCACGATGTCGTCGGCGTCGTCCCATGAGGAGACGGGCTGGAGGGTGCGGCCGTTGACGATCTGGAAATATTCCACCTCAAGGCCGCGCGTGGCGTTGAGCGCACCGACTACTAGGTCGTGTGTCTCCTTGACGCTGTGGTCGCGGGCGAAGGGTACGCTCGTCTTGAGCGCATGGGAGATGCAGGTGGCCGTCTGTCGCTCCTCGGGGGTGAGGAGGGCATTGCGCGAGGAGAGGGCGAGGCCGCTGGGCTCGCGCACGATGGGACAAGCGACGATCTCGAGCTTGTAGCCCTTATCAGCCACCATGGCGCGAATGACGGCAATCTGCTGGAAGTCCTTCTCACCGAAATAAGCACGTGTGGGCTCGACGATCTCGAAGAGGCGGCTGACAATCTGGCAGACACCGTTGAAGTGGCCGGGGCGGCGGGCACCCTCCATTACGGTGTCGACGGGGGGATAGGAAAAGGTGCGGGTGTCGGGCTCAGGATAGATGTCGCTGACGGAAGGTACGAAGGCGAAGGTGACCCCCAGGCGCTCGAGCAGCGCCATGTCGGCCTCCTCCGTGCGGGGATAGGCGGCGAGGTCGCGGGGATCGTTAAACTGCGTAGGATTGACAAATACGCTCACCACCGTCACATCGTTCTCCTTGACGCTGCGACTGACAAGTGAGGCGTGGCCCTCATGGAGGGCGCCCATTGTGGGCACGAGGCCAATGGTCTTGCCCTCCTTGCGGAGCGGCTCGAGGGCTTGGCGAAGCTCGTGCTGAGTGCGGATAATCTTCATGCTATAGAGATATATTTGCTTGATAGATTGGTCGTAGGCTGTAAGTCTGCTTTGAGCATGCAAAATTACTTCACCCCATCGGCTCCGCAAAGTTCAGAGGGCGCAGACTTGCCGCCCCGGCTCCCCGGAGACTTTAATTGCCGGAATAAGTGGCGCCGCCTCCCGCTCTGCGACGACGGTTAACTCGGAAGAGTTCGCGTAGATTAGAAAAGTCGCGTTTCAGGACGATGCCGATGCCCTGGGTCGTCAGCGAGGACTTGGTGAAGTAGCGGTCGGTCGTCTCGCTGTAGGCCTTGAGGCTTACCGTCCCTGCTGGGGTCAGGAGATAGCGCAGGTCAAAGTCGCCCACGAAGTTAGTCGCATCGTAGGGGCGGTCGCGATAGCCGAAGCTACCATTGAAGATGAGGCGGTCGTTGAGCATGCGTCCTTGAAGGAGGCCGTCGACTTCAAGATCATTCCAGCCGAGGCGGCCCGGCGTAAGATTGGTGCCGAAGTTCCAGCGCGATCCCGTGCCTAGCGCCGAGGCAAGCGCGGCGTTGAGCTGACCGGTCAGGGTCGAGGAAAGAAGCGAACGCATGGCCGAGGCACTTTGCGAAGACTGCGTCTCCTGACCGGCTGTGGCGGTGCCGGATCCAGCCGTATAGAAGCGGCCGAGGGCCAGGAGGTAAAGCACCTGACGGCTCATGTCGTCATCGGTTGCGATAAGCTGGCGCACCATCTGCTTCTCATCTTCGCTGATGCCGCTCAGGTCGAGATCAAAGCTCACTTGCGGGCCGCCGGCCTGACCGCCAACGTGGACGAGGCAGTCAACCCGTGCCGACTTCGAGGAGAAGCCCGCACGATAGTTGAGGTCGCTCAGGGGGACACCCGTAAGGTGGTAGACGGCATCGACGTTGAGCAGTGCATCGGTCGGCACGCCGGTAAACGTCACGGTAGAGCCTTCGCGCACGGAGAGATCCTTGCGGATGACATTTTGCAAGCTGAGGTAGTAAGTGCCGCGTTCGACGCGATAGGTACCATAGAGTTCCAATCCCCCCTTGTTGTGCCAGAGCGTTCGCAGCGCACCGCTTCCCGTCGTGGTTACGGCGTCGCCCGACCGCGGGTCGGTAACGATAGTGATGCGCGCCTCGGGGGTGACATTGATCGAGAGGTCGAGACCCACGTCCATGCCCTCCCCCTTGTATTTCTCTTCTTTAGCTTTAGATGCTGCCTTATCTTCGACCGCTTTGTGAATGGCGGCCGGGTCGGACTTCTGCGGATCGCGGAAGGTAAGAAACTGGTAGCCACCCGCAGCCTCGGCCGTTTGCAGTTGATAGGTGAGCGTCGTGGGGCGCTCAGTCGTGATATTGGCCTCCGCACTCAACGCACCCGCCCCGCCGTGGACACGGATGGTTCCCGTACCGGTCGCCGTGCTGTAGAAGGGCATGTCGCTCCCTTCCCCCCGATCGTAGCAGAGAAGGTGACGGGCTTCTACCGTGAAGTCGTAACGCAAGTCTTTGAGATGGCGGTGGAGCAGTGCTCCGGCTGCCGTACCGGTTCCGCCGCGTCCGTCGTTGACCTTGAAGTCGCCGAAAGTGATCGCGCCGGGCG
Source organism: Alloprevotella sp. (assembly GCA_052272595.1). Classification (GTDB taxonomy): domain Bacteria; phylum Bacteroidota; class Bacteroidia; order Bacteroidales; family Bacteroidaceae; genus Alloprevotella. Next base: position 20,395 of record DAVZJV010000001.1, read on the forward strand.
AGAAGGTGATCGTGCCGTCAGCGAGGTCATACGCCACACCGATCTGGGGAATGCCCAGATGAGCCGCAGCGGTCATCTGACCGCTGAAGTCAAGCTGCTTGAAGGGGCCGTAAAGCCTGAGATGTCCCGAAGCATCGCCGCGGAAACCGTCGAAGATGTCGCCGACATAATAATTGAGAAAGTCGAGGTTGACGCGACGGGCTAAGAAGTCGAGTCCAAGCTCCTTGTGGGCAAGGTCAACCTGCCCCTTGACATCGAGGCCGTCGGTACTGCGCCCCGGTTCGCGCCACATGGTGGCATCGAGGCGAATGGTGTTGTCGGCCTTCTGCCAACCGCCTCTGATGCTGGCATAGCCCATGAGACCATCGTTAAAGTAGAAGTTCGGAACAGTCAGTTCGGCCTCGACCTGCGGCCCGTTGCCGGCCCAAGTGAGGATGCCCCGTCCCGTAGCGCGCCCCGCAAACTTCACTGCATCGAAGTTGGCCAGGCCGAGAATATAATCGACATCGATCTGGCGGAGTTCGGCCACTACGGAGTCGCGGTGAGCCGGGGAGAACGCACCGGCAACTAAGACAGACTGGTCTTTGTGGGAGACGCTGACGCTGTCAAAGGTCAGGCGGCGGTCGGCCAGGTGGAGACTACCGGAGGATATGTGCCAGAGACTATCGGCGATGGTGAAGGTCGTGGGCAGTATGCGCGTGGTCAGCGCCAGCCCGCCACGACGATCGCGGCTGAAACGCGTCACAGAACTGAGAGAGCCATCATAGCACAAGCCCTCGAGACGGAGCGCTCCCCACGAAAGGTCGGTCTTCAGTTCACCATTGGCCGTCCTCAGATCGGCTACGAGGGCCATGGGGAGATGTTTGAAATTGCGACGCGACTGCACCAACAAGCGATATTCACCCCCACTTCCGGTGAGCGACACCGACGAGCGGCCGAACCGCTGTCCGTAAAGAGAAAGGCTGTCTGCATAGACCTGCAACGAAGTGCGGTCGCCCGAGAGATCGACCGTCCCGTCCGCTACTACAGTCGAGGGAACCTCGATCGGCAGTCCCAACACGCGGGAGAAGAAGCTGCCATCCTTCAGCTGGGCATGAATAGAAAGCCTCTCGCCGCCCCGTCTCTCCTGCTGTGATTCAGACGATAGCAAACCGGGCAGCGCATTGCCAATGAGGCGTTGCCCCGCCACGACGAGCCGCTTAAGATCGAGCTCTCCCTCAAGCTTGGCGTCTAGGAAGTCGCTCGCCAGTTCGAGACGCTGATCCGCTCCCGAGCCTTTGAGCGAAAGGTCAAGGAAACTGAGCGCGTAGTCGCCATGGCTCCCACCCTTAAGGCTCACGTCGTGCAGGGACAGATGACCGTGGGGCGAAGCTGCTGTCAGTCCTTCTGCCCGCGCCTCTAGCCGCCCGGAGATCGTGCCTCCACCGATGCGGGCATCGTGAAGGTTCCATAACGCGGGTGTAAACTCTCCGAGCGTGCCGCGCAAGTCGAACCCGTCAAGTCGCCAATCGGAAAGATGCAATGTGCCCGCTACTCGCCCGTCTGCATGACGGTTAGGGCTAACCAGGCTGAAGGCCAACGCATCGCGCACGAGGCTGGCCGTCAGCCTGACATCGCGCAGACTACCCCGAGCCCAGTCCAGCCGCTCGAGCGTAAGGTGGGCGCCACCGCCCGTAATCCGGCGAAGCGCCTTCGGATCGATGGTCACGTCAGCACTGCCCGTTGCACTCACCAGTGTCGGCAATGCCTCGCGCTGAAAGAGGCGTGAAGGGTTGACATCGTGTAGCGTCAGACGGGTGCGGAACTTCGCGCCGTCGTAGGCTGCCTGAAGGCGAACTTCGCCCGCTTCAGATCTGAGGGACAGGCGACCATCTCCCTGCAAGCTCGCAGGGATCAGACGTCCCGTCAATTCAGCACTCAATTTCCCCAAAGCAGACAGAACATGCGGCGCTACACTGTCGCGCAAGAACGGACGAATGTGACCGGCAAGTAAAGGCGCATCGACCTGCAGGCTGAGCTGCCGGACAATGACCTCTCGGAATATCTCCCGTGATCTGCCTCGCTTGAGCGCAATAGCTCCCGTCAGCGACAGTGTACGGCCATCTTCCGTCGAGAGTGAAAGGTCATCGAAGGCGATGCGCTGAGGATTGACGGCGAAACGGGTCTGGAAACGCACGCGTTCATGCAACGCAGCAGGCAACTGGACGAAGGGACGCACGTCGGCTAGAGAGAGCGCCGAACGCTTGACGGCACCGCTGACTCTGAGGGTAGGCCAAAGTTCTGAAAGACTACGGCGCACATCGTAAGTTGCCTCGAGTTCGGAGAGACGAAAGCGGCTCTCAGACAGTTTCAGCTCGAAATCGCGCAGGCGTGCACGCTGCCGGTCGGCGGTTAGATGGAGGGTCATTCCCGCAAGGCAGAAACCGCTCCGTTCGCGAAACGAAAGCGCACGAACCCGCAGATCGATCTCCCTCGGGGTGAGTCTACGGAGACTGACGGAGGCATTGAGATTGCTCAGGGCTATGTGGGCAACGTCAAATCGCCCCTTTGCCTTGCGAGGCTGATAGATCGCATCGTAACGGATATCAAGGCGACGAAGGATGAGCGAGCCGATGCGCAGGTTGAGTTTCGAGGGACCCTTATCGTGAGAGGCGAAGGCGTCAATCAGGTATTGGCAGTTGAGCGGTGCGTCAGGTGCGGGCTTATAGAGGTTGACTGAGCCGTCAAGGAGCGAGACGCTGCGGATCGTCAGCGGCCCCGAAAAGAGGGATCGCAGGGAGATCTTCGCCGTCATGCGACGGGCACGCAAGAGGGGCTTAAGCCGTTGATCGTCTATCTGTACATCATTGAGCACAATGCGGTTAAATAGTCCGACTTCAACTGTACCTATAGAAACGCGACTATGTACCTTCTCCGACAGCATCTCGGCCGCGATCTGCGCCATCCGCTCCTGGCAAGGGCCGTAATTGAGCGCCAGCAAGAGCACCAGATAGCCACTCAGCACTATGCCGAGCACTACCTTGAGCGTGCGCCTAATGTGGAGTTTGACCTTACGCATGGGGGAGCAGAAGTGTATGATGAATGACTGAGAAGGGTGGAGAAATTAAGACGTGCCTAGAGGAACAAGGGGAAGATTTATCTATCAAAGGATAGCTTCAAGCACCTATGCCTTCCTTGCTGAGTCGCAAGACGTTGCCGGCATAGCGCAATACCTCGGGACGGTGGGTGATGAAGATAAACGTGCGGTGGGGATAACGGGCTATGATTCGCTCGAGGACGATGCGCTCGGTCTCGCTATCAAGTGACGAGGTAGACTCGTCAAAGATGAAGATGCTCCCTTGCGAGAGGAGGGCGCGCGCAATGGCGATGCGCTGCGCCTGCCCTTCGGAAAGCCCGTCGCCATCTTCACCGCAAGGAGTATCGAGGCCCAGCTTCTTCTTATAAACGAAGTCGGCGGCGGCGGTATGGAGCACATCGTCTATCTCTTCCTGCGTGGCCTCGGGATTGCCCAAAAGTAGGTTGGAGCGGATGGTACCGGAGAGGAGGGTATTACCCTGCGGCACGTAGGCGAAGTTAGCCCGTAGCTTCGGTTCCATCGTGTAGCCGTTGCCCTGACGGTCTATCAGGGTGATCCCTCCCTCGACCGGCGTAACGAGCGAAAGGAGCAGGCGGATGAGCGTTGTCTTCCCCGCCCCCGTCTCGCCGACCACGGCGGTTATACTGCCCGGCGCGAAGTCATAATCGAAGTGGCTGAAGATCCATCTCGAGCGCTCCGAATACCGGAAAGAGACCCCGCTGATGCTGATGCCTAGAGGCGCCTTCAGCAGACGGGTCTGGCCGCCCGCTTCTTGCGGTATCTCCTCGATCTCCATGAGCCGTTCGGAAGCCGTAAAAGCGTTGATAAAAATGGGTACGAAGCGCGAGAGATTGCGCACCGGCTCCTGGATCTGCCCTACGAGCTGGATGAAGGCCAGCAGCGCACCATAGGTGATGGCGCCGTCTGCCAGACTGTGAACGCCCCAGGCGAAAGTGACGAAATAACCCGTTGTGAAACCCGCCGCAAGGATGCCGCTAGAGAGTGTCGCATACTTCGTGCGGCGGATAACGCAGTCATAGAGTGCGCCTTGGCGCTCGCTGAGATAGGTCTTGAAATAGGGAATGCGCGAGAGCGTCTTGACGATGAGCACGTGTTGGAGCGTTTCCTGTATGACGGCCTGTATGCGACTCTCGCCGTCGCGGGCCTCGTGGGCCAGTTTGCGCATCCGCTTGACATAGAGTTTGCTCGAAATGACAAAGAAGGGGATCACGCAGACTACGATGAGCGCCAGCGTGCTGTCCATCAGAAAGAGGAAGAGAAAGGCACCGGCAAACTGTACGCACGTCGTCACAAAGACCGGCAGGCTCTCGGTCGTAAAGTTGACCACGTCGGTCACGTCGCGCTCGACGCGATTGGTCAGATTGCCCGTGTGATAGGAGCGCAGCATCGCGTAACGACAACCCAGCAGGTAAGAGAAGAGACGCAGGCGCATGTCGTTTTGGGCCTTGACGCCCAGCGCAGCCCTGACCCAGCGCGAGAGCAGATTGAGGAGGATGCGAACGATCATCAACACCAGGATCAGGGCAAGCGCCGCGTCAAGCGACAGGTGATGGGCATGGCCCGTCGCCACGTCGATGGCCGACTTCGTGGCCCAGACAAACCCCAGGTCGAGCCCTACTAGCAACACGCCGATAAGCGTGTTGAGTATGACCTGCAAGCGGTTGCCCGTGAGTTGGCGATAGATATAGCGTGCGATTTCGGGAATGGGGCGCGTCATATAGATGCGTGTATGGGGGGGGTATCAGTGGCGGCCGTCTGCTCCCCAAAGGAGCTTCTCGCGCAGCGTGTCAAAGAAGTGTTTGTGTTCCACCTTGATGACCTTCACCGTGTGGGCCGCGCGGCGCAGGGTGATAACCGTATCATCGGGGAGAGACTCGCTGCGACCGTCTGCGGCCAGCAGGAAGTTGTGCGAACGGCTCCTCACGCAGAGCTTCACCTCAACGTCGTCGCGAACCACAACGGGACGCACGGAAAGGCTGTGAGGCGCCACGGCGGAGATGCAGATCGTGCCTGACTGGGGCACCAAGATGGGACCGCCTACACTCAGCGAGTAGCCGGTCGAGCCCGTTGGTGTCGCCACGATAAGGCCGTCAGCCAGGTAAGTGGCGAGATAGCTGTCGTTGATATAGGTCGTCACCTCGATGAGCGAGGAGTTGTCGTGCTTGAGTACGGCCACCTCGTTGAGCGCGTAGGGGTAGGTCTTAGAGGGCACACCATCCTTGGCCACGGAGAGCACGCCTCTACGCTCGATCACATAGTCCCCCCGACAGAGGGCCTCGATCGAGGGCTCGATGCGCTCGGGCGAGACATCGGCCAGGAAACCCAACCGCCCTGTGTTGATCCCCAGGATGGGCACGCCGATCGTCCCCACCTTGGCCGCCGTATCAAGAAAGGTACCGTCACCGCCGATAGAGATGGCCACGTCGGCCCTGCAATCAGCGGGCACGCTAAAGGTGCGGTAACCGCCGAGATCGATGCCCAGCTGATGGTGGAGGAAACGGGCAAAGGCCTCGTCAAGCGCCACCTCGACGCCACAGGCTCGCAACTTGTCCAACACGCCGACAACGTACTGGTTCTTTTTTGTCTGATAGCTGTTGCCGAAGAGCGCGACCTTAAGCGCGGGAGTGTACATAGGCACAAGGGATGTTAAACACTACGAGAGACGTATAAAAATACACCTTCACGGTCGCGAGGGAAAGTGAAAGGATGTATTTTTGCGGGAACGGCAAGGGGAAGCGTGCCGCAGCATTTAGGCAAAGTTAGTGCAAGGTGGGCGGAATGCAAAGGTAAAAGCGAAGGATTTACACTTGCTCCCCCACCATTCCCCACTCTATCCTCACACACACAAATGACTAGACTTAGCGTTAATATCAACAAGATTGCCACCCTGCGCAATGCCCGGGGCGGCAATAATCCCGATGTCGTTGCCACAGCGCTCGACATCGAACGATTCGGTGCAGAAGGCATCACCGTCCATCCGCGCCCTGATGAGCGCCACATACGTCGCAGCGACGTCTTAGAGCTCAAGACGGTCCTCACGACCGAATTTAACATCGAGGGCTATCCGGCTCCCGCATTTCTCGACCTCGTCACGCAGGTACATCCCGCCCAAGTCACCCTGGTGCCCGACGCTCCCGACCAGCTCACCTCAAACCACGGATGGGACACGGTCAGCCAGGCAGAGCAGCTGCGCCCTGTCATCGAGCGTCTGAGGCTCGAGGGCATTCGCGTGAGCCTGTTTATCGACCCCGTTGCCGAAATGGCGGATGGAGCCGCTGCCCTGGGCGCCGACCGCATCGAACTCTATACCGAACCCTACGCCACGACCTACCCCCACGACCGCGAAGCGGCCATCGCCCCATACATAGCCGTGGCCGAGCACTGCCGAAAGCTCGGATTGGGCATCAACGCCGGCCACGACCTGAGTCTCGACAACCTCACCTACTTCCATCGGCACATACCCTACCTCGACGAGGTAAGTATCGGGCATGCGCTCATCTGCGACGCCCTCTACCTCGGCCTGCGCCAGACCGTTGCGGCCTATCTTGCTTGTCTCAACTAGTTCCGCACCACGGAGCCTGTGCGCCGCACATTGTGTGCCCCGCTGCGCACGACTTCTTATTATTTACAAGTAAGCACACTCCCATCCAGCAACCACTATGGTTTACGTATTTCTCGCTGACGGCTTCGAAGACATCGAAGCGCTCGGCACCATTGACATCCTGCGCCGCTGCGGCCTTGAGGTCAAGACCCTCAGCATCTCCGGCAAGCGTGTTGTCGTCAGTGCACACGACATCACGGTCAAGGCTGACACATTCTTCCGCAAAAACCACCTCATCCACTGCGAAGCCATCGTTCTCCCCGGTGGAGGGAAGGGGGCCGAATTGCTGGCAGAAAACAATGTGCTGCGCTTGGCCATCCAACAGCAACACTATCAGAAGAGAGTCATCGCCGCCATCTGCGCAGCTCCCAAGGTATTGGCCAAGGCGGACGTCCTCTCGGGACGCCACGTGACGATGTATCCCGGCATGGAGGATTGCCTGCCCGAAGACTGCATCTACCACGACGATGCCTTCGTCGTCGAAGACGGACACATCATTACCGCCTGCGGCCCCGCCGCCACGCATCTCTTCGCCCTGACGCTCGCCAACAAACTTACGAACGGATCGGGCATCGCCAATGAGGTGGCCTTCGGCATGTGCTACACCTCGCGCGACAAGGCTCGCACGGGCGTCTTGCGCTTCTAGTCCTCCACTGCTCTCGATACCATCAGCCAGTCTCTCATGCAGACCAACCCGCTCTCGACCGACATCATGTACCTCAAGGGGGTCGGACCTCGCCGCGCCAAGCTGCTCGGCGAGGAACTCGGCATACGCACAGTGGGTGACTTGCTTCATCATTTTCCGTATAAGTACATCGACCGCAGCGTCATCCACCGCATCTGCGACCTCGAAGAGGGCATGCCCTATGTACAGCTCAAGGGGCAGATTATCTCTAAGCGCATCGAGGGAAACGGCCGACGCGAGCGACTCGTGGCCACCTTCTCCGACGGCACGGGCGTGATCGAGCTGGTGTGGTTCAACGCACTGAAATACCACGAAAAGTCCGTACTCCCCGCCCACCCTTACCTGCTCTTGGGCAAGCCCACCGGATGGAACGGCCGAATCAACATTGCCCATCCCGAACTCGAAGAGCCACAGGCCGCAGGCACACCCCAGGCGATGAGGCCCCACTATCACACGACGGAGAAGATGAAACGCATGGGGATGAGCTCCATCATCATCGACGAGCTCATAGAACAGGCCTTCAAGCTGCTCGGCACAATGACCATCGATGAGACACTGCCGGCCTATCTTACCGCACGCTACAACCTCATGCCTCTCGACAGCGCCATCCGGACGATCCACCGCCCCCGTACGGCTAAGGAACTCCCCGAGGCGCAACGAAGACTCAAGTTTGACGAACTTTTCTTCATACAGCTCGACATCCTCCGCCACGCCGCCAACCGCAAGCACTTTGAGGCGGGCTACCTCTTCGCCAGCGTCGGCGAGCGCTTCCTCGACTTCTACAACAACCACCTGCCCTTCTCACTGACCGAAGCGCAAAAGCGCGTCATCCGCGAGATACGTAACGACGTCCGCAGCGGTCACCAGATGAATCGCCTCCTGCAGGGCGATGTCGGCAGCGGTAAGACGATCGTGGCGCTGCTCTGCTGCCTGCTAGCGCTCGACAATGGCTTCCAGACCTGCATCATGGCACCCACCGAGATTCTTGCAGAGCAACACTACGCCTCCATCAGCGACTATCTCAAGGACATGCCCATACGGGTCGAACTCCTCACGGGCAGCGTCAAGGGCAAGCGCCGCAAGGCCATCCTCGAGGGACTGGCCGACGGGTCCGTCGACCTGCTCATCGGCACACACGCCCTGATCGAGCCTACCGTCCATTTCCTCAACCTCGGCTTCGTCGTCATCGACGAGCAACACCGCTTCGGCGTCAAGCAGCGCGCAAGTCTGTGGGAGAAAAACGTGCGTCCGCCTCACATCCTCGTCATGACGGCCACCCCCATCCCGCGCACCCTGGCCATGACCGTCTATGGCGACCTCGACGTAAGCATCATCGACCAGCTGCCCCCCGGTCGCAAGCCGATCGAGACGATTCACTACCGCCAAGGAGACCGCGGCAAGCTCTATCAGGGAATGCGTTACCAGCTAGAGCTCGGACGTCAGGCTTACGTCGTCTTTCCCCTCATCAAGCAAAGCGAGAAGCAAGACCTCAAGGATCTGGAGACAGGCTTCGCCCAACTCACCGACGCTTTTCCCGATCGACGCGTCGGCATGGTCCACGGCAAGATGAAGCCTGAGGTCAAAGACGCCGCCATGCAGGCTTTCAAACGGCACGAGACCGACATTCTCGTCTCGACCACCGTCATCGAGGTGGGTGTCAACGTGCCCAACGCTTCGGTCATGGTTATCGAGAATGCCGAACGCTTCGGCTTGGCCCAGCTCCACCAGCTACGAGGGCGCGTTGGGCGCGGAGCGGAGCAGAGCTATTGCATCCTTGTCACTTCCGATCGCCTCGGAGACACCACACGCCGCCGAATGCAGGTGATGTGCGAATCGACAGACGGCTTCTTCATCGCCGAAGAAGACATGAAACTCCGAGGCCCCGGCGATATGGAAGGAACAGCCCAGAGCGGACTGCCCTTCGACCTCAAAATCGCCAACATAACCAAAGATCAGGAACTCCTCACCGTAGCGCGCGAGGCGGCTACTGACGTGCTCGATACCGACCCCGCCCAAAACCTGCCCGCCAACGCGCTCATCTGGCGCCATCTGGCCCAACTCCGACGCGCGCAGACCAACTTCTCCTCAATCTCCTAAGACGACAGCGACTCAGGCCCTCCCGCGAGCAATCGCACCGGTCACTCCCCTCCCCTCGCCCCGCCAAGTCTTTCATCAACTATGCCCCTCCTCCGTTTTCTCAAAGACTGGACCCTCCCCATCGCCATTACCGCCGGCGTCTTGGGTTACATTGTCTACCACAGTATCCCCTTCTTCGACGCCACACGCCCCTGGGCCGAACCGACCGTGCGCATCGTGCAACCCACGCTCATCTTTACGATGCTCTTCCTGTCCTTCTGCAAGATCGACCCCAGTCGTCTGCGTCCCGCCCCGCGCCACGTCCGGCTGCTGCTCATCCAGCTTCTGCCCTTCACGGCCATCGCCCTGCTCATCCACTACCTGCCCCAGTTGCCCGGCAAAGTAGTGCTCGAGGCCGGCGCCCTCTGCCTCATCTGCCCCACAGCCACGGCCGCCGCCGTCGTGACGCAAAAACTCGGAGGCGAAGCGGAGGACATCATGACCTACACGATCCTCTCCAACCTCATGGTGGCCGTGGGCGTGCCGCTCATCGTACCGCTCATACAGCCCCGCCCCGACCTGACCTTCGCCTATGCCTGTTGGCTCATTCTCCGCCAGGTCTTCCCCATGCTCATCTGTCCCCTCATCGCCGCCCAGCTGATCCGACGCTTCCTCCCGTCATGGCAAAAGCGCCTGACGCTCCACCGCGACCTCCCCTTCTACCTTTGGGCCGTAGCCCTAAGCATCGCCATGGCCGTCACCACGCGCTCCCTCTACCATACCGACCACTCCCTGGCCGAACTTTCCCTCATTGCTCTCATCAGTCTGGTGGCCTGCATCCTGCAGTTCGCCCTAGGACGCCTGATCGGTTCTCGTGACGGACACGCAATCAGCGGTTCGCAAGGGCTCGGACAAAAAAACACCATCTTCGCCATTTGGATGGGCTATACCTTCCTCAACCCCGCCACCTCGCTGGCAGGCGGATTCTACAGCATCTGGCACAATTTATATAATACCTACCAGCTCCGCCGATCAGCACGCTCCGCCAATGAAGGCATCTCCCCAGCCCCGAAGCAAAAGAAAATCCCATAATGAACTTACGACACGACAGCCCGACACGAACGAGAACCGAGAAAGCTTCTTGTCAAAAACAAGCCGCCTTCCCGGATTTTCTAGCCGCCTTCTAGAAATTTCTAGCCGCCTTCTCGGATTTTCTAGAAGCCTTCCCGTTCGGCGCTCCCCCGCAACTACACAAGAAAAACGAGCGCAACACTTTGTAGACAAAGCCAAAAGCACTAAATTTGCAGCCGCTATGCAGAGCGCCACCACCCCAAGCATCCACCTCGCCAAGGCAGCCGAAGCTGGCGAACCGATACGTTTCAAGCTGGAAGACAGCTTTTTCGGTCAGCTTGACCAGTCGGAGATCACGGGAGGAGACTTGGCCGTGAGCATCCGCATCAGCCAGCGAACGCCGCAGATCTACCGCGCCACAATCAGCGTTGAGGGCACGGTAACCGTTGCTTGCGACCGTTGTCTTGCCCCCTTGAGCCTGCCTATCGCAACAAGCGATGACGTGATCCTCAAAGACGGCCCGGCCGAAGATAGCGACAGCGATGAGACAATCTACATCGAAGACCGAAGCGGTCTCTACGATTTCTCATGGCTCATCTACGAAATCTCCGAGACGGCACTGCCCCTGCAGCGCGTCCATGAAGAAGGAGCCTGCGACGAGAGCGTTACGCAATACATCCTTAAGCCCTCAGACGAGGACGAGGACGACGAGCCCGCAGACGAGGCTTAAAACCTCAGGCCGATGTCGACCCAAGGGGCGACCTCCTTATACAAGACTGTAATAACATACGATATAATATAACTGACAATCCACAATGGCACATCCTAAGAGAAGACAATCCAAGACCCGCACCCGCAAGCGTAGAACTCACGATGGCGCTGTAGCCCCCACGATGGCTATCTGCCCCAACTGCGGCGGCTGGCACATCTATCACAACGTATGCCCCTCCTGCGGCTATTATCGCGGCAAGCTCGCCGTGGCACAGGAAGAGACGGCCGAGTAAGCCGGCACACGACAACAATGAGCGGGTTCCTACCCCAACTCACACGGGAGTGAGTGGTGAATAGCGTGGCAGGCGGGCTGAGATAACAGCACGGAGCCTGACCGACCTTCACCACCCACTCTTACTTTTTACGGGCCGTACCGCACACACTACCCAGGCACGCCCACAACCCCAACACAAGAGAAGCAATGCAGACGGAAAAGATTAACGCTGTCATCACGGGCATCGGCGGTTACGTGCCCGAATACGTGCTCAACAACGACGAACTCTCGCGTATGGTCGACACCAACGACGAGTGGATCATGACGCGCATCGGTATCAAGGAGCGACGCATCCTCAATGAGGAGGGGCTCGGCACCAGCTACATGGCACGCAAGGCCATCAAGCAGCTGCTCGAGAAGACCGGCACCGACCCTCAGGAGGTTGATTGCGTCATCGTGGCCACCACCACTCCCGACTACCATTTCCCCTCAACCTCCAGCATCGTCATCGGCCGTCTGGGCATGAAAAACGCCTTCGCCATCGACATGCAGGCCGCCTGTTGCGGCTTTCTCTTCGCCATGGACGCTGCCGCCGGCATGATTCAGAGCGGGCGCTACAAGAAGATCGTCGTCTGCGGTGCTGACAAGATGTCTTCGATCGTCGACTACACCGACCGCGCCACCTGCCCCATCTTCGGCGACGGCGCCGCAGCCGTTCTCGTAGAGCCTACGACGGAGGAAAACATCGGCTGGCTCGACAGCTACCTCCGCACCGACGGCAAGGGACTCCCCTTCCTTTGCATGAAGGCCGGCGGCTCTGTCTGCGCCCCCTCCTACTTCACCATCGACCACCGCATGCACTACCTCCATCAGGAGGGTCGCACGGTCTTCCGCTTCGCCGTAACCAACATGAGCGACGTATGCGCCAAGATCGCTGAGCGCAACGGACTCAACAAGGACAACATCGCCTTCGTCGTGCCTCACCAGGCCAACGTGCGCATCATCGAGGCAGTAGCCAACCGCCTCGAGCTGCCGATGGACAAGGTGATGCTCAACATACAGCGCTACGGCAATACCTCCGCGGCAACCCTGCCTCTGGCCCTCTGGGATTATGAGAAGCAGCTCAAGAAGGGTGACAACCTCATCCTCACGGCCTTCGGTGCAGGCTTCACCTGGGGTGCAGCTTATCTGAAGTGGGCTTACGACTCCAAGTAAGCTGACGAATATGCACAAAGCCGGATTTGTCAACATTGTGGGCAACCCCAACGTGGGGAAGTCCACGATCATGAACCTGCTCGTGGGCGAGCGCATCTCTATCGCCACCTTTAAGGCACAGACGACGCGCCACCGCATCATGGGCATCATCAACACCCCCGAAGAGCAAATCGTCTTCTCCGACACGCCGGGCGTACTCAAGCCGGGCTACAAACTCCAGGAGGAGATGCTTGCCTTCTCGGTCTCGGCCCTCCAAGACGCTGACCTCTTGCTCTACGTCACCGACGTGGTCGAGAGTGCCGACAAGCACTCCGACTTCATCGAGAAGGTGGCTAAGCTCAGCGTACCCGTCCTCGTGCTCATCAACAAGATAGACTTGAGCGACCAGCCCACTGTCGAACGACTCATCGCGCAGTGGCACGAGATGCTTCCGAAGGCTGAGATCTTCCCGATATCCGCCAAGGCCCGCTTCGGCGTTGACGGCGTGCTCACGCGCATCAAGGAACTGCTGCCCGAGTCGCCCCCCTACTTTGACAAGGATCAGTGGACCGACAAACCCGCCCGATTCTTCGTCACGGAGATCATCCGCGAGAAGATCCTCCTCTACTACGACAAGGAGATCCCCTATGCCGTCGAAGTGGCCGTAGAGCAGTTTAAGGAAGGGCCGAAGGAAATCCACATACATGCCGTCATCTACGTAGAACGAGACAGCCAGAAGGGCATCATCATCGGCCACAAGGGCGTAGCCCTCAAGAAGGTTGCCACCGAAGCCCGCAAGACGCTGGAGAAGTTCTTCGCCAAACACATTTTTCTGGAAGTCTTTGTCAAAGTCGACAAGGACTGGCGTAACAACACCAAGCGCCTCGAGGCATTCGGCTATAAGCTAGACTAACGTAGCAAGGCTGCGCGTCAAATCTATTTTCCCACTCAAAATATCTCCACACCAACCGTGGCACAATTAGTAGCAATCGTAGGCCGCCCCAACGTGGGCAAATCGACCCTCTTTAACCGACTGACCGGCACACGCCACGCCATCGTGAGCGACGAGGCCGGTACGACCCGCGACCGCCAGTACGGCAAGTGTGAGTGGGGCGGACGCGAGTTTTCGATCGTTGACACGGGCGGCTGGGTCGTCAACTCTGAAGACGTCTTCGAAGGCGAAATCCGCAAGCAAGTGACGCTGGCCACCGAGGAGGCCGACCTCGTGCTCTTCCTCGTCGACACGCAAAACGGCGTTACCGACTTAGACGAAGAAGTTGCCAAGATCCTCCGCCAGGTCAAGACACCCGTTATCCTCGTTGCCAATAAGACCGACAACAACCAAAACCGCTATGATGCGGCAGAATTCTATAGTCTCGGTCTGGGCGATCCGCAATGCATCTCCTCGATCTCGGGAAGCGGCACGGGCGACCTCCTTGACCTGATCATCGAGAAACTGGGCAAGGAAGCCCCGGCAGCCGATACAGGCGACGACAGCGTGCCCCGCATCAGCGTCGTAGGCCGCCCTAACGCAGGCAAGAGCAGCATCATCAATGCCTTCCTCGGCGAGGAGCGCAACATTGTGACCGACATCGCCGGCACCACGCGCGACAGCATCCTCACGCGCTACAACAAGTTCGGCTTCGACTTCTACCTCGTCGACACGGCGGGCATACGCCGCAAAAACAAGGTGACGGAAGACCTCGAGTTTTACTCCGTCATGCGCGCTATCCGCGCCATCGAAAATGCCGACGTCTGCATTCTCATGCTCGACGCCACGCGCGGCATAGAAAGTCAGGACCTCAACATCGTGCAGATCATCCAGCGCAATAACAAAAGCCTCGTTGTGGTGGTCAATAAGTGGGACCTCGTCACCGACAAGAGTCCTGAGGCGATCCGCCATTATGAAAATGCCATCCGCAACCGCCTGGCCCCCTTCACCGACTTCCGCATCATCTTTGCCTCGGCACTGACGAAGCAGCGTATCTTTAAGGTGCTCGAAGCCGCCCAAGAGGCCTATAAGGCACGTAAGATGCGCGTCTCCACCTCTAAGCTCAACGAGGCCATGTTACCCCTCATCGAGGCCTATCCGCCCCCATCGATGAAGGGCAAGTATATCAAGATCAAGTATTGCGCACAGATACCCGACACGCAGATCCCCTCCTTTGTCTTCTACGCCAACCTACCGCAATATATCAAGGAACCCTACAAGCGCTTCCTGGAGAACAAGATCCGCGAGCAGTGGGCCTTCACGGGAACACCGATTAATATCTTCGTGCGGCAGAAGTAAAGAGGCCTCCGCCGACAAATCTCGTCATGAAGCATACATTCTCATTAGCCCTGCTTACCTTGCTCGTCCTTTTGCTCACAGGTTGCAAGAAAGGGGGTGACACAGCCGGAAAAACAGCCGACGACGCTTCGGCCGACAGCGCCGCAGTGACCTTCTATCAGATGCGGGCCAACGGGCGCTACGAGGAATACATCGATGCGATGGAGTCGTGCGACAAAATGCCTTCAGACTACAAGCAGCGTACCCTCACCATGCTCCGCCACCACGACCGCTACATCAAGGAAGAGAAGAATGGCGTCAAGGAGGTCAAGGCTCTTCGCTCCGAAACGCACGACAATGGCCGCATGGCCAACGTCTTCCTCAAGGTAACCTATGGCGACGGCTCAGCGGAAGAAGTGCTATTCCCGGTCGTCTACGACGGTAAGCGCTGGCGCGTGCAATAAGATACCGAGGTTCACCACAAATAGTTACCGTCTGTACCGATATTGGTGCAGGCGGACTTTTTATATTAGAAACGCAGCTTGACGTCACACGATATGGGTATACACGCGCACATCCACTATCATTACCTTTGTCACTCGCTAAAGGCGGCTAATCATCCGCCGAAAGCGTGAATGCGTGTGCTCAACGACACACCCAATACCCTCTATCCCTGACATGAAACTATCAGACTTACATACCGGCGAGACCGGCGTCATCGTCAAGGTCAATGGCCACGGATCCTTCCGCAAGCGCATCGTCGAGATGGGCTTTGTCAAAGGCAAACACGTAAAGGTCATACTCAACGCCCCGCTGCGCGACCCGATCGAATATGAGATCATGGGATACAAGATCTCGCTCCGCCGCGATGAGGCCGCCCTCGTTGAGGTCATCAGCGAGCGCGAGGCAAGTCTTGGAACCAACCTGCTCCCCGACACGGCCAAGCTCAAGGGTCTCTCTCCCCGGTCAGACGATCGCGACGAGATGCGCCGTATGCTAGATGAACGCATGAAACGCATGGCCGAGACGAAGCACCGCGTGATCAACGTGGCCCTGGTCGGCAACCCCAACTGCGGCAAAACCTCGCTCTTTAACTTCGCTTCTGGCGGCCACGAGCACGTAGGAAACTACAGCGGCGTAACGGTCGATGCCAAGGAGGGAACCTTCACTCTTACCGTGCAGTCTACTTGTCCCGAGGGCACAGGCCACGCGGCCGATCCCTGTGTAGACTGTAGCCTTCATAAAGCCTGCACAGCAAGGGCCGACGGCAGTCTGGAGTACCGATTCCGGCTGGTCGACCTGCCGGGCACCTATTCGCTCTCGGCCTATTCGCCCGAAGAGCTTTACGTGCGCCGACACCTCATCGACGATACGCCCGATGTGATTATCAATGTAGTCGATGCCTCTAACCTTGAGCGAAACCTCTACCTCACCACGCAGCTCATCGACATGAACCTGCGCATGGTCGTGGCGCTCAATATGTATGACGAACTGCAAGAGAATCACGATCGACTCGACTATCGCCAGCTGGGCCATTTGCTCGGCGTGCCGATGGTGCCCACCGTTTCACGCACCGGCCAGGGCATCCGCGAACTCTTCGAGACCGTCATCGCCGTCTTCGAAAATCAGAGCGACGAAGCCTTTGCCCGCCATATCCACGTAAACCACGGCGGAGAGATCGAACGGAGCATTGACCGAGTCAAGCTCATCTTCCAGCGTAACGACACGCTCCGATCTCGCTACTCGACGCGCTATCTGGCTATCAAATACCTCGAAGGCGATAGCGAGGCCAAGCGCCTGGTCGAGACCCTTCCCGAACACGATGAACTCGTAGCCGCCCGCTACGAAGAAGCCGAGCGACTGAAGGAAATCTATCACGAAGCCCCCGACAACGCCATTACCGATGCCAAGTACGGCTTCATACAGGGCGCCCTGCGGGAAACATTCCAGCCCCACGAGGCCCTCAAAGGCCGCACGCTGACGGAACGCATCGATGCGCTGGCCACCAACAAGTGGCTCGGGTTCCCGATCTTCTTCGCCATCCTCTTCGTCATCTTCTACGCCACCTTCACCCTGGGGCAATATCCGATGGACTGGATCGACTGGCTCGTAGCGAAACTGTCAGAGTTCGTCACCTTCTCAATGCCCCCCGGCCTGCTGCGCGACATGATCGTCGATGGTGCCATTAGCGGTGTGGGCGCCGTGATCGTCTTCCTGCCCAACATTCTGATACTTTATCTTTTCATCTCCTTGTTGGAGGACTCGGGCTACATGGCGCGTGCAGCCTTTATCACAGACAAGCTCATGCACCACATGGGCCTGCACGGAAAGTCTTTCATCCCGCTCGTCATGGGCTTCGGATGCAACGTACCCGCCATCATGGCCACACGCACGATCGAGAATCCGCGCAGCCGCTTGGTGACGATGCTCGTCACACCCTTCATGTCGTGCTCTGCACGCATCCCGATCTATGTGGTGTTGATCAGCGCCTTCTTTCCCAAACACGGGGCTTGGCTCATGCTCGGACTTTACCTAATCGGTATCTGCGTCGCCATCTTGATGGCCAAGCTTCTGAGTAAGACGATTGTCGGGGGCAAAGACCTCCCCTTCGTCATGGAGCTTCCCCCTTACCGCCTTCCCACCGGGCGCAGCGTGCTGCGGCATACCTGGGAGAAGGGGCGTCAGTACCTACGCAAGATGGGCGGCATCATCCTTGTCTTCTCCGTCATCATCTGGGCGCTGAATTACTTCCCCACCAGCGCTTCAACCGGTGAATCCGTGCAGGCCGAAGCTCCTACCGCATCCTCAACGACATCGCAACAGACAGCCTCCGCAGGCCATGAGGACACCGGTAACGCTGAGACCATACGTCCGGCAGACAATCCCTCTTACCTCGAGCGTCTGGGGCACACGATCGCTCCCGTCTTTGCACCCGTAGGCTTTAACTGGAAGATGAGCGTCGGCATTCTCTCGGGTGTCGGTGCCAAGGAGCTCGTGGTCAGTACGCTCGCCGTGATGTACGCAGGTGAAGACGTCGATGCCGATGACGCTGCCACCGATATGCGTCTCTCTCAGTCACTGCGTAACCACATGACCCCTGAGCAGGCTTTCTCCTATCTGCTTTTCATCTTGCTCTACTTCCCCTGCATCGCCACCATAACGGCCATCAAGAATGAAAGCGGGCATTGGCGATGGGCACTCTTTGCTGCAGGCTATACCACCCTGGTTGCCTACCTTGTCTCCTTGGCCTATTACCAGATCGCCACGGCACTCGGAGCTTAAGGGGTAGGACAATACAACCACGACCTTGCTACACAAATCAACGGACTGAAGCCGCCCCCTCTTAAAGAGGGATAGGCTTCAGCCCGTTTTCGTTATCTCAGTGTATGGTTAGTGTGATGCAAAGCGCTCGCGATTAGCATCGAGCGCAGTAGCGACGATTTGCTCTACCGTGAGTCCGCAAGCCTCGAGATAGGCAGCCGGATCATAGCGGTCGACAAACTCCTTCTGGCCGCCTAGGCAGCAGACGCGCACATCCGTATTGCCGTAATAGCGGGCGATGGTCTCGCCGAAGCCCCCCTCTGCCTGACCGTCTTCGAGCGTGATGACGAGGCGGTGGTCGTCCTTGAGACTGTCAAGCGTAGCGGTGTCAAGGGCCGAAAGCACGCGGGGATTGATGAGCGTAGCATCAATGCCCTTATCCGCAAGTTCGCTTACGGCAGCTGCGGCAAGACCATAGAAGGTGCCGGCGCCGATAAGCGCTACTTGCGAGCCGCGATGGGTTACGTCATAAGAGATCTTGCCGCTGTAGTCGTCGAGTGGCGTGGCATCGTTGGTAGCATCAATGCCTACGGCCGGCACGCGGATCACCACGGGATGTTCCTTATGGGGGATTGACCAGCGGAGCATCGCAACATATTCTTCTTTAGAAGTCGGCGCCAGATAGATAAGGTTGGGGATATGGCTCAACAGCACAATGTCGAAATGCCCCAGATGGGTCACGTCGGTCAGCCCTGAAAGGCCACCGCCAAAGACCACGATCGTTGCCGGATTGTCGTTGATAGAGAGATCTTGCGACAGCTGATCATACGCGCGTTGTATGAAAGAGCTATGCACGCCAAAGACAGGATGGCCGCCCCGCTTGGCGATGCCGCTGATCATAGCGACAGCCGTCTCCTCGGCAATGCCTACGTCGACGAATTGCTTGCGGGCCTTCTTTCGCATCTCGGGGGGCCAGCCCCAGATGCCGGGCGTGCCTGCCGTCAAGGCGACTACACTGGGATCGGCCTTCATTTCTTCGAGCAAGAGACCGGCTGTCAGTTCCCCGAAACCCGGGCCGAAACGATAGGCGGGCTTCGTTTCGCCCGTAGGCAGATCGAAGGGGAAGCCCCAGTGGAAGCGCTCCTTCTGTTCCTCGGCAAAGCGGTAGCCCTTGCCCTTGAGCGTGTTGATATGCACGACGACGGGGTGATCCGTCCCCTTTACCTTTTCAAAGGCTTCTATCAGTGCAAAGACATCATTACCCTTGTCGACATAAAGATAATCGAGTCCCATGGCGCGGAATAGGTTACACTGCGCCGTACCCTTAGTCTCACGCAGCAGCTTGAGATTGTGGTAGAGACCGCCGTGGTTCTCTGCGATAGACATCTGGTTATCATTGACGATAATGATCAGGTTCGTACCGAGCTCGGCAGCCATATCAAGTCCTTCGAGCGCTTCGCCGCCGCTGAGCGAACCGTCTCCGATCACTGCGATGACATTCTCATGCCCGCCCTTGAGGTCACGCCCCTTGGCCAGACCGCAAGCCAGGCTCACGCTCGTCGAGGTATGGCCGATGACAAACTGGTCGTGTACGCTCTCTGAGGGCTCGGTATAGCCTGACACGTCATCATAATATGCCGCAGAGAGGAAGGCCTCGGCACGCCCCGTGAGCATCTTATGCACATAGCTCTGGTGAGACACATCGAAGACGATACGGTCAACGGGCGAATCAAACACGCGGTGGAGCGCCACCGTGGCTTCAACCATGCCAAGGTTGGGCCCGATGTGTCCTCCGTGGTCAGAAAGTTTCTGTAGCAATGCGTGACGGCACTCGTCGGCCAGCACGGGAAGCTGTTCGGGAGCGAGCGCCTTTACGTCAGCGGGTGATTGGATGTGTTCGAGATACATAGATATAGAGGTATAGTTGTTTGTTTCTTTCGCCACGCCCTCACCCTCCCGTCTGTATGATCGCATGAGGCATTTGGGCGTGAACCCTTGTTTGACGATGCAAAAGTAGAGTGGGCTCATGACAATGCCGTTACCCTAATTACGGATTTAGCTACCACGCTCACCTGTATGTAGCCCCGTAGTGTTAGCCGGGAGTGGCTCGGAAAAATACATTACACCGCTTGAACCACGAAGCACAATGGGGTGTTACTCTAGGATATCTTCCTAAATTTGCAGGGAAAAATAATTCTCAACGATTATACCCTATGAACAAGCAAGCCCTCATCGATCAAATCCGGAAGAAGCGGAGTTTCCTCTGCGTAGGCCTCGATACAGACCTCAAGAAAGTACCGGCTCACTTGCTGGAGCAGGACGATCCGATCTTTGCCTTCAACCGTGCCATCATCGATGCCACAGCCCCCTATTGCGTAGCCTATAAGCCCAATCTCGCCTTCTATGAAGCCTATGGCGTAAAAGGTTGGGAGGCTTTCGAACGCACGGTCAAGTATATCCGCACCCATTACCCGGAGCAGTTTATCATCGCCGACGCCAAACGCGGTGATATCGGCAACACGTCGGCCCTCTACGCCCGTACCTTCTTCGAAGAGGTAGACCTAGACGCCCTCACCGTAGCACCCTATATGGGCGAAGACAGCGTCAAACCTTTTTTGGGTTATGAAGGCAAGTGGGTCATACTCCTCGCACTGACGAGCAACAAGGGATCGCACGACTTTCAGCTCACGACCGATAGCAACGGCGAACGACTCTTTGAGCGCGTATTGCGCGTTTCGCAGAATTGGGCAGGCGATGAGCAGATGATGT
Source organism: Alloprevotella sp. (assembly GCA_052272595.1). Lineage (GTDB taxonomy): Bacteria > Bacteroidota > Bacteroidia > Bacteroidales > Bacteroidaceae > Alloprevotella. The sequence goes on from DAVZJV010000001.1 coordinate 41,403, forward strand.
ACGTCGTAGGCGCCACGCAGGGCAGTCTCTTTGCCGACATCCGCAAGATCGTGCCTCACCACTTCCTGCTTGTTCCCGGAGTCGGTGCACAGGGCGGATCGCTCGCCGAGGTATGTAAGTATGGCATGACCGATGCCTGCGAACTCCTCGTCAACTCATCACGCGGCATCATCTACGCAGACTCGACGCCCGACTTCGCCCGCGTGGCCGGCGAGAAGGCCAAAGCCCTACAGGAAGAGATGGCGGAAGAGCTGAAGCGCATCTTCTAGTCTGTACACGTTTTGCCCTGATCCTCCCAACTTATGAAAGGGGGATAACGCCAGATCTTATGGTGCGGTCGATAGATCGCACCATTTTTATACCATCAGGATAGAGAAACGAGTGTTGTAGGGAAGCTCAGTGCATAGCATAGAGCAACGTCCTTCCTGTTGGCTAAGGAAGTTTGCCCGTGTCGGGGCCTCGCGCTGATGATGAACGGCAATGCAGCGACTGGACGAGAGCTATAATTGATTCTTATTTTGTCTCCTTCTTGCTGATCAATAGGCAAAAGCCCCCCCGTTCCTTTCACCCTTTGCCCCTCAAGCGCTAACTTTGCGGAGAATAACCCCCTCGCCCATGATGTCCAAAGCCAACTTTGCTGCCTTTTGCCTCCTGCTCACGGCTCTGCTGCTCGCGGGCTGCGCCGGGGCCGAAAAGCTCGTCAAGCGCGGCGATGCGGCAATGGCGCTTGGAGAATATGCCGAAGGAGCTGCACAATACCGGCGTGCCTACACAAAGATTTCGCCTAAGGATAAGGCCTTCCGTTCCCGCGTAGCGGGGAAAATGGGAGATGCCTATCGTCGCTACGGTAACGTGGCGCGGGCGCTCGGCGCCTACCAGAATGCCCTGCGTTACGGGGCGGCCGACAGCACAACGCTCTTAGCGCTCGGCGACCTGCAAATGATGCAAGGACAGTATCGTGAGGCCGGCCGCTCCTATACGCAGGCGCTTGATAGCATGCCCACACTGCAACGTGCAAGAACACGCCTCAATGACAGCCAACAAGCACCCGGACTCAAACAGGCGGGATCAGCCTATCGTGTCAAAGCTGCCTCCCTATTCAACGGAACACGTTCAGACTACAGCCCGGCCTACATGGGGCCGGAAGCGAAGGAACTTTACTTCACAACCACCCGCCAGAAAGTGACCGGCGATATCAGCGCCATCACAGCGATGAAAAACGGTGATATTTACTTCGCAAAACAAGACGAAAAAGGCCGTTGGAAGGCTCCCGAACCAGTAGACGGCGTCAATACGTCGGAAGACGAAGGGGCATGCAGCTTCTCGCCCGATGGCCGCACGATGTACCTGACTGTCTGCCGCACAGACCCGTCCTATCCGCGCATGGCGGAAATATGGACCTCGCAGCGTACGGACGCCAAATGGGCTAAGCCCACACAGCTGAAGATCACGGCAGACACGCTATCTTCATATGCCCATCCGGCCGTATCGCCTGACGGACACTGGCTCTACTTCACCTCCGACATGCCGGGGGGCTACGGCGGCTACGACCTCTGGCGGGCCGAGATCAGCGGCGGGCATGGCGTGGGACGCATCGAGAACCTAGGGCCATCGGTCAATACGGTAGGAAACGAGGAGTTTCCGGCCTTTCGACCCAACGGCGAACTCTACTTCTCCTCAGACGGCCGCGAGCCGTCGATGGGCGGACTCGACCTTTATCGCGCTGTTGAAGACACGATAACGCACCATTGGACGGTGCACCATCTGCCGGCGCCGATGAACTCAAACGGCGATGACTTCGGCATCACCTTCGAGGGACTCCACAACCGCGGCTACTTCTCCTCGACCCGCTCGACAGGCGGAAGGGGCTGGGACAAGCTCTTCGAGTTTAGCTACCCCGAAGTACTCCAGACGGTCAAGGGATGGGTCTATGAACGTGACGGCTACGAACTGCCCCAAGCCGTCGTCTACATGGTAGGCAGCGACGGGACGAACGAGCGTCTGGGCGTGCTCTCCGACGGTTCTTTCGAACGACCCCTCAAACCCGGCGTAAGCTATCTATTACTGGCCACCTGTAAGGGCTATCTCAACGTGCGCGGCGAATTGCGGGCCGATACTACCGAAACGGAACGGCAGTTCGTCATGCAGTTTCCCTTGCCCTCCATCACCCTGCCCGTCTTGGTGCGCAATGTCTTCTACGAGTTTGACAAAGCCGATCTTACGGCCAATTCCGAGGAGGCCCTTAATCGGCTGACCGCCATGCTTGAGGACAACCCCAACGTGACGATCGAACTAAGCGCCCACTGCGACTACCGCGGGGGCAACGAATATAACCTAAGGCTCTCGCAACGCCGCGCAGAAAGCGTAGTGAAATACCTCATCTCGAAAGGTATTGCCCCCGACCGCCTCGTGGCCAAGGGTTACGGCAAGTTGCAACCCAAGATAGTCAACAAAAAGCTGACCGAGACTTATCCTTTCCTGCACGAAGGCGATACGCTCACAACAGCCTACATCCTCAAGTTGCCGAAAGAGCAGCAGGAAGTCTGCAACGCACTCAACCGCCGCACGGAGTTCCGCGTATTGCGCACAACCTACGGACTCTTCGACGAAAACGGCAACCTCAAGCCCGAAGCCCTACGCCGGCGAAGCGGACTGAGCGGCCCAGGCGAAGCTACGGTAGAATAAAGGCTCATGCCGACGCCGAAAAAGCGATTTTAACCCCACCACACTTAACCATGCTCATCCTAAAGTTTCTCCATGCCTTCGGACGTTACCTCATCCTGATGGGACGTACTTTCTCACGGCCCGAACGTATGCGCATGTTCTTCAAACAATATGTCAAGGAGATGGCTCAACTCGGCGTCGACTCCATCGGCATCGTCCTGCTTATCTCATTCTTTATCGGTGCGGTCATCTGCATTCAGATCAAGCTCAACATCCAAAGCGCTTGGATGCCCCATTGGGTCTCAGGCTACGTCACGCGAGAGATCATGTTGCTTGAGTTTTCATCAAGTATCATGTGCCTAATCCTTTCAGGTAAAGTCGGATCAAACATTGCCTCCGAACTGGGCACGATGCGTACGACGCAGCAGATCGACGCCCTCGAGATTATGGGGGTGAACCCCGCCTCTTACCTGATCCTCCCGAAGATTGCCGGACTCATCACCTTGATGCCCTTCTTGGTTATCTTCAGCACGTTCAGCGGAATCATCGGCGCCTATGCCACAGCCTATATCGGCCACATCATCACCCCCGCCGACCTGACGGCTGGTCTGCAGCACGACTTCACGCAATGGTTCTTTTGGATGGGTGTGATCAAGTCGCTTTTCTTCGCCTTCATCATCACCAGCGTATCGTCATATTACGGCTACACAGTCGAGGGCGGCAGCATCGAAGTGGGCAAGGCCAGCACGGGAGCCGTCGTGTCGTGCTCCATGCTCATCTTATTCTCAGACCTGTTCTTAACCCAGTTGCTCTCATGATAGAGGTTATCGATCTCCACAAGTCCTTTGACGGCCGCGAGGTGCTCAAAGGCATCACGTCACGCTTCGAAAGCGGTAAGACCAACCTGATCATCGGTCAGAGCGGATCTGGCAAGACCGTACTGCTCAAAAACATCGTTGGCCTCTTCACCCCCACCTCGGGCGATGTGCGTTACGACGGGCGCAGCCTCATTGCCATGAGCAAGCGCGAACGCTCCCTGCTGCGGCGCGAGATGGGCATGATCTTCCAGAGTGCCGCTCTATTCGATTCGATTAGCGTCTTAGAGAACGTCATGTTTCCCCTCGATATGTTTTCATCCGACAGCTACAAAGACCGTATGCGTCGTGCGCAGTGGTGTCTCGACCGCGTAGACCTGTCTGATGCCGGAAGCAAATATCCCGGCGAGATCTCCGGCGGCATGCAGAAACGTGTAGCCATCGCCCGCGCCATTGCTCTGGAACCTAAGTATCTCTTCTGCGATGAGCCCAACTCGGGCCTTGACCCAAAGACATCGCTCGTCATCGACGGATTGATCCATGATATCACGGTAGAGACGGGGGCTACGACAATTATCAACACCCACGACATGAACTCAGTCATGGGCATTGGTGAGCACATACTCTTCATCTACCAAGGCCGCGATGAATGGGAAGGGACAAAGGACGACGTTATGACGTCAGACAACGAGCGCCTCAACAGCTTCATCTTTGCCTCAGACCTCTTCCGTAAGGTCAAGGAGGCACAACTTGAAGAAACGTAGTAGAAAGGATGCAAGAGGGCAGGCAATACAATAATCGCAGGGAAAATTACGTTACTAAGACATTGACATGATCGAATACGTCAGAGGTAAGCTGGCCGAACTTCAGCCCGCCAAGGCTGTGGTAGAAACTGGCGGCGTGGGCTACGGCCTGAGCATTTCACTGAGCACCTATACCGCGCTACAGGGCCGGAGCGAAGTGAGACTATGGGTCTACGAAGTAATCCGCGAAGACGCCTACCTGCTCTTCGGCTTCGCTACTGACAAGGAGCGTGCACTCTTTGCCAAACTACTCAGTGTCTCGGGCATCGGAAGTGCTACGGCGCTGATGGCCCTCTCAGCCTTCAGTCCAGCCGAACTGGCCGGCATCGTCGAAAGTGAAGACGTGCGGGCGCTCAAGCAAGTCAAGGGGATCGGCCCGAAAGCAGCACAGCGCATCATCGTCGACCTCAAAGGAAAGCTCGAAGGTTTCTTGGGCGTCGACACATCACAGGCCGGTGCTGGCAGCAACAAGGGGGTGGTCATCACCCCACTCGTCGAAGAGGCCGTGCAAGCTCTTACCACACTGGGCTTCCCCCCGGCTATTGCCCAGAAAACGGTCATCGAAATCATCCGTCAAGCGCCTGACAGCACCGTTCAGCAGGTGATCAAGCAAGCGCTCAAAATGCTTTAGCTTCCAGGGATTGAATAAGCGATACGTAAAGACTTTTATAAGCTGTCTGCTGACGACCCTCATCGGGGTAGTCACCTATGCCAGCGGGAGCGGTAAGCCCTGGGCTTTAACCGTTCCCGCCGCATTGCGTCATACCTTTACGCCAGAAACAGAGGCAGCGCCCAGCACAGCCAACGACATGCACAAGGTGGCTGTGACCACACTTCCCCCTGACACGCTCCCCGCCGTAAAGCCTACGGTCATCACCACACTGGCAGATACGGCCCATGGCACCGTCGACCTCAAAGACCCGGACAACCTCAAGACCGAAGCGGAGTATGACGACAAGGACGGCAGCTACTACTATGGCACAAAGCTCGGCGACCAATGGCTCGGCACACCCTTCACCTTCTCATGGAAGGAATACCAGCAGATGGAGGAACGCAAGGCCCGCGCGGCCTACTACCGTGCCAAGAATGCCGCAGACTACAAGGCAAAGGGCAAGGAGAAGTTTGACTTCACCGATATGCACTTCGACCTCGGTCCGCTCAACAAGGTTTTCGGCCCCGGCGGCGTGCGCATCAAGACGCAAGGTTCGGCCGAACTGAAGATCGGAGCAAATACGCGCTTTACGGATAATCCCTCCCTCTCGGAGCGTAACCGCAAGGTCTTCGGCTTCGACTTCGATGAGAAGATCAATCTGAGCCTCAACGGCAAAGTCGGCGACAAGGTCAACATGGACTTCAACTACAACTCCGAGGCGACCTTTGACTTCGACACCCAAAATCTTAAACTCCGCTATGAGGGCAAGGAGGATGAGATCATCAAACTCGTCGAGGTGGGTAATATCAGCATGCCCACCCGCTCGTCGCTCGTGCGCGGCGCCACCTCGCTCTTCGGCGTAAGGACCGACATGCAGTTTGGCAAACTCAAACTTTCCACCGTCCTCTCCCAAAAGAAAAGCGCCTCGTCGAGCGTAAAATCGGAGGGCGGCGTGCAGCTGACCAATTACGAGTTTTCTGCCGATGCTTACGATGAAAACCGCCACTTCTTCCTCTCCCACTACTTCCGCGACCGCTACGACGACAACATGCGCCAACTCCCGACCATCGCTTCGGGCATAACGATCAACAAGATCGAGGTGTGGATTACCAACAAGACAGGTGCCACTACCGACACGCGCAACATTGTCGGCCTTACCGACCTGGGCGAATATAGCCACATCAGCAACAGCCATTGGACCCCGCTGAGTGACGAGCAGCCTTCCAACGCCTCTAACACCCTCTACGCCGCGCTCTCGGCCAATGCCGCCGGGCGCGACATTTCCAGCGTCAGTCCCACCTTGGAGGGCATGGACATGACTGGCGGCGTTGACTTTGAGAAACTTGAGTCGGCCCGCAAGCTCAACTCGTCGGAATATACCCTCAATGCCTCCCTTGGCTATATCTCGCTCAAGCAGACACTGCAGACCGACCAGGTATTGGCAGTCGCATATCAATATACCTACCGCGGTCAGACGTATCAAGTGGGCGAGTTTTCCTCTGACCGCAAGGACAACAAGGAGGTGCTCTACGTCAAGACGCTTAAGAACACAGCCTGCACGCCCCAGATGGGCAACTGGGACTTGATGATGAAGAACGTCTACTCCCTCGGCGCCACTTCGGTGCAGAAGGACAAGTTTAAGTTGGAGATCAAATATCTCTCCGACACCACGGGCGTCTACCTCAGCTACCTCCCCGAACCCGGAATCAAAAACAAGAAAATCCTTGCTCTCGTAGGACTTGACCGTCTCAACAACAACAACAAGGTCGGCTCCAACGGAGCTTTCGACTATGTAGAGGGCTATACGATCGATCCCTCTAGCGGCCGCGTATTCTTTCCCATGGTAGAGCCTTTCGGCAAGGGCCTTGCCAAGGCCATTGGCAGCAATGCGGTGGCGGAGAAGTACGTATTCCAAGAGCTTTACGACTCAACGCGCACAGTGGCCCGACAGATCGCCGAGCGTAACAAATTCATCATCACCGGAGCCTATAAAGCCTCGCGCAACGACGAGATCCAGCTCGGTGCTATGAACGTGCCCCGCGGCTCCGTCGTTGTCACTGCCGGCGGACAGACGCTCACCGAAGGGTCAGACTATACGGTAGATTACAACTCAGGTATCGTGCGCATCCTCAACAAGAGCATTCTCGATGCCGGTACCGCTGTCAACGTAAGCCTCGAGAGCAACACCGACTACGGCATGCAGCGCAAGACAATGTTCGGCTTGGGCTGGGAGTATGACTTCTCCAAGGACTTTCAGATCGGCGGTACGTTTATGCACCTGGGCGAGAAGCCGCTGACCACGAAGGTGGCTATGGGCCAGGAGCCGCTCAACAACACGCTCTGGGGCCTCGACATCTCTTGGAAGAAGCAGAGCCAGCGTCTCACCGACTGGCTTGACAAGCTCCCGCTGCTGAGTCTCTCCGCCCCGTCGTCGATCAACTTCTCGGCCGAGTTTGCCCAGCTCATTGCGGGCAAGAGCCAGGGGGCGCAGGGCAATGCCTCCTACATCGATGACTTTGAGAACTCCAAGAGCCTCATCGACATCTCCAACCCCAAGGAATGGCAGCTCTCCAGCACGCCCTCGATGTTTGCAGAGTCAAAGTTAAGCAACGATGTGCGCTATGGTTACAATCGCGCCCTACTGGCCTGGTATTACATCGACCCGCTCTTCACACGCCGTTCATCCAGCCTCACCCCCGGACACATCAAGGGCGACCTCAAACAGCTCTCAGACCCCGACGTGCGTGAGGTCTACAAAAGCGAGCTCTTCCCCAATAAGAGTGTCAATATGCAGGAGGCCAACACACTCAATGTGCTAAACTTGGCCTTTTACCCCAACGAACGTGGGCCCTACAACCTCGATCCGTCTCTCGACACGGATGGTCATCTGCTCAACCCGACCAGCCGTTGGGGTGGCATGATGCGCAAACTTGAAACCTCTGACTTCGAGACAAGCAACATCGAGTATATCGAGTTCTGGATGCTCGATCCCTTCATCAAGGCCCGCGAGGCCGGTACCACGGCACCAAGCGGCAACCTTTATTTCAACCTCGGCGAAGTCAGCGAAGACATTCTCAAAGACGGCAAGAAGTTCTACGAGAGCGGCCTGCCAGTCGACGATGATCCGGCACAATATACCGAGACCATCTGGGGACGCGTACCCGTACAGTCCTCCGTGACCTACGCCTTCAACACGGCAAGCGGATCGCGTAGCAAGCAGGACGTGGGATTCAACGGCTTGACCTCTGAACAGGAGAAGGCTTATCCCGCCTACGCAGCATTTCTTTCGGCCATCCAGTCACGCGTTCGCAGCACGGTCTACGACAGCATCGCCGCCAACCCTTCTGCCGACCGCTACCACTACTACCGCGGCAGCGACTACGATCGCGAGCAACGCAGCATCCTCGACCGCTACAAATACATCAACAACCCTAATGGCAACTCGGTCGATGCCGACAACTCGCCAGAGTCGTATAGTACGGCTTATAAAACGACCCCCGACGTTGAGGACATCAACCAGGACTTCACGCTCAACGAGTACGAGAAGTACTACCAATACCGCGTGCGAATCAGCGAAGACGCCCTCAACGTGGGGCAGAACTACATCGTTGACAAGCGCGTGGCCAGCGTCAAGACGCGCGACGGCGTGACGAAGGACTACACGTGGTATCAGTTCCGCATCCCCGTAGATCAGTGGGAACAGCGCGTAGGCGGCATTAGTGACTTCTCCTCGATCCGCTTCATGCGCCTCTTCATGACGGGCTTCGACAAGCCCGTCGTGCTCCGCATGGCCACACTCAACCTCGTGCACGGCGAATGGCGCAGTTATGAGCAGGCGCTCTATCAGGGCAAGGCACCCGAAGCCAGCGGCACGCTCGAGGTCGGTGCGGTGAACTTTGAGGAGAACAATGAGAAGACGCCCGTCAACTACATCCTCCCCCCAGGCATCAGCCGCGTGGTGGATCCTGGTCAAACGCAGATCCTCCAGAATAACGAACAGGCGCTTTCCATTACGGTCAAGGGCCTAGCCTCCGGCGACGCTCGAGCAGTCTATAAAAACACCAGTTTGGACTTGCGCCGCTACAAACACATCCAGATGTTTGCCCACGCCAACTCACTGCAGGAAGCCACGGCAGTGGGCGACGGTCAGACCTCTATCTTCATCCGCCTCGGTTCGGACAACAAGAGCAACTTCTACGAGTATGAGATTCCCCTCAAGGTGACGCCCGAGGGACATTATGCCGACAATAACTCCAACGCACGCATCGTGTGGCCGGAGGACAACATGCTCGACATCAGCCTCAGTCGCCTCACCGACGTCAAGCGCAACCGCAACCGCCAGAAGGCGCTGGGCCTCGCTTCTTATGCACAACTCTACCAGGAGTATGACCCAGACCGTCCGGCTAACCGCGTGAGCGTCATGGGTAATCCGTCACTCGGCGAGGTGCGCACCATCATGATCGGCGTACGCAACAACTCCCGCGAGGTACAAAGCGTCGAAGTATGGGCCAATGAACTCCGCCTCCAGCAGTTCAGCAACAAGGGCGGTTGGGCCGCGCAGTCACAGCTCAATATCCAGCTCTCTGACTTCGCCTCGGTCGACCTCACCGGACACATCGAAAAGGAAGGCTTCGGCGGTCTCGAGGAGACAGTGAGCCAGCGTCGTGACGACAACCTCTACGAGTATTCCGTCACGACCAACGTACAGTTGGGCAAGCTTCTGCCTGAGAAGGCCAAGTTCAATGCTCCGCTCTACTATTCGCGTTCACGTCAGCGCACCTCACCGCGCTACAATCCGCTTGACACCGACATGGAACTCTCCGAAGCCCTTGACGCCCTGCCCACCAAGGCTGCGAAGGACTCGCTGCGTAATATCGCCGAGAAAGTTATAACCAACAACAACTTCTCCCTCTCAGGCGTACGCTTCAACATAGCTACCAAGCGGAGCCCCATGCCCTATGATCCCGCAAACTTCACCTTCGGCTACGCCTACTCTTCGAGGAATACGACTGGAGAGACAACCGCTTGGGAGAAGGACCAGAACTGGAAATACTCCTTCAACTATAACTGGGCACCCAACCTCAAGCCCTACGAACCCTTCGCAAAGAAAAAGACGAAGTCAAAGTGGTTTAAGATCCTTAAGGATCAAAGCTTCAACTTCCTACCTCAGAACATTGGCTTCAACTCCGACATCAATCGCTCTTACTACGAGTTGCAGGAGCGCGATATGGAGAACCTTGACAACACTTCCCTGCCTCTGACTTGGTCGAGCGATTTCCTGTGGAACCGCTCCTTCCAGCTCCGATGGGATCTCACGAAGAGCATCCACGCCAACTTCTCCTCAGGCACCAACGCCGAGATCGAACAGCCCTATACGGCCGTCAACAAGGATCTCTACCCCGACCGATACGCGGCCTGGAAAGACTCTGTATGGCACAGCATCAAGCAGCTGGGCCGCCCGCTGACCTATCAGCAGAATTTCGACTTCTCCTGGAAGCTGCCGCTCAACAAGCTACCGCTTTTCGATTGGGTGACGCTCGACGCAGCCTATAACGCTACCTACAACTGGGCACGCGGGGCTGACTACACCGATCGCACGAACTTCGGCAACACCATCAGCAATTCGCGCTCCATAACGGGCAATGGCCGCCTTAACTTAGAGACACTCTACAACCACTCGAAGTTCCTCAAGGAAGTAAACCGTAAATACTCCCAGACACCACGCGCAAAGAGCAAGGAAGACGAGACCAAGAAACGCTTTGAGAAGGAAGTAACTCTCAAAGCCGACACTACGCAGACACTAGTGCACAACCAGCACACACGCAATGTCCGCGTCACAGCCCTGCGCACCGATGGCAAGCGCTACCCGCTGCGCTTCAAGGTCATCGATGCCAACAAGATCGAGATTCTGAGCCGCGACACGGCGCGCATCAAGATTGCCATCGTTCCCCGCAAGCGTAAGGAAGATCAGCAGTGGTTTAAGTTCGCACAGGCTGGCACGCGATTCCTCATGATGCTCCGCAGCGTCAGCGTCAACTATACCAATAAGTACAACCTCAACCTCCCCTGCTTCCTGCCCGATGTGGGTGACGTTTTCGGTCAGCGTAAGGGTGGCGGAGGCATGGCGCCGGGCCTTGATTTCGCCTTTGGCTTTACAGGAGAAGATTACATCCGCCGAGCCGTAGACCGCGGCTGGCTCCTCATGACCGACAGCGTCATCACCCCTGCAACGACCAACCTCAACGAAAGTCTCCAGCTACGTGCCACACTGGAGCCGCTGCGCGACGTTAAGATAGATCTTACCGCTTCACGCAATACGACGACCAACCGCAGCATTCAGTATATGTTTGACGGCATGCCCACCATCGAGACCGGATCGTTCACCATGACAACGATCTCCATCGGCTCAGCCTTTGAGAAACTCGGTTCGCCCGACAAGGGCTATAAGAGCAAGTCGTTCTCAAAGTTTGTCAGCAGCCTCGAGAGCTATCGCACACGCGTTGAGGCTCTTTACAAAGATGCGACCTACCCCGCAGGCACCGCCCTTGCAGGCCAACCCTTTAATGCCGATAACGGTACGGTGAGTCCCTATGCCCCTGAAGTGATGATCCCCGCCTTTCTCAATGCCTACACGGCAAGCGGTAGCGGGCTCGACCTTTTCCCCTCGCTGCTCAAGATGCTGCCTAACTGGAGCATCACCTATGGCGGTCTGTCGAAGCTTCCCAAGATGAAGAAGGTATTCAAGAGCTTTAACCTCAACCACGCCTATAAGAGCGTCTACTCGGTGGGCTCATACAACACCTTCACCGACTTCATGGCCTACATGGGTTCCTTTGGCTTTGTCACCGACGTCACGTCTGGCAATCCCGTGCCGAGCGGCATGTACGACGTCTCCACGGTGAGCCTCAACGAGAGCTTCTCCCCCCTGCTGGGCGTCGACATGACCTTCCTCAACAACCTCACGGCCAAGCTCGAGATGCGCAAGACCCGCGTGCTCACCCTCTCGATGACCTCTCAGCAACTCACCGAAACACGCTCCAACGACTGGGTGATCGGCCTGGGTTATAAGATTGCCGATCTCAACCTCTTCGCCCCCAAGAAAAGCATCCGCTCCAAGGGCCGGAAGGGCAAAAGCGGCGACAACAACAAGCAGCAGACGACCACGGCCAACCGCGGCTTTGCCAACGATCTCAACCTGCGTCTGGACTTCACCTTCCGCAACCAAAGTGCCCTCAACCGCGACATTCTTACGCAGCTTTCACAAGCTACGAGCGGCAATAAGGCCGTGCAGGTATCCTTCTCTGCAGACTATGCTCTGAGTCGCTTCCTTACGCTCACGGCTTATTACGACCGACAGATGAACAAGCCGCTGCTCACCGCCTCGTCCTACCCTGTGACAACACAAGACTTCGGAGTAAGCCTCAAATTCATACTAAATCGGTAACTTCGCCGTTATATTATGTCAGGCACTCGCCTCATGCGCAAGATGCCTCTCACCATGCAATGAAGATATTCCGCCTCTCTCCGACAGGAGCTCCTGCCTGCCTGCCCGATACCGCCCTGCTCATTAAGCAACGTCCGTTCTTCGTGCCCGACTTCACACAGCACTGCCAAGCAGAAGTATGCATCGCCCTGCGCATCGAACGTCTGGGGCGCAGCATCGCGGGGGAGTTTGCCCGACGTTACTATGATCCCAGTGCCCTGACGTTGGCTGTCACCTTTACCGCCGTCGACCTTATCGAACAGCTACGCACCAAAGGCCAGCCTTGCGATACAGCCATGGGTTTTGACAATGCCGTAGCCTACGCCGAGGGCACTCCGGCCGTTGCCCCCGGCTCTGAGGTCAGAGCGAACCTTGACGCGCACCAACAGCGCCTTACCGTGCCCGACTGCATACTCTCTACACTAGACGCACAGCTCTCTTTCGTAAGTTACTACTACACGCTTCGCCAAGGAGACTTGCTACTCTACCCGCTGAGCGACCAACCGCTGGGCGAAGTACACATAGACCAGACACTGACACTCTCGGTGAGTGAAGAGACGGCCTATCGTTTCCATATCAAATAGCCCAATCGTTGCTACTGACCAACTTTGCCTGACTATGGGCCTTCTCAACACAACGCCAGACACAGCATACACATCGCTCAGCCCATCAGGCTGGAGGCAAGCATATACCAACAGAACTTATCGGTCCCCCCTTCTCACACTGACAATACAATAATGAACTTACGCCATACTCTCACAGCCTTTGCCTTAACGATCGCTGCACTCACCACGGCTCACGCAGAAGTGCAGCCTCGCTCACAGCGCTTCACACTCGGACGGCTCGCTCCGACAGATACGGTCGAGGTCTATATGGAATATCCCGAACTACGCCGACTCACCCGCTCTGAGGCTGCCGAACTACGCCGTCAGGGATTTACGGCCACCGAAGATGTACACTATGACGTAACGCTCAGCACAGCCCGCGGCAAGCGCGTGGCCGACGTAAACTTCATCCCGGTAGTCAGCCGTGACGGCCGTTGGTATGCCATTGAGCACTATGACCTCAAAATACGCGTTGTCGGTCCCCGTCTCTCCGCTGCTGTCCGAAGCATCATGGTCAATATCGACAAAGCGCAAAGCAGGGCTCGTTATGCCTCCCACTCCGTGCTTGCCACAGGTCGTTGGGTCAAGATCCGCGTAAAGGATGAAGGTATCTACCAGCTCACCACGGCAGAGCTCAGCAAGATGGGCTTCAAAGATCCATCGCGCGTCAAGCTCTACGGCTACGGCGGGCGTCTCCTACCCGAATCCTTCAGCTTCAGTGGCAAGGACGGGCTTATCGATGATCTCTGCGAAGTGCCCCTCTACCGACGTGACGGTTCGCTACTCTTCTTCGCAGAAGGCTTGGTGCGCTACAGCAATACGGGCTTCCAGCGCAACACGTTCTCATCCTATAGCTATTACTTCCTAACCGAGGGCGACTCCCCCCTCTCCTTCCCCACGCTCGACGAGCCCTCCGAGGCCAGCACCGACATTAGCAAAGTCAAGGCCTATGCCATTAACGACAACGACCAGTTCGTATGGTACGGCGGCGGGCGTGACTTCTACAACAACACGGAGACGCGCGGCGGAGCAACCTTTAAGCTCGATCTCCCCGGCCACGTCAGCGGCACAGAGACAGTCTACTATGACGTCTCGGCACAGACCTCGGTCGGTAGTTCGACGATGAACCTCACCTCAGCAAGCAGCACTTCAGGCAGTGTCAACATCTCAAAGACCATCACTAAGACAGGTGAAGGCGAGACGGCACGCGGCTACCGCGGCTCCTTCAGTGCGGCACTGGGCGAAACGGCACAATATACGATCAACACCTCACGCTCGGGACGCCTCAATTATCTATACTGCGCTTATACGCAGACGCTCTCCGCTACCAAAACGCAACATGCCTTCAGCACTTCAACGGTCGGATCCGTCAACCTCCACATCGCCGGCGCATCCGCAGGAACGCGGGTATGGCGACTCGCCGATGGTGCAGACAACGTTGCCCAGGTAGCCGGGACACTGAACGGAACGACCTATACTGCACGAGCCACTGACGGCACCTCACGCTTCGCCATTGTCGATGTGACGGCCGCCTATCCGACTCCCGAAACGGTCGGCGAAATTGCGCACCAAGATCTCCATGCCGATAGCGCCTACGACTACATCATCATCATCCCGGCCTCGGGCAAGCTTCAGGCCCAAGCCGAGCGCTTGGCCGAAGCCCACAAGGCACAAAGCGGCTTACGCGTGAAGATTGTCCGCGCCGATCAGCTCTACAACGAGTTCTCCTCAGGCACACCTGACGCCACGGCCTATCGGCGTTACATCAAAATGCTCTACGACCGCGCTCTGACAGACGCCGATGCACCGCGTTATCTGCTTCTCATGGGAGATTGCACCTACGACAACCGCATGATCACCTCAGAGATGAAGGGGGCAAGTCTCGATGACTACCTCCTCGCCTATGAGCGCAATGATCAGGAAACCTACCTCAACATGGGCTACTCCATCGGCACGCTCCACAGCTATGTTACCGACGATTACTACGGACTGCTCGACGATGGAGAAGGCAACTCCATTGCCCGTGATAAGATAGACCTTGGCATCGGTCGATTCCTGTGCCACACGGAGGAGGATGCAAAATGGCTTGTGGATAATACGATCGACTATCTCCAGGGCAAGCACTGCGGCAGCTGGCAAAACAAAATATGGGCCATCGCCGATGTGGGTGACAACAACCTCCATATGCAGGATGCGCAAGCTGTTATCAAAAGCCTTGAGGCCGTTACCCCCACCGGAGTCGGCGTGCGCCGCATCTTCCCTGACGCCTACACCCGCTCACAAGAGGCAAAGGGAGCGACTTATCCCGCGGCGACAAAGAAGCTCAAGCAAGCCATGCAGCAAGGCGCGCTTATTTTCAATTACAACGGCCACGGCTCTCCCGACCGCCTCTCCCACAACTTCTTGCTTGACAAGGCCGACACGAAAGGAGTAATCAGCTCGGCACGCCCCATATGGATCTTCGCCTCGTGCGAAATCACACCCTATGATCAGGCTATCGAGGACCTTGGGCGCAATGCACTCTTCGCCGCTAATGGCCCGGCCATCGCCGTTGTCTGCGCGGCCCGCTCGGTCTACTCCAACTACAACCGCTCACTCAACCAAGGTTTTGTGAAATACGCCTTCAGTCGTGACAGCTTGGGCCGCCGTTATACTTTCGGCGACGCCATGCGCCTGACTAAGGAAGAACTCCTCACCAGTAGCTCCAACACCATCGGCACCGACCCGACAATCAACAAGCTCAAGTATGTGCTTCTCGGCGACCCCGCCCTCACGCTGCGTTACCCCGACGCCGGTGTCACGATCGATAGCATCAACGGCCGCGCCGTCACCGATGTTTCGCTCGAAACGCTCCCCGTCGGCGGTGTAGTAAGCTTCTCGGGCTATGTCAACGCTGACGCTAAAGCAGGCAGTGCTGACAAGAGCTTCCAAGGATCTCTTACGGGTCTGGTTATGTCGCCGAAGGAGACCATCACCTGCAAGGGCTATGGAAGCTCCAGCGCCCTGACCTATACCGACTATACCAAGACTATATACGAAGGTAGCGTCACGGTAAAGGACGGCCGCTTCAAGATGAAGTTCATGGTGCCGCGCGGAGTTAAGCTCAGCACGGACCGTGCACTGCTCGATCTCTACGCCGTGCGCACCGACTCTACCAGCCAACTTTGCGGCATGTCAACAGCCTTCTGCATAAACGGATCTGCACAGACAACTGAGTTAGACACGTTAGGTCCCTCTGTTAAGCTCTACATTGGCTCACCTGACTTCCCCTCAGGCGGCCGTGTTACGCAGGGCTCTACACTCTATGCCGCCATTGCCGACAGCTCTTCCGTTTCCATTGTATCGGGCAATCTCGGTCACGACATGGAACTGTGGTTTGACAAAGATCCCTCTACAATGGTCAGCGTCAATGACTACTTTGCCTTCAATTACGATTCCTACCATGAGGGACTGCTGACCTATCCCCTCCCGACGCTCACCAAGGGTCGTCACCGGTTGACACTCCGCGTCTGGGATGTATTCGACAACTCCTCAACCGCATCGCTCGACTTCGAGGTAACCAACGACAAGACAGACGGATTCGAGGTAACGGCTGTGCCGACCATCACCGCCGGCAGTCCTACAGACTTCATCACCACCTTCACCCAAACTTATGATACAGACCGGCAGGTGACGACCGAAGTCTATGACCTGGCCGGCATGCGCATTTGGCATGGCGAGTCCACGCTCCATGCAGGCAGCCGCTACGTGACCATCAACTGGAACGGACGCAGCTACGGGGGCGCCCCACTCACCCGCGGCGTCTATCTCTACCGCAGCAGCGCCGGCGGTGACCACACACCCACGAAGAAGGTCGTCGTGCGCTGACCCTCCCCTTTAAACGGCAGCAACTGTCAACGGTCCGTATACAATATTGACGGAGTTCATCCGTTTTAATAATCAAGGCAGACATTCTTCCCTATCAATGTCTGGCCAGCACAGCTCTATTACAACAGCTCATTGATGAATAAGCCTCTCATACTCACGCTCGCGCTCACCGCTGCGAGCACCGCCGTCAAGGCTAAGGACGAAGTGCGTGACCAGTTCAACCCGGTCCGCACCGCAGTCGTGAGCCAGACCATCGCCCCCGACGCCCGCGCCGGCGGTCTGGGCGATATAGGTGCCGCAACAGACCCTGATGTCCATTCGCAATACTGGAACCCCGCCAAATATCCCTTCACCATCTCGCGCGCAGGTTTCGCCATCAACTACACCCCCTGGCTCCGCAAGCTCACCACCGGCATCGCCCTGCTCGATGCCGCGGGCTACGTACGTCTGGGCGACTATCAGGCACTGAGCGCCTCGCTGCGCTACTTCACGCTGGGCGAGGTGCAGGGTGGAGACATCACCGTCAAGCCTTATGAGATGAGTGTCGATCTAGCTTACTCACGCATGCTGAGCGAGCGTTTCTCAGCCTCCGTCGCCCTGCGATACATTTACTCCGACATTACCGGGCACTATGATGACAACACGACGGCCGGCTCGGCCTTCGCCGCCGACATCGCCATGTACTGGACCAACTACGTCATGATGGGCCAACGTGAATGTCAATTGGCTTGGGGTATCAACATCAGCAACATCGGTTCCAAGATCTCCTACGGCGACGACCGCTCCTATTTCATCCCCACCAACCTCCGCCTCGGTCTGAGCTACCTCATCCCCCTCAACGAGTACAACAAGATCGGCTTCTCGGCCGATGCCAACAAACTCCTCGTACCCTCCATGCCTCTCCAAGGAGCCGACGAGACGGACAATGACTACCAGGATCGCCTCGACAAGGAGTATTACAATAAGTCCTCCATCGGGGGTATCTTCACCTCCTTCGGCGACAACGAGCGCGGCTTCAAGGGCGAGATGCAGGAGATCACGTGGGGCGTCGGTATGGAATACACCTACAACGACAAGTTCGTCCTCCGCGGCGGCTACCACCATGAGAGCAAGTGGCAGGGCAATCGCTGCTACGCCACGGTGGGTGCCGGCTTCCGCATGAACGTGCTGGCCATCGACGCCGGCTATGTCATCGCCACCCAACCCTCCAACCCATTGGACCAAACCCTTCGCGTAAGCCTTTCATTTGACATTGACGGCATCCGCGACTTAATCGGCAGAAGGAGAAGATGAGCAAGATCAGAGTAGGAATGGGCTTCGACGTTCACCGCCTCGTCGAGGGCCGCGACTTATGGCTTGGCGGCGTCAAGATTCCCCACACCCATGGTCTGCTGGGCCACAGCGATGCCGACGTGCTGATCCACGCCATCTGCGACGCCCTCCTCGGTGCCGCAGGCCTGCGAGATATCGGCTACCACTTCCCCGACACTGCAGCAGAATATGCCGGCATCGACAGCAAGGTCCTTCTGCGTGATACGGTCGCCCTCCTCAACGAGCGCGGGTGGCAGGTCGGCAATGTTGATGCCACCGTCTGCGCCGAAGCGCCGAAGATCAATCCCCACATCCCTTCCATGCAAGCCGTTCTCGCCCCGCTCATGGGTCTTGACGCCCCGACCGACGTCAGCATCAAGGCCACGACTACCGAGCGACTCGGCTTTACCGGCCGCCGCGAGGGAATGTCTGCCTATGCCGTTGCCCTGATCGAACGCAACAAGCTGTAAAGCCGTTTGCCCACACCGCGTAAAGTGTCTGCTCACGATAGTGGCTACGCCGTGGTGGGAAAATACAAGCTTGAAAAGGCCCCATACCGCCTCCCCACCCATATTTCAGCAAAGACTGCCTTACATCCGAACAAACGGATGCAAGGCAGTCTTCGTAAGTACGTGTCTCACCGCAGCGTTAGACTATCCGAGTTGAACACAATTCTTATTACATAATTGGGGCTTTTCACAAAAGTGAGTATCTTTGCCACGCTTGAGCCATTCGGCTCAGCAGCGACATTTGTTCAAGAAGCGTTATGCTCAACTTGTAGCTGAAAACCTAGGAAACTTTCAGATTGATACAAGAGTTGGGCGTAGTGGTTCTCACGCTTACGCGTGGGCTGCTACGTACCACACCGTTGTATCATGGTTTTCCTAGGACCTTCAGCTATCGGCGTGACATGGCAGTTCCACGCTTCTTGCGTTTGTCTGAATGCATCCTTATAGGAGGAATTTGCGCGCAACTCCTAATTGATACATCCAATAGCGAAAATCTAGGAACCCTCCCACTAGGAACTGTCTGGGAACATCACTTACATCTATGATCAAGAATTTGATCTTCACTGCCGTCCTTGCCTTTATTGGATTGGCGGCTCAAGCTCAGACCCCGCTAAAACGCGGCACATCCGTCCCCATCCGCTTTACCAGCGATCTGAGCAGCAAAAAGAATGCTCCTGAAGCTCAAGTAGTCATTGCCCGTGACGTGGTAGTTGGAAAGGACGTTGTTATCAAAGGCGGTACGCCTGTCACGGTTAACACAGAGAAACAACCAGCCCGTGGCTGTGGCCGTGCAGGCTCCCTCCAGGTCTCCTTCATCTCAACTCAAGCTGTAGACGGAACGACCATCAATCTCTATGGTGGATCGATCACACGTGAAGGAAAGGATAAGAAGGGACTTGCTATAGGTTTGGGCGTGGGCCTGGGATGCTTCACAGCAGGGCCACTTCTAGCATTATTGGCCATCAAGGGCGGCCAGGCAGTAATCCCCGTAAATACCGTTCTAAACAATGTGACGGTTGCCGACGATTATGAAATCATAGTAAAGTAAGGCGGAAGAAATTTTCCCACCTTCCGTACCATGTGCGGAAAATCTAAAAGAACAGCCGCTGTACAAAAGTAAAAACTTTCGTACAGCGGCTGCTGCTATCTAGCAACACGGCTCTGTGAGTATCAAAACCCTCAATGCCCTTCCCGACGGATGAGCTGAAGGAGCTCCTCGCGTGTCTTTGCCTGGTTGAAGGCGCCGCAGAAAGCGCTGGTCACCGTCAGCGAGGCATCCTTCTCTACTCCACGCATCTGCATACACATATGACGCGCTTCCAAGACTACCATTACGCCCATCGGTTCGAGCGCCTCATCGATACAATGCATGATCTGCTGTGTCATGCGCTCCTGCACCTGCAGTCGGTGAGAGAAGATGTCGACGACACGGGCTAGTTTGGAGAGCCCTGTGATGTAGTCGCGGGGTATGTAGGCCACGTGAGCCTTGCCGTAGAAGGGCAGCATGTGGTGCTCGCATAGAGAATAGAAGGATATGTCGCGCACGAGCACCATCTGATCATATTTTTCATGGAAGCGGGCAGACTGAAGAACAGCTGCCGGGTCCATCTCATAGCCGCGCGTAAGCGTCTGCATAGCCTTCGCTACGCGTTCAGGTGTCTTGAGAAGGCCCTCGCGCTCGGGGTCTTCGCCCAAGAGGCGCAGGATCTCACGATAGTGCCCCTCGAGCTGCTGCTGGGTGGTTAGCGTCATTGCTTGATGGTAGTAGGAAAATTTGATGTTACAGAGAGAGCAGGCCGTGCCTTACTCTACGGGGAGGTTGACCTCCGAACCGACGATACGCACCTCATAGCTCAGGCGGGCACGACGGATGCGGCTGACGTACTTCTGTGCCTCGGCACGCGTGCGGAAATCACCGACATGGGTCACCCAACGCGGGGCGCTGAAGGAGGTGTAGGCAGCCAGTTCGGGGAACTTATCCCGACACTTCCGCCCCATCTCGAGCGCACGCTGGCGGTCGGCGCGGGAATTGCCGCCCGTGAAGATGCAGATGCGGAAACCGCGTGCCTTATAGCGCTGGCGGTTGACATGCAGGTGGACCTCAGGGGCTGCCGGTTCGGGCGTCGCCGCATGGTGGGTAACAGGCGCAGTGCGATGCGCGGTTGCCTTGCCTGCCGCAGCATGGTGCTCGGCTGTCTCAGATGACGTATGGTTATTGTCTGGATGCTTCGCAGGCGTCACCGAGGACGTACCCTTCCCCGCAGTGATAGCTGCCGGGTGGGAAGGATGACTGCCCTCGCCCTTCACCGCAGAGCCGGAGCCTACGGGGCGCGCTGCCGTGACGGGCTTAACCGTCTTAGGCGCTGCCGAAGCACCGCTCACCAGCCGCTCGATCTCAGCCGACTGCGTCACCGTCACGGTGCCCTGCCCGGACGTGCCCCGGCTGCGGAGCGTCTGCAGGAGGGTTGACTGGGCGGTTGCCACAGTCACAGCGCCAAATGACAACAGCACCGACAAGGCGCAACGGCGCCAGCCGGTCACTGCACGGAGGGAGAGAAAAGAGTAAATGGCCTGAGAGCGTTTCATCATCTGCTTGAGATAGGGAGAGAGACTCGTCGTCAAGGGGGAGCCTCATCGCTGTCCGTGGCACGGAGTCGCTGTCTCACGGCCACAAATGGAGCGGGGATAATAGATAGTAAAACAGGAAAAAGGACGGCGGGCGATGGCAGCGCTCGCCGTCCTTCGCGGTTACGCGGTCAAGGCCGCGCAGGGAAAATTGGCATTAAGCCTTCCAAGCATCGATGATGCCCTTGAAGTCAGCGGCCTTGAGGGCAGCGCCACCGATGAGACCGCCATCAACGTCGGGCTTGGCAAAGAGCTCCTTGGCGTTAGAGGGCTTGCAGCTACCACCATAGAGGATCGTGATATCCTCGGCAGCCTGAGCACCAAACTTGTCGGCAATCGTCTGGCGGATGAAGGCGTGCATCTCCTCAGCCTGTTCGGCCGTAGCCGTCTTGCCGGTACCGATGGCCCATACGGGCTCGTAAGCGAGGATGATGTGGCTCAGCTGCTCGGCGGTAAGGCCGAAGAGAGAACCCTCGAGCTGGGCCTTAACGACCTCGTTCTGACGGCCGGCTTCGCGATCCTCAAGCACCTCGCCGATGCAGAAGATAACGTCAAGACCGTGCTCCAGAGCGAGAGCTACCTTCTCCTTCAGGATCTCGGCAGTCTCATGGTAGTAAGCGCGACGCTCGCTGTGACCGAGGATCACATACTGCGCACCCGTGCTCTTGACCATAGCGGCAGACACCTCACCGGTGTAAGCACCGCTCTCCTTGTCAGCACAGTTCTCGGCACCGAGACCGATGACAGAGCCCTTCAGCAACTCTGCCACGGGGGCGAGGTGGATGTAAGGCGTGCAGATGATCACGCCACAGGCGGGAGCGTCAGCAGCCAACGTGTCACGCAGTTCGGTAGCCAGGGCGATACCCTCGGGGAGGGTCTTGTTCATCTTCCAGTTACCGGCAACGATTTTCTTTCTCATGATGTGGTGTTTGTGATTAAAACGTTTGAGATATCTATAGTGTCTGAAATATTTATGTCCAACCCATAAGCCGTCGGCCACAATGACCAGAAAGAGCGGTACAAGGAACCACAGCGCCAGTCGGCCGAGAGCAACGAAGGAGGTGCGCGGGCTCTGCACGAGTTGCGCGGGAGACTGCCCCTCTGCCAGCTCCGGAAGGTCGTTGCCGCTCCATTTCCCAACGATTACGCCGTCATGAAGCAACAGTAGCCCGGGATTGCTGCGCGACATCGCGCGCAGCGCGGTAATGTCAGCACCCAACATCGGATAAGCAGCTCCCGTACGGTCTACCCACTCTGTACGCCCTTTGGCATCAGACGCCGTGAGCATATAGAAAGGGGCCCCCGCAGCGCGAGCACCATCGTAGAGATCGGCGATGCGGTCACCTACCCCGTCATCCGCCGTTGCGACATCGGGAACGATGAGCAAGAAGCTATAACCCCGATGGTCGACGATCGGCATAGTCGCGTCATCGCCCGTAGCCGCATCATAGGCAAAGAAGGATGAGAGCACTTCGCGATCGCGTTCGCTTAGGGGGGAGGTCTTTGCTCGAGGAGTCTCGCCCTTTACGACTGACCGCAGGTCGGCTTCCAGTCGGTAGGGCGTGAAATCGAGTACCGGCAAATAGTGGAGGCTGTAGAGCGCAACCACCAGCGAATAGACGATGGTATAGATGCTCACAAGCCAAGCGTTGCGCTCCGTGATCAGGCGTTTTACATAGCGACGCCCCGCGAGCAATGCTCCGAGCGAGAGCACCAGCAGCACAACGTTCTTCGCCAATGTCTCGCCGTCTGTCAGCACGATGGCATCACCGAAACAGCCACAATCGGCAACAGGATGGGATCTGTAAACCCACACGGTCAGCCCCGTCATCACGACCATCAGCAAGGCCGTAAAGCGGAGGGTCAGCAGGCGCTTGATCCCCAAGAGCCAATAAAGCCCCAGAGAAAACTCCATGCCGCCGAGCGCGACGGCACCGATGCGCCACACGATTGAAGCATCGCTCCAAGGCAACTCCAGACTCGTTCCGTAAGCCGCAAGCTTATGCACCATGCCCATCGGGTCGGCGAGCTTGACGAAGCCCGAGACGAGAAACGTCACTCCCAGCACCATACGGCACAAGAATAGGTAGGCGAAGAGCAACCGGCGACGAAGCTTCATTACGGAGGTGAGTTAATAAGAGCGTGTGGATGAGATTACCGTGTCAGGGCAGCAACGGCAACTTGGCGTCAGCCCCCCGAGTGGGGCCGCCCGATGGCCGATCAGCCGTTCAGACAGCCTGAGGTCGATCGCCAACCGACTCATCTCCCACGGATGCATAGCCCAGATGGATCAGCGCAAAGACGGCATAGTTGAGCATGTCCATATAGTTGGCGCCAACGCCCTCGCTGACGAGGGTCTTTCCCGCAAGGTCTTCGATCTGCTTCGTGCGGAAGACCTTCATCAGGATCAGGTCGGCCAACGAACTGACGCGCATGGCACGCCATGCCTCATCGTAATCGTGATTTTTTCGGATCATCAGCGCTAGCGCCCCAGCCGCCTCGCGGTCATAGGCCTCAAGCGCTTCGTCTACGTTTAGATCCTCGCCCGAGGCTGGGCCCAGACGAAGCTGTATCAAAGCGATGATGCTGTAGTTTACGATGCCGACAAACTCAGCCGTCTCGTCCTCAGGCACCATGGCCTTACCCTTCAGCTGCAACGAACGGATGCGAGCTGCCTTGATATAGAGCTGATCTGTCAGCGAAGGAGGGCGCATGATGCGCCACGCCGTGCCATAATCATGAAGCTTGCGTGCATAGAGGTCACGGCAGCGGGAGAGCACTGTGCGAAACTCACGCTCCGTCACCCCGCCCGCTTTGGGGGAAGCCGTGTCAGTTGCAGTGGTGGACATCTGGAGTACGTTTATAACTTTTCACGTGCAAAGGTAGTGCAAGGATTGGGCTGAAGCGAAGCAGACACTAAGAAATCTTCATCTTGACAGTAGGCGCCTTCGTTGGTTTCCACCAGATGCAGACTTGCCGAAGGCAGCAACTTCAGCCTTGTCGGCCTTATCGTCGTGGGCGCTCATATTTCGCGTAAAATTAGCCAGCCAACTATCGCACAAAGTACATGAGAAATATGAGCAACAGGAGGAGAAATCACAAAATACTGAGAATCAATCTATTGATACAGCCATGCACGGTAAGCCCTACCGAAAAACGGTTTTTCATCCCTACCAGAAGCCTCTCCGAGAAGCCTTCTAGAGATTTCTAGAAGGCTTCTCGGACGCACAAGTCGCCTACTTCGTCAAAGGGGAAGCCTTGCCGTTTTCCGGCACCGCCATGCCACACGATTATTAAGCGACAAAGAGGGTATATCCCCTTCTAGATCAAGAAATTTAATTGTAAACATTTCGTCACGCAAATGCTTGATTGAAAGGCCGAGCGCAACGGGGCAGATGGAAGCGCCCGGCCGAAATTATGCCGCGCTTTCTATGACAACAGAAGGGTAAACTAGCCTGACGCCTTAGAAGTTATAATTGAAACCAAGGCTGAAGAGTTCGTAGAACTGGAAATAGCTGTCACCCTCCTTACGCTGTACGCTATCGTCGTAACGAGGATAGAGGAAGAGACGGGTAGAGAGGTGCGTGGTGATGGCGAAGTCAAACGTATTCTCCCACTCCAGCTGCGTTTTCTCGTAATTCGTAAACCAATAGAAGCGCCCCGACCATTTGACAGTCTTCGCAATCTGCCAACTATAGTTGACCGTGACATTGGAACCCCAGGACCAAGCGGAATGGTGCCCTTCATTGACGCCGAAAGCAGTGACAAGCGAAGGGCGGTTTACATACTTCAGATCCACAGCCAACGGCGAGAGGGTGGCATTAAGCTGAAAGGCATTGTTTTTCGAAGCAACCTTATAGTCCATACCGACAGTGAGAAGACTCTCAAAGGGCGACATGAAGTCAGAATAGATCTTAGGGTCGTTAGCCTTATAGCCTCGACAAAACTGCGTCCAACTCTGGAGCATGACGGTATAGTACCAGTGCTTGACGGCGCGCAGACCGAGCTTGTTGGTCAGACGGAGCTGGTCGGACGAGGTGCGGAAATTGTGCTCGTCATCGTGCGCCACGGTCTGAAAGCCGAGCTTCATCTCCAAGCGGTTGTCGAAAGTGAGACGCTGCCGGTTGTCATAGTTTGCCTCGAGCACGGTGGAACCCAACATGACGTAATTGCTCTCACCGCCCTTATACCAGTTATCGGAAACGTAGTTTTGGGTAAACTGCATGGCCACATTGGCCTTAAACGTCCAAAAGCACGGCTTGCGCACGACAACATTCAGTTCGGGCATACCCGGCAATACCGAAGGCTCGCCGTCAGCATCTCCCCCGTTGGAAGCGGGTTGCCCCGTTCGCCCCTCGTATCGCTCGGTAAGGGAACGTTCGGGACGGAGGCCCTCTCGGATGGTCCCTTCGACATCGAGCGTACCGGAAGACGCTTCCTCATAAGTTATCAAGTCGGGACTGTCGCGATAAACCTCGCATAGGGCACGCTGACTGTAATGGTAGAGGTCGTAGACACGACGCGAAGCGACAGAAGAACTGGGAAAATGCGCGACTGCCGAACGAAGGGAGAAGGCTTCAGAAAGTGCAGAGGGATAGAAGGTCGGGCCGGAGAGAGGCAGGAAAGCATAGGGTGAAAGAAGATGGAGAGACACCATGCCGTTTGTTCTCTGAATCCGCCCTGAGAGACTGTCAGAGCCTTCCGCACGATTGATTAACGCTAGAGAGTCGAGCTGGGTGCGATAGCGCTGGGCCGTATGTTGGAACAACGCAGCCCCCCTGTGCGCTTCAACCCAACGGCGGCCGTACTCAGGCTTTTGCTTCCGCCCGCCGGGCGTACCTGCACCGACCTGACGTAACGAAGCCGGAACGGCAGACGGCTGACGGGCCACGACCGTATCGGCAGCGGGGACAGGCAACAGGGTGTCACACACATACGGCGTCACGGGCTCACGCCCCATAGCGGAAGACGGCAGAAAGCCACCTGCCCAAGCAGACAAGGAGAATAAGAAGGGGAAAAGAAAGCTGGCGAGGAAATATACAAACGGCTTAAACTTCATAGCGGTAAGACGCAAGCGCCCACGACCGGCAGCGGCTGAAGGCAATGGTACGGCTGCGAAGGTAAACACTTTTGACGAGCCCGAAGGATTGGCCTGCTCGGAAATAGGAAGCTTTAGACGGGAGGTTAACCTTTCCTAAATAGGGGGCGAAACGCGTACGACCTATGAAGGGGTTACGTAATTTTGCTTTGTCACCAAAACGGGGATATAGCCCCGCCACGTGGCTACACCAACTCTCATGACCTGTACGACCTCCTCACAACAGCCAGCCGAAGAGACACTCCGCGCGCTAGCTAAAGCGCTCGAAAGCGGTGACACTGACGCCGTCCACCGCCAAGTGGCACACCTGTGCGCCACCGGGGCGGAACAAGCGGAAATCCACCTGCTCGACGGCAAGGCTTATATGAAGACGTCGGATTGGGGCAAGGCTATCAGCGCTTTCCTACGTGCCGAAGCACTCGACCCCAAATCGCCCGCCTCAGAGCACCGGAAGATGCTGGAAGAAATCATGGCCTTCTATAATAAGGACATGTATAACCAGTAACGACCAGCCCGCCCCCCCGATCTCCAAATATGATCTTTGGGAAAAAACGAATGCCGGGGCGGCCGACACAGGTTTCAAGCATAACAATCATACGACCTGCTATGAGCAAGACAAGAGGCGCTTTGGTCATTGACACGGCCCGCTGCAAGGGCTGCAACCTCTGTGTCGTGGCCTGTCCGACAGGAGCCATCGACCTGACCAAACACGCCGTAAACCATAAGGGCTATCCTTACTGCGAGGAAATCAATGACAACTGCATCGGCTGTGCATCGTGCGCCGTGGTTTGTCCTGACGGTTGCATCACCGTCTATCGTTGTAAGGAGACAGACTAGCCCCCATCGCCACGGCCGCCCCCACGAGAGACGAGAGTGATCTCAACCCACTCTATTCCCGCCTCGAGCTGCCGTAAAGCGCCAAGGGTCATTAATTTATCCACCGAAACAAAGCCTCCCGCCATGTCTCCAACGGGGCTACGGGATCCTTTCTTATTTTGTCCATCGAAAATCATGCAAGAAGCTGACAACGAGATACTCTTGCTCAAGGGCAACGAAGCCATCGCCCACGCGGCCATCCGCTGCGGCTGCGACGGATACTTCGGCTACCCGATCACTCCTCAAAGCGAAGTGCTCGAGACGCTGGCTGAGCTCAGGCCTTGGGAAACGACCGGCATGGTCGTATTGCAGGCCGAGAGCGAAGTGGCCTCGATTAATATGCTCTACGGCGGCGGCGGTACGGGCAAACGCGTCATGACCTCCTCTTCATCGCCCGGCGTGGCGCTGATGCAGGAGGGCATTGCCTATATGGCGGGTGCCGAAGTGCCGGGCCTGATCGTCAACGTACAGCGCGGCGGTCCCGGCCTGGGCACGATCCAACCATCCCAGAGCGATTACAATCAAGCCACCCGTGGCGGCGGAAACGGCGACTACAACGTCATCGTGCTCGCCCCCGCTTCGGTACAGGAGATGGCTGACTTCGTCGACCTGGCCTTCAACCTCTCATTCAAGTACCGCAATCCGGCCATGATCCTGGCCGACGGCGTCATCGGGCAGATGATGGAAAAAGTCGTCCTGCCCCCGATGAAACCCCGCCGCACGGAGGAGGAGATTGCCAAAGAGTGCCCTTGGGCCGCCAATGGTCACGGGATCGCTCAACGCGGGCCACAGGTGATCACCTCGCTTGAACTCGACCCCGCGGTCATGGAGCAAAAAAACCTCCATCTGCAGGCCAAATATCAAGCGCTGCGCGACAACGAGGTGCGCTACGACACGGACAAGATCGACGATGCAGAATATGCCATCATCGCCTTCGGCTCCGCAGCACGCATCTCGCAGAAGGCCATCGAAATAGCCCGACATAAGGGCATCAAGGTGGGCCTCTTCCGCCCCATTACACTTTGGCCTTTCCCCGAGAAGGAAATAGCCTCGCTCGCCCAACGCGTCAAAGGCATTCTCGTCGTAGAGATCAACGCCGGCCAGATGATACAAGACGTACGCCTGGCGGTAGAGGGCCGCGTTCCGGTTGCCCATTACGGGCGTTTGGGCGGTATCGTGCCCGATCCCGATGAGATCATCGAAGCCCTCCACGGCGTTATGGAGAAGGCGTAAGACTTCTTAATTAACAAGCCACGCATCTCCCCCAACCAACCTTCTCCCCAATCCTATGCAAGACCAACAACAGACTCCGACAACCGACGGCACGCAACGCCCGGTCAATCCCTTCAAGAAAAAGCTGGAGGAAGACCAGGCTCAGCAACGGGGCGGACACCTCATGCTCCGCAACGTGCTCAATGCCGTCTTCATGCTCATGGCGCTCGTTGCCATGGTGGGCATCGTAGCCTCATCGCAGGGTAGCCCCCTGATGATGGTTTGGTATGCACTGGGACTCGTTGCCGTCATGGTCAAGATGGTGGAGGTGATGCTCAGAGTGCCCTTTATGAAGCGACGCTGAACCGTGCCGATCGAACCGGCAAGCGTACGCACATCATAACCCAGGCGCGGACACGGCTGCGAAGAGGCTTCTAACCGCTTCGGCCGCTCTCCGCGCACAGACCCAAAGAAAATGACAAGAGAAGACATTATCAAACCCGAAAACCTCGTCTACGAGAAGCCGCATCTGCTCAACGACACGGCGATGCACTACTGCCCAGGCTGCTCGCACGGTGTGGTGCACAAACTGGTGGCCGAGGTAATCGAAGAGATGGGGCTCACGGACCACGCCATCGGCATCAGTCCCGTGGGCTGCGCCGTCTTCGCATACCGCTATATCGACATCGACTGGCAAGAAGCCGCCCACGGCCGCGCTCCAGCCCTCGCTACAGCCTGCAAGCGTCTCTGGCCTGACCGCCTCGTCTTCACCTATCAGGGTGACGGCGACCTGGCCTGCATCGGTACGGCCGAGACCATCCACGCCCTCAACCGCGGAGAGCACATCACGATTATCTTCATCAACAATGCCATCTACGGCATGACGGGCGGCCAGATGGCCCCCACCACCCTCTTGGGCATGAAGACGGTGACCTGCCCCTACGGCCGCGACCCGGAGCTTCACGGCTTCCCGCTCAACATGACCGACCTGGCCGCCCGCCTCGAGGGTACGGCCTATGTGACGCGTCAGAGCGTGCACAGCGTGGCCGCCATCCGCAAGGCCAAGCGCGCCCTGCGCAAGGCATTTGAATATTCGATGAAGGGCTACGGATCGAACCTCGTAGAGTTCGTCTCCACCTGCAACGCCGGTTGGAAGATGTCCCCCGTCAAAGCCAACGAGTGGATGGAGCAACACATGTTTGACTTCTACCACGTCGGCGACCTCAAGGACGAGAAGCCCTTTGCCCAGCAGGCCGACGCCCAACATACTCAGCCCCAACAACCCCAGTGATGAAGCAAGAAATCATTATCTCAGGATTCGGAGGCCAGGGCGTGCTCTCTATGGGCAAGATTCTGGCCTATGCAGCCCTCATGGAGGGGAAAGAAGTGACTTGGATGCCCGCCTACGGCCCCGAGCAACGCGGCGGTACGGCCAACGTCACGGTCATCATCAGCAGCGATCCCATATCGTCACCTATACTCAGCCGCTACGACACGGCCATTTTGCTCAACCAGCCTTCGCTCGACAAGTTCGAGGAAAAAGTCAAGCCCGGCGGCACACTGATCTATGATGACTTCGGCATCATAGACAAGCCTAAACGCCAAGACATCGACTGCTGGCACATCGACGCGATGGAGAAGGCTGCGGAGATGGGCATGATGAAATGCTTCAACATGTTTATCCTCGGAGGCTATCTCAAGGTGCACCCCGTCGTAAGCATCGAGAGCGTTATGAAGGCACTCCATAAGACACTGCCTGCACGCCACCACGATCTCCTGCCACTCAACGAACAGGCCATCCTCAAAGGAATGGAAATCATCCGCCAATAAAGGCACAAGCGTGCAGCATCCGTTCATCCACAATCCACCATTTAACAAGATTATCCTATGGCAAGCCGCAAACAACTCAAAAAGACCATCAAGCACATCACGGGGGAACTCTTCGCTGACTGCGTAGCCCTGCTCCTCTGTAATCAGGGAGACAAAGACAAGCTCCATGGCCTGATGGAGGAAGTACTTGACATCCACCGCGACTACACGGCCCGTCTGAGCCACACGGAACGCGGGTCAGAGCGTCTCTTCTATAAGAAGTTGCGCAACGACTTCACCGCCAAGGTCAACGACCTGAGCGACCGCATCATCAAAGCCTAAGGGCATGCATATCGCTCAGCGCATCAGCCGCTTCCTACTCTTCAAACTCGCCGGATGGCGAGAAGAAGTGACGCAACCCACGCCCCAGAAGTGCGTCATCTGCGTGGCTCCCCACACTAGCAATTGGGACTTTATCATCGGCAAACTCTATTATACCGCTCGCGGACTAACCTCTAACTTCCTGATGAAAAAGGAGTGGTTCGCCACACCGATCGGAGGCCTATTCCGCCGCATGGGGGGCATCCCCGTGGAACGTAGCCGCCACACAAGCCTCACGGAGCAACTGGCAGCCCGCGCCCGCGAGATGGATCATTTCTCGCTAGCCGTCACGCCCGAAGGGACCCGTAAACCTGTCACCCAATGGAAGCGGGGCTTCTACTACATTGCCCTAGGGGCCGGCATACCCATCCTGCTCTACGCACTCGATTACAAGCGCAAGCTGATCGTCTGCACCGAGACAATCCAACCCTCAGGCGACGTGGAGGCCGACATGCGCAGGATCATGCGTTACTACAGCGCCTTCACGGGCAAACACCCGGAAAAATTCCGCCTCGAACCTGAAGCGGCCGCCCCAGTACAACCCACCCAAACTACCACACACTGACCCCAAAATGTTTACAGGAATCATCGAGGGCACAGCCAAGGTCGTAGCCCTTGAAAAAGAACAGGCCAACCTTCACCTCACCTTGGAAGCGGACATTGCGCCCGAGCTGGCAATCGACCAGAGCGTAGCACACAACGGCGTTTGTCTGACAGTAGTAGCCCGTGAGGGAAAACGCTATACCGTCACGGCTATCGACGAGACGCTCGAACGCACGAACCTCGGCCTGCTCAAGGTTGGCGACGAGGTCAACGTGGAGCGCTCCATGAAGCTGGGCGACCGACTTGACGGCCACATCGTCCAGGGACACGTAGACCGCACGGCCCGCTGCACGGCCGTCACCGATGCGGACGGCAGCCACGAGTACACCTTCACCTACGAGACGACGCCCGAGGAAATCCGCGAAGGGCATTTCACCGTGCCCAAGGGTTCCGTCACGGTCAACGGCGTGAGCCTCACGGTCTGCGAGCCGACGCGCGACAGCTTCAAGGTGTGCATCATCCCCTACACCTATGAGCACACCAACTTCCACGCCATCAAGCCCGGCACGATAGTTAACCTAGAGTTTGACATCCTCGGCAAATACATCAGCCGCCTCCAAGCATTGTCATAAGCTATGGTATTTGACCTACTCTGCGTATTTCTCGGCTGCGGCCTCGGTGGGTCCTGCCGCTACCTCATTGGCCGTCTTCTGCCCGCCGGGCAGGGGACGGCTTTTCCATGGGCGACCTTTCTCGTCAACCTTAGCGGCTGCCTGCTCATCGGCCTGTTGCTGGGCTGGCTAGGGCTTCGCACTTCTCCCGCCCGCTGGCCCCGGCTGCTGCTGGTTACGGGTTTTTGCGGAGGTTTTACAACTTTCTCCACCTTCTCAGACGAAGCGCTGCGCCTGCTACGCGCCGGTGCACCCGCCTCAGCCGTGACCTATGCCCTCGGATCGCTAGTCATCGGCGTGACCTTCACCGCCCTAGGTTATGCACTCATTGCCTGGGCACTCCCCTCCCACGCATGAAAAAACAAGACCTTTACCGCCAAGTGCTTGCCTACCTCGAGAAGGTGCACCGCAGCGATACGGAGACGGAACTGCACTATAGCAATCCCTTTGAGCTGATCGTGGCCGTCGTGCTCTCCGCACAGTGTACGGACAAACGCATCAATCTCGTCACGCCGGCTCTCTTTGCCGCCTACCCCACCCCTGTCGAGATGGCGAAAGCCGAGCCCGAGGATATCTTCGAGTTTATCAAGACGGTCAGCTATCCCAACAACAAGGCCCGCCATCTCGCGGGACTGGCCCGCCGCCTCATGGACGTCTACGGCGGTCAGGTGCCCGACAAGCTGGAGGACCTCGTCACCCTGCCCGGCGTGGGACGCAAGACGGCCAACGTCATCCGCGCCGTGGCCTTCGGCCTGCCGGCCCTGGCGGTAGACACCCACGTATTCCGCGTAAGTCACCGCCTCGGTCTCGTCCCCGCACGCTGCACGACGCCTTACAGCGTCGAGATGGAACTCAAGCGCCACATCCCCGAAGGACGCGTGGCCGCTTCGCACTACTGGCTGCTGCTACACGGGCGCTACGTCTGCACAGCGCGCAACCCCAAGTGTGATAAATGCGGGCTGCAAGACATCTGCCGGAGCGCGGGGAAGTGCAACGCGCCCCAAAAGGCTAAGGCCAAAGGCACGGCCAAGGCCTGAGGATCGGCAAGACCGTCGCGCACACACACAAGGAAGTCTGCCCTGCCAGCCCGTCGCCCCAAAACAAGGTCTGGCCAACCCGTCTCCGGCCTCTGAACGGGCGTGAGCCGTAACATTTTCTTCACCGGCAGGGCGCCGTAGTCACGAATCTTACTTACCTTTGCTATGCTCACCGGACAGCCAAACAGTTGCGTCCGCAGGCACAGTACTTATTTTTCCACATAGCCATCCACAAGCCATGACCTCACCCCAACACAGCTTCGTCACCATCGCCGACCTGAGCCGCGAGAAGCTCATGTATCTACTCTCTATGGCCGAGGCGTTTGAGAAACGCCCCAACCGCAAGATCCTCGACGGCCGCATCGTGGCGACCCTCTTCTTCGAACCGTCTACGCGCACACGCCTCTCCTTCGAGACGGCGGCCAACCGCCTCGGCGCAAAGGTCATCGGCTTCACCGACCCGAAGGTCACCAGTTCGTCAAAGGGCGAGACGCTCAAGGACACCATCATGATGGTGGGCAACTATGCCGACGTCATCGTCATGCGCCATTACCTCGAAGGGGCTGCGCGCTATGCTGCCGAGGTGTCTCCCGTGCCGGTAATCAATGCCGGCGACGGCGCCAACCAACACCCCTCGCAGACGATGCTCGACCTCTACAGCATCTATAAGACGCAGGGCCGGCTCGACAACCTCAACATCTGCCTCGTCGGCGACCTCAAATACGGCCGCACGGTGCACTCCCTGCTGATGGCTATGCGCCACTTCAACCCGACATTCCACTTCATCGCACCGGCCGAACTGGCTATGCCCGAAGAATATAAAATCTATTGCCGGGAACACGGCATCCGCTTCGAGGAGCACACGGCCTTTGATGCCGAGAGCATCAATGCGGCAGACATCATCTATATGACGCGCGTACAGCGCGAGCGCTTCACCGACCTGATGGAGTATGAACGGGTGAAGGACGTCTACGTGCTCCGTGCCGCAATGCTCGATGGGGCAAAGGAGAACATGAAGATCCTGCACCCGCTGCCCCGTGTTAACGAGATTGCCTACGACGTCGACGACAATCCGCACGCCTACTACTTCCAGCAGGCACACAACGGCCTCTATGCCCGCCAGGCCATCATCTGCGACGTGCTCGGCATCACGCTCGACGAGGTCATTGCCGACCGCTCATAAGTTTTTCTCCTCTCCTATACTCCACACAACCCTGCAATCCGCAACACATGAAACGCGAAGAACTCATGGTGGCCGCCATCCAGAACGGTACGGTCATCGACCACATACCTTCCAACAAGATCTTCCAGGTAGTGCGCCTGCTCAAGATCGATGATGCCGCCTCCT
Source organism: Alloprevotella sp. (assembly GCA_052272595.1). Lineage (GTDB taxonomy): Bacteria > Bacteroidota > Bacteroidia > Bacteroidales > Bacteroidaceae > Alloprevotella. The sequence continues at coordinate 75,712 of DAVZJV010000001.1, forward strand.
CGGTCATGGTGGGCTATAACCTGCCCAGCTCCAAGATGGGCCGCAAGAGCATTATCAAGATTGCCGACAAATACTTCACCGACGCCGAACTCAACCTGCTCAGCGTCGTGGCGCCCAATGTCACGCTCTGCATCATCCGCGACTATGAGGTGGTGGAGAAAAAGTGCGTCACCCTGCCCGAAGAGATCAAGGGCATCGTCAAGTGCGCCAACCCGAAGTGCATCACCAACAACGAGCCGATGCCCACGTCATTCCGCGTGACGGATGCCGCCAAAGGCATCATCCAGTGCCATTACTGCGAGAAGGAGCAGAGCCTCGAAAACATCAAGCTCGTCTAACTTCAGGCCGCCCCGCATAAGCAATGAAGTCACCTACCCCTTCTCGCGGCAGACAACGCAAGGCACAAGACTCCCCCCGCCGCCCGCAGGAGACTCAGACCGCACCCTCTAAGGCGCTCTGGAAGCCCGGCACAATGGTCTATCCCGTACCCGCCCTGCTGGTGACCTGCGGTTCTCTGGCCGACAACGACTACAACCTCTTCACGGCCGCGTGGACGGGCACCGTCTGCACCAACCCTCCGATGACCTACGTGTCGATCCGTCCGGAGCGTCACTCCTATGAGATGGTCAAGGCACGGATGGAGTTTGTCCTCAACCTCACGACCGTAGAGATGGCCCGCGCTACAGACTGGTGCGGCGTAAGGTCGGGACGCGACTATGACAAATTTGCAGAGACAGGGCTCACCCCCGTACCCTCGACCTACGTGGCCGCCCCGTCGGTCTCCGAATCGCCCCTGAGCATCGAGTGTCGCGTAAGGGAAATCATTCCCCTCGGTAGTCACGACATGTTTCTGGCCGAGGTGATCGGCGTAATGGCCGACGAACGCTATCTCGACGCGCAGGGCAAGTGGCACCTCGAAGCCTCCGACCCGCTCGTTTATCTCCACGGAGGCTATTACGAACTGGGCAAGCTCATCGGCCGCTTCGGCTTCTCCGTCAAGAAGGGCTGAGTTGCTTACGCACTCTCCCCCATGATTGCTACGTAAAACGAGAGGAGGCCATTGCCTTGGCTGTCATTTTTCATCGACATCTATCCAATCCATCCTTTTTTCCTTATGCAACGAGATACAGCAATCTTTGACCTCATCGAGCAAGAGCGTCAGCGCCAGCTCAGAGGTATCGAACTGATCGCCAGCGAAAACTTCGTGAGCGATCAGGTCATGCAGGCTATGGGTTCGTGCCTGACGAACAAGTATGCCGAAGGTTACCCCGGCAAGCGCTACTACGGCGGCTGCCAGATCGTAGACCAGACGGAGACACTCGCCATCGAGCGTGCCAAGCAACTCTTCGGTGCGGAATATGCCAACGTGCAGCCCCACTCGGGCGCCCAGGCCAATGCCGCCGTATTCCTCGCCGTGCTCCACCCCGGCGACACCTTCATGGGCCTCAACCTCGATCACGGCGGCCACCTCTCTCACGGCTCCAAGGTCAACACCTCGGGCATACTCTACCACCCTGTGGGCTACAACATCAGCCGCGAGACCGGGCGCATCGACTATGACGAGATGGAACTGCTGGCCCACACGCATCATCCTAAGCTCATCATCGGTGGCGGTTCGGCTTACAGCCGCGAGTGGGACTACAAGCGTATGCGCGAGATTGCCGACAGCGTCGGTGCCCTCTTCATGGTCGATATGGCCCACCCGGCCGGTCTCATTGCTGCAGGCCTGCTCGACAACCCCGTGAAGTACGCCCACATCGTCACGACCACGACGCACAAGACGCTGCGCGGTCCGCGTGGCGGCATGATCTTGATGGGGCACGACTTCGTCAATCCCTGGGGCCTCCGCACACCGAAGGGAACGCTCAAGATGATGAGCCAGCTGATCAACAGCGCCGTATTCCCCGGCATTCAGGGCGGTCCGCTCGAACACGTCATCGCCGCCAAGGCCGTATCCTTCGGCGAAGCGCTCGACCCGTCCTTCAAGGTCTACGCACAGCAGGTCAAGACCAATGCGGCCCGCCTGGCCCAGAAGCTTATCGACCTGGGCTTCGACATCGTCAGCGGCGGAACCGATAACCACTCCATGCTCGTTGACCTTCGTTCGAAGTATCCCGACCTCACGGGCAAAGTTGCAGAGAATGCGCTCGTAGCAGCCGACATCACGGTCAACAAGAATATGGTGCCGTTTGACACGCGTTCGGCCTTCCAGACCTCGGGCATCCGCCTCGGCACGGCCGCCATCACCACGCGCGGCCTTAAGGAAGACTTCATGGACGAGATAGCCCTGATGATCGAGGAAGTGCTTGACAACCCGACCGATCAGGCCGTCATCAGCGCAGTCAAGGCCCGCGTCAACGACACGATGAGCCAGCTGCCGCTCTTTGCCTGGTAAGGTTAACACTCAATCTATAAACGATGCGCCCGGGACGCGGCGCCCACGCGGCAGGTCCGGCTTCAGAGACCGGCCGCGCGAGGCCGGCCCCGGGCGCATCATCACACCATCACCACAAGACCCTTATATAAAGATGAAAGTTCTTCTTCTAGGGGAATACTCCAACGTACATGCCACATTGGCCTCAGGGCTTCGCGCCCTCGGGCACGACGTTACCGTGGCCTCAGACGGAGACGATTGGAAGAACTATCCCCGCGACATCAATCTCGCACGGCCAAGCGGTGCGCTTGGCGGGCTCACAGTCATCAGCCGCATCCTGTGCAACCTTCACCGGCTCAGGGGCCATGATGTCGTACAACTGATAAACCCAGTTTGCTTCGCACTCAAAGCAGAGCGTATCATGCCACTCTACCGCTACCTGCGAAAACACAACGGGCACATTGTGCTCGGTGCATTCGGCATGGATCATTATTGGGTGAACAGCTGTGTGGAAGATAAGCCCCTGCGATATAGCGACTTCAACTTCGGGCCGGTCCTGCGAGATACCCCTGACGCCCGGCGCGAGCGGGAGGAATGGACCGGTGACACGCCCAAGGAACGACTCAACCGCTACATGGCAGACGATGCCGACGCCATCGTGGCGGGACTTTACGAGTATTGGGTAGCCTATCACCCGCACTTTGCCGAGAAGACGCACTTCATCCCCTTACCGATCAGGGTGAAAAAGGCCGAGGAACTCACCCGCCCCCATCCTCAGCCGCGAGACTTAGGCCGAGACCCGCTACAAATTTTTATCGGGATCAACCGCGAGCGAAGTGCCTACAAGGGTACTGACCTTATGCTTGCCGATGCCCAGAGACTGGCAGCGGACAATCCCGACAAAGTAAGGCTACACATCGCAGAGTCGGTGCCCTTTGCAGCGTACACGCGCATGATGTACGGTTCGGACTTGATCCTCGACCAACTTTATTCCTATACCCCCGCGATGAACGCTTTGGAGGCAATGAGCCGTGGCATCATCTGCGTCGGAGGAGGAGAACCGGAATCCTACGAACTCATGGAGGAACACGACCTGCGACCGGTCATCAACGTCGTCCCCAATCCCTGCAACGTCTATGAGATGATCCAACGGCTGATCGCCCAACCTGAGGAAATCTCCAGGTTGCGCCGCGATGGACTCGCCTTTATTGCTCGACATCACGATCATATCAAAGTAGCCCGTCGCTACGAACGGCTCTATGAAGCATTAGTCTGAAGATCTATAGGAAACGATTGCGCTACAAACAGCAGCAGGCATAGGAGACCGACACTTAGAAACCTGAAAAAGCCCGCCGCCGCTTCTTCTTTCATCAGGCTATCATTATCTTTGCAAGGCAACACATCCACAAACCTCCCCTAACCTGCAGCTCATGCGCAGCCTCTACGCCACCCTACTCATCTTTATCTGCAGTCTACTATCGCTGTCACTGCAGGCAACAACGTGGACTGCGGAAACACTCCAGATGGTCCATCTGCAGGATCGAACGCGCTACGTATGCGACCCCGACGGCATCTTGGCCGACTCGACGATCAATACGACAGACGCGTTGCTCGCCCGACTCGAAGCCGATAAGGGGGTGGAAACGGTGGTCGTCATAGCCCGCCACATCCAAAATGCTGACCCTTATGAATTGGGAATGGATCTTGCGAGGCGTTATGGCATCGGCTCCGGCAAACAAAACACCGGCCTCATCGTAATCATTGCTACGGAAGACCGCAAATATCAGATACTCACGGGGCGTGGGCTTGAGGCAACCCTTCCCGACGCCATCTGCCGGCGAATCGAGAATCGCATCATGGTGCCGCGGCTGAAGGCCGCAGATTGGAACGGCGCCGTCACCCAAACTCTGCGCGCCATCGACGCAACGGTGCGTGGCGACGATTCGCTCATTCCCGATACGGATCAGACTATAGACGACGGGCACGCAGCCATCATCGGCTTCGGCATCGCCATGGCCTTTCTTGCCGCCCTTATTTTCGGTTCAATCTATGCCGGCTATAAGAGCCGGTGCCCGCGCTGTAAGCGTGCCCAGCTCAAGGTCGTAAGCCGCCGCAGAGTTCGCACCGACGGACCGATGGGGCGTTGGGCGATCGAGACAATCTATCGCTGCCCGCACTGCGGGTATGAACGTCGCGACCTGCGATGGGATAACCCCGGAGACAGTGGTTCAGACCTTCTGCTTGGCGGCATGTTGCTCGGCTCAATGTTTCGCGGAGGAGGTGCCGGCGGCAGCTCTTCCGGCGGTTCATTCGGTGGAGGCTCCTTCGGCGGAGGAGGTTCCGGCGGCAGCTTTTAGCTGTGGATAAGCCTAGTACAACCTTTCTAAAACACAAATAGCACTAATCCCCTTCCTTATGAAAATGTCCAAGACGACCATCACCCTTCTGGTGATAGGCGCAATCATTCTTATTTTGATCGGCAGCTCCCTCACGACTTATAATGGTCTGGTAGCCAAAGACGAAACGGCAGCCACGGCCTGGAGCAACCTATCAGCGCAATATCAGCGCCGTGCTGACCTAGTACCCAACCTTGTCGCTACGGTCAAAGGGTATGCAAAGCATGAAGAGAGCACGCTCGAGGGCGTTGTGGCCGCCAGAGCCAAAGCGACCAGCCTCAACGTGAGCGCAGACGATCTCACTCCTGAGAAGCAGCAGCAGATCATGGAAGCACAAGGTCAGCTCTCAGCTGCTCTCGGTCGCCTGCTGATGATCTCGGAGAATTATCCGCAGCTCAAAGCCAACGAAAACTTTACGGAACTTCAAGCACAGCTTGAAGGCACGGAAAACCGCATCACCGAGAGTCGACGCATCTATAACGAATCTGTAAAAGACTACAATGTCGCCGTACGCCGTTTCCCCGCAAACATCGTGGCCGGCATATTCGGATTCGACAAGAAGACGCCCTTTGAGGCTCAAACCGGTGCTGAGCAGGCTCCCAAAGTAGCCTTCTAAAGCGACAACATTCATAAATACTCATATATCATACGATAAGCAATCCATACCTCTCCACATGGCTATTGATCCCAAACAGCGATACATGATGCGCGGCGTAAGCGCAATGAAAGAAGACGTACACAACGCCATCAAGCACATCGACAAGGGGCTCTTTCCCCAGGCCTTCTGCAAGATTATCCCCGACATCCTCGGCGGTGATCCTGACTATTGCAACATCATGCATGCCGACGGTGCCGGCACAAAATCGAGCCTGGCCTACGCTTATTGGCGAGAGACGGGTGATCTCTCCGTATGGAAAGGCATCGCGCAAGATGCGCTTATCATGAATACCGACGACCTGCTCTGTGTCGGTGCAGTAGATAACATCCTCGTAAGTTCGACCATCGGGCGTAATAAGAACCTCATTCCCGGTGAAGTTATCTCAGCCATCATCAACGGCACAGATGAGCTCCTCGCTTCGCTCCGTGAAATGGGGGTAGGCATCTACGCCACAGGCGGTGAGACTGCAGACGTAGGCGACCTTGTCCGCACGATTATTGTTGACTCTACCGTTACATGCCGCATGAAACGAAGCGACGTCATCAACAATGCCAACATTCGCCCGGGGGATGTCATCGTAGGCCTGTCGTCCTCAGGGCAGGCTACCTACGAGCAAACATACAACGGCGGCATGGGCAGTAATGGCCTGACCTCGGCCCGGCACGACGTATTTGCCAAGTACCTGGCGGAGAAGTATCCGGAGACTTACGACCACGCGGTACCCTCCGAACTGGTCTATAGCGGTCATTATCACTTGACCGATACAGTGAAGGGAAGCCCTGTGGATGCTGGACACCTCGTGCTCTCCCCCACCCGCACCTACGCCCCCGTCGTCAAACGTATGCTCGACGAACTGCGCCCAAAGATCCACGGCATGGTACACTGCACCGGTGGCGCACAAACTAAAGTATTGCACTTCGTTGGAGACAACTGCCGCGTCATTAAGGACAATCTCTTCCCCATCCCGCCCCTCTTCCATACCATAGCCCAAGAGAGTGGCACGGATTGGGCCGAGATGTATAAAGTATTCAATATGGGTCACCGGTTGGAGGTTTACCTCGCACCGGAAAACGCTGACCAGGTCATTGCCATCAGCAAGTCCTTTAACATCGATGCTCAGATCATTGGCCGAATCGAAGAAGGCCCTCGATCACTGACGATCAAGAGCGAGATGGGAACGTTTGAGTATTAACCCCAAAATTAGCTTAACGGCCCAACGACAACCGCTAGGAATAAAGCGTTATTCTACATTTACCCTCAATGGCAGATACTAAATCTCATACATTATTAGATAAGCTCAACGGCCTCGTCGCACGCTTTGAGGAAGTGAGTACTTTGATTACAGACCCCGCCGTCATTGCAGACCAACAGCGCTACGTAAAGCTGACGAAGGAATATAAAGAGCTGGAGGACCTGATGGCGGCACGCAAGGAATACAGCGGCCTACTGACCAATCTAGAGGAGAGCAAGGACCTGCTTCTTAACGAGAGCGACCCAGAGCTCAAGGAAATGGCTCGCGAGGAGGTAACAGCCTGCGAGGCTCGTATCCCCGAACTTGAGGAGCAGATTAAGCTCATGCTTGTGCCTAAAGATCCTGAAGATTCCAAGAATGCCATCCTCGAGATCCGTGGCGGCACGGGCGGCGACGAAGCTGCACTCTTCGCCGGCGATCTCTTCAGAATGTACTCAAAGTATTGTGAGCAGAAAGGCTGGAAGCTGGAGGTATCTAGCGCCAGCGAGGGCGCAGTCGGCGGTTTCAAGGAGATTGTCTGCTCCGTTACCGGGACGGACGTTTACGGCACGCTCAAGTATGAGAGTGGCGTTCACCGAGTACAGCGCGTTCCCGCCACTGAGACGCAAGGACGCGTGCACACGTCTGCTGCTACAGTTGCGGTGCTTCCTGAAGCTGAACCCTTCGATGTGGTAATCAACGAAGGGGAGATCAAGTGGGACACCTTCCGCTCATCCGGAGCCGGCGGCCAGAATGTCAACAAGGTAGAAAGCGGCGTGCGCCTGCGCTATAACTGGAAGAATCCCAACACGGGAGAGACGGAGGAGATCCTCATTGAATGTACAGAGACACGCGATCAACCTAAGAACAAGGAACGCGCCCTAGCCCGTCTGCGTACCTTTATCTATGACCGTGAGCATCAGAAGTATGTCGACGACATCGCTTCACGCCGCAAGACTCTAGTCTCTACTGGCGACCGCTCAGCCAAGATCCGCACTTACAACTATCCGCAAGGCCGCATTACCGACCACCGCATCAACTATACGATCTATAACCTGCAGTCGTTTATGGACGGCAACATACAGGATTGCATCGACCACCTCATCATCGCCGAGAACGCCGAGCGCCTCAAAGAAGCCGAACTCTAGTGCGCGACGGTCTCGTTACCTCCTTACATGCCTTTTATTCAACAAAGCAGACCTTTGTCCTCTCGTATCGCCTGCCTGGTGGCTATCCTCGCAAGCGTATGCTTTATGCTCACCGCGCTAACGGCTTGCTCCGGCGGCAAAGGCAAAGATAGCGAGACAGTCAATGGTGCTTTTGCCAAACGCACGCAGGGAGAAGGCCCTAACGTAGATCGCATCAGCGCCTCGGGCGAATTGATTATCGGCACGATAAGCGGCCCTGACACCTACTTTGACTTCCACGGCGTAGGAATGGGCCTTCAATATCTCCTAGCTGAGGATTTTGCCCGTACGTTGGGCTGTGGCGTTCGCGTTGAACTCATGAACGACACGACTGCCTTGGTCAAGGCGCTCGATGACGGCAACATCGACATTGCCGCCCTGCAATTGCCTGATAGCTACATTGCGCGCCATAGCAGCCTTCAGGCGACTGGCGCCTCAAACGATGCGGCCCACACTTCGTGGGCGGTGAGCCGGCAGGCAAATGATCTAGCAGACGCATTGACAGAATGGTTTACGCCCGAACTCACCAAGCAGCTGGCCCGGACAGAGCGCCAGCGTGTCAGCCGCATCGGGGAAGTGCGCCGCCATGTGCGTGCCCCCTTCATCTCGCGCGAAAAGTCCATCATCTCCACCTACGACAACTTCCTCAAAGAAGCAGCTGCCCGCATTGGTTGGGACTGGCGGCTGCTGGCTGCTCAGTGCTATCAGGAGTCAGGCTTTGACCCCAACGCCGTATCCTGGGCCGGTGCCCGAGGGCTCATGCAACTCATGCCCGCCACAGCCAGCCAGTATGGGCTCAACGACCAACAGGCTTTCTCCCCACGCGACAATATCTTTACGGCAGCCCGTCACCTCAGCCACCTTCAGGGACGCTTTGCGGCCATAGCGGATCCCGATGAACGTCTTCGCTTTGTTTTGGCTGCATACAATGGCGGCTATGGCCATGTCAGCGATGCCCAGGCCCTGGCCCGCAAGCACGGAGGAGATCCTCACCGCTGGGCTGACGTCGGCTATTATGTCCGCCACCTCGACCAGCCCCGCTATTACCGTGACCCTGCCGTGCGCTACGGTTACATGATCGGCTCTGAGACGGCAGGCTATGTCGATGCAATCATCGAGCGCTGGCGTCAGTATGGGGGCAGCACCTTGTCCGCAGCCCATCGCGGCGGACGCCCAATGCCCGCAGCTAATGGTCAGCAGACATCCTCTACTTCACACCGCCGTAACCGCTTTACCAAGGGCGGTGTCAAGATCCTTTCCCCCGAAGAACTGGAGAAGACGATGTAAATTCTCACGCCGTACGAAAGGCGTCTCACTTCTCCGAACCTTTCCCAGCCTCCAGCTTACCATGACTGACGCCCCCGACTCCCCTTTTGACGAATTACGTTATATATGCTCTATTGAGGGCAAAGCTCTGGTGCGCTACACCAAGGCCTTCAACCTGCTTCAACGCCTCTGTCTCGCTGAGGCTGAAGAGATGCGCAGCGACTTCACAAGCCTCTTCTCGCTTTTAAGTGCCGTGTGTCGTAAACGCGGTATCGACTACCGTCCGGCCGACCGATTCCGCCGGGTAGCAACCCGAGTAATGAGGGGGTTAGAAAAACGTTCACCAGAGACGGAGAAGAACGATTTTGCGGGTCTCAGCCGCTTCATCAGTGATCTGACGGGAGAGGCCATACCGGCAGATCTACCCCATGAGACCGATACTGCCGAAAGCGAGAAGCGACCTACCTCTCACGGGAGTTTAACTAAGCAACGATGCGACCGATATGCCACGATTCTATCAGTCGAGGCCAATGACCGATTGCGCTGTAGACTTGCCGACACGGGCGAAGAAGTCACCGTCCATCTACGACATGATACGGCGACACCTCGGATAGCGAAGGATGACAATGATCCGCTCCCTAGCCTCAAGGCATGTTCCTATCCCGACGCGACAGTCATGCTTCTTGATGCCCAAGAGGAATCCACAGCCCCCATGGGCGAGAAGGTATTGAGCTGTTACCAGGTGATCATCGAGCCCGACTATCTCATAGACGTCACCTCCCTAACCGCCACGCTAAAACCCTACGGACGATCCCCGCTCAACTACCTGCTCAACCTACTCACGCCCAATATCCCAACTCGCTACACACTTTTGGGAAATCTTGCAGGCCGCTTCATGGACGACCTCATACGAGGCAAGGCAAACAAACGCACATCCATGCTCAATGACTTTCGTGAGAACATCCTTGAGTACATCTGCCTCTCAGACCGCGAGATCGGCCCTGATTACTTTATGCAGGCTGACAGACTCTACGACCACATAGCCCACGCAGTCAGAGAGACCTTTGCCTCACCCGAAGTGGATATGGCGGGCAAGGCTATTCTCATTGAACCTTCCTTCATATGCCCCTCCTTGGGACTGCGCGGACGCTTCGATGCCATGACGGCCGATAGCCGGAAAATTCTCGAGCTCAAAAGCGGAAGGGCTGATGAAGCTGATCCCGCACATCCACGTCCCAAGGCCGAACATCTCTTACAGATGGCGCTCTATGGCGAGATGATGCGACGCAACTGCAGCATCGGCTGGGACGACCTACAAACCTTCCTCTTCTACGCCCGCTATCCCCGCTTCTACAGCGAACGTCCTTCAGCCAGTGGCATCCGCGATATACTCTCTCTGCGCAACGGCATTGTCTTCCTCATTCACTACCTGGCCCAACGAGGGCTCTCTCCCCTATTGCCCCGGCTAACGACCGAAGCGCTCAACCGCACACAGCTCCACACGACATTCTACAGCCGCTTCTTGCGCCCCCAGCTCGATGCCGCTACGGGCCCCCTTACCCTGCTTGGGAGTGACCCCTTACTGCGCAGTTACTTAGACGCTTTCTTGTCTTTCATACTGCGCGAATCGTTGATCGGAAAGACCCTCGGCAAGCGCCCAGACTCCCTTCGCGGTTTTTCAGCTACTTGGCACGCCGACCTCCACCGCAAGCGCCTGGCGGGCAACATCTTGGACGGACTCACCCCACAGGCCGTTTCACGAGATGCGGAAGGGACGGTCAGCCACATTACCTTCAGCCGCGCACGGGCAACAGAAGAAGAGGCCATCGCTCCCAACTTTGCTCCAGGTGAGATGGTACAACTTTATGACGCCACAGAACCGGATGCCTGTGTCAGCAACCGTCAGCTCTTCCGCGGTACGCTCATAGATCTGACCCACGAGCGGGTGACTATCGCACTCGCTCACAGCCAGACAGATGACGCCCCCTTCGCGGACAAGCGCCGTTTCAGCATCGAACACGATACGACAGATGCCCCTATGCATCGCAACCTTAAGGGGCTCTTTTCTCTCCTCACGGCACCGGCCGATCGTAGAGACCTCATATTGGGGCGTCGCTCGCCACAAGCTGACATTACGCAGAAGCTCATCGCTCCTTGCGACAAGAGCATCGCTCCCATCATTCTGGGCGCACGACAGGCACGCGACTACTATCTCCTCGTAGGGCCGCCAGGATCAGGCAAGACGAACTTTGCCATGAAGGCCATGGTACGCGAATACCTGCACACGATCAAACAGCATCGCGAAGCAGCCCGCAACGAAGCCCTGATGCTCACGGCCTATACCAACCGTGCCGTCGACGAGATCTGTTCGATGCTTGAAGGACTCTGTAAGGAGGAGCCCTTCAACTATCTGCGCATAGGCAATCCTCAAACTTGTGCCACAGCTTACCGGCACCGACTTCTCGGGGAGCAGGCTGCTACTCTTGCAAACCGCACAGAGGCGCGCAAGCTCTTCGACACCACGCCCATCATCGTCGGAACGGTTCTCACGCTCAGCGCACGACAACTCATCTTCCGCCGTAAACGTTTCCGCACGGCAATTATTGACGAAGCATCCCAGCTCCTTGAACCGCAACTTCTCAGCCTCCTTTGCGCGACTACCCCTGAGGGAAAGGCAGCGATAGGAAAATTTGTCCTAATCGGTGACCACAAGCAGCTACCCGCCGTCGTCGAACTCCCCTCATCTCAAACCCGCGCGACAAATCCGCTGCTCCGGGAGATGGGGCTGACGGATCTCTCTCAGGCGCTCTTCCAACGCCTCCATGCTGCAGAGCGGCGAGCCGGCAGAACGGCCTTTACCGGACTGCTCTCTCGCCAGGGACGCATGCACGCCGAACTGGGAGCCTACGTCAGCAAGGCTTACTACGACGGGCATCTTACACCCGTTCCCCTACCTCACCAGACGGCGGCACTGCCTTGGCGCCACGCCGAGAGCCTTTACGAACGCTTTGTCGCCACTACGCGTATGGGCTTTATCCCCATCGAGCCCGATCTGCCCATGGAGAATGTACAGGTCAATGCTCCTGAGGCACTCGCTGTTGCGTCACTAGTAGAAGCCATCTGTTCGCTTAGTCTAAAAACCGGACACACGGCCTTCCACCCCGAAGAGGCGATCGGAATCATCGTGCCTTTCCGCGGCCAGATCGGAATGATCCGCAACACGCTCCGACGTAGAGGCTACGTGTGGACTGATCAACTTACGATCGATACAGTCGAGTGTTATCAGGGAAGCCAACGTGACTTCATTATCTTCTCCACGACCATCAGCGAGCCCCATCAGCTAGCCCTCCTCTCCCAGCCCCAGACGATTGAAGGCACGGCCATTGACCGCAAGCTCAACGTTGCCCTCACACGTGCCCGCCTACAGTTTTTCCTCGTGGGCAATCCCATCCTACTTGCCCGCAGTCCGGCATATGCCGATCTCATCCGCCATAGCGCTGTGCTCTCTGACGATTCAGCACACAGACATTAACACCAGACCACATACCTCACCCAAATCCTTCACGATACAACAGGCAAATCACACGTTCACGGTTTGGTGCACCACTATACATACACTATCTTTGCAAAATAGAAGATTTGACTCATCCTATAACGCCCTCTATCATGCTCATCAAAACTGCCGATTTTGTCGTAAGCAACAGCCGTGCGGACGCCTGCCCTCAATCCGACAAGCCTGAATACGCATTCATCGGACGAAGCAATGTGGGCAAAAGCAGTCTGATCAACATGCTCACGGGCCGCAAGGCACTGGCCATGACCTCTGCCACACCGGGCAAGACAATGCTCATCAACCACTTCTTAATCAACGGGGCCTGGCATTTGGTCGATCTGCCCGGATATGGATATGCCAAACGCAGCAAGCGTGACCAGGAGAAGCTCCGCAGCCTGATCGATCACTACGTCATGGGACGCCAAGAGCTGACCTGCCTCTTCGTGCTGATTGACTCACGCCACGATGCCCAACGGATCGATCTCGAGTTCATCCACTACTTGGGAGAACACGGCGTTCCCTTCGCACTCATCTTTACCAAGGCTGATAAGGTGGGACGCATGGCATTGGCTGACAACGTAGCACGCTTCTTGGATTGCCTGAAAGAGGAATGGGAAGAACTGCCCCCCCACTTCGTTACGAGCAGCTCAACGGGACAAGGCCGCGATGAAGTGCTCAACTATATCGAGCAGATCAATTCTTCACTCCAGCAAGCCTAACATAGATCTCGGCACATAGGCATGCTCCCACTCGGGAAGCCTGCACCCACCTCACCCTATAATCACAATGAAAGGAATTGTATTGGCCGGAGGCAGCGGCACGCGCCTCTACCCTATCACTCGCGGCATCAGCAAACAACTGATCCCAATCTTTGACAAACCGATGGTCTATTATCCGATCTCGGTGTTGATGCTGGCGGGTATTCGAGAGATATTGATTATTTCTACTCCGCAGGACCTTCCTGGCTTCAAGCGTCTCTTGGGTGACGGAAGCGACTTCGGCCTTTCCCTCTCCTATGCCGAGCAACCTCACCCCGACGGGCTGGCACAGGCTTTTCTCATAGGTGAGGATTTTGTCGGCAATGACGATGTATGCCTCGTATTGGGTGACAACATCTTTCACGGCATGGGATTCAGCCAACTGCTCCGCGAGGCCCGCATGACTTGCGAGCGGGAGCAGAAAGCTACAGTTTTCGGTTACCGCGTAGGAGACCCCGAACGCTACGGCGTCGTATCATTCAACGCCGAAGGGGAAGCCGAGAGCATCGAAGAGAAGCCGGCACACCCCAAATCATCCTATGCCGTCGTAGGGCTCTACTTCTACCCCAATGATGTCATCAAGGTAGCCAAGGAGATCAAGCCGTCAGCACGCGGCGAACTGGAGATCACCTCTGTCAATCAATGCTATCTGGCCGACCATCGATTGATGGTTCGCACACTGGGCACAGGCTTTGCTTGGCTCGATACGGGCACCCATGACAGCCTAAGCGAAGCATCAACCTTCATCGAAGTAATAGAGAAGCGTACGGGGCTCAAGATTGCCTGTCTCGAAGAGATTGCTCTGCACGCCGGCTGGCTATCGCCCAAACGGGTCAAAGAACTGGCAGCTCCCATGGCTAAGAATCCCTATGGACAATATCTCCTCAAAATCGCTGCGCAGGCAGAGCAAGACTGAATACGGAGATAAATCGTTTACATACTCTCAACGATCACATCAGAAGCTTTAGCTACATACAAGGAAACGCTTAAAATCCAGAAGAATACCTCAACATACTATGATTATTGCTGTAGATTTCGACGGTACCATTGTCGAACACCGATATCCTGAAATTGGCAAGGAATTGCCGATGGCCACAGCCACATTGCGCCAACTGATCAAGGATGGTCACAAGCTCATCCTTTGGAGCGTCCGCGAAGGTAAGTTGCTCCAAGACGCTGTCGACTGGTGCGAAGAACGAGGCATCAGATTTTACGCCGTCAACAAGGACATCGACGAGGATGCCGCCGAACGACAAGACAAGGATTTCTTCAGCCGTAAGCTCAAAGCCCACGTCTTTATCGATGACCGAAACGTCGGCGGACTTCCGGACTGGGGCACCATTTACGAGATCATCTCCAGACGCACTACCTATGCGCATCTGCTCGAACACCGACTAGCTCAACGGAGTGGGAACGAAGAAGACTCGAAGAGCAAGAAGAAAGGCTGGTGGCCCTTCTGACAACCGCCGATTTGTCGATAACACGAGATCAGTCCGCATCACACAAACACATGAAGCTCATTGCAACGAGGCAAACCCTTCGCCTCTATGAAAGGATCAGAGAAGCCCTCTCCCTCACGCCCGAGGAGATGGCCGTCCGCATGGCACTGGCTGCTGCAAAAGAGATCGAGACGGCTTATGCCGATCGCGAACGCCCGATTCACATCTTCTGCGGCCCCACCTATGCTGGCGCCGTTGGCATGGCGCTGGCTGCCGAACTCAATAACATTGGTTACAAGGCGCTGTCTGTCTATTTCTTTAATATAGGGAACCAGGCTCCGCACACCTGTATTGCTGAGGCTGCCCGGCTTCAGAAAGAAACGCCTGAGGTTGCCTTCACCGAGATTAGCCAGCAACTGGCAACACCGGCCCTGACGAGCGATTCGCTGATCATCGACGCACTCTTCGGTGCCGGCGATTCTATCGAACCCGGACCAGGCTATTTCGCGCTCATTAATTTCATCAATACCATCGGGGCCACGGTCGTCAGCATCGACCTCCCCGCAGGCATCGGGTTTGAAGAACAATTGACGCGTTTAAAAGTCCAGCCCTTGCACGCGACCGAGACCCTCACCTTCGCAACACGTAAGCTGGCTCATCTAACGGCCGAAAACGCTCCCTTCATAGGTAAGGTAAGCTGCATCGGGCTTGGCATATCGCTAGAGGACCTGCAGGGATTTGAATCCCCCTACAGCATGACAGAAGCTGCAGAAATGGCCCAAGCATTGCCACTGCGGCCCGCCTTCGGACACAAGGGAACCTTCGGACATGCGCTCCTCATAGCCGGCCGCTGGGGCATGGCAGGAGCTGCCATACTGGCAGCCAGAGCGTGTCTGCGTAGCGGAGCCGGCAAGCTCACGATCCATACGCCGCGGCGCAACAACGACATACTGCAAACAACCGTCCCCGAAGCCATACTCGAGCACGACGAAGACGAGACGGCATTTACGACACCCCTCATCCCCACCGAATATGCCGCTACAGCCATCGGGCCGGGTATCGGGCGCGATAAAAAGACTGCATTTGCACTATACGAGCAGATCTGTCAGACATCGGGGTCGCTCATTCTCGATGCCGATGCGCTCAACATACTCAGCGAACACCGCCTTTGGCTTTCGAAGGTGCCTCATGGCTCCATCCTTACCCCCCACGCCGAGGAGCTCCGTCGTTTGGCCGAAATAACCTCCACGCGTACCGCCACACTGTTCCAGGCAGCTGTAAGCATGGCAGCCCAACTCCATAGCTACGTGGTTTTAAAGGGACACTACACTGCAGTTTGCACACCGGAAGGACGCGTTTATTTCAATCCGACGGGCAATGCAGGCATGGCAACCGCCGGGACGGGCGATGTCCTGACAGGCATCATTTTGGGGCTGTTGGCGCAAACGAAGAATCCGCTCACGGCCTGCCGGATCGGTACCTACCTACACGGACTTGCCGGCGATCTCGCAGCAGCTGATCTTACGGAATATGCCGTTACGGCCCAAAGCCTTACAGACTACCTGCCCCAGGCCTTCCAAAAACTCTTAGCGCTCCGCAGAGCGGAAGCATAATAGCCCCCGCTACCGCCTTCCACGCTATTATCACCTAATAATCTCCTTTCGATAATATGAAACGCGCCATTCTCCGGTTTGCGCTTGCCATTTCGGCAGCCCTACCCACGCTCAATGTCACTGCACAGACCGAAGTCAGCTCTTACCAGCCGGGACTGACAAAAGAGGGCATCACCTATTTCCTCCCCACAACGGCAGTGCGCGTCGTAGTCACCGCTCAGCGCACCACTTACATACCCGGTGACTACTATCAATATGCCAAGCGCTATCTCCGCCTTTCCAGTGTTACGACCGAGCGCTATGACCGTTGGCGTATAACCAACGTCACGCTTCAGCCCTACGGTGTGCCAGACCGCAGCAGGGCTTACACCATCAAGCTCAAAAGTAAGACGACGGCTCCGCTTGTCGGGATGACTGACGAGGGACTTCTCCTTTCGGTCAACAGCAACACACCGGGCATCAAAACCGAGTTAACCGGCCCATCCGTCACCCCTGACAACACACCCCAACTTAACCCTGACGACTACAAGACCGAAGAGATCCTCTCAGCAGGGAGCAAAGCGAAAATGGCCGAACTCACCGCAGCCGAAATCTTCGATATCCGCGAAAACCGCTCTGCACTGACCAAGGGACAGGCGGACTACATGCCCAAGGACGGGGAGCAGCTCCGCCTCATGCTCGCCAGCCTCGACACGCAGGAAAAAGCACTGATGCAGCTCTTTACAGGGACTACACGCAGCGAAACGCATGTGTGGACCTTCGACGTTACGCCCTCGGAGAGCGGCAAGGCTATTCCGCTCTTCGCACTCTCCTCTTATCTCGGAAGGGTTGACAGCGATGACCCGGCCGGAGAGACGTTCTATTTCTCTGCAACGCAGCTGGACACGCCGGCACAGCCCGACCCTGAAGCCCAAAAGAAGGAGAAAGAGTCTGAAGATCTGCGCTACATCGTTCCCGCACAGGCGGAACTTAAGGTCTACACAGACGAACAGACCTATGCTGACATCAAGACCGGCATCGCCCAGTGGGGGCGCATCGAGCATCTCGGCGGAGAACTCTTCAACAAGAAAGCTTCAACTCATGTAACGCTCTCGCCCGTCACTGGCGCCATCCTTAAAATTGACGCCGAACAGCCTCAATAAGCTACGCCACAGACACCCTCTTATGGAACGACGGAAAGAAGAGAATGTAGGCGACGTAATCCTACGCTTTCTACGCCAGATGAGCCTTGAAACACCGCTCGCCGAACATCGCGCCGTGAGCCTGTGGCCACAGATCGCCCCACCTGCGCTTGCTCGCCACACCACCGACGTCAGCATCTATAATCAGAAGCTCTATGTGCGCCTCGATAGCGCTGCCCTCAAGCCTGAACTGATCCTACGTCGAACGGGCCTCATCGAAGCGCTAAACAAGGCTGCCGGAACACAGGTCATCACAGACATTTGCCTGCGATAACCACAGACTATCAGATTAGGAATGCATACCTTTGCATCATCTACCTGAAATAGGCATTAATCCAACAAACATTTTCCCCAAACTAGACGATATCCACCAAAGGCCATGATCAATCTTGACATCCTTACAGCAGTCTCTCCGATAGACGGACGCTACCACAGCAAGACGGAAGCACTCTCCCCTTACTTCTCTGAATATGCGCTGATGCGCTACCGAGTACGCGTAGAGATCGAGTATTTCATCGCCCTCTGCGAGCTTCCCCTCCCGCAGCTTGCAAGCTTTCCTCACGATGTATTCTGCAAGCTTCGAGCACTCTACACCGACTTCTCCGAAGCTGATGCCGCACGCGTCAAGGAAATAGAGAGTGTAACGAACCACGATGTCAAGGCGATCGAATATTTCATCAAAGAGCGCTTTGACGAAATCGGCGGACTGGAATCCTACAAGGAATTCATTCACTTCGGCCTCACTTCGCAGGACATCAACAACACGTCCTTCCCCCTGATGCTCAAGGAAGCGCTTCATGACGTTTACATCCCCACGTTGCAGGAGCTGATTGATCTGCTGGAGGCCGATGCCAAAGCTTGGGAAGACATCCCCATGCTCGCCCATACTCATGGCCAGCCGGCCTCACCCACTCGTTTGGGGAAAGAGGTGAAGGTCTTTGCCTACCGAATCGAGCAGCAACTTGCCCAGCTTAAGGCGTGTCCCCTCTCTGCAAAGTTCGGTGGGGCAACCGGCGGGCTCAATGCGCACCATGTAGCCTACCCCGACTACGACTGGCAAGCCTTTGCCAACCGCTTCGTCAGCGAGAAGTTGGGACTCCAACGCGAACAGTATACGACTCAGATCAGCAACTACGACAATCTTGCCGCCGTATTTGACGCCATGCGCCGCATACAGACCGTGCTCATTGACCTGGACCGCGACTTCTGGCAGTACATCTCAATGAACTACTTCAAGCAGAAGATCAAGGCGGGTGAAGTAGGCTCGAGTGCCATGCCGCACAAGGTTAACCCCATCGACTTCGAAAACTCGGAGGGCAACCTCGGCATCGCAAATGCCATCCTTACCCACCTGAGCGAAAAACTGCCGATCAGCCGTCTGCAGCGTGACCTGACCGACTCTACCGTGATCCGAAATATCGGCGTGCCGATGGGGCATGCGCTCATCGCCTTCAAAAGCACGCTCAAGGGGCTCCACAAGCTCGTACTCCACGAAGAGAGCATCCGTGCCGACCTTGACGATTGCTGGGCTGTCGTGGCCGAGGCCATTCAGACGATTCTGCGCCGCGAAGGCTATCCCCATCCTTACGAGGCGCTGAAGGCGCTCACACGTACGGGCGAAGCTGTAACGGAAAAGACCATCCACTCATTTATCGACACGCTCAATGTAAGCGATGAAGTGAAAGCCGAACTGCGGCGCATCACCCCACATAACTATACGGGAATCCTCTAATTACCCAACTAACTCCCATCTCACAAGCGTCCGTGAGGACGCTCCGCATCCTTCCCCCTATACAAATTAGTTTCTGACAAGGAAGGACCCATTGGCCGACTAGGCCTACTTCTTCACTCATTTATCATCTTATCCACTCATCAAGCATTAATTATGCAATCAGAACAGTTTTACAGCGAGGGACGCCGGGACGGTCGCAACTCGCAAGGCAACGACTTCAACGGCCACGCTTCCGGTAAGCCCCGCCAGCGTTTTACGCGCGGTGGTTCAGCCTATGCCGTAGGTAGCAGCCGCTTGGGCAATACCACGAAAACACCCTACGACCGCAATCGGAACAACTCCGGAGAAAACCGCGGCAACTACGGAGAGAACCGCGGCAACTACGGACAGCGCCGTGAGGGCAATGCCTATGGTGCTCCGCGCAACAACGGCTATCGCGACCGCAGCGACTACCACACCAATCGCGAAGGGGGCAACAACCGTCAGTCCTATAACCGCGAAGGGGGCTTTAACCGCAATGCCGGAGGCTATTCCCGCAGCGGATACAATCGCAACGAAGGATCAGCTGCAGGCAGCTACGGCAATGGTGGTGGCTATCGTTCACGCAGCTACACAGACGGAAACGAACGTCGCACATTCACGCCTAGAGAAGGCGGCAACGCCTATCGTCCTCAAGGCGCCCGAAACGTCAGCTTCGGAGGAAACAATACTCAGGGTGGACGAAACTTCAATAGCGGCGCCCACTCAAAATATTCCGAGAAGAAGCGCATCATCTATCACAAGGAAAACTTTGATCCCGATGCACCCATGCGTCTCAACAAGTTCCTTGCCCATGCTGGCGTCTGCTCACGGCGCGATGCAGACAAATACATCGAGGCCGGTATCGTCACGGTCAACGGTGAAGTAGTCACCACGCTGGGCCGCAAGGTGCTGCGCACGGACGACGTACGATTCCACGACAGTCCGATCCGTCCTGAGAAAATGCTCTACATTCTTCTCAACAAGCCCAAAGGCTATGTGACTACCACCGATGATCCTGAAGAGCGCAAGACGGTTATGGACATCCTCAAGGGGGCCTTCCCCGAACGTGTCTATCCCGTCGGTCGCCTCGACCGCAACACCACAGGCTTGCTCCTGCTCACCAATGACGGCGAACTGGCAGCCAAGCTTATGCATCCGAAGTATCTGAAGCGCAAGATTTACCACGTCACGCTCGACCGCAACGTAACAGCAGCAGATATGCGTCAGATTGCCGAGGGACTAATGCTCGAAGACGGTGAGATCAAGGCGGACGCCATCGAATACGCCAGCCCCACTGACAAGAAGGAGGTAGGCATCGAAATTCACAGCGGCCGTAACCGCATCGTACGCCGCATCTTCGAGTCGTTGGGCTATAAAGTAATGAAGCTCGACCGCGTCTACTTCGCCGGTTTGACAAAGAAGAATGTCCGTCGCGGCGATTGGCGCTACCTCAACGAGAAAGAGGTCAATTTGCTCAAGATGGGCTCATTTGAGTAAACCTTTTGGTTTCTAAGACATACAGACAAAGTACACATAAGCTATTTATGAAGCGTACAAAAATCATTGATGCTCTCAAGAGCGAGCATTACGACGAACCTATCTGCGTCAAAGGCTGGGTGCGCACGCGCCGCGGCAGCAAGTCGGTCAGCTTCATCGCGCTCAACGATGGCTCAACCATCAACAATATACAGATCGTTGCCGACAATGAGAAGTTTTCTGCCGACACACTCAAAGCCGTCACTACGGGTGCCTGCCTCGCTATTGAAGGCACACTCGTAAAGAGCCAGGGAGCGGGGCAGAATGTTGAGATTCAGGCAACGAACATCGACGTGCTTGGTACCTGCGGAGCAGACTACCCCATGCAGAAGAAGGGACAGACCTTTGAGTATATGCGCCAGCATGCCCATATGCGTCTACGCACGAACACCTTCGGCGCTGTCTTCCGCATACGCCACAACATGGCGATGGCCATCCACCAGTACTTCCACGAGCACGGATTCTTCTACTTCCACACCCCGATCATCACGGCCTCAGACTGTGAAGGTGCAGGGCAGATGTTCCAAGTAACGACGAAGAACCTCTACGACCTCAAGAAGACGCCTGATGGTAAGATTGACTATAGCGACGACTTCTTCGGAAAGCCGACCTCGCTCACCGTTAGCGGTCAGCTCGAAGGAGAGCTCGGCGCCACTTCCCTCGGAGCCATCTATACGTTTGGCCCTACCTTCCGCGCTGAGAACTCCAACACGCCCCGCCACCTGGCAGAGTTTTGGATGATCGAGCCCGAAGTTGCCTTTAACGACATCAACGACAACATGGACCTCGCCGAGGACTTCATCAAGTACTGCGTGCGATGGGCGCTGGAGCATTGTGCCGACGATCTGGCATTCCTCAACAAGATGATCGACAAGACGCTCCTTGACCGGCTCCACTTTGTCGTGGAACACGACTTCGTGCGCCTCACCTACACGGAAGGCATCAAGATCTTGGAAGAGGCAGTAAAGGCAGGTCACAAATTTGAGTTCCCCGTCTACTGGGGCGTTGACCTGGCCAGCGAACACGAGCGTTTCCTCGTTGAGGAGCACTTCAAAAAGCCTGTGATCCTCACGGACTACCCGAAGGAGATCAAGGCATTCTACATGAAACTCAACGAAGACGGAAAGACGGTCCGCGCCATGGATGTACTCTTCCCCCAGATCGGCGAGATCATCGGCGGCTCTGAACGCGAAGAGAGCTACGACAAGCTGATGGCACGCATCGAAGAGCTGCACATCCCGATGAAGGATATGTGGTGGTATCTCGACACGCGCAAGTGGGGTACCTGTCCTCACTCCGGCTTCGGTCTCGGCTTCGAGCGCCTGATCCTCTTCGTCACCGGCATGCAAAACATCCGCGACGTCATCCCCTTCCCCCGCACCCCGGGACAGGCAGACTTCTAGCAGGATAGGCATTATTTCTGTCAGATAAAATTAAGCGTCCTTCTTAAGTTGCTGAGATTACGTGATCTCCAGCGATTTATCAGTAAGGACGCTTATTTTTTTCTTCCAATCCCTCAACGATATTAGCGCCGCGTTACTCGCGAAGACGCTTATCAAGGATTACTTAGATATAATAAGGATGAACGCCCCCGAAAGAAAGAACGCCCCCTTACGCTCCCCCGATCGCGAGAGCGGCATAGAACTTCTCCGTTGCATTGCGATGTTGATGGTACTGGCCTTGCATATCAATTATTACTCAATAGGCTCGCCAACCTTGGGAGACATGCAGGCCGATCCACTTAACGCCACGACACGCGCCTTCCTACAATGCCTCTGTATCGGAGCCGTCAATGTCTTCGTATTTATCTCCGGATGGTTCGGCATTCGTCCCAAGGTCGAGGGACTGAGTAAACTAGTGTTTCAAGTATTCTTCTTCTCGTTCGGGGCCTATTTTGCGCTTTTGCTACTTGGCATCGAGTCATTCTCTATCAGCGGTATTGCCCGTGCCCTGTATTTCTCATCCGATGGTTGGTTTGTTAAGGCCTACTTAGCCCTCTACCTACTGTCCCCGCTGCTCAATGCCTTCATGGCCCAAGGCACCCGCCGCCAAGTCGAAATCTTTCTCGTGGTCTACGGCATCTTCGAATTTTTCTACGGCTGGGTGGCCGATACCGCTGCCGGCTTTGCCGGAGGCTACTCTGCCCTCCACTTCATCTTCCTATACATACTGGCGCGTTACATCCACGTCTATCATCTGCAGTTTCTTGCCGGTATCCCCCGTAATTTATTCTTTACAGGCTTCATGCTGATGGTGCTGGTGACAACAGTCATCGCCCTCCCTATCCCGATACTTGAGCCGATCAACACGCATGCCATCTTATATTCCAACCCAACGGTGATTCTCATGGCCTTTTTCTTGACGCTCAGCTTCACACGGCTACGCTATAAAAGCAGCATAGTCAATACGATTGCAGTCTCATCCTTCTCGGTCTATCTTCTGCACAGTTCCCCAGCCGTCATGCCATATTACGAGCAATTGGGCAAGTTCCTCTACGCCAACCATTCAGGTATCAGCTATCTGCTGCTGACCGTCACCCTATTATTCGCCATCTATCTGGCAACACTCCTCATTGACCAACTGCGCATTGTCTGTTGGCGCAGCTTGTGGCGCTTGGTTTCGCCACGCATTCCCCGATCTCTTGATGAAGCATTGACACACCTGCCCCGATAGACTTTTATCTTCATGCCTTCACTTGGCTGCCATCATTTCGAACAGATTGGATGCCAAGAAAAGACAACTGACGACAAAATATTGAGAAGCGGGACATCTACGCCACACGAGCTTCAACTATATTTCCTCCGAAACTGACGGGAAAAGAAGGCAGAGAGGTAACGGCAGGATGCGGATATACCGATCCCCGACTTTCGACCAAATTACCTGAAAACCAGCCTATTCGAAATAACTGAAAGCAAAGCACATGCTGTAGTAAAAAATGCGCTAGATGGAATAGACACGACACGCCTTCTAGTTTTTTCTAGCCGCCTTCTAGTTTTTTCTAGCCGCCTTCTCGTTTCACGTAGTAGGCATGCCGTCAGGAAAAGAGGGTCATAACATAAAAGCCGCAAGGATCGTTTCCTTGCGGCTTTATATTCTGTATGTGGGCGCTGAGGGATTCGAACCCCCGACCCTCTGCTTGTAAGGCAGACGCTCTGAACCAGCTGAGCTAAGCGCCCTCGTTAAGTGTAATTTCGACATCTGTATGGGAGTGGGCGCTGAGGGATTCGAACCCCCGACCCTCTGCTTGTAAGGCAGACGCTCTG
>DAVZJV010000001.1:100019-190356 GCA_052272595.1 Alloprevotella sp.
AACCAGCTGAGCTAAGCGCCCTAGCGTGTTTCTCTCGAAAGCGGTGCAAAAGTAGGGACTTCTTTCTAACCAGCCAAGCTTACGCTTACATTTTTGTCTCAACAAGGCTATATTTTCTTGTATTGAGGCTCAGGGGGGGCACAGAACGCTTGGCGACAGGCGTTTTGCCTTCATCTTATCCCTGCCATGTCACCGACTGCAAAAGGCTAAAACCTATGACTTCGGCTTTGCCTTCCGACGGCCTTGCATTATCTTTGCGTGCCATAAGGCGAATTAGCCGTGCTACGAAGCACGATTACCCATGCCACGCATACTCCCGACCCTAAAAACTCGGTAGAGCTATAAGGATGCGGGAGTCTGCAACTTCGTGACTGCGGCAGCCTCATGATTAACCCGAAACATACACACTCACACACTAGACCGATCGGAATATGAAATTTCAGGAGCGTACGAAGTTTGATCTCTTTGGAGTCAACGAGGAAGTGCTCAAGGAATGGGACGCCAAGCGTCTCTTCGAAAAGAGCATGAGCGAACGTGAGGGCTGTCCGTCCTTCGTCTTCTACGAAGGGCCACCCTCAGCCAACGGTCACCCGGGCATTCACCATGTCATGGCTCGTACGATCAAGGACGTATTCTGCCGTTATAAGACGATGCAGGGCTTTCTAGTACGCCGCAAGGCTGGCTGGGATACGCACGGCCTCCCCGTTGAACTAGGTGTCGAGAAAGAGTTGGGAATCACCAAAGAAGATATCGGCCACAAAGTCTCCATCGCCGACTATAATAAGAAGTGCCGCGAGAATGTGATGAAGTTTACCGCCGAGTGGCGCGACCTCTCCCACCTCATGGGCTACTGGGTCGACATGGACCACCCCTACATCACTTACGAGAACTCCTACATCGAGACGCTCTGGTGGCTCCTGCGCGAGCTCTATAAGAAGGGTCTTCTCTATAAGGGCTACACCATCCAGCCCTACTCTCCGGCCGCCGGCACGGGCCTGAGCTCGCACGAGCTCAACCAGCCGGGCTGCTACCGCGACGTCAAGGACACGACCGTCACGGCCCAGTTTGCCATCACCGACCCCAAGCCCGAGATGACGAAGCACGGCAAGCCCTACTTCCTGGCCTGGACGACAACGCCCTGGACGCTGCCCTCTAACACAGCGCTCTGCGTAGGCCCAAGCTTCGACTACGTGGCCGTCGAGACGTTTAACCCCTATACCGGCGAACCGATGACGGCCGTCATCTGCGAGGTGCTTGTGCCCTCATACTTCAAGGCCGAGGGTAAGGACGCCGACTTCGCAACCTATAAGAAGGGCGACAAGATCGTGCCCTGGCGCATCGCCGGGCGCTGGAAGGGCGCGGAGCTCGTAGGCATGCACTATAAGCAGCTCATGCCCTGGGTCAAGCCGCTCGAGAAGGTGGACGAGAATGCGCCGGCCTTCGTGCGCGAATATGCCGAGGCACACCCCGAGAAGACGTTTACCGTGGGAATCGACCGCTTCGTCGAACTCGAAGACGAGGCATTCCGCGTCATCGGCGGCGACTATGTGACGACGGACGACGGTACGGGCATCGTACACATCGCCCCGACCTTCGGCGCCGACGATGCCAAGGTGGCCAAGGCGGCCGGCATTCCCTCCCTCTTCCTGGTCAACAAGACCGGCGAGACGCGCCCGATGGTCGACCTGCAGGGCAAGTATTATGTGCTCGACGACCTCGCCGAGCCTTTCGTCAAGGCCTGCGTCGACGTGGCGGCGTACAGCCACCATGCAGGTGACTACGTAAAAAACGCCTATGATCCCCGCTACAACGTAGACGGCAAATATGATCAGAAGGCGGCTGAGGCGGCCGAAGATCTCAACATCGTCATCTCGATGGAGATGAAACAGGCTGGCCAGGCATTTAAGATTGCCAAGCACGTGCACAACTATCCGCATTGCTGGCGCACGGACAAGCCTATTCTCTACTATCCCCTTGACAGCTGGTTCATCCGCTCCTCAGCCTTGAAGGAGCGTATGCAAGAACTCAACAAGACCATTCTCTGGAAGCCGGCCTCGACAGGCACCGGCCGTTTCGGCAAATGGCTCGAAAACCTCAACGACTGGAACCTTAGCCGCTCGCGCTATTGGGGCACCCCCCTGCCCATTTGGCGAAATGCCGAAACGCGTGAGGAGATCTGCATCGGCTCGCTCGAACAGCTTTGCGAAGAGATCGACAAGAGCGTCAAGGCCGGACTGATGAAGAGCAATCCGCTCAAGGACAAAGGGTTCGTGCCCGGAGACTATAGCAACGAGAACTATCACCGCATAGACCTTCACCGTCCTTATGTGGACGAGATCATCCTTGTTTCTCCCTCAGGCAAACCAATGAAGCGTGAGGCCGATCTGATCGATGTATGGTTCGACTCCGGCTCTATGCCCTACGCCCAGCTGCATTACCCGTTCGAAAACAAAGAACTGCTCGACAGTCGTCAGGTATACCCGGCCGACTTCATTGCCGAAGGCGTAGACCAGACGCGCGGATGGTTCTTTACCCTCCACGCCATCGCCACGATGGTCTTTGACAGCGTGGCCTTTAAGGCGGTCATTAGCAACGGCCTGGTGCTCGACAAGAACGGAAACAAGATGTCGAAGCGTCTGGGCAATGCCGTAGAACCCTTCGGCGCGATCAAGCAGTACGGCTCTGACCCGTTGCGCTGGTATATGATCACCAACTCGTCGCCTTGGGATAACCTCAAGTTTGACGGCGAAGGCGTGGTTGAGGTCGCTCGCACATTCTTTGGCAAGCTCTTCCAGACTTACTCCTTCTTCGCGATGTATGCCAATGTGGACGATTTCAACCCTGACGCTCCGCAGATCCCCTACGCCGAGCGCCCTGAGATCGATCGCTGGATACTCTCAGAACTGGGCACGCTCGTCACCCGCGTCACCGCCGCCTATGACGACTACGAACCGACCAAGGCGGGCCGCATGATCCAGACGTTTGTCATCGACAATCTGTCCAACTGGCACGTACGTCTCTCGCGCAAACGCTTCTGGGGCGGTGAGATGGATGCCGACAAGCTCAGTGCATATCAAACGCTCTACAGCTGCCTCGTCACCGTGGCCAAACTCATGGCTCCGATCGCCCCCTTCTACGCCGACCGCCTCTTCGCCGACTTGACGAAGGGCACGAGCCAAGAGGCAGAGAGCGTACACCTGACAACTTTCCCCAAGACTGATGCCGCCACGATCGATACCGATCTCGAGCGGCGCATGGAACTGGCCCAGCGCGTGACCTCCATGACGCTCTCGCTGCGTAAGAAGGAGCACATCATCGTGCGCCAGCCCCTGCAGTGCATTTCGATCCCCGTCACGGGCGATCGCCTCAAGGACGACCTCGAACGCGTCAAGCCGCTGATCCTCGACGAGGTGAATGTAAAGGAACTGCGCTACGCCGATGCCGATGCTTTGGCTAAGAAGATCAAATGCAACTTCCGCGTCATGGGCAAGAAGTTTGGCAAGCTGATGAAGGCAGTCAATGCTGCCGTACTATCGCTCAGCCAGGCTGACATCAACCGCCTAGATGCCGAAGGATCGATCGACCTTACCGTTGAAGGACAACCCGTTACCGTAGAGCGTGACGATGTAGAAATCTCAAGCGAGAATGTCCCGGGCTGGACGGTCGCAAGTGACCAAGGGCTTGTCGTGGCGCTCGACATCGAGCTGACGCCCGAGCTAGTCCGTGAGGGCTTGGCCCGCGAAATCGTCAAGCGCATACAGACCTATCGCAAGGAGAGCGGCCTCGAAATCACCGACCGCATCAACGTGGCAATCGGTGAAGGCGAAGGACTCAAAGAAGCTCTCGAAACCTATCACGACTACATCGCGGCCCAGGTGCTCGCAATAAAACTCACTTACGACCCCTCAAAAGCCAATGAAGGAGAAGAGTTTGAGTTCGGCGACGTCAAGGCTCACATGAAGGTCGAGAAGGCATAATCACGAATATTCACTCAATCATTACCTATATGTCTGAGAAGACTCGCTATACCGATGAAGAACTTGAGGAGTTTAAGCAAATTATCCTCAAGAAGCTCGAGCTGGCCCGCCGTGACTACAATCAGATGATGGACACGCTCACCAATCGCTCGGGCAACGATATTGGCGACACGATGCCAACCTACAAAATTCTTGAGGAAGGCTCTGCCACGCAGACTAAGGAGGAGCTGACCAACATGGCGGCTCGTCAGCAGAAGTTCATCCAAAGCCTGCAGGCGGCGCTCGTGCGCATTGAGAATAAGACCTACGGAATCTGCCGTGTCACGGGCAAACTCATTCCCAAAGAGCGGCTTCGCGCTGTGCCTCATGCTACATTGAGCATCGAGGCCAAGCAGATGAAAGATCGCGTAGACTAAATGCATCAGAAAGCAGAAAGGAGCAGCCGATACCTTCAGACTAGCGCGTTGAAGGTTCGGCTTTTCCTTTGTGCGCGGAAGTCGGGTGCAGGCCACCCACCCTACCTTAGTATTGTCCAACGATTCACCTCTTCATCTCGATTATGAGATCATCCAGCCGCTCACGCGCCATCTTTGCCGCTGTGCTGATATTGGCAATCATCCTTGTCGACCAGGCAATTAAGTACGCCATCAAGACGGGCTTCAACCTGCATGAGACCCTCCCCGTAACAGACTGGTTCGAACTAGTCTTCACGGAGAACCGCGGCATGGCCTTCGGCATGAGTTTTGTCGGCACAGATTTGCTGGCGCTATTCCGCATCGTGGCAATTGCCTTCTTCTGCCTCGTATTGGCGCGCCTCGTGAAGCGCCGCGCCCCTTGGGGCGTGATCACGTGTGTGGCAATGGTCATAGCAGGCGCTGCGGGCAACATCATTGACAATCTCTTTTATGGACTCGTCTATACAGAGAGCCTGCCTTATGGAGCGCCGGCTCGCTTAGTCTCATGGGGTGAAGGATACGGCTCGTTGCTTTCAGGGCGTGTGGTCGATATGTTTTATTTCCCGCTCTTTACATGGCCTGACTGGATGCCCTTCGTAGGCGGTGATACCTTCTTCGGCGCAATATTCAATTTTGCCGACGCATCGATCTCCTGTGGAGCAGTCGCACTCATTCTCTTCTATTATCATTACCTCAGCACCTCAGGCGTGTTCGCCCTATCCACCAAGCGCAGCAAGCGCCAGTCTCGCTAACATCCGGTAATGCCACTTACTCAATCTATGCGTCTCAACCTGCTCCACCCCTTCATCAATCTCCTGATAGCCCTCGTTGCGCTTGCTCTCATCACGAGTTGCAGCGATCGCTCGAGCCACGACAAGCATTTAGGAGAGGGGAAGATGGAGGATGTGCTTTATGACCTGCACCTTGCGCAGGGTTTGGCGCTACAATCCCCCTCTGACAGCATAGCCTATTATACGCGGCTCTACCGACAGGAAGTTTTTGAGAAGCACGGCATCTCGGAAGCCGACTTTGACAGCTCGATGATATGGTATGGCGCCCACATCGACCGTCTAGGGAAAATCTACGATGCGTTGGCCGACCGCTTCGGCGGTGGCGACGACAACGGCCCACTCATCGACCCCACGGGGAGCTTCGGCGGCGATACGATCAGCATCTGGCGAGGGCCATCGGGCATTTTACTCAGCTCGCAGGGACGCAATCAATTCACCTATGTGCAACCGGCTGATACAGCCTTACGGAAGGGCGACCGGCTCATTTGGAGTTTCGACACAGCGTGGTACTATCATGATGGAGCTCGACAGCTCTATGCTGTGCTAACGGTCGAATACGATGGCGACTCCCTGAATACACAGATAATTCCCATCTTCTCTTCGGGAGAACAAAGCCTAAGCCTCACCCTGGCGAAAGAGAAGGTAAAAACCGTAAAGTGCTTGCTCTACCAAGCTACCGACTGGAGCGAACGGCCGCGTCTCATCGCCGTCTCACACATTCGCCTTACCAGGGTGCGCAGCCTACCGCTTCCCGCCACCGAGCCAGACCATGAATCCCCAGCTGGAGATAGCGCAAAGGCTCAGCCTCGCGTCATAGATGCTCGGCTACGCATCCGAGACAGCCTTCTCCGCGCAGACAGCGCGGCACGACATGGCAATCACTTCCGCTAAATACGCCTGCCCAACAACGTCAAGACCACCTCGACAATTTCAAAAACAACAATAGCCTAGCGATCTGATCACTAGGCTATTATCATTGTCCAAAACTAATAAGTAGCAGTACAATGTCACGGCAAAGGCACATCGCATTCTCCACCCTCATCATGCCAGACGGGCAGGAGCTCCATCGCGAGATCGTAACCTTCGACAATGAAGGACGCCCGATTTCTCACAAACCACTCAACGGGGAATTGCCCTTTGTAGAATGGCGCGACGAGACTTTTATCTGGTAGCGAACAGCCTTACCACTCCGCCATCAGGCAGCAACGTTCATACAGCGCATAATCACGTTTTATCAACGCCCGATAGAGCTTATTCTCCGGCTGTTCGGGCAATTGCTTAGCTAGCTCGCAAGTTGCCACGAATACAGCCCGCCGCAACTGGTCACCAAGCAGGTATGTGCGCTTATAGTTGATAAGGACCTGGTTAAAGAAGTGATTCAGCTGGAAATCTGTCCATGTAAGCAAGCCTAAAGTTGCGGCATCCTTCATCAGACTTCGCGTGATATAAAAAGTATCCAAGCTCTTAAGCTTACCCTTTGACGTGGCAGTAATGCCTGCAGGGTTGATCGTATACTTATAAACCGAATCTGCTACCGTAGCAAAATGCGAGGCTTCAGGGAAGATCAACATCGCCATGATCGTATCCTCGTACCAATAGCCAACGGGGAATTGAACATGCCTATATAGCTCAGCCTTATACACCTTTCCCCAAGGAAAGCCTTGCATCTCACTAGCTGTAGCTTCATCATTGTTCTGCAGCGTTATAGAGGACTGGACGTTGTTATGCAATATCCTCTCATATCCTCCCTGTACAACGTCCGCATCGGTTCGATAAGCTGTGGAGAGTAGGCTTTCTATCGCCCCCTCGCCAAGCTGGTCGTCAGAGTCCAGGAACATGATATAACGCGCATAGATCTGCCTAAGTCCACTATTGCGTGCCGCAGAAAAACCACCGTTTTCCTGCCACGGGAAGCTGTCATCTACCGAAGAGGCGGAAAGGCAATTGCAGTCAGCTTCACCCGATCCAGCCTCATCCGCATTATGCAGCAATGAGATGATCTCCCAAGAGTATGATCTACAGATTATTGTGCCTGTCTACAATGTAGAGAAATACATCGCCCGCTGACTTGACTCAGTCTTTATGCAGCACACGGAGTACAAATATCTGGTCGTTGTTATCAATGATGGTTCACCGGATCGTTCAGGCGACATAATCGCTCAATATCAGCATTATCCGAATCTGAAAGTCATCGAGCAGGAAAACGGTCCTTTTAGTGCCACCAACAATCCCAATGCAGGCTTAAGCATCACATACCTACGCGCAGCGCCGACAGCCCTAAAGAGAAATTTGTCTAAGGTCTCTGACATAGTAGAGATGTATTTTAGTTAGAAGGACAACTCCCTACAAGCCAAGCGCATTCCACCAGCGGCTATCGCACTTAAGGTATTTAGCAAACCAAGCGAAGATCGCCTCCTGCCATTCCATTCGTTTGGAGTAATCAGTAATGACATGATTCTCACCATCGATCGTGACATAGGCTACCTCGCGACCTAAGATCTTGAGCGCGGTGAAGAGCTGCTGGCTCTCGGTCGTCGGAACGTTGGTATCGGCCGTGCCGTGGAGGAGGAGGAGGGGCGTGTGGATCTTGTCGGCGTTGAAGAGAGGCGACTGGTTGACATAGAGGTCACGATTGTTCCAGGGATAGCTGCCATACTGCGCACATTCACCATAGGAATATCCCCAATATCCGCCACCCCAGTAGGATGCGATGTTACTAATTCCGGCATGAGAGATGGCGCAGGCAAAGATATCCGTACGAGTCTGGAGATATTCCGTCATAAAGCCGCCGTAAGAAGCGCCCATACAGCCCACGCGGGCCGGATCAATATAGGGATGTGAGGCGAGGAAGTGTTTCGTACCCTCGATGATGTCATCGCCCGACTCCTTGCCCCACGTGTTGACGTGGCGGGCGGCAAACTCCTGACCATAACCGATGGCACCGCTCGGATTGACAACGTAAACTACATAGCCCTGGCCGGCAAGTACCTGGAGAGGATACTGAAACTCCAGCATTTTGGGCGTGGGCACACAGCCGCCGTAATAATAGACAATGAGGGGATAGTGCTTCGTAGCATCGAAATCAGGCGGGAGGAAATAGTAACCGTCGATCGAATCACCCCGTGTGGCCTTGAAGCGCCAGTCGTGGCAGGTGCCGATTGCGACGTCGGCAAAGAGTTTGTCAAAGTCGATGTTGCCGATACGGCGCACTTTGGGCTTGTCAGAAGTGAGCGAGGCGGTAAAGAGTTCGCGGGCACGCTCACCCGTCTGCCCGAAGAAGACGGCGGTCGGGTGCTTCATTCCCAGCGCCACGCTATGTCCCTGAATCGTGCTGACGGGGAGGGCGTAGCGCGTCACGTCGCCGGCCTTGGCCGGATTAAGTGAGAAGAGGCTGACGCCAGAGCCGTCCGTTGCCGTAAAGTAGATGCGACCGTCACCGCTTGCCCAATCGTAACTCTCGACAGACGGGGCGAAATGCGGCAGGAGAGGCGTCACGGTGCGTGACGCGATGTCGTAACGATAGAGACGGTAATCGAACGCGTTAGGCACCTGACCCTCTTTGACTTCCAAGCCGACACCGCCAAAGGCACCGGGGGAGGCCTTGATGAGGAGCTGGCGGCCATCGGGAGAGAACTTTGCCGAAGAGACGAAAGCCGTATCGCAGAGGAGTGTGTCGGTATGGCCCGTATAGGCATCCATGCGCACCAGCGTCGTGCGATCAAAGGGGGCGCGATGGGTATCGAAGCGATTGTAGCGCAGAAGCAGCGAACGCCCGTCAGCCGAGATGTCGCAAAGTCCGACGCCAGCCTTGCCAAAGGTCAAGCGCTGCATCACCTTCGTTCGCAGGTCGTAGCGCCACAAGGCACCTCGGTCACGCCAACCAGGCATGCGGTCGTCGGGCTCTTCGAGTCGTTTAAGGCTTCCAGCAGGCTTTTTGCCTTCGTCGGAGAGGCTGAAGATGAGGTAATCCTCACGGGGAGAAACATTGAAGTAGCCTTCAGGCATGTCGTCAGCCAACAGTTCCTCATGCCCCGTTTCAGGCGTGAAGACAACCAGCTCGCGCCCGCGTGCACCATTGCGCGTATAGTAGAGGCGATCGGCCGCCCCCTCTGCCCAACTCAGTGCCAGATATTCATGGCGGCAAAGCAACTCCTTGCCCGAAGCCACCTCCGTTAGCACGGTCTCGTATTGAGCCGTTCCGTCAGGACGCATGAAATAACTTACGGTAACAAGGTAACGCCCGCTTGGCGAGATCGTCGCACTGCGGTAGTGCGGCCCTTGGGTCATATCGGCCATGGTAAAGGGACGCTTGCCCGATGGGTTGACCGTTACAATCGCGCTGAGGCTATCGCCGGTAAGACTGACAAGGAAACTGTCGCGATCAGCACGCTGCGTCAGCGCCATGAGAGCTACCTCGGTGCGGCCCGGGGTGAGTTTGAGCGTTGCATCGGTCACTTCGCGCCCATCGGCAAAAAGCTTATAGTTGGCCAATCGATCAACCGACACTTTAGCCTTGGCATAAGCCGAGGCTTCCACGTCAAAGCGGATGAGGCGGAGCGCCGGCAGGCTGTCCGCACCGACCGTCAAGGCATCGCCTCGTTTCAACACGGGGCACTTAGCCAAGGCAGCAGCTGCGGCAGGATCAAAACGATCGTTGCGCGATGCCAGCGACTTATTCCGATCGAGCGCCTCTTTTAGATCAAGACCTTTACCCGCCATACTGAGCGAGTCGGTCACATAGGTCGAAACGATGGGATAAGGGCCCTCTACCCGCGCGTGAGTCACGGGTATGGTGTCAAGGGTCAGCGCGAAAAGAGCAGACAATAGGATCATGACGATATACTAACGCCTCTCTGAGAGGCTTGATATGAATAATTGGAGAAGCGAACGCCTTACGCAACACATGCCGGCAAAGGGAGAAACTTTACCCTTCGCGCTCGCGCCCCATGAGTTGGAAATCTTTTTTTCTAAGCTTAAAGCTATTTGTCAGATACTTATCCCTAACTACCTGGTTTGCTGCGAGTTCTTCAGGCGTTCCCTGGAAGAGTATGCGCCCCTCAAAGAGGAGGTAGGCCCGGTCCGTAATGCAGAGCGTCTCCTCCACATTGTGGTCAGTGATGAGGATGCCGATATTGCGGTCTTTGAGTTTCCAGACGATATATTGGATGTCCTCCACCGCAATGGGATCAACGCCGGCAAAGGGTTCGTCGAGCATGATAAACTTCGGATCGATCGCCAGACAGCGTGCGATCTCCGTGCGGCGGCGCTCACCGCCCGAAAGCTGGTCACCCAGATTCTTACGGACCTTCTGCAAGCGAAACTCGCTGATGAGGCTCTCCAGTTTCTCCCGCCGATAGTCTTTAGGCTTTCCGGTCATCTCGAGGACCGAAGCGATGTTATCTTCCACACTCATCTTGCGAAAGACAGAAGCCTCCTGCGCCAGGTAGCCAATGCCCTTCTGCGCCCTCCTGTAGACAGGATCTTTCGTGATCTCATGCTCACCGAGAAAGATGCGTCCGCCATTGGGCACAACCAGTCCCGTGGTCATATAGAATGAGGTAGTCTTACCGGCTCCGTTGGGCCCCAAGAGACCGACAATCTCGCCCTGCGTCACGTCAAAGTTGACGTCGTTGACGACCGTACGCTTTCCGTAGCGCTTGACGAGTCCCTCGGCGCGAAGCGTGAGATGATCGCCTTGTACTTCGGGAGATGGCGTGGCGGGAGATGATGAATTGGATACCATAAGATGAGACGATGGATGAAGCTTAGTCGACTAAACGGGAACGAAGATAGGGAAAAACCTTGTAAGTATAGACTTGATCGGAAAAGAAGGAGCTGGAATGTGAGAACTGTCCTCTCGATTCGTCACGGCAGACGCCGCACTTCGGGGGTCAGTCTTCACTTTCCAGCTCCTTTATAAGCCTCTTTCCGCAGGCTATTTAGATAAGATACTGCGAAGAGATGCTCTTGTTATCCATCACACGGCGAATCGTCTCGGCGAGCATGCCGCTGACCGTAAGTTCCTTGACCTTAGTGCATGTGCCGCGATAGGGAATGCTGTCAGTGAATACCATCTCTTTGAGGGCAGACTTCTCAACGCGCTCGTCAGCGGGGCCCGACATGATGCAGTGACTTGCCAGCGCGCGCACGCTGTTTGCGCCATGCTCCATGATGAGGTCGGCAGCCTTGGTGATCGTACCTGCCGTGTCGACGATGTCGTCGACCAATACCACGTCCATGCCCTTCACGTCGCCGATGATCTGCATATCGGCCACTTCGTTAGCCTTCTTACGGCTCTTGTTGCAAAGTGCCATGGGGCAGCCCAGATATTTAGCGTAAGACGCAGCACGCTTCGAACCGCCTACATCGGGCGTCGCGATGCAGAGATTTTCGAGGTTGAGGCTCTGCAAGTAAGGCAGCAGCACGGTAGAAGCGTAGAGGTGGTCTACCGGCACGTCGAAGAAGCCCTGCTCCTGGTCGGCATGGAGGTCCATCGTCATGAGACGATTAATGCCGGCCACGCTCAACAAGTCTGCCACGAGCTTAGCGCCAATGCTCACGCGAGGTTTGCTCTTACGGTCCTGACGGGCCCAGCCGAAGTAAGGGATCACGGCGCAGATCTGGCGAGCCGAAGCACGCTTGGCGGCGTCGATCATCAGGAGAAGTTCCATAAGATTGTCCGAAGAGGGGAAGGTGCTCTGAACGAGGAATACGTCGCGGCCGCGGATGCTCTCCTCGTAGCATACTTCAAATTCGCCGTCGGCAAACTTCGTCGTGCTGAGCTTGCCGAGGGGGCAGCACAAGTCAGCGCAAATCTTTTCGGCCAGGTAACGCGAAGCGGTACCCGAGAAGACCATGAAAGAGTCGTTGTTCATGAGGGTATTTGTATCTGAGAGATGGTTGTATGTATGCTTAATCGTTGCCCCCAAAGGGAGCGTTCGTCAGTCCGCAGCCTCTTTGAGTTGTCGGAAGTGAAGGATCAGCTTCTTGAAGTCAGCCGTGGAATGGATGCAGATGCGATTCCAGATGTCACCCAACACGACAGCCCCGCCGAAGCCCAAAGCCTTCACCTTGGCGATTCCCTCTAGATCGATGCCGCCGAGGGCCATCACCTTCTTGTCGATAACCCGCTCATCAGACAACTGTCTGAGGCTCTCGAGGGTAAAGGGCGAAGTGTAGCCTTCCTTGGAGATACTCTGGAAGATGGGGGAAAGAAACACGTAGTCGCAACGCTTCTTAAAAGCTTTGACCTCCTCTACCGAATGGCACGAGCACGAGAGCTGTCCCCGATATCCCTTGGGGGGCTCGGGATTGCGGTGGTTGAGGTGGATGCCACGCAGGCCATACTCTTTCTTTAAGTAGAAGTGATCGTGTGTCACGATGCGCCCCCGGTAGGGCTCTTCGATCAAACGCAGCAGGCGCTCTGAAAGCATGGGGTCCGTATCCGGCTTGCGCAGGTGCAGCAGCTCTAACCCTTCGGCAAAGAGTGCGTTGAGTATCTTCGACTCCTCCACAAAGAAGTAAGGAGTGGTCATTAAGATGAGTTTCATATCGATGCTGCCGGAGATAAGCCCAAAGCCATGAGACATATGTTCTGCTTTGGCGAAGCAAAAGTACGAACTTTTAAGCAAAACGTAACATCCCCTACCCTCTTACTCGCCGATTATTCGCCAACGCTGTGAGAGGGAAGGGGATGTGACGGGGAGGGATTGCAACGTTGCCTCAACGGCCACCGAAGGTTCTGCCCGTACGGTTAGAGCTTGAAGTTCCTGAATTGCTGCGGGTGCCGCCGCGAGATGTGCTTCCCTCCGTGCGGCCGCCGGAACGCGAACCGACACTTACGGCCGAACCTCCACTCTGGCGGGAAGGGGTGGCGGGACGAGTCACGCCTCTGCCGCCAAAGGTGCTACTGCCGATACGGTTGACGTCACTCACCGGAAATGTACGCATCGTTCCACGTCCGGTTGCGCTTCCCCCATCGGGCCGACCATTGGAGCGCCCGTTATTGCGGTCGCCACGTTGTCCGCCGCTGTTGCGGTCGCTACCGCCCCAATTGGGTGTAAAGCTGTTGCGATTGCCACCTTCCCGACGCTGCGGAATCGTGCCGCGTCCGGGTTGCGCGGAGCGAGGCGACTCAGAGCGGCCGAAGCGGCCGTTTGATCCTAGGCCAGGGGCGGGCGAATGCCATGGGCGGTAATTATCGCGCATACCACCTCGCGAGCGGTCAAAGCGTATGCCATAGTAGGGACTGGGGGCACCCGGCCTGCGGTGATTGCGCCAACCCGCCCCACGATAGGTAAGGTAGACGACCGGCCGGTCAAAGTAATAATAGCCCCAACGGTAGCGGTCGCAGAGCGGATAGTACCAGCGGGCACGAACCCAGCGCACTGGGCGCACAAAGTAGTCAAGCGTGCGGTAAAGAGCCCACTGCCAGTCGAAGAGTACATAGCAGAGGTCGGCATTGCGGTAGCCACCATAGGCTCCGTAAAGGTCAGCCGGCGAGTCGATGCTCAAGAAATAATTGAGGTTGATCTCATAAGCCCTGTCATACTGATCGGGAGTTAGGTTGAGCTCATAAGCCATCTTGTCTGTCAGAAACCATGCCTGCCGGCGGGCCTCGTCATAGCTCATGGCAGATAGGCTCGTCAGCGCCGCAAGCACCAGACAGAGGGTCAATAAAAATCGTTTCATAACCGTAGTTGCTAGATCGTTGGACGATACCGGGAAATGCTACACGCAGTCTCGGACGATGCAAATATCGCAATCTATCGTCCAACCGCAAACTTTTTGTCAAAGTTTAGGTCTTCTACCAATTTGTTAGACAGAACGATCCGCCCCGTTTACTGCCTCTGCAAACGAGACCGCCTTCTAGAAAATCCGAGCCGCCTTCTAGAAAAAACGAGCCGCCTTCTAGAAAGAACGAGCCGCCTTCTAGTTTTTTCTAGAAGGCGGCTCGTTCTTGCGTTATTGCTAAGCGCGAAGGCTTACTTATTATCCAAGGCTACATTCTCATAAAGGAAGCGCTTGATGCTACGTTTGGGCGTCTTTTCAAACTCGTTTTCAAAGAGTTTGAATCCTGACAGGCGCTCATAGGCGGCCACCTGAGCGTTGAGGTCCTTGCGGTTTTGCTCCATGGCCTGACGGAGTCCGTCGGCATCAAGTCCATCTCGACGAGCCTCATCGTAGTCGGGATGGATGAGCGCATAGAGCTTTTCATCACGCTGGATGACAATACTCTCAGAGACATAGGGCAGCGAGTTGAGCTTGTCCTCTATCTCTTCGGGGTAAATATTCTGCCCCGAAGCGCCAAGCAACATGTTTTTGCTTCGGCCGCGGATGTAGAGATAACCCTGTGCATCGAGCGTACCGAGGTCTCCGGTATGATACCAACCGTCGGCATCGATCGTCTCGCGGGTGGCTTCTTCATTTTTGAAGTAGCCCAGCATTACGTTCATACCCTTTACCAATATCTCGCCTGCCTGATGCTGAGGATCGGGACTATCAATGCGAATCTCCATGCGGGGAGCCGCTTTTCCGCAAGATCCGACCGGCAGGTCGTGCCAGTCAGCATAGGAGATGATCGGGGCGCACTCCGTCGTGCCGTAACCGACGGTATAGGGGAAACCGATGCGATGGAGCAAGTGCTCAACCTCGCTGTTGAAGGCCGCTCCACCGATGATGATCTCATAGAAGCGTCCGCCGAAGGCCTTGACAAGTCCTTCGCAGACTTTGTCGCGGATGCGCTGGCTGATAATGGGCAATTTGAGAAGAACCTTCATGCTCGGCGTCTGGAGGCGGGGGAGCACATTCTTCTTGATGATCTTCTCGATGATGAGGGGCACGGAGATGACGATCGCCGGTTTGATCTCCGTGAAGGCCTGAAGGACGATCTTGGGGGAGGGTATGCGGGTGAGGTAGTAGATGTGGCAGCCGCTGAGAAACTCGAAGATAAACTCGAAGGCCATGCCATACATATGGGCCATCGGGAGCATGGAGATGACGCTGTCGCCGCGCCCGACCTGCTTGCCGAGCACTTCACAGGCAAACTCGTAGTTTGACCAGAGCGCACGATAAGGGATCATCACGCCCTTGGAGCGAGAAGTCGTGCCACTCGTATAGTTGATCAGCGCCAAGGTGTCAGGAGAGGGGGCATGGGGGTAGACAACGTGCTCTGCGCGGAAATATTTCGGAAATTTCTTACCGAAGAACTCGTTCAGGCGCTCGCGGGCTTCGGTGAGACGTTCAGACCTGGAGACCAGCACGCTGTAATCAGGGATAAAAATGATCCCCTCAAGATGAGGCATAGCTTCGGCATCGAGTTCAGGCCAGATCATGTCGCCCACGAAGAGCAACTTGGCTTCGGAGTGGTTGACGATGTCGTGCACCTGAGGAGCCTTAAACTCATGGAGGATGGGCACGGCAACGGCTCCGTAGCTCAATACGGCGAGGAAGGCCGCAGCCCACGCCGAGCAGTTGCGACCGCACAACGCGATCTTGTCGCCGGGCTCGATGCCGGCATTCTCAAAGAGGATGTGGAGCTTCTCTATCTTACGAGCTACGTCTTTATATTGCAACGTGGCTCCTTGATAGTCAGTGAGTGCATCGAGATCCCAATTGCGCTTGAGACTCTCGGCGATAAGTTCTACGAAGTCGGTGTAAGTCTTCATAAGGTCAGACGGTGAAAAGCTATCCGCAGTGCACACGATAAGCATAACGGTCAAGAGACCCCTGCAAACGCTGCAGCAACCATCGCACACATGGCGGAAGTTTGTGCAAAAGTAACCAAATCTATCTAATGTCATGCCCGAGCGACGATTTTTATACCCAATTGCGGGTAAAAGACGATCTGCGAAGCAAGCCCAACGTCTCTATTAAGGGAACCATACCGGGAACACAAAACCTATCCGCATGGCTTTGCCTAAAGCCAACCATATACTAATTTTGCAGTCAGCCAACCGACTTCTCCGAGCGCGTTAAGCGCCACCGAAGTCAGCTATATCCAACTCATTATCAACCTTTTGCCTCACTACCGTGCTTATCACCAAACGCAACGGAGCCTCACAGCCCTACAATCCTGACAAGATCGCCAACGCCATACGTAAGAGTTTCGCAGCCACTGGCTCCAACCTCGACGACGAGACACTCAAAGCCATCGTTACAG
The DNA here is from genome assembly GCA_052272595.1 of Alloprevotella sp. GTDB lineage: Bacteria > Bacteroidota > Bacteroidia > Bacteroidales > Bacteroidaceae > Alloprevotella. The sequence continues at coordinate 116,404 of DAVZJV010000001.1, forward strand.
GCGTAGAAGAGTTGTTGGAGACTTCTCCCGAAGTGCGCACGGTAGAGCACATACAAGATGAAGTGGAGCGTGCCCTCATGCGCCACGCACATTATGATGAGGCCAAAGCCTATATCCTCTACCGCGCCAAGCGCACGGAGCAACGTCGCGCAATCCAGGCACTTGCCCATGAGACGGCAAACGATGCACTCGCAGAGGTGCTGACACAGGCTGCACGCGACTACAGCGACGAGGCCTATGCCGTGTCGGCGCTGACGGAGAAATTCCATACCTTCCACAAGCCGGGGATGAGCCCCGACGAGAGTCTGGCGGCCCTTACGAAAGCCGCCGTCGAGCTCACCACACCCGATGCGCCGCGTTGGGAGATGATTGCTGCCCGCCTGCTAGATCACCAGCTGCTAGGCAGCATTGCGGCTTGGGAGGCTGAGCGGGGACTGACATCCTACTACGACAAGCTCCACTGGCTCTGTGAGGCAGGCTATGTGGGGAGCTATCTGCTCGAGGCTTACACAGCCGATGAGATTGCCGAAGCGGCGACCTTCATGCAGCCCGAACGCGACAAGCTACTTACCTATTCGGGACTGGACCTCCTTAGAGGGCGCTACCTCATCCGCACACACGAAGGGCGCCCCGTAGAACGCATCCAAGAGATGTGGCTCGGCATCGCCCTCCATCTGGCGATGAACGAGCACCGCAACGTGCGCCTCTCATGGGTACAACGGTTTTATGACCTTCTGAGCCGCCTCGAGGCGACGATGGCAACGCCCACCATCTCAGGTGCGCGCAAACCCTTCCACCAGCTCTCGAGCTGCTTCATCGACACCGTTCCCGATAGCTTGGAGGGCATTTACCGAAGTATTGACAACTTCGCACAAGTAAGCAAGGCCGGCGGCGGCATGGGGCTCTATTTCGGCAAGGTCCGCGCCAAGGGAGGCCGCATCAGAGGTTTCAAGGGCGTGGCCGGCGGCGTGATCCGCTGGATGAAGCTGGTCAACGATACGGCTGTGGCCGTTGACCAGCTCGGCATGCGTCAGGGCGCCGTCGCAGTTTACTTGGATGTGTGGCACAAGGACCTTCCCGAATTTCTGCAGCTCCGTACCAACAACGGCGATGACCGCATGAAGGCGCACGACATCTTCCCCGCCGTGTGCTATCCTGACCTATTCTGGCGCATGGCGGCCGAAGATCTCGACCAGCCTTGGCACCTCTTCTGCCCCAACGAGATCTTAACCGTTAAAGGCTACGCGCTCGAAGACTATTGGGGCGAAGAGTGGGAACGCCGCTACCGTGACTGCGTGGCCGACCCGCGCCTCTCACGCCGTACGCTCTCAATCAAAGATATCATCCGCCTCGTACTCCGCTCGGCAGTTGAGACCGGCACTCCCTTCACCTATAACCGCGACCTCGTCAACCGCGCTAACCCCAACGCCCATCAGGGCATCATCTACTGCTCAAACCTCTGCACGGAGATTGCGCAAAACATGGCGCCGATCCAATCGCTTACGACAGAAGTGAAGACCGATGAGGGCGACCCCATCGTGGTGACGAAAGTCAAGCCCGGAGACTTCGTCGTTTGCAACCTTGCCAGCCTCTCCTTGGGACACCTGCCCCTCGAAGACGAGGGCGCCATGCGCGACAAGGTGGCTACGCTTGTGCGCGCACTTGACAACGTCATCGACCTCAACCTCTACCCCCTACCCTACGCCGAAATTACGAACCATGCCTACCGCAGCATCGGCTTGGGCATCAGCGGATATCACCATGCCCTAGCCCTGAGGGGCATCAAGTGGGAGAGCGAGGAACACCTGCGTTGGGCAGACCACGTGATGGAACTCATCAACCGCGCCGCCATCGAGGCTTCTTCCGACCTTGCAGCCGAGAAGGGCAGCTATACCTATTTCGAGGGGAGTGACTGGCAGACGGGCGCATACTTCGACAAGCGCTCCTACACCACTCCCGAATGGCAGCACGTGCGTGAGAAGGTTCAGCATCAGGGATTGCGCAACGCTTACCTGCTGGCCATCGCCCCTACAAGTTCGACCGGCATCATCGCCGGCACCACTGCCGGCGTCGACCCGGTGATGAACAAATTCTTCCTCGAAGAGAAGAAGGGCGCCATGCTCCCACGAGTTGCCCCTGACCTGAGCCAGCAGACATACTGGTATTATAAAGATGCCTACCACATCGACCAAACTTGGAGCGTGCGTGCGGCGGGCATACGTCAGCGCCACGTTGACCAAGCTCAGAGCATGAACCTCTACATCACCAACGACTATACCTTCCGCCAGCTGCTCAACCTCTACCTCACGGCCTGGCGCGAAGGCGTGAAGACGATCTACTACGTACGAAGCAAGTCGCTCGAGGTGGAGGAATGCGAGAGCTGCGCATCCTAGAGCATCCGCCCAAAGCCACACGGGGTACAACGCCCTTAACACCACGCCCCGCATCTCAGCCCTTTTATACCCTAAACGCCCTATGACGAACCCAACGCTACACAAAAACGCCCTCTTCAATCCCAACGGCGATACCGACCTCACCCTGCGCCGCATGATTGGCGGAAACACCACTAATCTCAACGACTTCAACAACATGCGCTATAAGTGGGTCAGCGACTGGTATCGTCAGGCAATGAACAACTTTTGGATCCCTGAAGAGATCAACCTCTCCCAAGATACCAAAGACTACCCACGACTCTCAGAGGAAGAGCGCACGGCCTACGATAAGATCCTGAGCTTCTTGGTATTCCTCGATTCGCTGCAGAGCAACAATCTCCCCTCCATCGGCGAATATATCACGGCCAACGAGGTGAACCTCTGCCTCCACATTCAGACCTTCCAGGAGTGTGTGCACAGCCAGAGCTACAGCTACATGCTCGACAGCATCTGCAGCCCCGAAAAGCGCAACGAGATCCTCTATCAATGGAAGACTGACGAACACCTGCTGCGCCGCAACACGTTTATCGGAAACTGCTATAACGAGTTCCAGGCCCATCAGGACGGCTTCACGCTGATGAAGACCTGCATCGCCAACTTTATCCTCGAAGGAATCTACTTCTACAGCGGCTTCATGTTCTTCTACAACCTCGCCCGCGGAGGCAAAATGCCCGGATCGGCACAGGAGATCCGCTACATCAACCGCGATGAAAACACCCACCTCTGGCTCTTCCGCAACATCATCCTCGAGCTCAAAAAAGAAGAGCCCGAGCTCTTCACACCCGAACGGGTCAAGGTCTACGAGGAAATGATGCGCGAGGGCGTACGCCAGGAAATCGCCTGGGGGCACTATGTAATCGGCGACCGCATACCCGGCCTGACGGAGAAGATGGTTACCGACTACATCACCTATCTAGGCAACCTCAGATGGACAAGCTTGGGCTACGAGCCGCTTTACGAAGACAACCGCCAGGAACCTGCCGGCATGGCCTGGGTATCGCAGTATGCCAATGCAAACATGGTCAAGACCGACTTCTTCGAAGCTAAAAGCACAGCCTACGCAAAGAGCACGGCACTCGTCGACGACCTATAAAAAAGAAGGGAAAAGGATTTGGCCATTCAGTTGGAAGGCAGTACCTTTGCGCCCGATAACCATCGACCATTACACAAATTTGTTACCAAACAATTTGTCAAACCATACCAAGCTATAGCATCACACAATGAAGAAAGGCATTCACCCTGAGGCTTACCGCCCCGTAGTGTTCAAGGACATGAGCAACGGCGACATGTTCCTCTCACGCTCCACCTGCAAAACCAACGATACCGTAGAGTTTGAGGGCGAGACCTACCCCGTGGTTAAGCTCGAAATCTCCAGCTCTTCTCACCCCTTCTACACCGGCAAGTCAAAGCTCGTCGACACCGCCGGTCGCGTCGACAAGTTCATGAGCCGCTACGCAAAGAGCCAGAAGAAGTAAGCCGACTCTCTCTTTCCAAGAAAAAGTTCAGGGCGCGCCCGTACCAGACAGAACAGCTGCTGTCGGTGCAGGCGCGCCCTTCCCGCTCTTAGTTACTACACGTTTTTAAGCTACGAAAATGCATCCCGTCATCAATCTCACCTGCCCGCCGATCCACACCGTGCGCATTGCACTCATCGGGCTAGGACACCGCGGGCTCAAAACCTTGGCCCGCTATGCTGACGTAGAAGGAGCGGAAATAAGATACATCGCCGACCTACGCCCGGAGCGCCTCAAGATAGCTTGCGACACAATGCGTGCCGCAGGGCGCGAAGTGCCGGCCAGGCTAGAGGGTGAGAACGGATGGAAAGAGGCACTTAACAAGACTGACGTCGACCTCGTCTATATCTGCACGGAGTGGCGAAGCCATACGCCGATGGCCGTAGCGGCGATGCGAGCCGGCAAACACGTGGCGGTCGAGGTGCCTGCCGCTACAACGATCGACGAATGTTATGCGCTGGTAGAAACCGCGCGCGAGACGGGCAGACACTGCTTCATGACAGAGAACTGTTGCTATGACCTCTTCCACCTCCAGACACTTGCGCTGCAGCAGTCCGGAAAATTTGGTGTGATCACTCACTGCGAAGGTGCTTATATCCACGATCTGCAAGACCCCGCCGAAGCTGACGCGACAGCCGATACGCGCGAGGGCTGGATAGAGCAGCAATGCATGGCTCATGGAGGAAACCCCTACCCTACGCACGGCATAGGCCCTATCGGTCAATTGTTGGGTTTCCACCGCAGAGACCGGATGACCCGCCTGACATCCCTTACTTCGCGCGGGGTCGAGAACGATGGAACGACACTCGGGCGGATCAACTCCTCCCTCATTGAAACGGCATCGGGCGCGACCATCCTCCTACAGCTTGACGTTACCACGCCCCGCCCTTACAGTCGCCTGCAAACAGTCTGCGGCACTGCAGGTTATGCACAGAAATACCCCGTCCCCACCCTGCAATTCAGAGGAGAGGAAGCACTAACGGGACAAGCTGCCACGGACTATCTACGAGCAAACGCCTCAAGCTCTCCGGTAGTACAGACGTGGTTTGAAGGGCACAAAAAAGGCGTAGCCAACGAGATGAACTACGCCATGGATACCCGTCTTATACATTGTCTGAGGGAAGGGCTTCCGCTTGAAATCGATGTGATCGATGCTGCAGAATGGTCTTGTCTGGCCCCTCTGACGAGGCAATCAGCACGCGCGGGAGGCATGCCGGTAGAGATACCCGACTTTACCCTACCACGCTGACACAGAATTCCTCAGGCAAACAAGTGGAAAAACAGTTGAACGAAACTGCCTGAAATCAGAGAAACAACTCTGCAGGATAAGCTATGTACACCAACGAAAGTGCCCTGGCCGGCATAGACTCCCCTGCAGCACAACGATCCTTACTGGCAATCACAGCAGAAAATTCGTCCAGGCTCAAGCGCCCGCGCCCGACATCGATCAGCGTGCCAACCACTGCCCGGACCATGTTGCGCAAGAAGCGGTCTGCCGTGATCTCAAAGATCCATACCCCTTCGTCAGGGTCATACGTCCACGCTGCATGAGTAACGTGGCAGATGTTCGTCTTGACATCTGTATGGAGCTTAGAGAAGCTGGTAAAGTCGGTGACTTCAAGCAGGCGGGCTGCCGCCTCATTCATTTTCTCAAAATCGAGTTTATATCCAAGAGAGACCGCATAGTGGCGCAGGAAGGGCTGCTTGCCCTGATAGATTCGGTAGCGATAAGTACGCGCCACAGCACTGAAACGCGCATGCGCCACGTCACAGACAGGCACTATACGCTGCACGGCAATGTCTGCGGGCAATAGTCGATTGAGCTTATCAGCCAAGCGTCCACAATCTATGCTGACCATATCCTTATCACAATCAGCTACACCCAAGTCGAAGTGTGCGACCATCTCGGCAGCATGTACTCCCGAGTCTGTACGTCCGGCACCGACGGTCTGTATCTCCTGACGCAAGAGGGTGGACAACGATTCGTTGAGGCACTGCTGCACACTGAGCGCATTGGGTTGTAACTGCCAACCGTGGTAACGGGTGCCGTCGTAGCTGAAATAGATAAAATAGCGCATACGCGATGGTGGGATCAATGAATGGAACAGCAAAAAGAAAGGCGCCGCTCTATCCTTCTCAAAGAGAAGCGCGAGCGACGCCTGAAATTTGATCGATGCGGCATTGAGCCTCATGCTTGGTACATGTAGCTCAAGCTGGTAGCAGCGGAGATTTATTTAAGCCTCTTCAGCAACTACCTCGAAGGGGATCTCAACAGAAACCTCCTTGTGGAGACGAACGGTAGCGTGATAAGAACCTACCTCCTTGACATCCTTCACCTCGATTGCCTTGCGATCGATATCGAAGCCCTGGGCTGCGAGCGCCTCAGCGATGTGGAGGTTATTGACAGAGCCGTAGATAGAACCCGTGGCGCTAACCTTGGTAGCGATCTTAATGGGCTCGATCTTGCCAAGCTTCTCAGCAAGTGCCTCAGCGTCGGCCTTAATCTTAGCGAGCTTGTGAGCACGCTGCTTGAGCGTTTCGGCGAGCTGCTTCTTGGCGCTCTCAGAGGCGATAACGGCTTTACCGGTCGGGATGAGGAAGTTGCGGCCATAGCCACCCTTCACCTTAACGATGTCGTCCTTGTAACCCAGACCATGAACGGTTTCTTTCAGTATAATTTCCATAGATAGCCTCCTAGTTTATTATTTCATCAAATCGGTTACGAAGGGCAGCAGAGCGAGCTGGCGAGCACGCTTAACAGCCTGGGCCACGCGACGCTGATACTTCAGCGAAGTGCCGGTGATGCGACGGGGAAGGATCTTACCCTGCTCGTTGAGGAACTTCTTAAGGAACTCAGGATCCTTGTAGTCGATATACTTGATACCGCTCTTCTTGAAACGGCAATACTTCTTGCGCTTAACGTCAACGGTGGGCGGCGTAAGATAACGGATCTCAGATTGTGCTTGTGCCATGATGATTAGTCCTCCTTCTTATTAAACTTGTTACGACGTTTGGCAGCGTACTCGGCTGCATACTTCTCAAGCTTCACGGTCAGGAAGCGAATAACGCGCTCGTCACGACGGAAAGCAATCTCGAGTTTCTTCATCGTCGTAGGCTCAGCCTTGTACTCGAGGAGCGCATAGAAGCCCGTTGACTTCTTCTGAATGGGGTAAGCCATGGTCTTCAGGCCCCATTCCTCTTCATTGACGATCTCAGCGCCCTCGGCGACGAGAAAGTCCTTGAACTTAGCGACCGTTTCCTTCATCTGCTGGTCAGACAAAACGGGAGTCATAATGAAAACGGTCTCGTACTGATTCATCATACTTTTAGAAGTGAATGAATTAATAGGGATGTTATGGGATAATCGCTGCAAATCACGGCCTTAAAGCATCCAATCGAAGCCCCTGCCGAGATTTGCGGTGCAAAGTTAGCGCTTTTTACCTTACCGAGCAGCCTTGACGTGAGTTTTTCTCGCCTGACACCTGACTTTTATCGCTTTAGGGCAGTTTCCGCCATAAGTCCGCGCCCCTAAAGCCATGCTGGAGAACTCCAATAGACGAAAATGGGAACAAAGGATGTCGTTGATTACGCCTTTTTATACTACCTTTGCCATCATATCAAGCAAACAACAGAAACCTAATGAAGAAACATTTCATCCTGATCTTACTCGCAACGCTCCTGTTAGGCGCTTGTAAGACAAGAGAGAAGGTCGTTTACTTACAGGACCTTAAGCCAGACTCGCTCATCACTACACGACCGCTGAAGACCCTCGTACTTTCGCCGGGCGACAAGGTGGGTGTCAGCGTCACGAGTTCGGCTACGCCTGATCTGGCCTTACGTTACAACTTAACCAGCAGCCAGACTTATAGCAGCACATCTAATGCAGACAATCTCCGGTACACGATCGACGAGAATGGCGACATCGACCTCCTCGGCGTAGGGCGAACCCACATCGGCGGACTTACGCGCTCGGAGGCTGCTGCCAAGATCCAGAGCATCTTCCGAGCCGGCATCCTTAATGACGCCGTTGTCACCGTATCTGCCTATAACCAATATATCACCATCCTTGGCGATGTCGCACGTCCCGGCCGTCAGGCCATCGAGCGCGACAACTTGACGATCCTCGAAGCGATCGGCGCTGCCGGTGACCTCAACATTACCGCTCGCCGCGATGCCATCAAGGTGATCCGAACAGAAGGCGAGCAAACGAGAACTTACTTTGTTGACATACGCTCAAAGGACATCTTCAATTCGCCCGTATACAACCTTCAGCAAAACGACATCATCTACGTAGAACCTAACAAGATGAGGATCGGCCAGTCGACCTACAACGACAACACCATCCGCCAACTTGGAACGTGGCTCTCTATCCAGTCCACTATTACGAGCCTCTGCATCCTCATCTTCCGTTAATAAATACGCTACCAAGCATCCTTATATAATAAGGTATGCGAACCGCTCCTCTACAGCCGCCCCCAGGCCGCAAAGGCCCGAGGGCGGTTTTTATCCCCACTCCAATCCTCAAGCACTGACACTATTCTAAGACACACACAACTATGAACAATCAATGGTTTGAATGCAAGGTAAAGTATGAGAAAACCCTCGAGACAGGACAGGTCAAAAAGGTAAACGAGCCCTACCTCGTTGACGCCCTCAACTTTACCGAAGCCGAACGCCGTATCATCGAGGAGATCACCCCCTTTATGACAGGCGAGTTTGAGGTCAGCGATATCAAGCGCGCACGCTACGCCGAACTTTTCGAAGCTCGTGGTGATGACAGCGCCGACCGTTTCTTCCGCGCAAAGCTCGTCTTCATTACCCTCGACGAAAAGAGCGGCAAAGAGAAACGCACCTCGCAAAACATGCTCGTGCAAGCCTCTGACCTGCGCGATGCCATCAAACGTCTCGACGAAGGTATGAAAGACTCCATGATGGACTACACCATTGCCTCCGTCACAGAAACCGCAATCATGGACGTCTACCACTACGTGGCTCCCGCCCATAAGGAAGAATAAGGTAGTATCATGATACACCTGCAAGAGATCAAATCGCAGTTGCCGCAGGGCGTAACACTCGTAGCCGTCTCTAAATATCACCCTGCAGAAGCCATTCGGGAAGCCTATGAGCAAGGGCAACGCGCATTCGGCGAGAGCCGTGTACAGGAACTAGAAGCCAAACGTCAGCTTCTGCCCACAGACATCGAGTGGCACTTCATCGGCCATCTGCAGGCCAATAAGGTGAAGTATATAGCCCCTTACATCAACCTCATCCATGCGGTTGACTCCTGGAAGCTACTGACAGAGATCAATCGTCAGGCGCTCAAGTTCGACCGCACCATCCCGTGCCTGCTCGAGATACACGTAGCTGCAGAAGATACCAAATACGGCCTCACCCCGGAAGCCTGCCGACAGCTCCTACAGGACAATCCGTGGCAAGAGCTTAAAGGCGTGAGCATCGAGGGGCTCATGTGCATGGCAACCAACACGGATGACACGGAGCGAGTAAGGTCAGACTTCCACCAAGCCGCAGCGCTCTTTGACGAACTCAAGGCTACCTATTTCCCATCCTCGCCTAACTTCACACGACGCTCTTGGGGCATGTCTCACGACTACCCGCTGGCACTCCAGGAACGCGCCAACATCGTCCGCATAGGCACCGCCATCTTCGGCGAACGTTGCTACTAGCGCAAAACCGCCCACAGTTATGCAGAAGTGCTAACGTCCAAAAGATTCGTTGAGATTGACGCTTATATATCGGCATTTATCACTATATTTGCAGCAAATTTGACTAATAGAGATTATGCTCGATATCATATGCGGACGGAGTCTCGCGGCGGCAGCGTTGACTCTATGCCTGCTCATTCCATCAACGGCAGAAGCCAGGAAAAAAGAGAAAGACGCCGGGCGCGGTATGGCAGCCATACTTGCCACCGAGCCTGACGCCATGCCGCAACAAGACGCCGGCGAGCGTATGATGGAACATGCGGCTGCTGTCTTCATGCGCACATCCCATGCACGTATCAACTCTAAATACAAGGAAGGAATCGACGTTTCCCACTATCAGGGAAGCATTGATTGGGATGCAGTGGCTGACGGCACGCCTATTTCATACGTCTATCTCAAAGCTACCGAAGGCGCATCACTCGTAGACGACACATACGAGCGCAACCTGCAGGAAGCCCGCCGCGTAGGACTGAGCGTCGGAAGCTACCACTTCTATCGACCGAACGTGAGTTGGGAAGAGCAGTTCCGCAACCTCACCTCTGTAGTACGTTTGGAAGATCAGGATCTCGTGCCGATTATAGATATCGAACACCGCGGTTCGGTCAGCTATGACACGTTCATATCCGACCTTAAGCAGTTCATCGACAAGGTGACGGCCTATTACGGTAAAAAGCCCCTGCTCTACACCTACCACAACTTCTATAACCGCTACCTTACGGGAGAGTTTAGCGACTACCACTTCATGATCGCCCGCTACCGCTCAGACAGTCCTACGCTCGATGACGGCAAAGACTACATCATGTGGCAGTATACGTCGACGGGCTCCATCCCCGGCATTCGCGGCCACGTAGACCGTTCGAAGATCATGGGAAACTTCTCCCTCAATCAGGTCATGATGTAGCCTAAGGAAAACCTACAATAAAAAGCCCCGAGGATTGCAACATATCCTCGGGGCTTTTATTCTTCTGTATTAGATGCAACCGATAATCTCATGGACATCGGCTACGCCATGCGCATCAAGCCACGCATTGATCCCATCGATGACCTTCATCGTCACAGCCGGGTCAATAAAGTTTGCCGTACCTATTTCTACCACTGTGGCTCCCACCATGAGGAACTCTATTGCATCTTCAGCCGTCATAATGCCGCCAAGACCAATTACGGGAATTTTGACGGCGCGGGAAACCTGATGCACCATACGAAGGGCTACGGGTTTTACGCAGGGACCGCTGAGCCCGCCGGTACCAATGCTTAGACGGGAGCAACGGCGTTCGATGTCAACGCTCATGCCCATGAGCGTATTAATAAGGGAAACACTGTCAGCACCCTCAGCCTCGACAGCGCAGGCAATGGAAGCGATGTCGGTAACGTTAGGTGAAAGCTTCACAATAAGTGTGCGCGAATAGGCTCGGCGCACGGCTTTGACGACAGAAGCGGCTCCCTCGCAAGTCACGCCGAAGGCCATACCGCCATCCTTGACATTGGGACAGGAAATATTCAGCTCAATAGCGGGAATGTGCTCAAGCTCATCAATGCGGGCAGCACAGGCTGCATAATCCTCGGGGGAGGATCCCGATACATTGACAATGACATTTGAATCGATCCCGGCAAGCTGAGGGTAAATTTCACTACAAAAATGATCGACGCCCTTGTTTTGTAGGCCAACGCAATTGAGCATACCTTGCGATGTCTCAGCCATGCGGGGATAATCGTTACCCTCTCGGGGATGAAGGGTGGTTCCCTTGACAATGAAGCCCCCCAAGCGGTTAAGATCAACGAAATCGGCAAACTCAACGCCGTAGCCGAAAGTTCCCGATGCCGTCATTACTGGATTCTGGAGCGCTAAGGCTCCGATTTGTACGTTTAGCTTAGCCATGAGAGTCGCTTAATATCAAATACTGGTCCTTCTTTACATACACAGACATTGTGGCCATCAGCCGTCTTCTCAACACAGCAGAGGCAGGCGCCTAATCCGCAGGCCATCAGATTCTCGAGAGAAGCCTCACAGGGCCAGCCGCGCTCTTCAGCCAACCGTGCCACCGCTACCATCATGGGTTTCGGGCCACAAGTAGCAACGGAATCGAAGGCGGCGCCGACAAGCACACTATGCTGTGTCACAAACCCCTGCTCGCCGAGACTGCCGTCATTAGTCGTTACGCAAACCTCGCCATATTTGCGGAAATCATCAAGCTGAAGAACATCGGCCGCGGTTCGCCCGCCGAGAAGGAAAGTCACGGAATGGCCCATTTCAGACAAAAGCTTGCCCAAATAAAGCAGGGGGGCTGTACCTACCCCGCCACCTGCAAGGAGATACCGACGAGGAGCCGCACCTTTTTCGGGAAGGGTGAAGCCATTGCCCAAGGGAAGGACACAATCGAGCGTGTCACCCACCATAAGTCGAGAGAGGGCGCGCGTGCCTTCTCCTACAACGTGAACAAGCAACCACAGCTCATGCCGGGAAAGATCTACGAAGTTTACCGAGATAGGGCGGCGCAAGAAGGTTGAAGGGGAGTTCTTTACAAGAATCTCAACGAATTGCCCCGGACGGATGGCTGGAGCATCCATAGCTTGCGGGAGCTGGAGCTTTACCAGGACGTAGGTTGGCCCCAGCTGGGTGACAGCGCTCACGGGAAGGAGCGAGACACTTTTTTTCATGTCTAATTGAGGGTATGGGTAGATTGATATGTTCGGCCGTGAGCACCTGGACGGAGCTGACAGACATTGCAAAGATAAGCAAAGAGAGGCGGGATAAAACCGCTCGAAAGGCTGAATAAACGGGGCAAGTAACTTATTTGGAAAATAAAGAGCTTGCGCCCATAAAGAAAGATCCGAAAAAGCCTAACCTAGCGTTGCCAGATCTCCCAAGCAGCCTCGGCCTGTAGGTGAAGCATCTCCAGGCCGTTCTTTGTTGCAGCTCCCCTTTCACGACCTTTACGCAGGAAGAGCGTCTCTTCCGGATTATAAACAAGATCGTAAAGAAGATGCTCAGACGAAATGAGTTCGTAAGGAATTGGGGGGCAGGTATCTACACGAGGGAACGTGCCTAAAGGAGTAGCATTGACAATAACTTTATGCGCTTCCATTACCTCCGGCGTCAAGTCGTCATAAGATAGCATACGATCGTCATGGGGCGTACGACTGACAAGCTTCCAAGACAGTCCAAGTTGAGACAGCGCATAAGTTACGGCTTTAGAAGCCCCTCCCGTACCTAGAACAAGTGCAGCCTTGTGTAGCCTACGATCAAGAAGGGGAGAAATAGAACGCGAGAATCCCAGACAATCACTGTTATACCCCTCCAATCTCCTACCAGGAGCAAAGGGAGGAACCGTAGCGGCCGGATCACAGACTACCCGAACTACATTAACTGCGCCGATCGCCTCAGCCTCGGGCGAGAGCGAAGTTAGGAAAGGAATGATAGCCTGCTTGTAGGGAATTGTGACGTTGAATCCTCGAAGACCACCGACCTCGGAGAGCTCAGCAATCGCAGCATCAATATCAGCACAGTCATGGTTACGATAGACTGCATCGAGATGCTCGCGATCAAACTTATCCTTGAAGTAGGCAGCAGAAAAGCTGTGGACCAAAGGATGGCCCAGAAGACCATAGTATGCTTTCATTGAATTTTGCAGATTAGGAGGTGCTGTGCCACACCTCTACGCAAAGTTACGATTTACCTTCATAAAGATAAGAAAAGAGACCGCTTAGGGAAGTTCCTAAGCGGTCTCTTTAATGAAGAGCTAGCAAATAGCCAGCAGATAAGAAGAAGTCAGACGATTAGTCTTTGTTCTCCATCTGAGCCTTGAGGGCTGCAAGAGCGTCGTTCTCACCGAGTGAGGTCGAAGCGGTCTTATTGGTGATTGCGGGGATATCGCTACCCTGCTGACGACCACCCTTGTTGGCACGAGGCTTGCGAGCGGGACGATCCTCACCGCGGCCAGCGTCCTCGAAGGTGCGGCTGTGAGAGAGGATGATGCGCTTGCTGTCCTTGTTGAACTCAATAACCTTGAAGGGGAGCTTCTCGCCTTCCTTGGCGTGAGAGCCATCCTCCTTGACGAGGTGCTTGGGCGTAGCAAAGCCTTCTACACCATACTCAAGCTGTACGACAGCGCCCTTGTCCATGAGATTGACGATCGTACCCTCGTGAATGCTGCCTTCCGTGAAGACAGTCTCAAAGACATCCCAAGGATTCTCCTCAAGCTGCTTGTGACCGAGGGAGAGACGACGATTGTCCTTGTCGATGTCGAGCACGACAACCTCGATGTCGGCACCGATCTGCGTAAACTCAGAGGGGTGCTTGATCTTCTTCGTCCAAGAGAGGTCAGAAATGTGAATGAGGCCGTCAACGCCTTCCTCGAGCTCAACGAAGACGCCAAAGTTGGTGAAGTTGCGAACCTTGGCGTGATGACGAGAGCCGACGGGGTACTTAACCTCAATGTCCTTCCAAGGATCTTCCTTGAGCTGCTTGAGGCCGAGGCTCATCTTGCGCTCCTGACGGTCGAGGGTGAGGATTACGGCCTCAACCTCGTCGCCAACGTGGAGGAAATCCTGTGCAGAACGGAGGTGCTGGCTCCAGCTCATCTCGCTTACGTGGATGAGACCCTCTACACCGGGAGCAACCTCAACGAATGCACCGTAGTCAGCCATGACAACGACCTTACCCTTGATCTTGTCACCCACCTTGAGGTTGGGATCGAGAGCATCCCAGGGATGCGGGGTAAGCTGCTTGAGGCCAAGGGCGATACGCTTCTTCTCCTCATCGAAGTCGAGGATAACGACGTTGAGCTTCTGATCGAGCTCTACCACCTCGTGAGGATCGCTTACGCGGCCCCAAGAGAGGTCGGTGATGTGGATAAGACCGTCTACGCCACCAAGGTCGATGAAGACACCGTAAGAAGTGATGTTCTTAACTGTACCCTCAAGTACCTGACCCTTCTCGAGGTGAGAGATAATCTCCTGCTTCTGGGCTTCGAGCTCAGCCTCGATGAGAGCCTTATGAGATACGACTACGTTCTTGTACTCCTGGTTGATCTTGACAACCTGGAACTCCATCGTCTTGCCAACGAAGACATCGTAGTCGCGGATAGGCTTAACGTCGATCTGAGAGCCGGGAAGGAAGGCTTCGATACCGAAGATGTCGACGATCATACCGCCCTTCGTGCGGCACTTGATGTAGCCCTGGATAACTTCCTTACTCTCGAGTGCGGCATTGACGCGCTCCCAAGCCTTCGCGAGACGTGCCTTCTTGTGAGAAAGCACGAGCTGGCCACGCTTGTCCTCCTGATTCTCTACGTAGACGTCAACAGTATCGCCTACCTTAAGGTCAGGGTTGTAACGGAACTCGCTCACGGGGATGATGCCGTCGCTCTTGTAGCCGATGTTAACGACTACCTCGCGCTTGCCGATCGAGATGACCTTGCCTTCTACGACCTCGTTCTCGTTGACGCGGCCGAGCGTACCATCATAGGCCTTCTCTTGCTCCTCGCGGCTCTGCGTTGATTCTACCGTTCCGTTCTCAAAAGCGTTCCAATCGAAGTCGGCAACGGGTTCAATGTTCTTAAGATTCTCCATTAATGAGTTAGTAATAGGGTGAATAATAAGCGTTTCGGTAGCCTTCACGCCGCAGTCGTCTGGGACGGAGGTGGGCACCCGGCCCGATAGTGGAGAAGTTGTCCGTGACAACCGTCTAAGCGTGCACTGACCGAAATACGGCCGCAAAAGTACATTAAAAAGCCTGAGAAGCGAAGTTCACTGCCCGACTTTCTTTCATAATCAGTCTTTTGGGCACAAAAAAGGAGGGTATCCGCCTCCCTCGCGGGTTTTGGCAGATGTCCTCCTCGGTTAAATAGTTTCCGATTGGGGAAAGTCAGGCTTACTGAATCTTGACAGTAGCGCGACGGTTGTAAGAGAAGGGAGCGAGGTTGTTGACGCCGCCCTTAGCTTCCGTTACGATGTTGTCACGGTTGACACCCATCTTAACGAGCTCGTTGGCAACGGTCTCGGCACGCTTCTGAGAGAGCTTCTGGTTGTACTCTGCAGAACCCGTCTTGCTGTCGGCATAACCCGTTACGACAATCTTCGCGTTGTTAGCCTTGGCATACTCAGCGAGCTCCTTGACGTTAACGAGATCCTTGCGGCTGGCCACCTTAGCAGAGTTGATGTTGAAGAATACGCTGGAAGACGTACCAACGAGCTCCTTAGAGTTCTCAACGACCTTCTGCTGCTTAGCGTTGGCGAGCATATCACGCAGACGAGCGTTCTCATCCTGCTGCTCTTTGAGAGACTGGTTGAGTGCATCCATCTGCTCCTTGTTCATAGCCATGAGGGCATCAACATCGGGCACCTTATCCCAAGTGTGCTTGCCGAGGTTGTAAGTGACACCAACCTGAAGGCTGACCATCTTGTCCCAGTGACGAGCACGAAGTACTTTATAGCTATAGGCATTATCAACACCTACGGCAGTAAGCGATTGGTCGCCCTTTTCATTGTCAAAATAGCCGGGAGCAGCCGTCAGACCAAGATCTGCAAAGATCTGTACGCGGTTGCTGACACGGAAGTTGTTGAGCAAACCGAGATTGTATGAAAGGGCAGCATGCTCACCGTCCGTATTGCCGACGACACCGATACCGACATAAGGAATGAAGTTCCATACGCGCTTCTCGTTATAGCCACAGAACATATTGCTCAGGTTGAACATCACGTCCTCATGACCGCTAAACATCGTGAAGAGAGGATGGCTGGCATCCGTATTTACTTGCTTGCCCCAGATTCCATCAAACTTCGTGCGAAGACCGATGCCAGGGGTAAACCACTTACCTACGGCAACCGTGAAACCAAGGGTACCACGCTTGTCGCTAAAGGGGTTGCCGCTCATGCCGCTGGCTTCCTGAGAAGAATAAAAAGCATTGCCGCTAATACCGGCACTCACGAACCAATTGGCCCAGAAAGAGTTGGTTGCAACGCTATACTTCTTGACCGGAACTTCAGTCTCCTGAGCCGATGCGGAAGTGAAGCCAAATGCAGCCAGAGCCAACATAAGAGCAAATTTACGCATAATAGAGAGAGTTTTGATTGTAATGATATATCTACTCCGTTAGAAACGGAAACTATTGCGCTACATAGTGTCGCGTGCAAAGTTAGAAAGATCGAGCTATTGCAAGCACTATTTTCTCAAGAAAAATCGAACGCACAGCCCCGCTACGCCCAAATAAGGCCACTATACGTTACAAATCGGGCTGTATTAGAACTAAAATAGGGTTTCTATGCTCAAAACCTTGAACGTCGGACGCCCGTCAGGCGTCAGTCCCGGCATAGCACAAGCGAAGAGGCGCCCAACGAGTGCCTTCATTTCTTCCCCGCTCAGAGCCTGGCCGACTGGCATCGCAGCCTTACGAGCCAATGTTTCGGCAACGAGCTTTCGGAGACGTTCCTTGGCATCTGCTTGACCGGTGACGGCATCATGTAGTATGTCAGCCAAGAGTACCTGAGGAGGCAACCCCTCACAATCTGCCGGAACGGCAAGCACTGAGAAAGTTCCCTCACCCAAAGGCGAGAGATCGAAACCAACGGCCTGCAGATCTGCTAGCAATTCGTGGAAAACCGCGAGTTCTGCAGGAGATACCTCAAATGTCTCGGGAAACAATAGGCGCTGCGAGACGGCTCGGTTGTGGGCAGCTGCGTCAAGATAACGCTCATAAAGGATGCGCATATGCGCCCTACGCATATCTATGATAGCCAGACCTTCGTCCAAGGGGGTTAAGATGTACCGGCCGCGATATTGCAATATGTGCAGCGGTGAGACTGCCTCCCACTCCTTGCGGTCTATATCATTTAACCCTGACGAAAGCCCTAAGGATGTAACATTCTGGGCGCTAGCATCGGGACGAGTATCAACCTGGGAAGGGAATAGCTCAGCCCAAGCACGATCTACTGTAGCACCCATGGCCACGTGAGAGGGAAAGGTCCGTCCCGCATTGCTAGCGCTATCATCACGTCCGTTCCTTGAAGTTTGTTCGACCGCAGGCTGTGCAAAGGGATTGAAAGACGTATCCACGTGAACCTCCGGAGGGGTGGGCGCGCCAAAGCCGCCGGTATCATTTGCCGACTGAAATGCAGGAATCGGCGGGCAGTCCTTCATGTCGAAGTCAATTGCCGGCACGGCACCATACTTCCCCAATGCCTCCTTAACCGCAGAAAGCAAGATCTGGAAGATCGCGTTATCGTCCTCAAACTTTATCTCCGTCTTCGTGGGGTGTATATTGACGTCAATACGCGACGGGTCTACCTCAAAGTTGATGAAGAAAGGAACTTGATGCCCTTCCGGGATAAGCCGCTCATAGGCCATCTGCAGCGCTTTGACAAAATAAGGGTGGCGCATGAAGCGCCCGTTGACGAAAAAGAACTGTTGCGCACCGCGCCGCTTAGCTCCTGAGGGCATCCCCACGAAACCATTGATTCTAACAACTGTCGTATCTGTGTCAACGGGGACGATATGCGCATCTATGCGCTTCCCGAAAAGGCCGACGATGCGTCGACGGAAGTTGGCAGCCGGTAAGTCGAGCACAACCTGTCCTGCTGCATGCACGATGATTGTGATGTCAGGATGGGCCAACGCGATGCGCTCTATCTCAGCCATGATATTGGTCATCTCCGTCTGATTGGACTTGAGGAAACGCCGGCGAGCCGGCACATTGAAGAAGAGATTGCGCACAGAGAAGTTAGCACCTACCGCGCAAGCCTCCACCTCCTGCCCCGTCACGCGCGAGCCCTCGATCGTGAGGCAGGTTCCCACTTCCTCGTCAGCTTGACGCGTCCGCAGCGTAACCTGAGCTACGGCAGCAATTGAAGGCAACGCTTCACCACGGAACCCCATCGTGTGTAAACTAAAGAGGTCCTCGGCCTTCTGTATCTTCGACGTAGCGTGTCGTTCGAAAGCCAGACGCGCATCGGTGGCGCTCATTCCCTTCCCGTCGTCAATCACCTGGATAAGCGATTTACCGGCATCCTCCACAACGACTTCGATGCGCTTAGCCCCGGCATCCAGCGCATTCTCAACCAACTCTTTGATTACAGAAGCCGGTCGCTGGATGACTTCACCGGCTGCTATCTGGTTGGCAACGGCATCGGGAAGAAGATGAATCACGTCAGACATAACTGCGAGAGAGAGGCTGAGATATACCTCTTATATAAATAATGGTAGGGATGAAACAATTATAGATGCTGCAACGGAGCTTCACGCCGTATCGAGGGTTTCAAGGTCGTTCCGGCCTTCTTGCCCCGCCAATTGAAAACATCGTCGGGGCCCGTCGGGCGGATATAGTCAAAGACCGCAAAACCGGGCAAGCGGGTGCGTGCTGATGGGGCCAGCCCGAGAGGATAGAAATAACCATGCGAGGCCGGCGCCCATATTTTCGTAAGCTTGCGGTTGGTCATAAACATCCTAGCAACGGCTGTCTCCACATAGTTTTGATAGAGAATCGTGCTATCACGCTCCAAGGGATAATTGACGACCATGACATTACCCGTTGCTCGGTTTTCTCTGATTTCCCCTTTCGCGTCGAAATAGGTACGCATCTGCTGTCCCGCCACCTGATTATAGTGAACGGAGTCGAGCGCCTCGATCATCAACGCCTGCCGGTCTACGAGGATCGAGTCCACCGTCGAATCATTGAGAAATGCCGTGATCTCCTCACCCACGATCTGGCGCTGGTCACTCCAGACGATCGGGTCGCGGTAGAGCACAAGCAGGCGGTCGCGCGAGTCAAAGACCATAGAGTCGGCCACCACCTGCACGTCTTTCCGGTAGCCTCGGGCGTGGAAATAGCCGTGCAGCTTGCGGTAGACAGAGTCGGTGTTGAGGTTATAGGAAAACATCCGAAGCGTATCAGCATGGATGTAGAAGGTATCCTTCCCTTGCGAATAATCTTTTGCCAGGGCACGCCCAGTAGCCATCGCCTCACCGGTCAGTTCGTTATAACGGGCATAGTTACCGGTCAACTCATTCTTATTTTTCCGGTCAACACACGAGACGTTGTGGAAGGCCTCCATCACGCCCGTGCGCTTGTCATAATAAACTGTATCGCCCGCCATCTCTCGGTCTCGGCCATAAGCCTTCGTCCCTTCATAGAGACGCACACGCTCGGTCTGTGTGTTGTAAAACCCGTGCTCGGTATAGATGCGGTCAGCCCCCGAATAGATGTTGCTCTTGCCGACCACCTCCGCCCACTTCGTTTGCGTATCGTAATGGAGCGTGTCGGTTAAAAGCTTGAACTTTGGGGCGGTAAGCGTTACATTATAATTGAAGATGGCCTTGCGCGTATCTGTATGATATTCGCCCCAATCCGAGTTCAGGTGATTTTTGCCGTCGATCAGTTCGCCACCATCAAAATAATAACCCGTAGCGTAAAGGCGATCATAATTGAGGCTGTCGGTATGGAGCACCTGGCCACGATGAGCCATCACGACCTTACGACGCATCTCGGCAATCTGCGTGCTGCCGTCATAGTGTAACTTCTCACCCTCTAGCGTCAGCGTATCTCCTTGATTAATATGCACATGGCCAAAAGCATCGAATGTCTGCGATTGATCATAGAGAACAGCGCTATCACAACGCATAACCATCCCTGCGTGCTCGAGCACGACGTTTCCGCTTAGTCGCTTGGCTGCATTCATCTCCGCTTTGTCAAAGCGCAGATTATCCGCATGGCGCAAGACAATGCGCTCGTCACTGGCCTTACGCTGCTGCGTCTTACGTCCACGAGGTCCCACAGGGCTAACAGCCGCCGTGAGCACGATGCAGACTAAAGAGAATAATAAGAGGAAGGGAAGGAAACGCCTCATGAAGAGAGGGAGAATGGAGAGTAGCTAAATCATATTACTTGATCCAGCCCTGATACTCAAACTGGCAGTTGCGCCAATCAGGGCTGATGCGTACGTAAGTCGTGCGGATTTTATCTTTGATCCACTGCTGGATCTTTTCCTCACGGCGCTTGTCAAGCACCACTTCGCGAAGCGTCTGGAAGTCTTCCGTCATACTAGCACGATGCGCATCGATGCGGTTTTTGAGCTTCACGATAGCACAGACCGTCTGGCCCTTGGCATTGGTCATGCGGAAGGCCCGGGAGATTTCGCCCACTTTGAGCGTATCGACCACCTTGGCCACGTCCTGCGGCAGATCCTTCATCTCAAAGCGTGAGCTGATGGTCATCGTCTGTGCGTTCTGGTTGGCCATGAGGCCATGGTTGCTTCGCGTATCCTTGTCATCGGAGAGATTCAGCGCTGCGGCCTCGAAGCTGAACTTATTCGCGCGGATGTCGTCGGCAATAGAGTCGAGGCGGGCAATCGAACGCTCATATTCGCTCTCATCAACCTTCGGTTTCAGTAGGATGTGACGCACGTTGACCTTGTCACCGCGCTTGTCTATCAGCTGGATGATGTGGTAACCATACTCCGTGCGGACGATCTTCGACACCTTCTTGGGGTCGTTGAGGCTGAAGGCCACATTGGCGAACTCAGGCACCCACTGGCTGCGGCCTGCATAGCCCAGCTCACCGCCATTGCGGGCAGAACCGTCTTCGGAGTAGAGTTTGGCCAGTGTCGAGAACTCTGCCTCGCCGCTATTGACGCGTTGGGCGAAGTCACGCAGGCGGGCTTCAATGCGCTCCACCTCGGCACGCGATACCTTTGGGATGCTCGTGATAATCTGCACCTCCACCTGCGTGGGGATGAGCGGCAGGCTATCCTCGGGCAACGGCTTAAAATATTCGCGCACCTCGGCTGGTGTCGCCTTGACGTCTTCCGTCAGTGAACGCTGCACGCTGCGGGTCATCTCGCTTTCGCGATACTGCTTTTTAAGCGTCTCGCGTAGCTGGGAGATTTTACGGCCCGACATCTGCTCCACAGCCTCGCGCGATCCGTAGGCTTGAATATAGTTGTTGATCTGCTCATCCACGCCACGGATGACGTCTCCCTCACTGACGGAGACACTGTCGAGTTCTGCCTGATGGAGAAAGAGCTTGTTAATCGCCATGCGCTCCGGGATGGTGCAATAAGGGTTGTCGACGGGCGTGCCGCTCAGCTCGCTACTGATACGGGCCTCCTCGACGTCGGAGAGCAGGATCGGCTGGTCGCCGACCACCCAGATGATCTCGTCAACCACATTCTTCTGCGCATGGAGGCCGAACGTTGCGGCCATAAGCGTCAGGAGAGACAGGATTGTCCTCTTCATATATTGGGAGAAAGTCTTACGTTAGAATGAATGAGAATGAAAATACCCATACCAAGGAGACGACCGACACTTAGCGGACCGTCTTCAGCACGTTGGCATTGATCGTATAGGGGAAGCGGGCGCGAAGACCGTCAACCCAAACCTTTTCGCGGTCGGCCTGATAGTCGGTCACCACCTGGGCGCTGACGTCGGTCCAGGACTTGGGCTGCTTCTGCACCTTCCCGACCACGCCCGTCACGGCATAGCCCTTGGGCGTATCGGCCTGGGCCTTGCCGCTCTTGAATGCGTATTTGTCCACGTAGCGGTTCTCCCCTTCCTTGCAAAGGTAGGGGCCGCTGACGGCTACGGTGACGGAATCTTTGTTGAAGGTCGCCTTGACGCGCTGTTTCCAGTCAGTCGTCTGCTGCGCCTTCTTGAGCAAATTCTTCACAGCCTTTTCCTGTGCCTTGTCCTTGCAGTGATAGACGAAGCCGCTGAAGCGCGGGCTGTCCCAGCGATACTGCTTCTTGTGGGTCTTATACCAACGGATCAGGCCGGTCGTGTCAGCCGCAGCGACATCCCACACCTCGCGCTTGCTCACTTCGTAGAGCAAGAGGCCGTCATGGTATTCCTTGATGAGATAACGCAACGAAGCATTATCGGCCACGTGGGCATTCATCACGCTGTCGAGCACTGCCTCGCGGTTGAGACGGCCGTTTGATGCAGTCACGATCCGGTTGATGCGATGCTCGCTCGAGGCTTCCTCGATATTCTGCGCCTTGAGCATCTTCAGGATCTCAGGCTCAGCCTTCTCAAAGGGATCCAGCGGCTTGCGGTCTACCATCTTGATGATGTGGTAACCGAAGGACGAAAGCACGGGGGCAGCTACCTCGCCCTTCTTGAGCGCATAAGCCGCACCCTCATATTCCTTCACCACCGCTCCGGGGCCGATGAAGGGGAGTTCGCCACCCGACTGAGCCGAACCCGGATCTTCGGAATAGCGTTTGGCCAGTTCGGCAAAGTCGGCGCCGCCCTTAATAGCCTGATAGAGGCTGTCGGCCTTGGCCTTCGCGCGCTCCTTGTCGGCCTCACCGGCAGATTGGGGCACACGCAGAAGGATGTGGGCAGTCTTGATCAGGTCCTTTCCCTCCATGCGCTTGAGCGTATTGTCATAGACCACATGGGCCACGGAGTCGATATAGGCAGAGTCAACGAGATAGGGTGTCAGCTGCATGTCGCGGTAGAGGTGAAACTCCCGCTGATAGCTGTCCAGCGTATCGAGCCGCGCGGCGAGGGCGGCCTCGACCTTGAGTTTGTAGTTGAGGAACATCTGCGCATACTGCTCGACCGTCGTCTTTTCGACTGCGCCGTCTACGACATTGTTCTTATGGTAAGCGTACTCAAACTCCGACTTCGTCACGGGTTTACCGTTGACGGTCATCAGGACGGGATCGTCATGCTTATTCTGCCCGATGGCCATGCCGCCCGTCAGGACGAGGGCTGCGGCGGTAAGGAGCAGAGAGGTTGCTGCTTTCATCTGAGAAATATGTCAAAACGCCGCTCCCGACGCCACAGAAGCGCTGTGCACATCGAGGAGCGGCGAATGTTATGCTGTAATAAATAGTGGTGAGGAGGTACGGCCGCCGTTACTCGCCACGACGGCTGTAATTGGGCGCCTCACTCGTGATCGTGATGTCATGGGGATGGCTCTCGAGCACGCCGGCATTGGTGATGCGGGTAAACTTGGCATCATGCAGCTTCTCGATCGTCGGAGCACCGCAGTAGCCCATGCCCGAACGCAGACCGCCGACGAGCTGGTAGATAACTTCCTGAACGAGGCCCTTGTAAGGCACACGACCGGCAATGCCCTCGGGCACTAGTTTCTTGACATCGCTCACACCGCTCTGGAAGTAGCGGTCCTTGGAACCGTTCTCCATCGCCTCGAGCGAACCCATACCGCGGTAGGTCTTGAACTTACGGCCGTTGAAGATGATCGTCTCACCGGGGCTCTCCTCCGTACCGGCAACAAGCGAACCGATCATAACGCTGAAGCCGCCGGCAGCGAGTGCCTTGACGACATCACCGGAGTAGCGGAGACCGCCGTCGGCGATAAGAGGAATGCCATAAGGTTTGAGGGCGCAGGCCACGTCGTAGACGGCCGTAAGCTGGGGAACGCCCACACCGGCAACGACACGCGTCGTACAGATAGACCCCGGGCCGATGCCGACCTTGACGGCGTCAGCACCTGCTTCTGCCAGCATGGTAGCGGCTTCGCCCGTTGCGACATTACCCACGACAATATCGACGCCGGTAAAGTTTGCCTTGGCCTCTTTAAGCTTCTCGATGACTGACTTTGAGTGACCATGAGCCGTGTCGATGACAATGGCATCGGCACCGGCCTGAATCAGCGCTTCCATGCGCTGCATCGTGTCATTCGTTACGCCGACGCCGGCAGCCACGCGGAGACGGCCTTTGGCATCCTTACAGGCCATGGGTTTGTCCTTGGCCTTCGTAATGTCCTTATAAGTAATGAGACCCACGAGATGACCCTCGCCATCCACGACGGGAAGTTTTTCGATCTTGTTCTCCTGCAGGATCTTCGCTGCGGCGTGCAGGTCGGCCTGCTGCGTCGTCGTGACGAGACCTTCCTTCGTCATCACCTCATCAATGCGCTTATCGAGCTGAAGTTCGAAGCGCAGGTCGCGGTTGGTAACGATGCCCACGAGATGATTTTCGTCATCCACCACGGGAATACCGCCGATGTGGTACTCATGCATCAGATCCAGCGCGTCGGCCACCGTCTTATAGCGCTTGATTGTCACGGGCGCATAGATCATACCGTTCTCGGCACGCTTGACGATTGCCACCTGACGGGCCTGATCCTCAATGCTCATATTCTTATGGATCACACCGATACCACCCTCACGGGCAATGGCAATCGCCATCTGGGCCTCAGTCACAGTATCCATGGCTGCCGTGACAAAAGGTATCTGCAGGTCGATGTTGCGCGAGAACTTCGTAGCCAGCGATACCGTGCGGGGAAGCACTTCGGAATAAGCGGGAATAAGGAGGACGTCGTCAAACGTGAGACCGTCCATTACGATCTTGTCAGCAATAAAATCGGAATGCATAGTAGAGATGGAGAGATTTTGTTGCACGCAAAAGTACGACCTTTCCGCCTAACAAGAAAACGATGAGGAAGAAAATTCCACCACGCAGACATGGGCGTTGCGGACAGAGGGCAGATGTCAGGCGCTTAACATGGCACGCTCTTTTACCTTCCCCTTCAAGAGCGCAGCCAGTTGGCGTAAAAGGTTACTGCGGCACGGCGCCATGAAAAGGAGGGATGGCCGTTTTCATCACAATAATGTAAAGGAGGCGATATTGGCTTACCCCGACGCAGATCACGCTCATACTCACGCTGGAGTGTGTCAATGGGATACTCCAGATGTCCGGTCACGAAAGTCAGGGACAGATCGGGCGTACAGACCACGCCGACTCCGCTCTCGTCACTCTCGCAGACCATCTGTAGCTCTGCACCCGCCTGTTTCTCAATATCACTGGCGCGCACCTCGGTATGACGCGAATGGGGCATGGGGAAGGAAGGAACCAAGCCGTCCATCAGACCATTGCCAAACGCCGTGACGCGCTGACGGAATATGCCGAAGCGTTTGGCGGGCAGCGGGTATTTAGACACTCCATAATAGTGATACAAGCCCGCTTGCGCGCCCCAGCAGATCAACAGCGTTCGGTGAAAATGGTCTCTGGCCACATCCATAAGACTGCAGAGCTGAGGCCAATAGCGTACTTCCTCAAAAGGCAAATGTTCGAGGGGAGCGCCCGTAATGATGAGATGCGTAAACAAGCCCCCCTGCACTTCCGCGTCTTTCTCCAAAAGATCTTCCACGTAAAGATAACGGGCCTGCATATACTCCTCGGGGGTCGTGCGGAAGGCATGGCCGCGCAGTCTCACGGGGATCAATTGAACATCCAGTCCGGTCGCTCCGATCACGCTTGCGATGTCGCGCTCCGTTACCTCCTTCTCAGGCATGAGATTGAGCAGCAACACTCGACGCTTCACGCCGACGCTCCGCCAATCGTGAAGACGGTAAGTTAAGCAGTCCAACTCACGCGAAGCTGATATGGCATATGGTAAATAGAGCATGATATGATTTAATTAGAGTATTACTTTAATCCATCCTGTCGCGGTAATCGGCATAGGAGAATGCGCGAAGCGTCTCTACACGCCCGTCTAGCCGTTCGATGCAGAAGGAAGGATGGCGGATGCCATTGAAGGTTGTAGTTTTGACCGTAGTATAATGGATCATGTCCTCAAAGACGATGCGCTCGCCCACCCTGAGCGGATGATCGAAACGCCAAGCGGACATGTAATCACCGCTCAGGCAACTGTTGCCTCCCAACCGATACACGTTTGGCTCGCGTTCAAGCATTTCGTCGCGGGCATCTTCAAGCGTCTCGGCCCCGCGCACAGCCGGGTGATAGGGCATCTCGAGGCAATCGGGCATGTGACAGGTAAAGCTTACATTGAGTATCGCGGTCTTTATTCCTTTGTTTTCAACGATATCAACGACCTCGCTCACGAGTTCACCGGTCTGCCAAGCGAAGGCAGAACCAGGCTCGAGGATCACCTGAAGATCAGGATAGGCTGCCCTAAGGTTCTTCAGCGTGCGAACTAGCAAGGGTACGTCATAACCTTTGCGCGTAACGAGGTGTCCACCGCCCAGATTGAGCCACTTAAGCTGAGGTAACCAATAGCCGAATCGCTCCATGATGCGCTCTACAGTACGTGCCGTTACGTCAGCTCCGCTCTCGCAATGGCAGTGGCAATGGAATCCCTCAATATCGGCGGGCAGCTGGTCGGGCAACTGGTCTACGGTGAGTCCGAAGCGTGAGCCGGGAGCGCAGGGGTCGTAGAGCGCCGTACCGATCTCGCTGCGTTCGGGATTGATTCGCAAGCCGATCGAAGGCGGTTCTGTCGCACCCGCTATACGATCACGAAAGCGCACATATTGACTGAGGGAGTTGAAGGTCACGTGGCTGCTGCAGCGGACGATGTCATCAAACGTATCTTCTTCGTAGGCGGGAGAATAGGTATGGGCCTTGCTTCCGAACTCCTCAAGTGCCAACCGTGCCTCGCCGGGTGAGGACGCCGTGGTATGAGTGATGTATTCTCTGAAAATAGGAAAGGTTTTCCAGAGAGCGAAAGCCTTAAAGGCCAGTATAAACTCCACGCCGGCCTCATTGGCAATCTGGCGAATAAGCTGGAGGTTGCGACGCAGAAGCGCCTCATGGACGAGATAATAGGGAGTCATGATGTTTGCGAGATTCCGCTGTCGCGGATGGATAGAATAAAAGGAGTCGGGAAGCGAGGCTATAAAGTGCCTTCACCTCCCGACTCTTTGGTGCTCAAGCTTCAGAGGCTATCCACAGGTCATGTACAAGCAAGAACTAAGGCATAGCAGAAGATTGATTAGCAATAGATTGCAGCATCTGCTCTCAACGATTACATGATACCACGCTCGCGGAGTTTCAGCTGCCAGTTCCATGCAGACGAGAGAGCCTCTTCAAGCGTGTGGACCGCCTTCCAGCCCAGCACGTTGTTAGCCTTGTCTACATTGCCCCATACCTTTTCGATATCTCCCGGGCGACGAGGGGCGATCTCATAGTTGAGCTTCACGCCGGTGCACTTCTCAAAGGTGTGGATGAGTTCAAGCACGCTTACGCCGTGACCCGTACCGATGTTGTAGATCTCTACGGGGTCTGCGTTCTTGCTCTCTACGATGCGGGCCATGGCGGCTACATGGGCCTTGGCCAGGTCGAGCACATAGATGTAGTCACGGATGCAGGAACCGTCTGGCGTGTCGTAGTCGTCGCCGAAGACCTTGAGGCAGGGACGGATGCCGATGGCGGTCTGCGTCAGGTAGGGGATGAGGTTGGCGGGCACGCCGTTGGGCATCTCACCGATGATGCCCGTGGGGTGAGAACCGATCGGGTTGAAGTATCGCAGGATGATGGCGCTGATATCAGCACCGCTCTTGACGTAGTCCTGGATGATCTCCTCGTTGATCTGCTTCGTATTGCCATAAGGGCTCTCAGCCTTCTTGATGGGAGCCTGCTCCGTGACGGGGAGGTTCTCGGGATCGGGCTGGCCATAGACGGTGCAGGAGGAGGAGAAGATGATGCCCTTCACGCCGTGCTTGGGCATGAGCTTGAGGAGGTTGATCAGAGAGAGCAGGTTGTTCTCATAATACTTCAGAGGCTTCTCCACGCTCTCACCGACAGCCTTGGAAGCAGCGAAGTGGATGATGCCGGAGATCTGCGGGTACTTTTCAAAGACGCCCTCGAGGGCCTTGAGGTCGCAGCAGTCCACCTTCTCAAAGGCGGGACGGATGCCCGTAATCTGCTCGATACCGTCGACGACGTCGGCCTTGGAGTTGGAGAGGTTGTCGACGATGACTACGTCGTAACCGGCGTTCTGGAGCTCAACGGTGGTATGCGAGCCGATGAAGCCCGTACCGCCGGTAACTAAGATCGTTTTCTTCATTTGAACGTATGTAGTGTAATTGTCAGAGTTGCAACGAATGTGGGTGTGCCGTGCAAATTTAGCGAAAGGTCTTACACAGCCCCACGCCAAGGCAGTGTTTTTTCTGTCTGCACTTTATTTCCCGCCCTTCTCGAGGAGGTCGGGCCTCAGGCGCTTTGTGCGCTCTAGGCTTTGCGAGAGTTCCCACTCCTTGATCTTCGCGTCATGTCCCGAGAGGAGGATGTCAGGCACCTTCCACCCCTTATAATCCGCCGGGCGAGTATAGACCGGAGCCGCCAGGAGATTGTCCTGGAAGGAGTCTGAGAGGGCGCTCTGCTCGTCGCCGATCACGCCGGGGATGATGCGCACTACGGCATCGGCTATGCAGGCCGCCGCAAGTTCGCCCCCGGTCAGCACGAAGTCACCGATGCTGATTTCCTTGGTGATGAGATGCTCGCGTATGCGATAGTCAATGCCTTTGTAATGGCCGCAGAGAATGATGAGGTTGCCCTTGAGAGAGAGCTCGTTGGCCATCGGCTGGTCAAACTGTTCTCCGTCGGGCGTCGTGAAGATAACCTCATCATAGTCGCGCTCTGCCTTGAGCGCACTGATGCAGGCATCGATCGGTTGGCACTGCATCACCATGCCCGCAAAGCCGCCGAAGGGATAGTCGTCCACACGGCGATGTTTGTCGGTGGTGTAGTCGCGGAGGTTGTGCACATGGATCTCCACCAACCCTTTGCGCTGGGCGCGGGCGAGGATGGACGTGCCGACGAAACCTTCGAGCATCTCTGGCAGTACGGTGATGATGTCAATACGCATAGGAAGAGAAAGGGTATTTCTGAGAAGGAGAACGGAGGCGGCCGGGAGGGCCCTCTGGGAAATGCCGGGGGCACCGCCCTGCAGGCGGAGAAAGGTGCACCGGCGGACCGAGCCGCCTATTTGAAGGAGCAAATGTACGCAATCCGCATGACATAACGTAACTTTGCCTTCTCCCAATCCCCCTACCCTACGATATGACCGAGACCGAACGCATCCTGCAACTACGCGAACTGCTCCACAGCTATAACCACGCCTACTACGTGCTCAACGCCCCGCTGGTCAGCGACCAAGAGTTTGACAAGCTCATGCACGAACTCGAAGCCCTCGAGGCGCAGCATCCCGAGATGGCCGACCCCAACTCGCCCACGCAGCGCGTGGGGAGTGACCTGTCGACGGACTTTCACCAGGTGCGCCACGCCCGCCCTATGCTCTCGCTGGGCAATACCTACTCACGCACTGACGTCGAGGCCTTCTACCAACGGGTTAAGGAGGGGCTCGGCGGTGCCCCCTTCGAGATCTGCTGCGAACTGAAATTCGACGGTCTGAGCATTTCCCTCATCTACGAGCACCGCCGGCTGGTCCGTGCGGTGACGCGAGGTGACGGTGTCATGGGCGATGACGTGACGGCCAACGTCCGCACTATCCGGAGCATTCCCCTCGAGATTCCGGCAGAGACCGGTTGCCCCGAAAACTTTGAGATGCGCGGTGAGGTCCTCATGCCCTGGACCAGCTTCGAGCGGCTCAATAAGGAGCGCGAGGCCCGCGAACTACCCCTCTTCGCCAACCCTCGCAACGCCGCTTCAGGCACG
Source organism: Alloprevotella sp. (assembly GCA_052272595.1). GTDB lineage: Bacteria > Bacteroidota > Bacteroidia > Bacteroidales > Bacteroidaceae > Alloprevotella. Next base: position 146,450 of record DAVZJV010000001.1, read on the forward strand.
CTCAAGAGCAAGGCTTCGGCCACCGTGGCCCGACGCGGGCTCGACGCCTATCTCTATTATGTGCTGGGTGAAGAGATCACTATCCCCACGCACGAAGCCCGCCTCGAGGCCGCCCGCCGATGGGGGTTTAAAATCTCCGAACACGTCATACGGGCCCATTCCGTAGACGAGATTTTCGCCTACATAGACCGCTGGGACGAAGGCCGCCGCTACCTCCCCGTAGCCACTGACGGCATCGTGCTCAAGGTCAACAATCTCGCGCAGCAGGCTCAGCTCGGCACGACAGCCAAGAATCCCCGATGGGCCATCGCCTATAAGTTTAAGGCAGAGCGCGCACGTACCTGCCTCCGCGAAGTGACCTTCCAGATCGGGCGAACGGGAGCCGTCACCCCCGTGGCCAACATGGACCCCGTACAGCTCGCCGGCACTGTCGTCAAGCGCGCCTCGCTCCACAACGAAGACATTATCCAGGGCCTAGACCTTCACCTGGGTGACATGGTCTATGTAGAGAAGGCCGGCGAGATTATCCCCCAGATCACCGGCGTAGACCTCGAAGCGCGTAAGGCGGCTGGTGCTGCACTCGGCCCCGCAGTTACCTTCATCAAGACCTGTCCGGAGTGCGGTACCCCTCTCGTGCGCTACGAAGGGGAAGCCGCACACTACTGCCCCAACAGCCTGCACTGCCCGCCACAGCTCAAGGGGCGCATCGAGCACTTCATATCACGCGATGCGATGGATATCAGCACGTTGGGACCCGAGACAGTTGACAGCCTCTTCGAACACCATCTGATCAGCGATGCAGCCGACCTCTACAGTCTGACCCTTGACGACCTGACGGGGAAAGAAGGCAACCGCCGTCGTTGGGCCGAGAAGATACTGCGCGGCATTGACGAAAGCCGGCAGGTGCCCTTCAGCCGCGTACTTTATGCACTGGGCATCCGTTTCGTTGGAAAAGTTACTGCCAAAAGCCTGGCCCGAACCCTAGGTTCGATCGACAGGCTGCGGGAAGCCTCTGTCGAAACGCTCTCCGCCTGCGAGGGTGTGGGAGAGGTAATCGCCCGATCGGTCTACGACTTCCTCCGCGATCCAGCCTCACTCGACCTCATAGACCGGTTGCGAAAGTCCGGCCTGCAGATGGAAGAACATCGCGAGGCTCAGCGCTCCACAGCACTGACCGGACAGACCATCGTCATCAGCGGTACCTTTGACCGCCACTCACGCGACGAACTCAAAGCGCTCATCGAAGCTCACGGCGGCAAGAACAGTGGATCGATCTCACGAAAAACCTCCTTTCTCCTTGCTGGCCACGCCATCGGCCCCTCCAAGCTCGAAAAGGTCAAGACACTTGGCATCAAGATGGTAAACGAGGAGGAGTTTCTGAAAATGATCGGAGAGGCATAACTCCATCAGATAAACAGCCAATCAAGCCGCAGCTGCGAGATGCAACTGCGGCTTGATTGCTTTTTAGGAAAGGGCCCGACCTTGCAACCGCAAGCGATACCAGGCATCGGAAGTATGCGACGGACTAGCCGCCTAACGTCTAACAGCCCTGCGCAAACTAGAAGGCGGCTAGGAAAACCTAGAAGGCGGCTAGAAAAATCTAGAAGGCGGCTAGAAAAATCTAGAAGCCTTCTAGTCGGCGGGAATAGGCGACGATGATCGAATTGACTGGATGAGCATGTTTCAAGTTGATCTTTCAAGCAGCCAAGAAATATGCGCAACATACTGAGGGTTAGCCTATTGCGTCATCTTTTCCTCCCCGCGTAAACAATCCGACTGAGCCTAGATTTTGCCTTTTTACCCGACCGGAATGTTACACAGAAAGGGCTGACACCCCGATGGAGGTATCAGCCCTTATTTAACGGGGAGGAGCATTGCCCTAGGGCAAACTCCTTAGTTACTTGATCACCAAAGCGCGATCTATTTGGTCGGCAAGGGCAGCATAGTGGCTGTTTGCCCCAAGGGCATGCAGACGACGCTGAAGGTTCCTAAGCTGAGCCAGAACAACGGGGCGGGCCTTGCCATTAGGATTGCCATTGAAGTATGCGATCAAGCTGTTGACTGTCGAACGTTGAAGGGCCTTCTCATAACTCGTAAGGGCCTTAGCTCCGGCAGTTTGGGGGAATATCTCACGCAGCAATGCGGGGAGATAGTCGTCGGCTGGAAAAGTCGGTGTCAGTCGATCAAGCAGTGACGACGAAAGCATGGCGCTCACAAGACGACCACCGATACGGCTCACATAGTCGTCTGCTGAAGGCATGAGCCGATCCATGTAATCTTGGTCAATAAGCCATGTCGGCTCTTTGACAACGTTTTTAGTAAGGAAACCGAGCGCCCGCACCTGCTTAGAGCGGGGGGTATCGGTATAGACCGAGCCTGCCTGCGCGACAGTCTTGTAGTCGTACATAACGCCGCCGAGATTGCGCATGACGTGGTTGCAGTAACGATAATACTGGTTGACAATGGCCTGATACATTTCTCTCAGGTTCGTGCCGTAAATGTCGCTGCTGTCAAAGGTCCAGGCGTAGAGGTCGCGGAGTTCGCGCTTCAGATTGAGGATGCCGTACTCGCTGGCCTTCATCGCATCGTCACCGAGGTCTTCTGTCTGGCAGCGGGGATCATTGGTCGTATTTGTCTCTCCGTCACCGAACCAAAGACGGCGATTGCCCTTGAGAGCATCGGTGGTCATCTGCTCGAGCGCGTAGTGGTCGCTGCGGTCGTCATAGGCTTTCCACATAGGCGTGTAGCCCCACTTGATGGCCCAGCAGTCATAGTCACCGATGCGTGGGAAGATGCCCTCGTGGGTGATGCTGTCTTCGGGCTGAGCTACATAATTGAAGCGGGCATAGTCCATGATGCTGGGCGTATGGCCATAACGCGTGGTGAAGCTGCGCGAACGAAGGCTGTCGACAGGGACCGTAGAAGAGGAACCGAAGTTGTGACGCAAGCCAAGCGTATGGCCCACCTCGTGGGAGGAAACGAAGCGGATGAGCTGCCCCATGAGTTCGGGATCGTACTTCATCTTGCGGGCAGCCTCATCGAGCGTACCCGCTTGGACCATGTACCAGTCGTGGACGAGGGTCATGACGTTATGGTACCAGCAGATGTGGCTCTCAAGGATTTCGCCCGAACGGGGATCGCTGACATGGGGGCCGTAGGCATTCTCTATGGGGGAAGCGAGGTAACGGATGAAGGAGTAGCGTGCGTCTTCGGGAGAGATCATGGAGTCAGCCGGAGTAAGCTCCTTCGCCATGATGGCGTTCTTAAAGCCAGCCTGCTCGAATGCCTTCTGCCAGTCATTGACGCCCTGTATGAGATAGGGACGCCACTGCTTGGGCGTAGCGGGATCTATGTAGTAGACAATGGGCTTCTTGGGTTCTACAAGTTCGCCGCGCTTCATGCGCTCGGCATCGGCTGAATCTTTGGGCTCAAGACGCCAGCGCTTGATGAAACGTACGGGTTCGACACGTTGTTGCGTGTCGGAAAAGCGGGTAAAGGAACCACTGAAGTAGCCCACGCGCGGATCGAAGAGGCGGCGCATCATGGGCACCTTGGGAAGCAGTACAAAGGAGACATTGAGTCCGATGGTGACTTTTCCGGTGGCATAGGCGGCAGAGCTGCCTCGCTGCGCTGCCCAGGTCTTGACCGTGCGTACCTCAGTGTTGAGGGGATAGGTCTTGATGCCCTCGATATAGGAGCTGCCGGACTGTAGCGCAGTCAGACTAAACCCCTGCTTAGCCTGCTGGGAGAGGGAAAGAGCCGGATTGTCCTCGGAGAAGAGGCCGTTGACCTTTACTTTATAAAGCCCACCGGTATGGTTCTCGATCTTGAGCGATGCGATGATGGGGTCGGCATTGCTCACACGAATGGCCTGATTGATGGCCTCGGTAGAGTCGGCCACATTGAGGAAGAGACGGGAACGCATGAGCAGATTCTCGCCGCCTGGAGCCGGCGTGAAGTAGACGGTCTGCTGGTTGGCCAGTTCGCCGCCATACTGATCGGTGCCACCAGGGGTGGAGGTGTAGCGCACCGTAACGAGGAGTTCGCGATCGATGAGGCTGTCAGGGATGGAGAAGAACCAGTCATTCTTTGACTTGGTGACTGTGAAAAGCCCCTTTGTGACTTGCTCGGCCGGAGCCGGGGCAGCTTGTTGCTTCGCCTTCTTACGGCGGGCTTCGAGAGGCAAGGCACCGAGCAGCAAGGCGAGAGACAGGATGGAGAGGGAGCGCAAGGATGCGTGCATAGAGAGAGGATTGGATGAAATGATAATCCGAAATTTTGAATTGTACCCTAGACGGATACTGACGGCCGGGCCCTATCAGCGCCGCAGTAATTCGGCAAAAGGCTCGTAACCAAGTTCCAGACGACTCAGCTCAAAAGGCTGAAGCCGTGAGGCAAAGGTGGCGGGAAGATCGGGAAGGCCGAAATATTGCTCGACCATTGCGGCCATGCGGAAAGCAAGCGGCCGGGCGATCTTAAGCAGATCGAGCGCATAGCGGCGCAACAATGCAGAATTGCCTTCCTCCTGACGCATCAAGAGAAAGAGCTGATGATAACAAGGAATCGTCTGCGCAGAGACAAGCCTATCGCCCGATGCCACAAGGCTATAACAACCTATAGCCTCGAGAAGCGAACAGACCTCGTCACTCGTACGCAATACGGGCAAGAGGGCCTCGCAGAGCTTCCGCCGATCAATCGGCGTGGCAGTATGCGAAAGCGTGCGGATGGTCTCAAACGAGAGAGAGAAGCGCCGGTCACGATAACCCGCCAGAAAAGCTTTCAGGAAAGTGACGAGGTAAGCCTTGGCATTGACTGGCACAACCGCTCCGAAGGTGCGCCAATAAGCGTCGTCGTCAAGCTTGGGCAAAACGCGTTCGGAGAGCAGGAAGCCGGCGGTGCGACGGGCAGAAACTGCCAGCCCGTCAAGAAGAGTGGGCAATGCCTCAGGGCTCCCGCTATGGGCAGCCTCGGAAAGACTGCGCTCCAACTGCGAATTATATCTGCGAAATGTGGACACGAGCAATCGTTTCTAAAGAGTTAGGCTATATTTCTTCGATTAGGCTGTAGCCCCTTATGAAGGTATAACTCCGCGACTTGAAGCTCTGGAGCGTATAGTTACACTAAAGAGGAGTACGCTTAATGAGCAGTACGACATTCTCCACGTGATGGGTCTGGGGGAACATGTCTACGGGCTGCACAGCCTCCACGCGGTAGTCTGCATCAAGGAGCTGGAGGTCGCGTGCCTGCGTAGCCGGATTGCAGCTGACATAGACAATGCGCCCGGGCGCAGCGAAACGGATGGCCTCGATCACATCGGGGTGCATACCGGCACGAGGGGGGTCAGTGATAATGACATCGGGGCGGCCATGCTCATTGATGAAGTGCTCGGTGAGAATATCCTTCATATCGCCGGCATAGAAGAGCGTATTGGGCAGGTTGTTGAGCTGCGCATTGACCTTGGCGTCTTCGATGGCCTCCGGCACGTATTCGATGCCGATGACCTGGCGGGCCTGATGGGCTACAAAGTTGGCAATCGTTCCCGTGCCGGTATAGAGATCGTAGACGAGTTCCTGTCCGGTCAACCCCGCAAAATTGCGCGCCACTTTGTAGAGCTCATAGGCCTGATGGGTATTCGTCTGATAGAAGCTCTTGGGGCCGACCTTGAAACGGAGATCCTCCATGGTCTCATAGATAAAGTCCGTACCGCAATAGGTGTGAACCTCCAAATCGCCAATGGTGTCGTTGGCCTTCAGATTATTGACCCAAAGAAGGGAGGTCACCTCGGGGAAGGTCTCCTTGACATAGGCCAGCACCTCGTCTCGCTGTGCTTCTTCCTCGGCTGTGCGAGCACAGAATTGCAAGAGGAGCATCACCTCACCCGTTGCCGACGTACGGATCATCATGTTACGCAAGAGCCCTTCCTGGCGGCGGAGATCAAAGAAACCTAGCCCATGAGAGAGCGCGTAAGTTCGCAAACCATTGCGCAGCCGATTGTTGATATCACCCATGAGGTGGCAATGGTTGATATCTAGGATCTTGTCGAAAGCCCCGGGAATATGGAAGCCTACGGCATCCATCACATCGAAGGACGCGCCGCTCTTTACTTCCTCGGTCGTGAGCCAGCGTTTGTTGGAGAAGCCAAACTCCAGCTTGTTGCGATATTCAAAGGTCTCACGGCTGCCAAGTATCTGAGATACCTGGGGCAACTCCACCTTGCCGATACGCCGAAGATTGTCTTCGACCTGCTGTTGCTTGTACTTAAGCTGATCCTCATAAGGCATACACTGCCACTTGCAACCACCGCAAACCCCGAAGTGTTCACATATGGGGGCGATGCGGCGGGGAGACGGCTCATGAACCTTCACGACTTCGGCCTCGGCATAACTATGCTTCTTACGACGGATCTGAAGGTCCACGACATCGCCGGGAACGGCGTAGGGAACAAAGATGACAAGGTTGTCAACCTTGGCTATGGCCTTGCCTTCAGCAGCGACGCCGATGATGGTAATGCGTTCAAGCAGAGGGAGCGGCTTCTTCTTTCTTGACATATAAAAGGGTGGAGAGTGTAGAGTGTTGAGATTGTATCAGGAATATAAAAAGCCCTACGGCACATCACCAAGGGCAAGATAAGAGCAGAACAGCCAGAAGGGAAACTTTCCCGGTTAGTGACTTGTGCCCGCAAGCAGCGGAAGCACATCGCAAAGAAGCTTTGGCATGGCGTATTGCTCCAATCGAACAGGAGGGACTGCCAGATAATCGGCTGCCCACGCTGAAGACCGGGAAAGGTGAAGCAGGTAGAAATCTACGTAGAGCACCTGATGCGTCAAGACGTGCTTCACTCCTTTACGTAAAGGCTGACAGGCAACCCCCGAAGCGTCGGGCAGAGCGGCGGCAACGAAAGAGTGGTGCAGAAGTGCCGCCCGGGTCAGCGGACGATCGGTCTCGATCAGCGGAAACTCATAAAGCCCCTGCCAAATATCGCCCGCACCACGGCGGCGAAGGAGGTAACCCTCGGGCGTGAGAACCGCAAGATAGGTGAAGTAGCGACGGCGAACCTTGACCCGGTGCGTCTTGCGGGGATAATCAGCAACATGACCATACGCATGAGCAACACAGACAGATCCGTAGGGGCATAGTCCACAGGAAGGAGAAGTCGGAACGCATTGGAGCGAACCGAAGTCCATCATGGCCTGATTGTAATCTGCCGCCCTTTCCGTCGGGAGGAGACGAGCCGAAAGCGATGCGAAGAGACGTTTGCCAGCTCCCGTATCAATCGGAGCATCCAGGCCGAAAACGCGTGACAGCACGCGATAGGCATTGCCGTCAATGGCGGCATGCGGCAGGCCGAAGGCAAAGGAAGCTATCGCGGCAGCAGTATAGTCCCCCACACCCTTGAGCGCACGGATCGCCTCATAGGTTTTGGGAAACGTCCCGCCTACCACGATCTGGCGGGCGGCGGCATGCAGGTTGCGCGCACGGCTATAATAACCCAGCCCTTGCCACAGACGCAACACATCATCCTCACTTGCCGCAGCCAAAACCTCAACCGTTGGATAAGTCTCAAGGAAGCGACGATAATAGGCTGTTCCCTGTGCTATACGCGTCTGCTGCAAAATAATCTCACTGACCCAGATTGCATAGGGGTCAGTCGTCTCGCGCCAAGGAAGTTTACGGCCAAAGTGGGCATACCAATCTAAGAGGATCTCAGAGAAATGCGTCTCAATCCATTCCGTGCCTACTGCATCGGCTTCAGCGGAGAGGCCCTGCAAAAGCGCTCTTTCCGCGGAGGATGATAGGGGCTGGCACGAGCATTCTGCCTCAGAAGGGAAAAGGCCCATGGCGGCTAATGAAACAGTTTGATACGCTGCTCTTCCGAGAGCTTGCAGATCAGTACTTCGCCGTCATGTTCGGCGACGACATAGCCGTCAAGTCCTTGCACTACGACACGGCGTTTCCCAGTCATATGGACAATGGTGTGATAGGTATCGAAGAAATGGACATTGTCACCATAGGCAGCGTTGCCGTACTGATCCGTCTTGCTCAAATCGCGCAGCGCACTCCACGTGCCCAAGTCGCTCCAAGCGAAGGAAGCGGGATAGACGAAGACCTCTTCAGCCTTCTCAAGGATGGCGTAGTCAACGGAAATGTTGGGACACTTCGGAAAGGCCTCATCGATCCGCTCGCGCTCCTCGGGCGTATCATAATAAGGAAGCAGATGCTCGAAAATCGTCGAGATTTCGCGCTCGTAGACTCTAAAGGCATTGATGATCGTGCCTACATTCCATACGAAGATGCCGGCATTCCACAGGTACCCCGGCTGGCGGACATATTCCTCCGCCACTTCGCGCGTAGGCTTCTCCTTGAACTCGTCGATGCGGAATATGTTCTGCTTGCGGGAAGAGGAGAAGCTCAGATCTGCCTTTATGTAGCCATACCCCGTCTCGGGACGAGTGGGCTTAAGCCCAATGGTGACGATGGAATCGGTCTCTGCGGCAAACGGGATGGAATCAGCAATTGCCTCCTGAAATGCTTTAGTATCAGGAATGAAGTGGTCGGCAGGACTGACTACGATGTTGGCCTTCGGGTTGCGCTTTTTGATTTTCCAGCTGACATAGCAGATGCAAGGGGCTGTATTGCGACGACAAGGCTCGGCAAGAATATTCTCTTCGGGGACTTCGGGAAGCTGTTCTCTAACAAGCGGAGCATAATCACGGCTGGTGACCACCCAAACGTTCTCGCTTGGAATGACTCCGCGGAAACGGTCTGCCGTGAGTTGCAACAGCGTACGGCCGCATCCCAAGATATCTAGAAATTGCTTTGGCCGTTGTTCATTACTGACGGGCCAGAAGCGACTGCCGCTGCCACCGGCCAGGATGACGAGGTAATCATTGTTCATAAGCGAGAGAGTTAAATAAGTTATTGAGTACCGGATGGTTATGCAGCATGACATGGCATGGCACGCCTCACCGCCGATGCAGTGAAGCACAGAGGAACAAGATGGTTCAACCCTCCTGAAGCGTGCCTTGTATGTAAACGCGCACTAGAGCATTGGTCGCGTTGGAACGCACCGTAACGAGCTTCTTAAAGAAACCCAGGAACTGCCCCTTGCCGTTATACGTCACTTTGATGACACCCTTGCCACCGGGGGCAATCGGGCCCTTGGGGACAGAAGGAACCGTACAGCCGCACGAGCCGTAAGCCTGCTGGATGACAAGCGGTTTGTCACCCGTGTTTTTAAAGACGAACTCGCACGTCTGGACTTTGGACTCCGGGAATTTACCGAAGTCATTGACGGTCTTTTCAAACTTGATGACCGCCTGCGACATCATCGGGAGGCACAGTGCCAACCCTGCCGCAAATGAGAGGGAACGCTTTACCATAACTCCGTATATTAAAATGAAGATTGGTGACTATTCGTAGATTTATGCAAAAGTAGGGGTTTATCCCTTAGACGCGAAATTTTGCCGCTACAAATGCCCCTGCAAAAGGCTTTATCGCTACTTTTGCCTATCTACATACCGCAATCCGTGCATTAGCGGTCTCCTCCCACGCATACCTGCACACAACCCCCACCCCACTTCTCAAATGACAGACCCCGACAAGATCATCTTAGGTATCGACCCCGGCACCAATGTGTTGGGATACGGTCTCATCGGACTGAAGGGCGGCTCGCGTGTAACGGGAGCCAAGCGCATTGCCTGCGGCAAGACGCAGGTGGAGATGCTCGCCATGGGCGTCATTGACCTCCACCGATGCAAGGACGTCTATCTCAAGCTCGGACGTATCTACGAACGGGTAATGGGCGTCATCGATGCCTTCAAGCCCGACGAACTGGCGATCGAGGCTCCATTCTTCGGAAAGAACGTGCAGAGCATGCTCAAGCTGGGGCGCGCACAAGGAGTTGTCATTGCGGCAGCAATCAGCCGCGACATTCCGATACACGAATACTCCCCAAGTGAGATCAAGCAGGCGATTACGGGCAATGGCATGGCCGATAAGGAGCAGGTAAAACGCATGATGCAGCAACTGCTGGCCATCGCTCCCGACCGCATGCTGCCTTACCTGGACGCTACCGATGCGCTAGCTGCCGCCTACTGCCACTACCTTCAGAAACGCGGCCCTCTGGCAGCCCTGACAGCTGTAGGAAGAGGCACGAAACTGATTGCTCCGGCCACCGAGCGAGGCACGAAGAGCTGGGCTGACTTCGCCAAGACTCATGCCGACCGCCTCAGCCGCATCGCCCGTTAGCAGGCCGTGCCACCAAGTAGCCGCATGAATGCCCTAAGCACCATCATCTGTTATGACAAAACATTACTCTCCACTCCTTCTTCTGCTAGCGCTAGCCTTTGCCCCCCTCACCAAGGTGCGTGGCCAGGAAGTCTATAATATGGTGCTTTCCTCCGCCACACGGACAGTCAATTCGCCCACCAGCAATTATACCCAGACGCAGATCGCACAGTTTAAGCGTACGGCCCTGGTCTACCTCAAGCGCAAGGCGCTGGAGACCGACTCGACAGGCGTCAGCTCTGAACTGCTCGACACGCAGGCCTATTACCTCTCTGAGTTTCTCACCTATTTCTTCGACGAAATACTCAAGAGCCGGCGTCTGCCCGACGAGAAACGCAAAGAGCGCATCGCCCTCTTTATGGACGCCAGCGTTTCCAATCCGCTCTTCGACGACCCTGACGAAGAGACAACCCTTTCGTATATCTCCAATGGCGGTGAGCTCACCCCATTCTCCCTCGATACGGACTGGCAAAGAGCTTATGCCGCCGTCAAGGCTACGCTGAAGTAAGAATCGAACAGGTTCTTGCCGACACATCATCTTTGCCCCATATATTTCACCCTCTCCATCTTCCTACTACCCATGTTTGATATCCAGCTCAATGAGAGTGGCACACGCCATATGAGTGTCACCGCGACCACCCTCGAAACGATCCGCCGATACAATCTCTTCGACTCTCTCCCGGGAGCCTCAGGTTACATTACCGAGGGCGACCTCGACCGTCTCAAGATGACCCTGCGCTCCCTCATTGCCTCTAACACGGAAGATACCAAGGCTCTGCTCGATCTCTGTATCGACGTCATCTACCATGATAAGATGAAAGCCTTCGGCCTCAAGAACCTCGTAGCCGTCTATAAGCAGTGGTTCAACCAGCAGAGCGAAGCGACCGATGAGCAAGCCTGATAAGCTGCCCCGCACGTCGGAGCAAAAGCCGACACCGGTTGCTGACCAACACCGCCTGACCGACTGGCTTCCCACAACGCGCAAGGAGATGAAGCTGCGCGGTTGGGAGGTAGCCGATATCATCATCTTCTCAGGCGACGCTTATGTCGACCATCCGTCATTCGGCGCCGCCGTCGTCGGACGCCTTTTCGAAGATTTAGGCTACAGGGTTTGTATCGTGCCTCAACCCGACTGGCACGGTGATCATCGTGACTTTACGAAGCTGGGACGCCCGCGCCTCTTCTTCGCCGTTGCCCCCGGCAACATGGACTCGATGGTCAACAAGTACACAGCCAACCGACGCCTGCGTTCCGAAGATGCCTACAGCCCGGACGGACGCCACGACATGCGGCCGGATTATCCGACCATCGTATATACCCAGATTCTCAAAAAGCTTTACCCCGATGCCCCCGTCATTCTCGGAGGCATCGAGGCTTCTTTGCGTAGGGTTACTCACTATGATTATTGGCAGGATCGCCTACGCCCATGCATTCTAGCCGATAGCGGTGCCGACATGATTGCCTACGGCATGGGTGAACAGCCGCTCACCCAGCTTTGCCGGCAGATCAGCGACAAGCTGCTCAACGGCCGCGGCGATGACTCCTTTGTCAATGTGGCCGACTTCAGGCAGCTCTTCCGCCGCTATCCTGTGCGGCAGACGGTTACGCTTGAGACAAAGGAGAATATCCCCGGAGGCATCCGCGAAGACGACATTATCCTCCACAGCCACGAGGAATGTCTTGCGGACAAGCGTGCCTATGCCGCCAACTTCCGTCACGTTGAGGAGGAGAGCAATGTCGTACATCCGCGACGCATTCTCCAGCAGCTTGGCGAGCGCTTTGTCGTGGCCGAGCCGCCCTACCCTCCCATGACGACGGAGGAGATAGACCACAGCTTCGACCTGCCCTATACGCGTCTGCCCCACCCCAAGTATAAGGGGAAACGCATCCCGGCGTATGAGATGATCAAGTTTTCCGTCAACATCCACCGCGGTTGCTTTGGGGGCTGTGCTTTCTGCACCATCTCGGCCCATCAGGGAAAGTTTATCATGAGCCGCTCCAAGGAGAGCATCCTGCGCGAAGTCAAGCTCATCACCCAAATGCCCGACTTCAAGGGCTACCTCTCCGACCTCGGTGGGCCGTCGGCCAATATGTATGGCATGTCGGGCCGCAATAAGGCCCTCTGCGAGCGTTGCCGCCGCCCGTCATGCATCCATCCCGGCGTTTGTCCCAACCTTAACGCCGACCACCGCCCGCTGCTTGACATCTATCGTGCGGTCGATGCACTGCCCGGCATCAAGAAGAGCTTCATCGGAAGTGGCGTACGCTATGACCTGCTTCTGCACCCCTATAAAGACGAAGCGCTCTGCAAGGCTGCATCGGAGTATACGCGCGAACTCATCACCCGCCACGTCTCCGGGCGTCTCAAAGTTGCCCCGGAGCATACTTCAGACAATGTATTGCGCATCATGCGCAAGCCTACCTTCCAGCTGTTCCACACTTTTAAAGCGCTCTTCGACCGGATCTGCGCACAAGCCGGGCTGCGGCAACAGATTATCCCATACTTCATCTCCTCTCACCCCGGTTGCCGCGAAGAGGATATGGCAGAACTTGCAGCCGAGACTCGTGAAATGGATTTCCAGCTCGAACAGGTGCAGGACTTTACCCCCACTCCGATGACTGTAGCCACCGAGGCGTGGTACTCCGGTTACCATCCTTACACCCTGGAGCCGATTTTCTCTGCGCGCACTCCCGACGACAAGCTCCGTCAGCGCATGTTCTTTTTCTGGTACAAGCCCGAGGAGCGTCGTCCCATCATCCGCGAACTCCAGCGCATCGGACGGCAAGACCTGATCAGCCGCCTTTACCCCACCCAACCTGATAGGCGCCAGACCGGCAACATACAAAAAAGCTATACGACCGCACCGAAATATGCTCCCGCCAAACGCAGTCCCAAGACCGCGAAGCCTCGTGACAACGCTTCGCACAAAGGCAGTAGGAGTAGCAACCCTAAACGAGGCGGATACGGCAACAGACACAGCACATCAAGCAGATAATGGTTAGCACAGCCCCGCTCGCAAGGCGCGGCCTAAGCAGTCTCTCTATCTAGACGCGATCTCAATATAAGTACCGCACATTCCGGATTACGCACACACCTCTTCTTTATCTCCTTTATAACTAGTAGCACATGCCACATAGCCCCCAGCACCTGACATTCCCCTGGCGACTCCGCAAGATCGCCATCGCCCTATCGGCTCTCATGATCAGCCCGGCCGCTACGCAAGCACAGAACGCCCTTATCCGAGCCGGTCACGGCATCAACTACGAAGCAGAAATTTCCCAAAGCATCTCTGACAGCGATACGCCCCTCTGGCTCACCGCCAATCGCCGAGGTCTCTCCTCGCTTGAAAAAGCCAATGGTTATCTGCGAGCCGCTATCTTCCGCCCTGCAGAGACAGACAGCGCCCATCGTTGGCGGATAGGTTATGGTGCAGATTTGGCCGTTGCCTATCACTTCGATCGAACGCTAACCGTCAAGCAGCTTTATGCCGATTTTGACTACAAACTCGTGCGCCTCACCATCGGAGCCAAAGACCAGCCGATGGCCTTTAAGAACGAAGCGCTCAGCAGCGGTTCTCAGACCTTCGGCATCAATGCTTTGGCCGTGCCTGCGATCATGTTCAGCTTACCCCGTTACTGGAATATCAGCGGTCGTGGAGACTGGGCCGCCATCCGCGGCTTTATCAGTTACGGCATGCAAAGCGACGGGCGCTTTAAGCGAAGCTATGTCGGTCCTGGAGGCGGTTACAGTCGTTACGTACTCCACCACCGCAAGGCGGGCTATCTCCGTTTGGGTAACGAGCGGAAGTTTCCCCTAGTCTTCGAGGGAGGACTGGAGATGGCTACGCAGTTCGGCGGCACAATCTACCGGACCGACGCGCAAGGCAAACCTTATACGATCAAACCCGGCCACTCCCTACGCGACTTCATCGATGCCACCTTTGGTGCGGGCGGAGATCCGACAGACGATGTCTATGCCAATGCGACCGGCAATACGGTCGGCTCCTGGCTCATGCGCCTTAGCTGGAAAGGGAAAGGCTGGAGCGCCGCCCTCTACTATGACCACTACTTTGAGGATCACTCACAGATGTTCTGGCAATACGGCTGGCGCGATGGATTGATCGGTGCCGAGATCAACCTGCCCGATAATCCAGTGGTCTCCACCTTGGTCTTCGAGCGGCTCGAGACTCGCTATCAGAGCGGCGCCGTCTACCACGACCACACAGCCAACATACCCGACCAGATATCTGCGAAAGATGACTACTATAACCACGGGCTCTACTCGGGCTGGGAGCACTGGGGACAGGCCATTGGCAACCCACTTTACACATCCCCTCTCTATCAGCACAACGGCTCCCTATCCTTCCGCGGAAGCCGCTTCCTGGCACACCATGCCGGCATCCAGGGACAACCGCTTCCCTGGCTCGGCTATCGCGCCCTCTATTCGCATGAGCGCAGTGTCGGTTCTTATATATCAGGCCCTTTCATACCCGGTCGGACGACCGATAGCTTCCTTTTCGAGGCATCGCTCTCCCCGTCACGCATCGGCAAACTCAACACGACGGGATGGACGGCCAAGCTGGGCTTTGGGGTTGATCGCGGCGATCTCATCGGCGACCACACAGGCTTTAATCTTACCATCACAAAGCGAGGCTTGCTGACGAAATAAGGCGCACCACGCTAACTACTCTATTCATACGCCTCAAGCATGAACATTCTCCACCGCACCAAATACCTGCTCTTCTCCCTATTCCTGGCGCTTACCGCTAACAGTTGCGACAAAACTCCCATCAATGGCGACCTCGATGGTTTCTGGTACATCACCTCACTTCATACCCGCCCGACACCATCAGCCCCTTACGTCAACGCTACGCCCAAGAACCATGTCTATTGGTCCTTCCAGCTCCATCTCCTCTCCATCACGGGCATCAGCAACGGCTATACATCCGAGACATTGGCGCGCTTCGCCCACAGTGGAGATTCGCTCCGGCTCACGGAGCTTTACGTGCACTTCCGCAACCGCGACGAACCCGTTACGCAAGAGAGCACCCGCACACTCCACGCGCTAAGCGCTATCGGCATCAGCGAACCGAAGGTTTCTTTCCGCGTTGCCAGCCTCTCCGATCGCAACATGACGCTGGTCAATTCTCGTGACAGCATTACGTTCCATAAGATCAACTAAGCCCCTTCTCAAGCTTCTAGAGAATAACAGAGCGAGAAGAAAAACGCTTGACCTACCTTCTGACGCACGATAAATGTATGCGACAATGGTTTAGGTCAAGCGTTTCCCTTTTTCGCTCTGTCAGCTATTAAAGGGATGAGGTAAGCGATGGCTTACCCTTTTGCCTTCACAGTCTTAGACTTCGGCGCGGTTTTGGGCGCTGCACGCTTTTTGGGGGCAGCCTTTCCCTGCGGTTTATCTGCAGCGGCCTTCTCGGCTTCAACAGC
Source organism: Alloprevotella sp. (assembly GCA_052272595.1). Lineage (GTDB taxonomy): Bacteria > Bacteroidota > Bacteroidia > Bacteroidales > Bacteroidaceae > Alloprevotella. The sequence continues at coordinate 162,185 of DAVZJV010000001.1, forward strand.
AAGAGACTGCTCTTGCGTGGCTGCCTCGCCGGCTGCCGGTTCTGCATCAGCAGCTTCGTCCTCAGCCGTTTTGGCAGCCTTAGCTTCATAACGGCCGATAATGCCTTGGAGTTTGGATATTTCCTTATCCTTCAGCGCAAGTTCGTCACCCTGATTCTTAATCGTTGTCAGCAGAGAGTTAAGCTCCTCATTGTCAATATCGAGGGGATAGCGATCGTTAACGCGCGTGATGAAGTCGCCCAGGATGTTCATGTAGTTGGTAAAGGCATCATAAGGCGAATCATAGATGCCTCGATAGGCACCGTAGCTACCGGGCTTCGTACTCATAAAGCGCAGGTTGTTAGAAGCCTGCAGATAGTCGAAGTCTTGCATCAGGCGACGGTCACGACAAATGCGTACGCGGTCGGCAATGGAGTAGAGTTTCTCAAAGGCCTCACGCTGCATGACATTGCCGAGCCAAGGGGAGAGGTCGCGCTCCTCATCAACCCACGAAGTGGGATAAGTGACAACGAGATCACCGCTCGACTTCATCTTTGCACAGATCTCTGAGGGGGTGCTGAAGGTAATGCCTCGTTGCTGGAACTGTGCCGGCAGGGCCTTCAGGAATTCCAGGATGTTAGAAGAAAGCGGTTGGAAGATACCCAGTGCGCAGAGCTCCATGAATAGGTTGATGACCTGCTCCTCCTCAGGCAAACGGGCGATCCAGTTGGCATAGGTGTCTGCAAAGAGCGGGTACTCGCTCCACGAGGAGTCATTGAAACGGAAGGAGATGTCTTCAGAAAGGGAGTAGTCGCGCAGGAGCAGTTTGAGGCGCGGATCACGGGCGCAGTTGTAAACGAAGTGCGGACTCTTCCAGCCCAGCACGTGCTTCGCACCTTCCGCAAGCATGCCCTTGAAGCCCATCGATGCGACGAGCTCACCGATTTCGTCAGAATAAATCAAGCAAGAATTGCGGAATATCGTAGGCTGCTGGCCGAAGAGCATCTTTACCTTGCGGCAGAGACGATGTACCTCGTCGCGGAAGGTTGCCTCATTCTTCAGAGAGGAGAAACCATGAGAGTAAGTTTCGGCAAGAAACTCCACACAACCCGTCTGCCCGAGTTCCTGGAGGAGTTCGATGACCTGGGGGGCGTGGTTCTCCAGCTGCTCGATTGCACAACCCGAGAGCGAGATCGCACACTTGAAATAACCGGGATGATCCTTAGCCATCTGCAGCAGGGCCTGCAGCGCCGGCACATAAGAGCGCTCGGCCGTCTCTGAGATAGACCGTGCATTCTCGTAATCATCGTAATAATAATGGTCCGTACCTATGTCAAAGAAGCGGTAGCGCTTGAGGTGGATGTTCTGATGGATCTCGAAGTATAGACAAACTGTTTTCATAACTGGAGTCTATTATAGTGTTCGGGGAATGGTGAATGGCGAGTCTGTTCGTACCCGCCGGCAGGATGGGCTAGCGGTTGAGCAGACGGTTATAGACATCATAGATGCGCTTGCCGACCTTCTCCCAGGTGATTTGCGCCACCTCCTTGATGCCCTCTTCCTTGAGGTAGGTATGCAGGGAGTCATTGGTACAGATGGAGTAAATCGCATCGGCCATCGCGTTGATATCCCAGTAGTCGGTCTTGATACAGTGTGTCAGGATTTCCGCACAGCCGCTCTGCTTGGAGATGATGGAGGGCACGCCGCATTGCATCGCCTCAAGGGGGGAGATGCCGAAGGGCTCACTCACGGAGGGCATGACGTAGACGTCAGAATCGGCGAAGGCCTCATAGACTTGCTTGCCTCGCATAAATCCGGGGAAATGGAAACGGTCGGCAATGCCGCGTGAGGCAGCCAGCGTGATCATATCGTTCATCATGTCGCCCGACCCTGCCATGCAGAAACGGATGTTGTGCGTGCGCTGCAAGACCATGGCCGCAGCCTCCACGAAATACTCCGGACCCTTCTGCATCGTGATGCGTCCCAGGAAGGTAACGACCCGCTCCTTGCGGTCCTTGTGGGCCTGACGGCGCTGCTCCACCATCTCAAGGATGTCGGCCGGCAGCGGATAGACCGCGTTGTGCATCGTGATGACCTTGGCCGGATCCTGATGGTAATGATTGATGACGGTCTGACGGGTGAGTTCGCTCACGCACATGATGCAGTCGGCGTGGTCCATGCCGTCTTTCTCGATGCCGTAGACGGTCGGATTGACATTGCCTCGCGAACGGTCAAAATCGGTCGCGTGAACGTGGATGACCAGCGGTTTGCCGCTGACGTTCTTCGCGTGGATGCCAGCCGGATAGGTCAGCCAATCGTGCGCATGGATAATGTCATACTGCTCTTCACGGGCGATGACACCGGCCACGATGGAATAATTGTTAATCTCGTCCTGCAGGTTGTCGGGATAGCGTCCCGAAAACTCGATGCAGCCCAAGTCGTCCGTCAGCCGGTAATTGAAGTCGGCATAGATGTGGTCGCGCAGATCGAAATAGAGTTGCGGATCCATCTTGTCGCCGATACGCTGCTTGACATAATCATAATTCACATCACGCCAGACGATAGGAGTCTCGCTCATGCCGATAATTTTGAGGAAGCTTTTATCCTCGTCACCCCAAGGCTTGGGCAAGCAGAAGGTGATCTGTACGTCAGGCTGCGCGGCAAGTCCCTTCGTAATGCCGTAGCTGGCCGTACCGAGGCCTCCCAGGATGTGCGGGGGAAACTCCCACCCAAACATTAACACTTTCATGCTTTACTTCTTTAGAGGCTAGGTAGATGATTTTGCTGTGGTTAGGTATATGCGCTCAGGCAATGGTGGGCGTGACGACAAAGTCGTCATCTTCATCAAGCGCCTCATTGTAGGCCTGATTGTGCTTCTCGAGCATGCGCAGCGCACGGAGGATGCCGCTCACATTCATGGCGAAAGAGATTGCGCCACGACCGTGGAAAGGCGGATTGCCGTCGAAGAGTTCGGGAATGGTCCCGACGCAGTGGTAGAACAGCTCCTCCTCAAAACCGATGAGCTGACGCTCAATATAGTTGACTCCGCTCATGTGGTAGACGCGGAGATAGGCCTCCAGATAAAAGCCCGTAAGCCAGGGCCAGGCCGTACCCTGGTGATAGGCACGGTCACGATTGGCCTGTTCGCCGACATACATCGGGTTGTAGCCGCCGCTCTTGGGCGAGAGCGAACGGATGCCCTTCGGCGTAACGAGTTCCTTGGTGCAGATATCCAATACGCTCTTGCGCTCACGCATATCCAGCGGGGAGAAGTCGAGGGCGATGGCAAAGAGCTGGTTGGGGCGTACGCTCCAATCCATCATGTCGCCGTCGACATAATCGAGGAGATAGCCATACTCATTGAGGAACACGTGCTTGAACGATTCCTTAACCTGTTCAGCCAACGCGGCAAGATGAGCCGTATAATCAGCAGCTTCCTCGCCCTCGTTTTCAGACAAAACTTGCTGGGTAAACATCAGCGCATTATACCACAGGGCATTAAACTCGACGATATAGCCCGAGCGGGGCACGATCGGGCGACCTCCCTGCGTGGAGTTCATCCAGGTCACGGCGCGGTCGCGGCCGTTTGTATAAAGCAGTCCGTTGTCCGTACGCTTGAGGTTGGGGTGCTCGTTGTGCTCAATATAAGCCATGATATCCTTCAGCAACTGCCCGTAGCGCTCGTAACAATCCTTACGAGTCGCATGCTTGGCATATTGCTGCAGCGTCCAAACCGCCCACAAGAGCGTATCGGGCTGTTCCATCTCATAGATGCCCACGGAGATAGGCTCTTTGCGGATGAAGTTGTAGATCGCCTTCTCCGCCGTCGCCATATAGAGTGCAAAGCGCTCGTCTTCACCAATTGAGAGCGTTAAGCCGGGCATAGCGACGAAAGTGTCGCGGGCGCGTGGCTTAAACCAAGGATAGCCTGCCAGGATATAGGCATCGTCACCGTCATTGACGCGGAACTGGTGAGCGGCGTTGACCAGGCAGTGGAAGAAGCTGTCACGGTGGTCGATACGCGAAGCCTCCTTCTCACGCAGCACGCCGATCTCAGACGGCTCGATGTAGGCGATGCCGGCACTAAAGGTAACGCTCTCACCCTTTTGGATGACGAACTCGAAGTAGCCGGGTTGTGCCAAGTCCTCCGTCTCATTATAGCCGCGCTCGCGCTCTTTGGGGTAATCAAATCCACGATACCAGCAAGGCTCATAGCGCCACTCCACGTCCTCGCGGCTGAGCTGCATGAAAAGGTCTGGATAGCCCTCATAGAGGCAGGTGCTCACGCCGCCCTTAACAGGATGGCAGGTCAGGTCAGCCAGCCCGTTCTCGTGCGTCCACTGACGGACGCTGCGGAAAGCCAGGAAGGGGCGCAGACGGAGACGCGTCTCGGAGTGAGCGTCGAGCAGGGTGTAACGGATGTAAATGCGGTGGATCATCGTGTCAAACACGAGTTCCTTCTTAAGCAGCACGCCGCCGACGCGATAAGTCCAGGTCGGCACCTGTTCCCACTCAAAGGCGGTAATATATTTGTGTCCCTTCGGGCTGAAGTTATCTCCCTGATATTTGTGCAGCCCGAGGTTAAACTCTGCTCCATGCTGTATCACCGTCTCATCGAGCGATGAGAGCAACACGTGATTTTCATCATCCAAGTTGGGCACGGGAATGACGAGCAGCCCATCATACTTGCGGATGTTACACCCCACAAGCGTCGTGGAGAGATAGGCACCCGTGCGGTTGGTGATGAGCATCTCTTTATAGAGACTCTCTTGCAGATTGGTCATCTGCGCTTTATCAAATCTTAGATAACACATGGTCCGGGCAGGATTATAGATGTGTAGGTAATGTGTCACGCGGATTCAGACTGAGCCCAAAGCTCATCTGTGGGTCTTACCAGCCTCTGCTGTAGGCCGCGCATCTCAAAATGATGCGTCAAAGTTAAGCAGAAATCCACGCCAGCGAAAGAAACGCGCCTTTTTTTTCACTCAACACGATAAAATAGGGGACTCAAACGGACAAATAGATCACTTTCTTCGTCTCAAAGAAGGGATCGGCAAAGTAGTCGTTAAGATTCCACTCCTTCGTTTTTCGTCCTACACCTTGCAATTCACTGGTCAGATCCCCGCCTTTTAGGCAATAAAGCCCTGAAGCGGCCCCTGCCGGGCCGTCATGCCGGACTTTCCCTTTGACAAGGGGTAAAAGCTTCGCCGCATCCGTTACTGCCCGACTCACTACATAATCAAACGGCCCGCGCTCTTCAGCAGCGTCAAGTTGCTGCGCACTGACATTATCTAAGTCCAAGGCTTCGGCCACCGCCTGTACCACGCGGATCTTCTTCGCCGTGCGGTCGATGAGCCGGAACTTCACCTCGGGAAACAGGATCGCCAAGGGTATGCCGGGGAAGCCGCCGCCCGTGCCCACATCGAGCACCCGCGTGCCCGCGGCGAAGTTCACCACCTTGGCGATGCCCAGCGAGTGGAGCACGTGATGGAGGTAGAGATTGTCGATGTCCTTACGGGAGATCACGTTGATCCGTTCGTTCCAGTAACGATAAAGTTCGTCGAGACGGTTAAAGCGGGCCCGCTGCGCCTCAGTCAGGTCAGGAAAGGATTGGAAGATGATATCAGCAGTCATAACAAATAATTTAAGAAAGAGAAGGACAAAAGCATAACCTCTTAAAAAAGCGCTATCTTTGCCACGGGCGTCTTTGCAAAGTTAATGCATGAATGACAGACCGCCCAACCAAGCTCGGCGAGATTGCCCGATGCGGCCTACAAACATACCGCGGATCGTTGCTTGCCGCTCCGCCTACATCATGCACGCAACCTCAAGCTCCGCCCCGCCACCGCATCCCCAATCGCACTTACCGAAATTACAGATATACAATATATTAAAGAACCCTAGCGAGACTGTCTCACAAGTCGCCTTGCAGAAAATTCTAGAAGGCGGCTAGAATTTTCTAGCTGCCTTCCCGTTTTTTCTCCAAGGCTTGCAGGATTGGCCGGTCACGCAAAGAGCCGAGCGAAACTCCGAGTTCGCCTATTTTCCCACGTTTACAAGACAAGATGCTCACCCTCCACTTCAGCATAGACTATTTCACCCGACCCGGCGAACGCCTTGAGGTCTATTACGTAGCCGACAAGGCTGAGCCACTCGTCATCCCCCTCACAACGACCGACGGGCACTATTGGCAAGGAACCTACACCGTGGCCCAGCCGCCGACCACCCTGCGCCACGCATACCGGGTCAGCCGCCCCGGCAGAGCCTCAGGTGATGCGGATGAACTCGCCAGACCACATCTTTATGGCGCGCAAGATGGCCATACCATCATTCGGTGCGAGCACAACAGTTGGCGCTGCCATCAGCTGAACCCCGAACGCGATGACGAGCTATGGTTTGTCGATGCTTGGGCCGACAGGCCTTTGCCCCCCTATGCCCACCATACGGCCCTCCACGATTGTGTCCTTGCGAGACAGGCCCCACCGCCCCTCAACACTGACGATGAAGCCGGTGCACTGACGATTAGCTGCTGCGCCTTCCCTGCCCCCAAGGGACATTACTGGGCCATAGTCGGCGAGGCTCCTTCGCTTGGCGCTTGGGACATCTGCCGCGCCCGACGGCTTGTTGCCACAGGCCCTTACCGCTACGAGCTGGCGCTGAACGCTGATGAGGCTGCGCAGCTCTGCGATGAGCTCGAGGGCAGGGCGGATACTTCTTACAAGGTGAGGGTGCTGCATTATAAATATGTATTGCTACGCGAAGGCCTCCCCACTGAAGCCCCGTTGTGGGAGAAGGGCGAAAACCGTACGCTGCTCCTACCCTACGATAGCGAGACTGTAAAGAACGGCATGGGGCACATCATACGGACAGACGACATGCCGCATTGCGATGGGCAGCCTGCTCCCCGTTGGGCGGGCGTGGTCGTGCCGATCTTCTCGCTCCGCAGCGAGGAGAGTGCGGGCATCGGTGACTTCGGCGACCTCCGCTTGCTCATTGATTGGGCAAGCCGCTTGGGACTGCACGCCATCCAGTTGCTCCCGCTCTGCGATACGACGCGCACCGGCTCGTGGCGCGACTCCTACCCTTACAGCGCCATCTCGGTCTTTGCGCTCCATCCCGCCTATCTTGACCTGCGCCCCTTCAAGGACACGAAGGCCTACGGGCAAGTGAGGGACCGGGCTGCAGCGCTCAACGTACTGGCTGATGTTGATTACGAAGGAGCAAGCACCCTCAAGTTAAACTTCCTCCATCTGCTCTATGAGGAAACCGGTGCCGAAGTAGAAGGCACGGCAGGCTACCAACGTTTCGTCACAGACAATTGCGACTGGCTTCCCCGCTACGCCTCCTACTGCGCACTGCGCGACAGCCGGGGGATAGACTACCTGCACCGACATTTACCCAGTGAGACGGAAGGTGAAGCCGACGAACACGACATCCGCTTCTGGCAATTTGTGCAATATCTGCTCCACCGTCAGTTACTCAATGCCCGTCGTGCGGCCCGCGCCGCACGGATCATCCTCAAGGGTGACCTGCCCATCGGCGTAAGCCGCGACAGTGTTGACACCTGGAGCTACCCCGCCCTATTCCACCTTGACGGCACGGCCGGAGCACCGCCCGATGCCTTCGCCCGCGACGGACAAAACTGGGGGTTCCCGACCTACGACTGGGCGGCTATGCGCCGTGACGGCTACCAGTGGTGGCACAGGCGCCTCGACCATATGGGACGCTATTTCGATGCCTACCGCATCGACCACGTGCTGGGTTTCTTCCGCATTTGGGAGGTGCCAGCCGAACAGATAGACGGCCTGCTCGGCCGCTTCCGCCCTGCGCTGCCGCTCACGACCGATGAGTTGCGCGCAGGCGGCTTCATGGCCGACGCTTCACTGCTTGCACTGCCTTACGTCAGTCGTGAAGAGGCTGCAGCGATGGCCGACCGCTTCGGGAGTGAGGCCGCATCACGTTATCTCATGCCGCTAGGCGACCACTTCACGCTGCGCCCCCCCTATCGCAGCCAACGAGCTATCAGGCGGGAGCTAGGTGAGACAAATGCACCGCTGGCAGCCGAACTGCATCAGCTCGCCACGCAGTGTCTCTTTATTGCCGACCCCGACAAGCCCGAGTGTTATCACCCGCGCATCGAGGGCCAACGCACCACGGCCTATGCAGCGCTGACCGACACCGACCGCGCAGCCTACGACAGACTCTACGACGACTTCTACTATCATCGCCACAACGACTTCTGGGCTGCCGAAGCGATGGGTAAGCTGCCGGCAATCACCCACTCCCACGACAGCCGCTCGCCCGAGCCCCAACTCTGCCCTCTGCCCGAAGCTGAAGGCGGGGGCATGTTGCCTTGCGCCGAGGATCTGGGCATGATACCGGCCTGCGTGCCCGACGTGCTGAGCCGCCTGGACATCCTGACACTCGAAGTGAGCCGCATGCCGAAGGCCTACGGCATCTCGATCGGAGACCCGACCCATAATCCGCCACTGAGCGTTGACACAATCGACACGCACGACATGCCCCCTTTACGCCTCTGGTGGATGAAAAATCCGCAGCTCGCCGCCAACTTTATGCACGACGTGCTCCACGAGGCAGGCGACGTGCCGGTTGATCCTCCTGCAGCCTTGTGTCGCAAGATCATCGCGCGCCATTTGGCTTCCCCCTCCATGCTCTGCCTCCTCTCCCTGCAAGACTGGCTGGCGCTCTCACCCACCCTGCGCTTCGCCCATGCCGAACGTGAGCAGATCAACGACCCCGCCGACCCTGACCATTACTGGCGCTACCGCATGCACTTAACGCTCGAACGCCTCATGGCCGACGAGGACTTTACGCAAATTGTGCAGGAAATGGTGAAGGAGAGCGGAAGATAGAGCGAAAAACCTAAAAGGACGGCTTTGCCCACTACGCACGAAAGGTTAACTTCGCTACTTCAAAATCCGAAGTCCCCTCAACCACATGATCAGCGGGCAATATCCCTCTAAACTTCTCGAACGAGCCATCACCGAACTCACCCGACTCCCCGGCGTGGGTCGAAAGACCGCTCTCCGCTATGCGCTGTATCTGCTCTCGCAACGCGAAGACGTGGCGCATGGCATGGTCGATAGTCTACGCTCACTCTACGACCATATCTGCTACTGCAAGGTTTGCCACAACATTTCGGACACGGAGATCTGCGAGATCTGTGCCGATGAGCGTCGCGACAAGACGACGCTTTGTGTTGTAGAGAACGTGCACAGCGTAATGTCTATCGAAGCTACGGGACAATATCACGGGCTCTACCATGTCTTGGGCGGCGTCATCTCGCCGATGGACGGCATCGGCCCTGATGATCTGGAACTGCAGTCGCTCTTTGACCGCGTTGAGGCCGGCGGGGTCAAGGAAGTAATCTTGGCCCTCAACCCTACGATGGAGGGAGACACAACCAACTTCTTTATCCAGCGAAGGCTCGCCGAACGGGCACCGGACGTGAAGTTTACCGTCTTGGCCCGCGGTGTCAGCGTGGGCGATGACCTCGAGTATACCGATGAAGTGACACTCGGCCGCTCCATCGTAGGACGCACGCCGCTGAAGTGAGCGTCTGTCAGACCTAAACGCTTCTGATCAGCCCAACACACATCTTTCCCCTACGCCATCATCCATGCCTACCAACACTCCGAAAGTCAGCCGCATCGTTTACATCACTTTATGCCTGTTGGGCATTGCCTACGCCGCCGCTTGCGAGGCAGACCTATTGCCGACAGGTTACCTCCCCGTAACGCCCCAAATGGCCTATGCCCTCCAAATGCTCTGCATCGTCTTGACCCTGGGCGGCACTTGGGGGGCGCTGCGCCTCTTCGCCGTAAGGCGCGTAAGGCAGGCGCTAGGCAAACGCCCCAATCTGCTCCTGCCGCTAAACCTGCTGCGCACATCCATCCAGGGGCTTGTCATCGCCGTCAATCTGCTCATTTACTACGCCACACTCTCAACCACGCCGCTCTACTGCCTGCTCATATCACTGATAGGCTTTATCTTCTGCTGGCCCAAGAACGAGGCCTAAGCTCCTATCGCCCACAAACTCCGATCCGCAACAGTCTAAGCGTACCTTCTCCTTACCCCGACCAAGCCCCATGCAGCTCAGCATTATCATCGTCAACTACAACGTCAAACACTTCGTTACGCAGACGCTACGCTCCATATTCAACAGCCGGGGACTGCCGGCCGATTCTTATGAGGTCTTCGTCGTTGACAATCGCTCGACAGACGGTTCGGTGGACTATCTCAGAAAACATTTCCCCCAGACCGACTATCCCCAGCTCCACCTCATAGCCAACCAGTGCAACGTAGGCTTCGGCCGCGCCAACAACCAAGTGCTTGATGAAGCGAAAGGGCGCTACGTTCTCTACCTCAACCCCGACACCTTGCTGACGGAGCACACGCTGGCAGACCTTATAGCCTTCGCCGACGCCCGGCCCGAAGACCAGCTCGGCGCCATCGGCGTAAAGATGCTACAAAACAACGGAGCCTTCGCCCCCGAGTCGCGGAGAGGGTGTCCAACGCCGTGGGTGTCATTCTACAAGATGACGGGCCTCGCCGCCCTCTTCCCCAAAAGCCGCCTCTTCGGCCGCTATTACTTGCAGTATCTGCCCATCGAGAAGCCCAACGAGATCGAAATCGTCTCAGGTGCGCTGATGATGATCCCCCGAACGGCGCTAAAAAAACTAGGAGCCTTTGACGAACGCTTCTTTATGTACGGAGAAGACATCGACCTCTCATACAGAATGCTACAAGCCGGACGCCACAATTATTATTATCCGACCCCCATCCTGCACTACAAGGGAGAGAGCACAAAGAAGAACACCTACCGCTACACCCACGTCTTCTACGAGGCGATGCTCCTCTTCTTCAGAAAGCACTACCGCCACTACAGCTTTGTGCTGTCACTCCCCATCCAGGCCGCCATCATTCTGCGCGCCTGCATCTCGCTATTGGGACAACAGCGAAAGTACCTTACGCACTTTCTCCACCCCATCCCCTCCACACGCCGAACCGAACGAATGCTCTATCTCGGCCACGCGAACAAAGCGATCGAAGAGATTGCCAGAGCTTATGCCCTAGACATCGACTGCATCGATGCCGATAACGAGAAACTTCCGGAAGGACACCTCACAAATAATATTGACACCAAAGCCTACACGCACGTAATCTACGACCTCGATGCATTTCCGGTAGACAAGGTGCTGAACCTCTTCGCCTCCTCACCGCGTAAAGCGCTCTACATCGGCACCTATACGGCAGCAACGGGCACCATCTTGCTCTGTAACCACGTCTATGCGCACCCATCAAGCGAACAAGAGGTTTTACAGCCTAAAAAGGCCGATCTCTGACAAAGCACGCTCAAAGAGCTCCCGCTTGATCCGAATGTTCTGATTTTCCGAGGGTATAAACCATATCCTATTACGATCTGAACACATTTCGCACAGGCAGAAGCGGCATTGCAGCTAAAGAATCTCAAGAAAAAGAGCGCCAACCCTTGGCTATATTCGCAGGAAGCACTACCTTTGCATCCGCAAACGAGAAGGAAAGCCCCTAAAAAGGGACTTCTCTAGACGAGCAAAGTTGCTGACGGTTAATCATTGCATACACTTGGTGTGTTAGTTCAGCTGGTTAGAATACATGCCTGTCACGCATGGGGTCACGGGTTCGAGTCCCGTACACACCGCACATTGACTAGCTATCAGTAACGTTTTGGTACCCTGACCGAGTGGCTAGGTAGCGGTCTGCAAAACCGCGTACAGCAGTTCGAATCTGCTGGGTACCTCTCCCTATTTCTCTCTCTCTCTTTATGGCGATTTGCTATACCCTTTGTATAGTAAATCGCTTTTTCAATTTCTAGACTTGTCGAATTGTGCCTCGTATGGTCAGGCCGGCTTACAAACGCAACAATCCCGGGAGAAGGATGCCGCCAGAAGGCTTCATCGCTTCCCTCGGGATTGCCGTTGGTTAGTGTTTAAAAATCGTTCGGACAGACCGACTTACTTCGCGAGATAAGCCAGTACGTTGTGCTCGATACGCTGGGCAAGATCTTCGTGCGTCTCGGCCTCAAACTTGGTGCCCGTAATATGCTCGTAGAGCTCGATGTAGCGGGCGGAGATGCTCTCGACGATTTCATCGGTCATCTCGGGAACCTTCTGCCCCTCCTTGCCCTGGAAGCCGTTGTCCATCAGCCACTCGCGAACGAACTCCTTGGAGAGCTGTCGCTGAGGCTCGCCCTTCTCGAAACGATCTTCATAGCCCTCGGCATAGAAGTAGCGCGAGGAGTCAGGGGTATGGATCTCATCCATCAGGTAGATCTTACCATCGTGGAGGCCAAACTCATACTTTGTGTCTACGAGAATCAGGCCGCGCTTGGCTGCGATCTCCGTGCCGCGCTCGAAGAGGGCAAGGCTATAGCGCTCAAGCGTTGCATACTGCTCGGGAGTGGCGAGACCTTGCGCCAGGATCTCATCCTTGGAAATATCGGCATCGTGCTCGCCATATTCGGCCTTGGTCGTCGGCGTGAGGATCGGATGGGGGAACTTCTCGTTCTCGCGCATTCCCTCAGGGAGCTTGACGCCGCAAATCTCGCGGACACCGCTCTTATAGGCACGCCAGGCGCTTCCGCAAAGATAGCCGCGCACGATCATCTCCAAGGGGAAACCCTCACACATGATGCCTACCGTCACCATGGGATCGGGGGTGGAAAGCTTCCAGTTGGGACAGATGTCGGCCGTAGCATCAAGCATCTTGGCTGCAATCTGATTGAGCACCTGCCCCTTGAAGGGAATGCCCTTGGGAAGGATGCAGTCAAAGGCCGAGATACGATCGGTAGCCACCATTGCGAGGCGGTCGCCCAAATCATAGACATCGCGCACCTTGCCGTGATATACGCCCTGCTGACCAGGGAAATGAAAATCTGTCTTTGTCAATGCTGTTGCCATGATGATAGCTGATGTTTGTATGTTGTAATAGAGTGATGTATGCTTACTGCCGTTCGTGCTCCTGAGCTTCTGACTGCTCGTCCGCCTTTCGCTCCGCCTCGCGCAAGGCCTTCCGGCGCTCATCATCGCGCGCATAGGCCGTAACAATGCGGGTAACCAGCTTATGACGAACGATATCTTTCTCCGTCATCTCGATAAACGCAATGCCCTCAAGCCCTTCAAGGATGCGCTGGGCCTCGGTCAGTCCGCTGCGCTGCGAGGGCGGCAGGTCGATCTGTGTGCGGTCGCCCGTAATGAGCATCTTCGTATTAAAGCCCATGCGGGTGAGAAACATCTTGATCTGGGCCGTCGTTGTGTTCTGCGCCTCGTCAAGGATGACAACGGCATCGGAGAGCGTGCGGCCGCGCATGAAAGCCAGGGGGGCGATTTGTATGACTCCTTGGGCAAGCAGCTCGGCCAACTTAGCTGCCGGGATCATCTCACCGAGCGCATCATAAAGCGGCTGGAGATAGGGGTCGATCTTTTCCTTCATGTCACCAGGCAGGAAGCCCAGCTTCTCACCGGCCTCAACGGCAGGACGGGAAAGGATGATACGCTTCACTTCACGATTCTTCAAGGCTCTGACGGCCAGTGCAATGGCGGTATATGTCTTGCCGGAACCTGCGGGGCCGATAGCGAAGACCATGTCGTGTGTGCGGTAGGCCTCAACGAGCCGGCGCTGGTTTTCGCTACGGGGCGTGATGGCGCGCCCGCTAGTGCTATAAACGATGACACCGGCCTCACCCTGAACGCCTGCCTGCTCACCGCGCACGATATTGCGCACATCGTCTTCTGTCAGGCGGTTGTAAGTTGCGCAGTGACGCTCAAGTTTTACGAACAGCTCTTCGAAGCGGGCCATCTCCTCTTCATCCCCTACAACACGAAGCACATTGTCACGCGCCATGATGCGAAGCTTTGGGCAAAGCGCACGGAGAAGTTTGATATTGACATTGCCAGTGCCTTGAAAGAGGATGGGATCGGCTTGTTCGAGAATAAAATGGCGTTCGATCATCGAAGACGAGCTACTAAAAAGCTATTGAAACGAGTTTGGTCGCACAAATCAGTTTGCGCACTGCAAAGGTAGTGCAAGGACACGGGAAGGCGGAAACGATTAGGGGGATATTATCCCCCCTGCACAGCAACAGGAAGACTGCGCTGCCTAGCACAAGACAACTTTAAACTTAGCGGCGGGAAAAAGACAGCGGAGGTCAAGCAAGAAACCTTGTGCAACTGCTTCTTACTGCGCCGGACTTGGGCTAACTTTGTATCCGCTAACCGTCCCAAACGACTGACATGGCCGGGTACGCCCTCTCTAGCGTTGCCCGTTCCTTCCCCCAAAGCTATTCCACTCCGCTCAATGTCAAACAAACCGCTTGCCGTCCGCCGCCGCCGCTTCCTGTTCTCTTTCATATGCGTCATTCTGCTCTTGGCCATTGTCAGATGGATCTTCCCTGATCTGACACTTCCCCGCATGCTTCGCCCGAAGCCCGAGAAGGAACAACCTATAGCCCGTAAGGCGTTACCTGACAGCGTAGAAGTGCATGCACGTGAAGTGGATGCCTTGCTGCTCCGCGCTCATACGAAGCCCGTCCTTACAAAAGCTGACGGCAGCAGAGTCAAAAACCGCGTGTTGAGCGTTCATCGATTCGAAGACTCTTTCCCCGACCTCAACGACCTGCAGCTCACCTCTGCGACACGCCTCGGCATTCCTCTGATAGCCAACCGCGACGAAGCCCGCAGACGGATGAAAGACCTTGTCTATATCGCCGACTCTCCCTATTATTCCGTTGAGAAATTGCGTCAGTCTATTCCCTATCTGGTTCCCCGCGCCGCCACGCTGCTGGGAACCATTGCCCGCGCCTTCAACGACTCGCTAGCCACGAAAGGCTACGAACCTCACAAGTTGGTCATAACCTCTGTGCTTCGTACGGCTGAAGACGTAGGCCGCCTACGTAAGTTCAACCGCAACGCATCGGAGAACTCCTGCCACCAGTACGGCACGACCTTCGACATATCCTATAACCGATTCTTGGAACTTACGCCCGAAGGTGAGAGTCGCATCCATTGGGTTACAGCCTTCAAGAGCATACTGGCTGAAGTATTGCGCGACCAGCGCGAAGCCGGCACCTGCTACGTAAAATACGAGATGCACCAATCCTGCTTCCACATCACGGCCCGCTAAGGCACACATTTCGCCGATCACAGATGCAGGCCTCAGCGAGGCGCAGCGTAGTAACGAGGAAACTCTAACCCTATTCGTCCTTAGTGCTCGAAGCGGCAAGCAGTTCGCGGAAGGTATGGACCATCCCGCGCCATTGAGCCAGGGCGAACTTCCAGACAGCTGCACCAATGAAACGCAACAAACGAAAAGCAAGCTGTCCGCCCAATACAAACCAGCCTATCACCTGATGCTGACTGAGGCTTATGTGTGAGACCACGCGGCGATACACCGTCACCCAAAGGAGCGGAATGCTAACGCCGGCAATGACATATAATAAGATCCACAGCACATTGTTGGCTGGCTGAAGCACATAGGGATGCCCGCCCAACGCCTCAAACGGCAGATCATACCACCACACCTTGAGCAACCCTATGACCTTGAAGGCGAGCAAGTGGAAAGCAAATATATAGAGTGTACGGTCGCCCACATAGACTGCGATGCGCTTGACGATTCCCCCGCAGCGATCAAGCCACATCGAGCAGTATGCCAACATGATGAAACCGCATAAAGCCGGCAATGGCAAAGCTAAGAATTGCCCCATCGTGGCACGCCAGACCATCGCCGTAGGACAAAGCCAGGCAAAGAGCCCCGCGATGAGTGTAGCCGGCGCAGCAACCTTCCACGTCAGCAGCCGATCCAACCCGTACTGACGGATCAGGAAACCGACCGCCATGAAGAATATGCCCATCAGTTCCCGATAACCGCCTTGCGCTACTCCCGGCATCTTAAGCCCCTCACCCGTTTGCCAAAGGGCTAGCAGCAGGGAGATCGACAAAATGCCCCACCCCACGGCTACGTTAGTTTGCAAACGCTCGGAGAGACGAAGCAACTTGAAGAGGATGAAGAACCCAAGACTGGCTAGCAGTAGCGCACGGAAGAACCAGAATGTACCACCCAAGAAGGGGTCGTAGCCTGACATATTCGTCACGATACTCCACAAATGTTGGCACCACTGATGCCAAGTAAAGGGATGAGTCACTCCGCCTTGAGCATTGCCATAGTGCTCGCTCAGCAAACCGAGGGGAAAGAGGAGATTGTGGAAGACAAGCAGGAAAACGCTCCAACGCACGAAAGGGAGGTAGAGCCCTTTCACGCGGTGCCAGACAAAGGTCTGCCCATCGCTGAGATATTTCGTATGGAAGAAGAAACCGGCACAGATGAAGAAGACCGGCACGTGGAAGAGGAAGACAAAGTTATAGAACCATCCGCTGATCCCCGCATGAGAGAGCACGACCAAGATGATGGCCAATGCCTTGATTATAGAAAAGCGCGTATCGCGCACAGATGGCTGAGTGATCGTAGATGACATCTTAATATTATGCTGCGTTGTAAAAGGTGTAGTCGTCAGGCGTAACCGCCGTAGTCAGGAATCCAAAGCTGAGAAGGCGATGGTCTGCGCACAGCCCGAGCTATCAACATTCGTCGTTGCGGATGCCTATCTCGGGCAGAAACTCGTCAAACGAGCCGCCGTTACGGTCCTTGTCGTCACAGTTGACGAAGGGAACAAGGAAATGGAAGAACCACCCTTTTATCCGGCGCCAGCGTTTCCAACTGCGCCAGATCTCCGGTGTCAGGCGATAGCAACGAGTATCACGATCGTGGGTGAAGATGCGCTGCAACTCAGCTGTGGTGGGTATGTCGTCAATCAGCAGGTTACACTCATAGTCATAAGAGAGACTGCGACTGTTGAGATTGGCAGAACCCACGAAGGAATAAGCGCTGTCGACCATCATGATCTTGCTATGATGGAAGCCGCCCTGAAAGAAGTAGACCTTCGCACCGGCCTTCATCAGTTTATGGACGTTATATTCCACAATGCGCGGCGTCACGGGTATATCGCTCTTCTCAGAGACAATGATCTCCACGTCTACGCCTCGCTTGACAGCCTTGGTCAATGCACGCCTGATGTGCCTGCAGAGCGTAAAGTAGGGATTGATGATCTGTATCTGTCGTTCGGCATGGGTAATCGCATAAACAAAGGTATCGTGGATGATGCGGGGGGAAGTCTTCGGATCGCGATTGACCACTCCCACCCGCTTATGGCCAGCCGTTGCGCTGGTATCTGGCGGAAGCATCGGGAAGTCTGCCGCAGCGTCCCGTTCACCGGGATAATACTCCGGCCCGCTGATCTGTTGGTGCGTTACCTTGTTCCAGAAGCCGAGGAAGACCTTTTGCAGTTCGCCAACGGCGTCACCCTCGATGCGCGTATGTATGTCGCGCCATTCTCCCAGTTCGGGCTTACCTGTGATATAATAGTCCGCCACGTTCATGCCTCCAGTATAGGCCACCTCGCCATCGATTACCACGATTTTGCGATGGTCGCGATGTAGGGCGTGATTGATCCAGGGGAAACGCAGAGGGTCAAACTCATAGATCTCAACGCCGCGCGCCCTGAGGCTATCCAGGTGGCGCCGCCGGAGCGGGCGGTTATTGGAAGCATTGCCGAAACCGTCAAAAAGCGCCCTGACCTTCACGCCTTCAGCAGCCTTCTGAACGAGAATTGAGAAAAGTTCGCGCGAGATAGAGTCGTTGCGGAAGTTGAAATACTCCAGATGGATGCTTCGCCGTGCAGCACGTACTGCCGGAAGCAGATCATCAAACTTCTCTTTCCCCGTCTTGAAGATGGTCACGCGATTATTGTCTGTAAAGCGCACGCCGAAGCGGTCCTCAAGGAATGCCACGACAGAGGCATCGCTCCCCCTCAATCGGTGACACGTATTAGCTAGCGCGGGAAGATAGGTAAAGGGTGACAATGCTAGGACCATAAGAACAAGGAAATAGCGCTTCAGGATCATTACTACAAGGTAAAGAATCGGGGAGAGGCGGAGAAACGGCAAGCAGCTCGCGTGCCTAAAGCATCGTGCGGAAGGAGTCGACGACGCCGAGCAGACGACCGCCATCGTCCACGACAAGCACGGAGTGAATCTTGTTGCGATGCAAGATCTGCTCGATCTCGGCGATCTTCGTATCGGGCGCTACCGTCTTGGGCTGACGGGTCATGATATCGGCTACCCTCAGCTGGAAAAAGCTGCTCTGCGATGTCTCCATGGCTCGGCGGATGTCACCGTCGGTGATAATGCCGACCACGCGGTCTCCCTCCATCGCTACGCAAAGTCCCAGTCGCCCGTCGCTCATGTGAATAACAGCCTCGCCCAGACACATCGTTGGCGGGATGGTGGGGAGTTCCTCGGTCTGCATGACATCACGGGCCCGGGTCAGGAGACGCTTGCCCAACGTGCCGCCCGGATGATACTGCGCGAAGTCCGAAGCCTTAAAGTTTCGGGCTTCCATCAGCGCACAGGCCAGTGCATCGCCCAGAGCCAGTGCTGCCGTTGTAGACGACGTCGGTGCCAGCCCCAGCGGACAGGCCTCGTGGCGCACGGCGGCATTGAGGTGCACCGTGCTGTATTGCGCCAGGAGCGATTGAGGATTGCCGCTCATACCGACTACGGGGATGTGGTGGTCCAGCAGATAAGGCAGGAAGCGCAACAGCTCGTCAGTCTGACCCGAATTGGAGATGGCCAGCACCACGTCGCCGGACTGTATCACGCCCAGATCTCCATGGAACACGTCTAGCGGATTGATAAAGAAGCTCGGCGTACCGGTAGAAGAAAGTGTTGCGGCAATCTTAGCGCCGATGTGCCCGCTCTTACCCACGCCCGTTACGATGAGCTTTCCCTTGCAGGCTAGTATCAGCTCGACCGTCCGGTCAAAGTCCGCCCCAATGTGGGGAATCAATTCTATCAAGGCCTGTGCCTCGTCCTTCAGGCACTTGATCGCCGTATCAGTCCATTTACTCATGGAGGTCTGTTATTGAAATAAGAGGTTTCGCATGCGCCCCGCCTTGGCTGACAGCCGAAGGCCCGCACACACGTTCCGTCCCGACGACAATCCGTCAGGGCAGCTTATCTTTTTACTAAATAGATCCGGAGTTGCGGGTACGCTCCCGCAAAACCGCAGCTTTCAAAGGAGGCTCTTCACCACCGCTTCGAGATCGTGGAGGTAGAGCATATTGGGACCGTCGCTCAACGCGTGGTCGGGGTCGGGGTGGGTCTCGAAGAAATAGCCCTGGGCGCCGAAGGCCTTAGCCGCCAACGCCATCTGGGGCACAAAGCGACGGTCACCGCCCGTTGTGCTTCCCCCACCGCCGGGACGCTGCACGGAGTGTGTGCAATCCATAATCACCCGGTCGGCATACTGGGTCATCAGCGGCAGGTTGCGGAAGTCCACGACCAGATTGTTATAACCGTAAATGTTGCCGCGCTCGGTCAGCCACACCTCCTGGGCACCGGCGTCCCGCGCCTTCTCAACGGGATATTTCATGTCATCGCCCGAGAGAAACTGCGCTTTTTTGATATTGATAATGCGCCCCGTTCTTGCCGACGCAACCAGCAGGTCTGTCTGACGGCACAAAAAAGCCGGAATCTGGATAACATCAACCACCTCGCCGGCCGCCTCGGCCTGATAGCTCTCATGCACATCAGTGAGGAGCGGAAGTCCGTACTTCTCCTTCACATCGGCAAGCATCTGCAATCCCTTCTCCAGTCCTGGGCCGCGATAGGAATGGATCGACGTGCGGTTTGCCTTGTCAAAGGAAGCCTTGAAGTAGAAGGTGAGCCCCGTCGCGTCACGCAGGCGCTTCACCTCCGCGGCTACGGTATCCAACAGCTCGGCCGACTCGATCACGCAGGGGCCGGCGATAAAGAGGGGTCGCATCATACCAGTTACGATTTTTATAAGAATATCCGGCCACAAACCAATCCACACGGGATGGCCGACACCGGAGACTGGGCGAGGGTGAATGGTTAGGTCCAGATCACCACCGCAGCCTATCGCGCAAAGTTACTCCTTTTGCGTCCCTGAGTAGGACTCGCCCACACGGTTTTTGCCCCCAAGTCAAATAAATCACGCCAGCAGGCATACGTTTCGTTTGAAAATGCATAACTTTGCCAAACTTTTCCGACTACGATACAAAATCATCGGGCCAGACTGGATTTGACAGCGGGCCGATGTGGTTTGTAAGCACGCAGTGCGCCTGGAGGTGGGCACTCTAATCTCGGCTTCCGACAATTTAACTGGCGAAAATAGCTTTGCTCTCGCTGCCTAACCGAAGCACAGTAAGTTGGCTTAATTCCCTCACTAGGTGGGGGAACGAGACATCACCCAAGCGCTCTGGCGCCGAAGCAGCTTGATCAGGTGGTGCAGATAAATCGGCGATAGTCAGCTGCGGCCTCGCGCAGCGGGCGAAATCTTTAGAGGATAAGGCCTCGTCTCGGACGCACCGCTCCTGGTCAAGGCACGAAAATCCCTGCGGTGATAAGCGTGTAGAAAGCATACGACGTCCCCGTTTGGACGAGGGTTCGACCCCCTCCTGGTCCACATTTGATGTTTCTAAGACCGCGTGAAGCGCCCCCTAGCAGGTGCTTCACGCGGTCTTTTCTGATTGGTTGCATCCGCTCTAGAGGCAATTCATGAGGCTTTGCCTTTTGCACTACGACATCCATGTACTACCTTTGCCCTCAATAACGTGCGGCTAACTGCCGCTAACCGACCCTGACTATGACGACAAAGACTAACGATAAACGAGGTTTTCTCGCCTCGACCAAAGAACTATTACGCCGCACCGGCCGTGCGCTGGCAAACGCCTGGCACTGGTACAAAGGCCAGTGGAAAGGGCGCCCGTGGTATTATAAGCTATGGACGGCTATCTGGTCGTCTGTGGCATTGGTGCTCTTTTACATCTTTGCCGTAACGTTCAATCTTTTCTGGCTTTTCGGTAAGTCTCCTTCCATCCACGACATCACACACCCGAAAAACCCCGCAGCCTCGGAGATCTACAGCGCCGACGGCAAATTACTCGGCAAATTCTTCAACGAGAATCGCTCGCCCGTACCCTATGACAGCATCTCGCCAGCCTTTTTCCAGGCGTTGATCTCGACTGAGGACGAACGCTTCTACCAACATCACGGCGTAGACTTCCAGGGGCTCTTTGCCGCAGCTAAAGACGCCACGAAGGGGCATGCCCGCGGTGCGTCGACGATTACGCAGCAGTTGGTGAAAAACATGTTCCGCGTCCGCACGCAATACTCTACGGGGCTTTTGGGGAAGATCCCCGGCGTGGGCATCCTCATCATGAAGAGCAAGGAGATGATCATCGCCACGGAACTGGAGATGGTCTGCTCCAAGCGCGAGATTCTTGAGATGTATGCCAACACCGTTGACTTCGGATCAAATGCCTACGGCATCAAGACGGCCGCAAAGACTTACTTCAACACCTCGCCCTCCTCGCTCAAGCCCGAAGAAGCGGCGGTCCTTGTCGGCTTGCTCAAGGCTACCTCTTATTATAACCCGCGCGTCAATCCGCGCAATGCACTCAAGCGTCGCAACACGGTGCTCACCAAGATGTATGACCACCGCGCCTTGCTCCAAGAGAAGTTCGGCCGCCTCTACGTACCCGATGCCGCTACGCTCGAGGAGTTGAAGAATACCCCCATCAAGCTCAACTTCAGCGTAGAAAACGCTTACGACGGCATCGCCCTCTACTTCCGCGATGCGGTCAAAGATGAGGTCGAGCGCCTGTGCTCCGACCCCGACGACCCCAATGCCAAGATCGACGTGTTCTCCGCCGGTCTGAAGATCTACACCACGCTCGACTCTCGCATGCAGGCCGATGCCGAAAAGGCCGTATGGGACCAGATGCGTGTCGTGCAGCGCAACTTCGACGCTCACTGGCGCGACTTGGGCGATCCTTGGCGCGACGAGAAGGGGAACATTATTCCCGGCTTCTTTGAGGACAAACTCCGTCAGGCCGACGCCTATAAGATGCTCCAGGCACGCTACCCCAACAACCCCGACTCCGTTGACTATTATCTCCACCTGCCTCACAAGGTAAAGCTCTTCAGCTACGATGGCGACAAGGTCGAGACGATGTCGACGGTCGACTCGCTCCGTTACATGCTCAAGTACATGCACGCCGGCCTCGTAGCCATGGAACCCGAAACGGGCTATGTCAAGGCTTACGTTGGCGATGTCGACTTCAAAACCTGGAAATATGACAAGGCCCGCTCGATGCACCAGCCCGGCTCGACCTTCAAGCTCTTCGTCTACGCTACGGCGATGAAGGAGGGGCTCACCCCGGCCGATGCCCGAAAGGACGAATACATACGCATGGAGGTCTATGACAAGAAAAAGCACGAGACTACCATCTGGCAGCCTCACAACGCCAACGGACGCTTCTCCAACGCCGACCTCCCCCTGCGTGCCGCCTTTGCTCAAAGCGTCAACACAGTTGCCGTGAAGCTTGGCCAGGAGGTGGGCATCCCCAACGTGATCCAGACGGCCAAAGACATGGGCGTCAATTCGCCCCTCGACGATACGCCCTCCCTCGCATTGGGCTCGAGTGACGTCAACCTCATTGAGATGGTTAACGCCTACAGCACCGTAGCCAACGCCGGCATCCATGTCGATCCTGTCTTCGTGACGAAGGTCGTCGATGCTGACGGCAACACGATCTACGAAGCCAAGCATACAGAGCGCCGCGCACTGCCGCAGACCGCCGCATTCTACATGCAGCAACTTCTCAAGGCCGGTGTGACCGATGCCGGCGGCACCTCTCAGACGCTCGGCGCCATGATGTACCTCGGCCCCTTCTCCAATAAGCTCGATATGGGCGGCAAGACAGGTACGTCTAACAACCACTCCGACGCCTGGTTTATCGGCGTTACCCCGAGCCTCGTTGCCGGTGCGTGGGTCGGCGGCGAATATCGCTCCATCCACTTCCGCACCGGTCGCTTGGGACAGGGTAGCCGAACGGCGCTGCCCATTGTCGCCCAGTTCCTCCGCTCCGTAATGGACGATCCCGCCCTTGCCGGCAAATATCTCCATAAATACGGTCTGCCCCCTGAAGGTATCAGTCCCTCAACCTACCAGGTAACCTACGCGCCGCCCGCAGCCTCCAACGACTCGCTCGCTACAGACTCTGCCGCCGTTGAGGGTGAGGGCTTAGGCGAGGACAATCTGATGGATGAACCTGAAACGCCCTCGCACCACGGCGGTGAAGCTACGGAGGGCGCGGAAGGCACAGCGCCCCACACCCCCGCGACCTCCTCTCACAGTGAGGGCCAGGCCAAGGCCGGCACCACGCGCAGCAGCTCTGCTGGCAGCAAGAGCAAAGAGCGCTCCGAAGATTTGTTCAATTAAGCCGATTCGTCCGTTTCTTTTTTTATTCTCAGTCTCTACCAGTGCAATTTCCCATGAACCACCGCACACTCCCTCTGCTGCTCACCGCATTCATCCTCTGCGTCACGACGGCCACAGCCTCATCGCTCAAAGATGCCTACAAAGCACTGACCAGGGTGCGGGCCTATGATGCACAAGGTACGTTGCTCCGCGAAGGGACAGGTTGCTTCCTCGACGAGCAGGGCACTCTGCTCACGGCTTACGATCTGCTTGTCGGCGCCTCTCGCATCGATGCAGTCGATGTGAGAGGGAAGGTTTTCGCCCTCAGTCGCATCACGGGGGCCAAGGCCGACGCCGGCATGGTGACATTTACGACTACGGGCGAGGGGAAGAATGCACGACCGAGCGGATGGTTGCCACTGGCCACTACACCAGCCGCTGACAACGCCACGCTCTACCTCCTCACCTACGAAACGACAAAGAAGGCCGTCCCCGCCCCCGTCAAGGTGACCCGCACGGAGCCGTTCGGTGACTATCGCTATTACTACACCGATGCCGCCAATGATCTGGTGGCTCAGACTCCCCTGCTCCTCAACGAGGCGGGAGAACTGGTGGCCATGCTTCAGCGCAATGTCGGCAAGGGGGCGCAGACAGCCTGCGCAGCCGACGCCCGCATCGTCTCTTCGCTGACGATTACGCCGACCTCCGCACTTGATGCCGACCTGCGCAAGCTGCAATTTCCCAAGGCGCTCCCGGCTACCCCCAATGATGCAAGCTCCTACCTCTACATGCTAGCAGCGACTGACTCTGCACGTTATCTTACGGCCTGCGACGACTACATCGCCCGATGGCCCGAACGTGCAGACGGCTATACGACGCGTGGCGATCGTTACGCCGGCTTAGGCCGTTGGAGCGATGCCGAAGCCGACTATGCCACAGCGCTTCGCAAGGCCGAAGCTGACACGACGGTCATCACGCCCGATGCCGTTACTTACTCGTTCGCCAATCTCATCTACTCGACCCTCACGCAGCGCAACGACACGGCCGCGCCGGCACCCGGCTGGACAATCGAAAGGGCTCAAGACGAAGCTCACAAGGCTTATTCCCTCCGCCCGCTCCCGCTATACCGTATGCTGGAGGCCAAATGCCACTTTGCACGTCGAGACTACAAACAGGCTTATGAGCTCTTCTTGGAGGCCAGCCGCGAGAAGGGCTTCGACACGCCCGAAGTCTTCTATGCCGCAGCTCGCAGCTTGGCTCTTTCCGGCGGTGACAGCCTCAAGGTTCTGACCCTCCTTGACAGCTGCATTGCCGCACTCCCTGCTGGGGCGCCCCGTGCCGTAGATGCCGGCTATTATTGGGATCGTGCCCGCTTGGGCTACTCACTCGGCCGTTACCGCCAGGCTGTAGCTGACTATGACCGATATGAGCAGGCCGTAGGTCCCTCACGCCTCAACGACCGTTTCTACTACCTTCGTGCCCGCGTAGAGATAGAAGCCAAGATGTATCAGCAGGCGCTCAGTGACCTCCAGACTGCAATCGCCACGACCAGCAAGCCCGCGCCTTATTACCTCGAACAGGCCTATATGCTCCTCCAGATCGGTGAATATCCGCGCGCCATCGAGGCCGCCGAAGAGGTCAAGCGCCTAGAGCCTGAAAACGCCGATGCTTACCGCATCATCGGCATTGCACAGGGCGAACAGGGACAGAAGGCCAAGGCTCGGGCAGCACTCGAACAAGCCAAGCGCCTCGGCGATGACTCGGTGGACGCTCTCATCAAGCGTTACCAATAAGGGCCGGGCAAACGTCTGCCTATAATCTTCCTTTTGAGTCGACAGGGCAGACGACCAAGCCCGCTCCGCCTGTCCGTCTTTGCCAGCTCCGTATCCTTTGCGCCGACCCGCGCAAAGGCTTTCTTTATCTCCTCAACGCTTCGCCACTTTCTCCCCATGCGATCCTCCGTTCTTCGTCTCTTTTATCTTTGCCTCCTGCTCCTGCTTCCCTACGGGGCAACAACCTCTTTTGCCCAACTCGTCAAGAGCACGGGGGGGATCACTCCCCTCAGAGGTACGGGCGGCTTCCCCACCACTGACGACCCGACAGGGCAGAGAAGCGGCTTTGCAAGCGACTCAACGGAGACGACTGACGTGCCGGAGGGCATCTATGCCTGGCACGTTGACAGCCGCTTCGGCGACATCCACCCGACGGTTTATGACACCATCCCCCATGCCTTCCAGCGCACGAACTTCACCGAGGGCATGTGGGGCGAGTACAACACAACGGGCAACCTCGGCGCCCCGCGCATAGCCCGCCTTTTTGAGCTACAGGGGGCCAACATGCAGACCCATCCCTTCCTCTTCAAGCTCCCCTACGACTATTTCCTCCAGCCCCCCGACAGCCTGCTCTTCACCAATACAAAGTCGCCCTTCACAACCCTAACCTACCACTCCTGCGGCAACAAGACCAATGGCGAAGACCGCCTCATCGGCCGCTTCGCCGTCAACGTCGGCAAGCGTCTCGGCATAGGCTTCAACGTAGATTACCTCTACGGACGGGGCTACTACAACGCTCAGTCTACGGCAGACCTCAACGCAAAGTTTTACATCTCCTACCGCACAGATCAATACTCCCTCCACGCTTACGCAGGGCACACCTATCTCAAGACGCGCGAAAACGGCGGCATTGCGAGCGATGACTACGTCACCCGCCCGGAGAGTTACCCGACCAGCTACGGCACGGCCGACATACCCACCAATCTCCAGCGTGCTTGGAACCGCATCGGAGGGAAAGACATCTTCCTCACACAGCGCTACAGCCTCGGCTTTCACCGCTACCGCAATGCCAAAGGCAAGGTCATCCGCCGCGAAGACCTGCCCAAAATGTGGGGTGTCAAGTCGGCCCATTCCGACAGTCTCAAGACCGACTCGCTCGCCAAAGGGCACGCCCTTGCGGCGACTCCCTCAGGCCAGCTCCCCGCATCGGCTGCTAAGCCGGCTGCAGCCCCTCTCGACAGTCTGACACAGCGCCCTGCGACGGGCTTCATCCCCCGTGGCATTACCGCCCCCCGCACAAAGGGAGAAGGAGAATCCAGCGGAAATGACAGCCTCAAGGTCACAAGCGAGTTCGTGCCAGTCAGCTCCTTCATCCACACCCTCCGCATCAACAACGATACGCGTCGCTTCCTTGTCAACGAGCAGAGCAATGAGGCTACTCCGGGCTATTTTGCCGACTACTACCTCCCCGGCGACTCGGCCAACGACTTCACCCGTCACTGGGAAGTAGACAACACGCTGGCCTTCGAACTTCACGAAGGCTTCAACCGCTGGATGAAGATGGGCCTCCGTCTCTTCGGCCGTCATGAGTTCAACTCCTATGCCTTCACCGCCCCCTACCTCTCCCAGGCCGTCTCCAAGACCCGCTTTACGGAAAATCACCTCACGCTCGGCGCCCAGCTGCTCTCCGAGCAGAGCCGCTACGTGCGATACCACGCCCTGGGCAGCCTCCGCACGAGCGGCAAGGAATGGGGGGAGTTCAACATCGAGGCTGACGCCCGTTTCCTCATCCCCGTCCGCCGCGACTCCATCACGCTGACGCTCAACGGCTTCCTCCGCAACGAGTCGCCTTCATTCTACTATCGCCGCTACTTCGCCCGCAACGCCTGGTGGACCCATGACGACCTCTCGAAGATGCTCCATACGCGCATCGGCGCACGACTGGCCTACCGCCACACGGCGCTGACCGCCACGCTCGAAAATCTACAAAATTACCTCTACTTCCAGGAATCGCTCACACCCTATGCCGGCACAGACGGCGTCACCTCTTACCGTCATGCCATTGCCCCGGCCCAGGCCGGCAGCAACATCCAGCTGCTAGCCCTGACACTCTCACAGGGCCTTCACTTCGGCATCTTCCACTTCGACGCACGCCTCACCTATCAGGCAACGACAGATAAGGAGCGCTACCCGCTACCCGCCTTTACGGGCTATGCCAACGCCTACCTGCTCTTCCGCATAGCCCGCGTACTCCGCACCGAACTGGGAGCCGACGTCACCTATTTCACACGCTACGATGCGCCGACCTACTCTCCCATCATCGGAAGCTACGCCGTTCAGGATGCTACCTACAAGACCGCAGTGGGCAACTACCCCATCGTCAACGCCTATCTAAACTTCCACCTGAAGCGCACACGCTTTTACCTCCAGGCTTCACACGTCAATTACTCCAGCGGCAGCGGCAACCCCTTCCTTGTCCCCCACTACCCCGTCAACCGCCTGGTCATCCGCTTTGGCCTCTCATGGAATTTTGTCAACTGACGACCTCTGTCAGATTTCCAGCCGCGAATATTAAACAGCACGGACACGCTGATAGCCACATTGCCGTGTCGGGTAGTGTTCCCTATCGTGTCTCCGACGAGGGACTATCATCTGACACACGATCTGGTTAGACACGGAAAAAGCGGGAACCACCACCCTGCCTTACGGAAACAACGGGAAGGCCTCAACGGAACAAAGGCAAGTGTAGGTTGGGTGTAGGAAGGGTGTAAGTAATTAAGTCCTACCTACACCCCTATCATTTTGTTTCCCAATCGTTTCAGAACGAGAGGTCCAGAGTGCAGGTAGTTGTGAAAAACTTTGGTTAGAACCGATTATTGCACATAGCCCTGAAGGGGCGACATACTTCCCACTGCCCCCCTCGCAGTCCGAAATACAGCCCCACAAGAAAGACCATCCCACGAGATTAATCCGCATTCCCCAAAGCACATATCAAAGATTTGACGCACCTTTGCCAATCTAAAG
>DAVZJV010000002.1:0-51974 GCA_052272595.1 Alloprevotella sp.
CACCCGCCGCCCAAGGCATCTATACGCTCGACGGCCGAAAGGTCAATGCTACCACGACGAAGGGTCTGCCCGCAGGGCTCTACATCGTAGACGGGCAGAAGGTACTGATGAAGTAAGACACCGCGCGCATTCCCTTCGCTGCCATCACCGCCCCCACGGCCGACGGCACAAAACAATAAAGGAGTGGCTCCCGATGGAGGGAGCCACTCCTTTTAGTTTGCACCTCTTTCCTAGGGCTGAAACCAATCCTAGGAATGGTTTTAACCCTAGGATCAGGATGATACGGCAGATTTCGGATGCTTACGCCCACCCCGCACGCCGCCACGCGGGAAAGGCGGCTACGAAAAACGGGAAGGCTTCCCGGCGCGGCGGAAAGCCTTCCCGTAAGGGGGAGGGACAGGCGGCGGAGAGCGGGGCTGACGGCCCGCGCTGCTGCCCGGCGGGGCGACGCCCCTTAGCGGTTGACGGCCTCGGTGAGGGCGTTGACGGCGGCGCTCATGGCCGTGCCGGCGGGGGCCTCGACGGGGGCGAAGGGCTTCATGAGGGTGTCGAGGCGCTCGACGGCGGCCTTGTCACCGCGGGCTTCGGCCTCGGCTCGGAGGGCACGCATCTTCTCCACCAGGGCGATGCCCTCGATGAAGCGCTCATAGCGCACGCTCGAGCGCGGGCCGGGGTAGATGAGGTAGGTGTCGCCGGGGGAGAAGAGGCGGAAGCGCGTATCGCGCAGGGGATCATTGCCCCAGTTCATCCACGACCAGTGGAGGAAGCCGTCGAAGTCGTTGGCGTGGCAGTTGAGGGGGAGCCACGTGGCCTCGACGGGGAGGCTGTTGCTGAAGATGTTGGGCGCTGTTGTGCTGCAGCAGACGTAGGTCGTCGAGGTCCAGCCCTTGGCACGGCGGGCGGCGAGTTCCTCGGGCGAGAAGCGTTCCCAGTAACTGATGCAGTAGTCGGAGAGTTTGTCTACCAGTTCCTTATGATACGATCCGGCGAGGGCCATCTTGATGCCGGGCACGGCCTCCTGAGCCACGTTGTAGGCGTCAAGCATGTTAGACAGGCCGCGCTCGTCCATGGCGATGGCGGTGCGCTCATACCAGCCCTTGGCGCGCTGGTGGGCGGCGAAGGCCTTGAGGAAGCTGGTCCACAGCTCGCGATACTCGGGACTGTCGGTCGAGGTCTTGAGGTCGACGTCCTTGCCCTGTGCCTCATCGTAGTAGCGGAAGGTCATGTCCCAGGGCACCATGGAGTAGCAGTTGATCTGGCCGTCCATGCCGACGGAGGCGCAGAGCTCCACCCAGCGATCGAAGACGGTGAAGTCATAGGCCCACGTGCCGTCGGCGCGGCGGGTGGTGCGGATCATGGCGTCGAACTTGTCATGACTCTGGTCGCCCCAGGGCTCATAGAAGAGGATGGCGCTCACCGTGCGCTGACCCGAGCGGGCGAGGAGTTCGAGGTAGGGCTTGAGGGCCTTGAAGTGGGCTTCGCTCCAGCGGGGGAGTTTGTCGTAGCCCGAGACGGCGTAGGGCTGCTGCCAGAAGTCTACGTAGAACTTCTGGTCATGGGGTGTCGGGAGTGTGCGGTCGACCACGCGGAGGCTCAGCGGGAGCTTGCCGACGACCTTGCCCGTGCGGGCATTGACGAGTTCGAGGGCTGCGGCGTAGGTGCCGGGGCGGGCATCGCGGGGCACCTCGACGGTGCACCACACGGGACGCGTCCGGCCCGCCGTGAGGCTCACGGCCTGGTCGAGCTCGATGACGTCGGCCACCTCATAGGGCGTGAGACCCTCGGGGTGGCGGCCGCAGGACTGGAAGTTGTCTGTCAGGACGTAGCCCATCCAGCGGGCGGTGCCCCATGCGGCGGGCCCTTCGCTCCCCTTGCCGGCGGGGCTGAGGCGCACGCGCAAGGAGTCGGCCTGGGCGGCCCGGGCATAGACCACGGCCTCGATGCCCAAGCGCTCGCCGCGCCAGGCGGTGACGAGGGTGTCGGCCTTGGTGCGCAGGGCGGGCTGGCGGTCGGCGGGATAATGTACGTCATTCGAGGCCCACGAGAGGGCCACGGGGCGCTGGGCACGGGCCGTCAGGGCGGGCCACAGAGCACAGAGGGTAAGGAGGGCGCAGAGTAGATGGCGCATAGGGGTAATGTTGGGTGAGATAAGGGGGGGGGTAGACGGATGGGCAGGAAGGCGCGGGGGATATTCCTGAAAGGATGGATTGCCGGAAGGATTTGCCCGCGGAAGGAGTCATCTCCTGAAAAGATGGATTGTCTGAAGGAGTCATCCCCCGAAGCAATCATTCTCTGAAGCATTCATCCCCCGAAACAGGCAGCCGCGAGCGCCTTCTGTTTCATTCCTCCACAAAGCGCCAAGTGACGCCGAGCACGTTGTCGGCCACCTGGCGCCCGCCGCTCAGGAGCGTGTAGCGCACGGTGTAGCGGCCGCCCTCGAGGTCGAGCTCGAGGTCTTGCTCATGGGTGTAGACGCTGAGGTGGATGTCACCGTGGGGCGTGCGGTAACTGCCGTCGACGAGCTGGCCGCTGATGAAGGGGAGACGGGCGCGGATGTGGCCGCGGCGTTTGAGGTCGGCCAGGCCGTCGGCGATGAGCAGGAGGGCATAGCCCTCATTCTCGGGCTCGGCATAGCGCAGCATGACGGCCTCGGCCTCGATCTGACAGGTGCCGGTAGCGTCGGTGTCGATGCGTTCCTCGCCCCCTTCGGTGAGGGTGGTGAGGGTGGTATGGAGGGTGATCTTACGGAGCATGGGGAGGTGAGGGAGGTGAGGGATGTGTGGGAAGGGGGATAAAGCCTCAGGGGCGCACGACCTTGACCGTGCGGCCGCCGAGGGTGCGGAGGTAGACGCCGGGCGCCGCGCCACGGGCGGGGGGAGCGGCGAACGGGCGGCCGTCGAGACTGTGCCAGCGGGGCACGCCCCCTACCCCGACAGCGGCGGCCTCGTCGATGCCCTGCTGGGCGGGGAGGGTGAAGCGGAGCGTCTCGATGACGGGCCAGTTGCGCCGCAGGTTGAGCGTGTAGGCATCGCCCGGGACGAGGCCGCGGAAGGTCACGGCGAGGGTCGTGTCGGCGGCGGGGGCGAGGTAGACATAGCGCGCCACGTTGCGGGAGGAGGAGGCGTCGTCGACGAGTTCGAAGAAGAATACTTGCCCGGCCCGCGCCGTGTCGAGGGGATTGGTCAGCCTGACCGTCGCGCTGACCTCGCCCGCGACGGGGAAGGTGACGGCGAGCGGGCCTGCGGCGATGTTCATCGTGCCGCCGGGGCGTATGTCGACCGCCTCGGTCTTGAGGAGCTTGAGCCCGTCGGGGGTGACGGAGAGCTGGGCGGGGCCCGTGCGGTTGAACCACATATGGACGAGGAGGGTGTCGCGCTGCCCCGGCGCGAGGGTGCAGCCGGTGTAGGCGCGCCAGTCGGCCTGGGCGATCAGGGCCGTGTCTGTCGGGGCGTTGAGCAAGAGGGCCAAGGGGGTGGTGAGCGTGTCGGGCGAGGCGTTGCGCACGACGAGGCTCACGGGGGTGTAGCAGCCTACGCGCGGCTCAAGGGGGAGCGCTACGCTGTCGACGACGAACTCTAGGCCCGTGCGGGCCAGGGTGTCGGGCGGCAGGGTGCCGGCCACGGTGTCGGGACAGAGGGCGATGGCCTCTTGGTTGCAGAAGAAGCCGTCGGTCACGTAGTCGCTGAGGCGGTCGGCCTCGGGCTGCGGATGGTAGAGCACGTCGAGGCGGTAGTAACCGTCGTAGGCCCCGCCGTAGCCCCAGTTGACGTGGAAGAGGCCGTCGGCGTCGAGTCCGTCGAGCACGAAGGCGTGGCCGCCGGTGCCCATGACGGAGCCGGCGTAGTAGACGGGGCGGCCCGCCATCACCTCGCGGGCCAGGAAGTCGCGGTAGGCGGCGGGACTGTAGAGGTAGCTGTCGAGGTAGTGAACGTAGGGCAGGCCGAAGGCCGTCTTGAGGGGCTCGACGAGGCTGCGGCTCTGTGCTCCGCTCGCATCGAGGCCCCAGTTCATGTGGGCGGCCATGCCGAGGTAATAGGTCAGGCGGCTCACGGCGTCGGCCTCGGCCGCGGTATAGCCCTCATCGTAGCGGTCGCGGATGAGGCGCGTATCGACGCTGGCGCTGGGGGCAACGGAGGGAATGACGTAGTGGGACGTGACCCAGCCGCGGAGGCTGTCGCGCAGGGTGTAGGTGCGGCGGTAATAGGTGAGGATCTGCTCCATCGCCGTGGCGACGCAGCCGCTCAGGCAGCGGTCGGTCGAGGTGGTGCCGTCATCGGCGGTGTAGCGGGGGCAAAGGGCGTTGTAGGGTGCGCCCTGGTCGCGCACGGTGGTGAGCAGGGGGGCTACGGCCCGCCAGTCGGCGGGCAATGGGAGCATGGGGTGCGCCCCCTTCACGCGCCACAGGGCCTGGCCGAGGGCGGGGGGCAGGGGGGGCATGTTTTGAGCGGCAGAGCCCATAGGGGCCCCGGTGGTTTCAAGGGCGTAGCCACACAAGGTGGGCCAATTGCCCCCCCCGTAGCCGATCACCTGGGGCTCGGCGGTCTGTGTCGTAAGGAGGAGGAAGGCCGGACCTTTGGTGTAAACGTTGAGCCCCTCATAACGTGCCGCCACGCGGATCTGCGCCCGTGCCACGTCGGCCGTCACTGCCCTACCCTGCCACCAGCGCAGAGCATAAGCCATCGCCCCCGCCTCGTCGGCGCGGAGCACGGAGGGGCGCAGCTGGCAGAGCAGCAGGCACAGAAGGAGCAGGAGGAGATTTCGGTGCATAGACGGGTGGAGTCGGAGTGAATATGAGCAGGCTGTAAGGGCGGAGATGTCAGGGGGAGACAGAAGAGCCCGGGGGAGAGTCCGAGAATCAGACGGCCCGGGCAAGCCCCAAAGGGGCGCCAGACAATAGCCTAGGGATTTATCCCTAGGTCCACGGACATATTTTTATTACTCGCCGCCAACAACGCCAATAAGATGCGCCTATTGGCGGCGAGTAAATGGTTACGGGCGCTGTCCTAGGGATAAATCCCTAGGCTATTATCTTACGCCCCGTTGGGGCTATCCCAAGGGACACGCGGAGGAAACGCGTTCCACGTCACCCTTTCCCAACTTCCCGAGGGCGAATCTACCCATTCCGCCCGACATACGCCCCACGCGCGGGCAAATTCTGCCCCATGACCTATATAAAAGCCGCCGCGCGGACGATCCGGGGCTCCTGATGAGCCCGAAGCGTCCGCGCGTCGGCCGACGGGTTTAGATATTAAACTGCTTCCCCTTGCCGCCGTCGTCGAAGCCCTTGGCGTAGCCCTCGCGGTAGCCGCGCACGTAGCTCTCGCGGTCGGCGGGGGTATTGAAGTTGTTGGTCTCGTCGTAGGTGGCATGGTCGGCCTTGGTGGCGCCGTCGTCGCAACCCGCGGCATAGCCGTCTTCATAGCCCGCCTCGTAGGGCTGGCGCTTGTCGCGGCCCAAGAGGGTGTCGGGCAGGGTCGAGATGATCACCGTCTCGCGCTCGGCCGGCGCCACGTCGGGCAGGCTCGTCGTGTCGGGCACGGCGACGGAGTGGCGCGTCGTCGAGTCACCGTCTGAGGGAAGCAGGCTGCGACCGCTGTCGGACTGGCGCTTCATATAGATTATGCCGACGATGAAGAGCAGACAGAGGATGATGAAGGCGATCACCTTCTTGCGGTTGTCGGGTTGGGGAGAATGGTTGAAGTTCATCGATGGTCGATGGATAAAGTCTGTGAATCGGGGAATAGATAAAGATTAGGAAAGGGGGCGGCGGGGCGGAGGGCCGTTAATACTCCGCCAAGCGCTTGCGGCCCGCGTCGATGCGCAGGAAGATGAAGAGCATCAGCGTGAAGCCCCAGAGCGACGAACCGCCGTAGCTGAAGAAGGGCAGCGGGATGCCGATGACCGGCGTGAGGCCCATGACCATGCCGATGTTGATAAAGACGTGGAAGAGGAGGATGCTCATCACCGAATAGCCGTAGACGCGGGCGAAGGTCGTCGACTGCCGTTCGCTCAGATAGATGAGCCTGAGGATCATCAGAAGAAAGAGGAGCAACACGCCGGCCGACCCGAGGAAGCCCTGCTCCTCGCCGACGGTGCAGAAGATGAAGTCGGTGTCTTGTTCGGGCACATATTTGAGCTTCGTCTGCGTGCCATTCATGAATCCCTTGCCCTCGAGTCCGCCGGAGCCGATGGCGATCTTGCTCTGGTTGACGTTGTAGCCGGCGTCGCGGTTGTCTTCGTTCATGCCCAGGAGCACCTGGATGCGCACGCGCTGGTGGGGCTCGAGCACCTTGTTGAGCACGAAGTCGGAGGTGTAAAGGAAGGCCGTGCTGCCAAGGGTAAAGACGCCGATGAGCAGCAGCGTGTTGACGCGCTGGCCGAGCGACTGCCAGGCCAGGTAGCCGGCCATGAAGACGCACAGCGCCAGCAAGACCCACGTCACGTCGAAGGGCACGATCAGCGCAGAGACGAGCATCGAGACGGCCAGCGCCCCGGCGCCCACGAGGGCGAAGAGGCCCGCCGTGCGCTCACGCGGGGCATAGACGCGGAGCATGCCGATGGTGAAGAGCCAGATCATGATGAGCACCGCAAACTCGCCCACGCTGCCCGTCGTGCTGGGCATGACGTCGCCGCCGAAGCGGATGCCGATGACGAAGTAGGCAACGGCCGCCACGGCGCAGAAGAGGATGCAACCGGGCATGCCCTCACGGTAGAACATCAGGAAGAAGGCCAGGTAGACCAGGGCCGAACCCGTCTCCTGCTGCAAGATGATGAGCGCCATGGGCAGGAGGATCAGGCCGGCGGCCTTGGCGAAGTTGCGCATGTCGCTCAGCGTAAAGCCGTACTGGCCGATGAGTTTCGCCACGGCGAGCGCCGTGGCACATTTCGCAAACTCTGCCGGCTGAACGTTG
The DNA here is from genome assembly GCA_052272595.1 of Alloprevotella sp. Lineage (GTDB taxonomy): Bacteria > Bacteroidota > Bacteroidia > Bacteroidales > Bacteroidaceae > Alloprevotella. Next base: position 6,912 of record DAVZJV010000002.1, read on the forward strand.
CAGAAGCCCAGACTCACCCACGAGCGCGAACCTTTGATGTCCTTGGCCACAAAGGGCGTGATGAGCAATATGAGCATCATCGCCCAGTAGAATAGGCCGGCCAGCGTGTCGTAATATTTGTCGTCGGTCATCAGGATGATGAAGGCCAGCGCCAGGGCGCAGCCGATCCAGACGACCTGCTTGCCCGTACGGGTCGACCAATCGAAGAAGTTGGTGTCGCCCAGCTCGTGGGTGGCGCCGCAGATGCTGAACCATCCGCACACGAGCAGTGCCAGGTAGAGCACGAGGATCACCCAGTCGACGCGCAGGAGGGGATATTTGGGCTGTTGCTCGATCATGAGTTAGGATAAATGAGATGCTGTCGGGTAATGTTTGCGTGGCGCAGGCATTTGCCTGTCGGGCGGGGTGAGCCCCGAAGGGGCGTCAGACATTAGCCTAGGGATTATCCCTAGGTCAATGTCCCCACCTCTGACTCGCCGCCGATAAACGTAATATTTCGGCTGTATTGACGGCGAGAGAATAGAGGAGACACAATCCTAGGGATAAATCCCTAGGCTATTATCTCACGCCCCGTTGGGGCTATGGCGGCGCACCTGCTGGGGATTTTGCCTCACGCCCCGTTGGGGCTATGGCGGCGCACCCGCTGGGGATTTTGCCTCACGCCCCGTTGGGGCTGCCGGGTTCGGCTCCCACGGGCCTGCCGCGCCGTCAGCGCTCGGCGTCGCCATACTTAATGTGCATGTTCTGGAAGTGTTCGGCCTTCTTCTCCGAGGAGGGTGAGAGCTTGCCGTTGAGATATTGCTCCATGATGAGTGCGCCGAGGGGCACGCCGTATACATTGCCGAAGCCGCCGTTTTCGACGTAGACGGCCACGGCGATGCGCGGGTCGTTCATCGGGGCGAATCCCATGAAGGCGGAGTGGTCGTGGCCGCGGTTCTGGGCCGTACCGGTCTTGCCGCAGACCTCGTAGCCGGGGAGATCGGCCGCGCGGCACGTACCACCGAGCACGGCCTTGCGCATGCCCGCCACGGCATATTCATACCACTTGCGGCTCACGCCCGTATAGCGCTTCTCGCTGTAGAGGGGGTCGAGCTGGCCGTCTTGTACGGCGCGCACGACGTGGGGCGTGATGAAGTAGCCGCGGTTGGCCACGGTGGCGGCGAGGTTGGCGATCTGGAGCGGGGTGGCGGTGACCTCGCCCTGTCCGATGGCGATGGAGATGACGGTCAGGCCGTTCCACGAGCCGTGGTAGGCCTTGTCGTAATACTGGGCATTGGGGATCATGCCGCGGCGCTCGCCGGGGAGGTCTACGCCGAGCTTGTAGCCGTAGCCCATGCGCACCATGTAGTCCTTCCAGACGGTCATGGCCTGCTGCACCGACCCGTACTTGCGGCGGTTGCTCAGGAGGCGGAAGAGGTTCCAGCAGAAGTAAGAGTTGCACGACGTACCGATGGCCGGCACGAGGTTGATGGGCGAAGCGTGGCCGTGGCAGCCCACGTGGAGGCCCTTATAGTTGAATCCGTGGTGACAGGGGAAGGCGATCTGCGGATCGATGCTCCCCTCCTGCAACCCCGTGAGGGCCTGGGTGATCTTAAAGGTCGAGCCCGGGGGATAGGTGCCCATGATGGCGCGGTTGAGCAGGGGCTTGAGGGGGTTGCTCTCGAGCTGGTGGTGCATCAGGCCGCGCTCGCGGCCGATCATGGTGCGGGGGTCGTAGGTGGGCGACGAGGCCATGCAGAGTATCTCGCCCGTCTTGGGCTCAATGGCCACGATGGCGCCGAGCTTGCCCGTCAGGAGCCGTTCGGCCAGGGCCTGGAGGTCGCGGTCGATGCCGAGCGTGAGGTTCTTGCCGGGGACGGCGCGGGTGTCATACTTGCCGCCTTGATAGTGGCCCTGCGTGCGGCCGTGCACGTCGCGCAGCATGATGCGCATGCCCTTGACGCCGCGCAGCTGCTTCTCGTAAGAGCGCTCCACGCCGAGCTTGCCGATGTAGTCACCGCTACGGTAATAGCCGGTCGAGTCGGCCTCGAGCTCGCGCTCGTTGATCTCGCCCACGTCGCCCAGCAGGTGGGCGGCGATGCCGCTGGTGTATTGGCGGGTGGAGCGTTTCTCGATGCTGAAGCCCTTGAAGCGGAAGAGCTTCTCGCGGAAGAGGGAGAACTCCTGCGCCGGGATCTGGGCCATGAAGAGCTGGGGGGTGAAGCGCGAGTAACCCGGATTCTTCTTAGAGTCCTTGATCTCCGCCATGCGCTTGACGTAGTCGTCGCGCGTGATGCCGATCGTGCGGCAGAAGTCGAGCGTGTCGATGCCGCGCTGGTCGTTCATTACGACCATGATGTTATACGACGGTTCGTTGAAAACCAGCAGCCGCCCCCGGCGATCGAAGATCAGGCCGCGCGAGGGATACTGGATCTCCTTGCGGAAGGCGTTGGAGTCGGCATTCTTCTTATAGTCATCGCTCCAGAGCTGGAGGGTGAAGAGCCTGATCATATAGATCAGGATGATGCCGATGGCCACGCCGCCGATGACGAACTTGCGTATCTGGTAGATGCTGTTGTGCGTTGGCATGGAGGGGTTATGCGGAGGAAGGAGAGGGGGAGAGGGGGGGGAGACGGGCCGGGCGGGCTTAGCGGCTGCGGATGAGCTCCATCGCCACGACGATGAGGGTGGTGAGGAGGGTCGAACCGATGATGTTGAAGAGCATTACCTGCCAGTCGAAGAAGGTAAAGGCCTCGAGGATGAAGAAGGTCGTGCAGGTCACCAGGGAGAGCACGAAGGCGTAGTTGACGAAGCGGCCCCACTCCATCGTGCGGGCCGAGGGGAGGAAGGCCTCGTCGTCGTCGTCGCTCGGACGGAAGAGGCGCAAGACGGGGGGCGTGAGCAGGCCGATGAGCGTCAGCGTGCCGGCGGCCATGCCGGGGGTCGACGTGAAGAGGTCGATCAGCAGCCCCAGGACAAAGCCCGAGAGCACGTAGAGCCAGCGCGGCGTCTCGGCCGGCAGAATCAGGAGGAAGTAGAGGTAGGGCATCGGCGTGGCATAGCCGAAGATGTGGACGTGGTTAAACACCAGCACCTGGAGCATCAGCAGGGCGATGAACCACCCGATGCGCGAGAGAACCGTTTGAAACATCTGTGCGGGGAGTGACGGTGTGTGTGTTGGGGGGGAAAATGTGTCTGACTGGGGGCTTAGTCGGGGAGAATAGGACGGCGGGCCTTACTGCGTAGCGCCGGCGAGCTGGGCGGCGTGGGCCTGGAGCGTGTCGACCTCGGCCTTATAGGGCGTCGTGACGACGCTGACGTCGCGGATGTTGGCGAAGTTGGTGCCCAGCGTCACGTCGAGGCGGTAAGACTGGCCGTCGGCGGAGTTGCGGATCGAGTGGACGCGCCCCACGAAGAGGCCGGGAGGGAAGACGGCTGAGTAGCCGCTCGTCTCGATGGCCTGCCCCTTCTTGACACGGGCATAGCGCGGCACGTCGTCGACATAGGCCGTCAGGAGGCTGGCGCCGTCCCACTGCAGGTAGCCAAAGTAGTTTTGCCCCCTGACGCGGCAGCTGATGCTCGACTTCCGGTTGGTCACGGGGATGACGAGGGAGTGGTGGGGCCCGGAGAGGTAGACGATGCCGACCACGCCGCCGCTCCCGACGACGCCCATCTCGGGCTTGATGCCCTCGGCCTCGCCTTTGTCGATGACGAGGTAGCCGTCGGCGCGGCCGGTGGAGTTGCTCACGACGGTGGCGGGCGTGAGGTGGTAGCCCTTGAGGGGTTCGCGCATGAGCTCCTCAGTGAGGGTCGGCTGGCGGGTGATGGCGGTGAGGCGGTCGCGCAGGAGCTGATTCTGTGCCTGGAGGGTGAGGTTTTGCGCCGTCAGTTCGCGGTTGACCTCACGGAGCTTGACATAGCTCACCACATCGGCATAGGCGGCGTTGCATCGGGCCACGGCCTCATTGGCGGCGCTAAACCACACGCTGCCCTGATAGCTGTTGAAGCGCACAAGGAGCGTGAGGCTCAGTGCCTCGAGGAGCACGAAGAGGAAGACGTAGCTGTACTTGCGGACGAAGTCGGAGAGGTAGTGCATGGAAGGTGGTTATGCGATGCGGAGAAGGCTTGAAAAGGACGGGCACGCATGCAGTAGCCCCAAAGGGGCGTCAGACATTAGCCTAGGGATTTATCCCTAGGACTGGGGACATCTTTATTTACTCGCCGCCAGTAGCCCCAAAGGGGCGTGATCGGCGGCGAGTCCAGGGGGGGGAGGTGACCTGGGCCTAGGGATAAATTCCTAGGCTATCACCTCACGCCCTTTCAGGGCTTTTCATGTCCCAAGGGGCACTTCAAAATTGCCTCCCCTAAACCCCAAAGAGCCAGAGCCATGCACGGCGGTCGGGGAGAGGACAGATGCGATCCTCCCTTCGTCACGTGCATGGGCCTGGCTCCCGGATGTTGTGTAAGTATCACATGATGGCCTAGCCTGCGCAGGGGGTCAGCGCATGAGGAAGGCGAAGTTCTCCACATTGTTGAGCGCTACGCCCGTACCCTTGGCTACGCAGAGCAACGGGTCTTCGGCCACGTGGAAGGGGATGTTGATCTTGTCGCTCAAGCGGCGGTCGAGACCGCGCAGCAGGGCACCGCCACCGGTGAGGTAGATGCCGTTGCGCACGATGTCGGCATAGAGCTCGGGGGGCGTGTCAGAGAGGGCATTGATCACGGCCTGCTCGATCTTGGCGATCGAAGTCTCGAGGCAGTGGGCGATCTCCTGATAGCAGACGGGCACCTCCATGGGCATCGTCGTGATGCGGTTGGGGCCGTGGACGACGTAGTCTTCGGGCGGGTTCTTGAGATCGGTGAGGGCCGCGCCGACGTTGATCTTGATGCGCTCGGCCATGCGCTCGCTGACCTTGACGTTGTGCTGACGGCTCATATACTCTTGGATGTCGGCGGTGAAATCGTCGCCGGCCATCTTGATGGAGTTGTTAGAGACGATACCGCCCAGCGAGATGACGGCGATCTCGGTCGTGCCGCCGCCTATATCGACGATCATGTTGCCCTCGGGGGCGTTGACGTCAATGCCAATGCCGATGGCTGCGGCCATGGGTTCATAGACGAGGAAGACGTCGCGGCCGCCTGCATGCTCGGCGCTGTCGCGCACGGCGCGCAGCTCGACCTCGGTCGATCCGCTCGGCACGCCGATGACCATGCGCAGCGAGGGGGAGAAGAGGCGCTTGCCGGAGTGCACTTTCTTGATCAGACCGCGCATCATCTGCTCGCAGGCGTTGAAGTCGGCGATCACGCCGTCGCGCAGGGGGCGGATGACGCGGATCTTGTTGTTGGTCTTTTCATACATGCGCTTAGCCTCCTCGCCCACGGCGATCATCTTTTCCGTGTGGGTATCGAGGGCTACGACAGAGGGCTCGTTGACGACGATCTCGCCATCGGCGATGATGATCGTATTGGCCGTGCCGAGGTCAATGGCAAGCTCCTGGGTGAAGGAGAAAAATTTTGAGAAGATTCCCATTATGTATGTCTGATTGCGTCTGAGAGAGAGAGGGGGGGGGGGAGGGATGCGGGGAATGTAGGGGGATGCGGGCGTGCGGAGCACGCCGCGGACTGCCGCAGGCTTAGAGTTTTACGCCGACGAACCAGTGGTAGATCGCCGTGTCGTAGTGGCGCGTCGTGCGGAAGGCGTCGGTGGCGAAGCTGCGTCGCTCGGCGAGCGACGTGACGGCGGCGCCGCGTGTCTTGACGATGTCGAGCAGCTTGGCATATTCGGCCTTGGAGGGGACGATGACCACGTCGTTGAAGTTCTTGGCAGCCGCACGGATCAGGCTGATGCCGCCGATGTCGATCTTCTCGATGATCTCGGCCTCGGTGCCGCCGTTGTTGACCGTGTCCTCAAAGGGATAGAGGTCAACGATGACGAGGTCGATCTCGGGGATCTCATACTTCGCCATCTCCTTGCGGTCGCTCTCGAGCTCGCGGCGTCCGAGGATGCCGCCGAAGACCTTGGGGTGAAGCGTCTTGACGCGGCCTCCGAGGATAGAGGGATAGGTGGTGAGATCCTCTACACGGTCACAAGGATAGCCGAGGCTGACGATGAAGTCGTGCGTGCCGCCGGTAGAGAGGAACTTTACGCCCTGGGCGTGGAGCTCGGCGAGGAGCTCGTCGAGCCCGTCTTTGTGGAAGACGGAGATGAGGGCCGTCTTGATAGTCTTTTCTCCTGACATAAGGATGATGCTGTGCGGGGTAAAAAGGTAAGGCGCCCCGGCCCGCCGCCCTCCGCAGAGGTCGCTACGTGCCGGGACGCCGCAAAGTTACGCCTTTCTTTATATACGGACTCTCACCGAGGGCATAAAAAGCCCCGCAGGCGTGTCATGCGCCTAGTCGTTGGGGAAGTGGATGACGAGCTCGATCACCGCCTTGTCGCGCTCAGAGGGCTTGGACAGGGCGGGACGGTCGTAGAAATATTTCTCGTAATTGAGACGGATGTCGGCGTTCATCTTCTTGGCCAGCGAGAGGGTGATGCCGCCCGTCAGGCGCTGGCGCTTGGCGTCGGTGAGCTTGAGGCGTCCGGTCGCGGCATCGTGGGAGCCGTCGGAGTGGTCGCCCATGGCGTCGTAGCGGCAGAGAAAGCTCATCTTGCGGAAGACGCGGCGCAAGGGCTGGTCGTAACAGATGAAACTGTCGAAGGCGTTGACGTCCTTAAAATAGCGGTCGGTGTAGTGCTTGCGCAGATATTCGGCCTCGAGGGTGAAGCGCCAGAGCTGGAGCGTGGCGCCCCCGTCGTAGAGGAAGATGTCGCCGCCGTCGGGCGAAACCTTCTGCGTAGAGGCCTGCAGGGTGAGGCCGAAGGGGAACTTATACTGCACCTTGGCGGAGTAGTTGAGCGTCTTGGTCCAGTAGTCCTTCTGGTTGGTCAGGCCGGAGCCGTTGAAGAGGCCTGCCTCGAGCACGAGCCCCGTGCCGGGCACGGTGTAGCCGCCGTAGAGGCCGACGTCGCGCACGTCGCCCACCTGCTTGGCGATAAAGGATCGGTTGGCGAAATACTGCTTGTGGGGCGAGCGGTGGGCGTCGATGCTGAAGGGCACGCGCATCTGGCCGACGCGGAGCTCGAGGGCCTTGGCGGGGAGCACGCCGGCGAAGGCGTCGAGCATGCGGATGCGCCCTTCGTCGGAGAGGTCGATCTCGAAGCGGTATTCGACGATGGGCACGACGAAGCCGTCGAGGGCCACGCGGGCGGTGCGCACCTCAAAGCGGTTTTCCTTCTCATTGGGCTGCCACTCCCACTTGCCGCGGAAGGTTCCGCTGAGTTTGGGGAGCCAGTCGGGCCAGTCGCGGCGGGCGTTGGAGGCGGGCTCCACGCGGGCCTCGGCTTTGCGGCCCGAGGCGGTCACGGCGGCATCGGGGCCGGTGGCCGTGGCGGTGACCATGACGGTTGAATCGCTCCCCGAGGAGCGCACGATGACGCTGTCGGGGGCGGCCACGGGGGCCGACGAGACACTATGCCGTGCGGCAGAGACGCCGTCCGGACCTGCGGAGAGGGCATGTCGTGAGGGGGTGCCTGCGCTCATGACGACGGGCGCGGCGGCTAGCATCAGAGCGGCCAGGCGGAGGGGGAAAGTCTTCATATTGTTGAGAGATGAGAGAATGATGGGGTCGGTGATGGGCACGGCCGTCGGGCCGCACCTGCCCCGCGGTCGGTGCACTCCCCCCACCCCATGCCGCCCCCAGGGCCGGCCGGTCTGAAGCACACGGGCCGCCCGCCCCGCTGATGAGCGTGAGGCGTGCGGCCCGATGGTGAGGAGGGTTATTTGCCCTGAGGCGTTGCCGTCACGCCGGCGGGAGCGGCCGCGGCGGGATGGCTCTCGCCGAAGGTCATGTTCTGCTTGGCGTCGTAGGCTTCGATGGCGCGGAGCACGTGGCGCAGCTCGACGACCATCTGCTCGGTCTCCTGGATGAGGTGGAGGGCGAGGGTCAGGGAGTTGATGTTGACGTCGTCGCCCTGGAGTTTCTCGCTGACTTCTTTGTAGAAGTCATAGATGTCGTGGCGGAGGGTCCTGACGGGCTCGGCGAGCTGTCCGTTGTCTTGCGGACGCATGGCGCGGAGGTTGTCGGAGACGAACTCCATGAGGGCCACGCCGCGGTCGCGGAGGGTGATGTAGCGCTGTGCCACGGCGGGGTCGATGGGCGTGAAGTTGTTTTCGAGGTGCTCGCTGGCGGGGTCTACGAGGCGCTTGAGGCAGAAGTAGAGCTGGCGCAGGGCGTTGTGGATGAGGTGGAAGTCGGTGCTCAACCGCACGGCCGTCGTGGCGGGCATGGCGCGTCGCAGGCAGATGAGTTCGCGACGGCGCAGGCTCTTGATGCGGTAGCGCTCCTTGGAGAGCTGGCGCGTGGTGCGGCGCATGGTGCGGTAGTGCTGGCCGAAGAGGGCGTCGGTAGAGTCGACGAGGATCGTGCGGTAAGAGTCGAGGAGCTCGGCCACCGACATGGCGATATGGCGCTCGAGCATGGGGAGGATCGTCGTGCGGTCCTTGACATGGAGCATCTGGCTGAAGAGGACGTCGCCCTCCTTCTTGGCCTCCTTTTCCTTCTTGTTAAAGCGTATCTGGCTGTGGATGATGGCGTAGATGGCTGCGATGACGATCAGGGTGACGACGAAGAAGCCGCCGAAGTTCATCGCCATGGCCACGACGAAACAGGAGACGAAGGCCACGCAGGCGGTGATGAACCAACCGCCCGTGACGCTCAAGACGCCCGTGATGCGGAAGACGGCGGTCTCGCGGCCCCAAGCGCGGTCGGCGAGCGACGAACCCATGGCGACCATGAAGGTGACGAAGGTCGTCGAGAGGGGGAGCTTGAGCGAGGTGCCCAGGGCGATGAGCATCGAGGCGACGCTGAGGTTGACCGAGGCGCGCAAGAGGTCGTAGGCGGCGCCGTTGTCTTCAAGGTTTTCGGGCACGGTGAAGCGCTTGTTGATGAAGCGGGCCACGGAGCTGGGCGTATAGTTTTGCACGGCCTGGGCCACCGACGTGCCCCAGCGCACGATGCTGCGGGCTGCGCGGGAGGAGCCGAACATCTCCTCGCCGTCGTTCTTGCGCGAGAGGCCTACCTCGGTCTGCACGACCTTGCGGGCCTTTTTAGAGGTGGCGAGGGCGAAGACCATGATCACGCCGGCACCGGCAAGGAAGTAGATGGGCGTCGTGGCGCTGCCCCCGAGCGAACCCATCATGAAGGAGTCGGCGTCGACGCCCGAGGCGTGGGCCGTGAAGTCTTGGAAGGCAGAGAAGCCGGCCAAGGGCACACCGATGAAGTTGACCAGGTCGTTGCCCGCAAAGGCCGTGGCCAGGGCAAACGTGCCGAGCAACACGATCAGGCGGAAGACGTTGATACGCAGTGCGTGGACCACCTGCATCAGGATGGCCGAGACCACGAAGATGCCGCCCAGCAGGGGGAGGGTGTGGAGATGGATCCAGTCCTTCACCTCAGTGCTCATGAAACTCAGGTCTTTCAGGCCCTTGAAGAGCATGAAGTAGAAGATCATCGTGATGGCGAAGCCGGCGAAAATGCCGATCTTATAGCGCAGGTTGTGAACGATGTCGAACGAGAAGATCAGGCGGACGATCCACTGGATGAGCGAACCGAAGACGAAGGCGATGGGCACGCTCAGGAAGATGCCGAAGATCACCTCAAGGGCCTTAGACGTGTTGAGGTAGTCGCCCATGGCCAGACCGTCGGCGCCCGTGGCCATGTGGATCACAACGAAGGCAAACGAGGCGCCCAGCAGCTCAAAGACCATCGAGACGGTCGTCGAGGTAGGCATGCCGTAGTTGTTGAAGACGTCGAGCAAGACGATGTCGGTCACCATCACGGCCATGTAGATATACATGACGTCGTGGAAGCTGAAATACTGCGGCGTGAAGATGCCGTGACGGGCGATGTCCATCATGCCGTTGCTCAGGAGGCAACCCGCGAAGACACCGACCGCGGCGATGATCAACAGCGTGCGGAAGCTGGCGGCCTTGGAGCCGACGGAGGAGTTGAGAAAGTTCACCGCGTCGTTACTTACGCCGACCCAAAGGTCGAAGGCGGCCAGGACGAAGATGAAGATGATTATCCCGAGATAGACCCATTCCATAGTGTTGTGGTTCTAAACGTTACTTTTAGTTATTCTTTTCCGAGCGCAAAAGTAGGACGCGCCCTTTTAACGCGCCGCCCTAGGGTCGTTAAGATATTGTTAAGGATGTAACAATCCCTAGAGCGCCCCCGCCCGCCGACCACGCGGCAGCGCCCGCGAAGCGCCGCGGCACGAGGCGGCGGCGAAGCATGAGCCCGAAGGCTGGCGGGCGGACTCCGCGGGACTAACACTTCATAATTATTTAACCGCCCCTTGGTGAAACGCATCAGACTAAAAGCCGTAATATTGCACCGCAAAACGCTGCTCTCCCCGCGCCAAAGGCGCACGGAGAGAACCATCACAACGCAACACACACACACGACCGAACTATGCCTATCCCCTTTCATATATTGATCGTCGACGACGAGCCCGATCTGCGCGAGATCCTCAAGTATAACCTTGAGAGCGCGGGCTACACCGTCGTGACCGCAAGCTCCGCCGAGGAGGCGCTCCACAAGCTCACCCCCGACATCAACCTCATATTGCTCGACGTCATGCTGGGCGGCATGTCAGGATTTCGCATGGCGGAGAAGCTGCGCAAGGAGCTCAACAACGACACGCCCATCATCTTCATCACCGCCAAAGACACGGAGAACGACATGCTCACCGGCTTCTCCGCCGGCGGCGACGACTACATCTCCAAGCCCTTCTCGATACACGAGGTGCTGGCCCGCGTCAAGGCCATTCTGCGACGCACGCAGGCCGAGGTGGCGCCCAACCTCCTCGAGATCGGCAACATCACGATCGACAACGAGCGCAAGGTCGTCGTCTACCGCGGCCGCGAGATCAGGCTCTCGCCCAAGGAGTTCGGCATCTTGAGCATGCTCGCCAAGCAGCCGGGCCGCGTCTTCAGCCGCGAGGAGATTCTCGCCGAGGTATGGCACGGCGACGCCTACGTGCTCGACCGCACCATCGACGTACATATCGCCCGCATACGCCGCAAGCTCGACGGCGCCGCGGTCTATATCGTCAACCGTCAGGGCTACGGCTACAGCTTCGAGCTCTAAGCCCGCCCCCCCGACTCCTTATATATATAGGAACGCCACAGCCCACGGCCCTCCCCTCAGCGACGGGTCGCGGAGCTTTGTAGCCCCGACGCACCAAGTATCACCCCCGCTCACGCCCCACCAAGAGATGACCTATAAAAGCAAGCTCCTGCTCAACTTCTCCGCGCTCTTCGCCGTATTTACCGCCCTGCTCGTGCTCTTCCAGTATAACCGCGAGCAGCTCTACCGCCACGACCTGCTTGAGACGAGCCTGCGATGCTACGCCGGCACGGTGGCGCAAGACGTGGGCGACAGCGTCTTTGCCCGGCGCGTCAGCAACGGCACGATCTTCGCTCAGGCGCAGCGGCTCATGCCCCCCGACCTCAGGCTCACCGTCATCGACCGCCGCGGGCGCGTGCGCTACGACACCTACGGCGACCGCTATGCGCTCAACGACAACCACATCGACCGCCCCGAGATCAAGCTGGCCATCGACCACGGCGAGGGGTCTAACGTCAGAGTCTCCCAGACCGACGGGCGCAAATACTTCTACTTCGCCAAGAGCTACGGGCCCTACATCGTGCGCGTGGCCCAGCCCTACGACGACACGGTGCGCTCGCTCCTCAAGCCCGACAACGTGTTCCTCTGGTTCGTCCTCATGCTCTTCCCCGTAGCGCTGGTGGTGCTGATCTATATCTCCGACCGCTTCGGCAAGGCGGTCTCGGGCCTGCGTTCCTTCATGCGCTCGGCCGACCGCGGACTGGTAGACTACGACCACATCAGCTTCCCCCACTCCGACCTGGGCGAGATCGGGCGCAAGATCATGGAGAAGTATAAGCAGCTCGAAGACTCCAACCGCCTCATCGCCACGGAGCGCGAGCGCCTGCAGCGCCACTTCCACTACTTCGAAGAGGGCATCGCCGTCTTCACCCCCGACCGCCGCTGCCTCTACGCCAACCCGCGCTTTACGCAATACGCCAACGTGCTCCTCGAGCGCCCCACCGCCGACGTCAACGCCGTGTGGGCGAGCGAAGCCTTCAGGCCCGCCGAGGAGTTTCTGGCACTCCACGGAGGCTCCCGACCGGTCACGGAGGAGGCCCCCGTCTTCCGCTACACCCAGAGCGGCGGCGGATCGACCTTCACACTCCAGACGCTGGTCTACAGCGACGGATCGTTTGAGATCACCCTGGCCGACGTCACCAAGGGCGAGAAGGCACGCAAGCTCAAGCAGCAGATGAGCAACAACATCACCCACGAACTCCGAACCCCCGTGAGCAGCATCAGGGGCTACCTCGAGACGGTCATCGACTGCCCGCAGCTGCCCGCCGAGCGGCGCGACTACTTCCTCCGCAAGGCGCTCGACGCCGTCGTACGCCTCACCGACCTCATCCGCGACGTGGCCCTCATCACCAAGACCGAGGAGGCGGCCGACAAGCTGCCCCGCGAGCAGGTGAGCATCGAGCGCGTCGTAGCCGAGGCCAAGGAAGACCTGCACGAAGCCCTCGAGCGCGAAGACATGAAGGTCTTCACCTCGCTGCCCGAAGGCCTCACCGTCAACGGCAACTTCACCCTGCTCTACTCCATCTTCCGCAACCTCATGGAGAACGCCATACGCTACGCCGGCCAACACACCGAGATACACGTCAACTGCTACAAGGCGACGCCCGAGACGGCCTTCTTCTCCTGCTACGACACGGGGCGCGGCGTGCCGGCCGAACACCTCCCCCGCCTCTTCGAGCGCTTCTACCGCATCAACGAGGGCCGCACGCGCGAAAACGGCGGCACGGGCCTCGGACTCTCCATCGTGCGCAACGCCGTGAGATTCCACTACGGCGACATCTCGGTCAAAAACCGCCCCGAGGGCGGACTGGAGTTTCTCTTCACCCTGAAGCGATAGGGCGCGCAATACAGCGCTGACGCCGCTAGCCTGAACGCTATCCCCCCCCAAAAACAAAGGCCCGCCGCCAAGCCTCCCGCTCCCCGATAAGGGGGTACGGAAGGGTTGGCGGCGGGATTTTTACGGCCTGCGCCCGCTAAGGGCGGGGCGGGACTTACTTCTTGGGCACGCGCTCGAGGATCGTCTTGACGAAGGTCCAATACTTCCCGACACTCGGGATGTAGCAGCGCTCGTTGGGCGTGTGGGGCGAACGGAGCGTGGGGCCGAAGCTGACGAGGTCCATGTGGGGACGGCAGGCGCCGATCACGCCACACTCGAGGCCGGCGTGGATCACCTGCACGCGGTTCTCCTCGTGGAAGAGCTCGCGGTAGATGTCCTTCATCAGCTCGACGATCTCGCTCTTGGAGTTGGGCTGCCAGGCGGGATATTCGCCGCTGAGGACGACCTTCATGCCGGCCATGGAGAATGCGCTCTCGAGCGTGTCGGCGCAGCACTGGCGCATGGAGTCGCGCGAGGAACGAATGAGGATGAGGATCTCGGCCTTGCCCCCGCCGATCTCGACGATGGCCAGGTTAGACGACGTTTCGACGATCGTCGGCTCTTCGGGGATGAAGCGCAACACGCCGTTGTGGGCGGCCATGATGGCGTCGACGAGGTTGTCCTGAATCTCTTGGGGCACGATATGGGCCGGGCGCTCCACCTCCTCGATGTCGAGGGTCAGGGTATGTTCGATTGCGCCATACTCGCCCTTGAGCGTCTCGCGCCACTCGTCGATGGCGGCCTTGAGGTCGGCTACGTTCTCCTTAGGCAGGGTGAGGACGACTTCGGCCTCGCGGGGGATGGCGTTGCGCATGTTGCCGCCCTTCCACTCGGCGAGGCAGGCCTCGAAGTTGACGATGGCGTCGGAGACGATGCGCGCCATCGTCTTGTTGGCGTTGCAGCGCCCTTCGTTGATCTCGAGGCCGGAGTGTCCGCCCAGCAGGTTGTGTAGGACGATGCGCACGGCGGCGTCGTCGGCCTCGGGTTCTACCTCCTTATACTCCAGGGTGGCGGTCATGTTGACGCCGCCGGCGGAACCGATAATCATCTCGCCCTCGGTCTCGTCGTCGAGGTTGAGGAGGATGTCGCCGGTGAGGGTCTCGGCCTTCATGTGGTTGACGCCGTACATGGTTGTCTCCTCGTCGGCGGTGATGAATGCCTCGATGGGTCCGTGCTTGAGGGTGGGGTCCTCCATGACGGCCATGACGGTGGCTACGGCCATGCCGTCGTCAGAGCCCAGGGTGGTGCCGCGGGCCTTGACCCAGTCGCCGTCGATGTAGGTCTCGATGGGGTCGGTCTCAAAGTTGTGGGTGCTCTCCTTGACCTTTTGCGGCACCATGTCCATGTGGCCTTGGAGGGTGACGATCTTGCGGTCCTCCATGCCCGGGGTGGCGGGCTTGCGCATGATGATGTTGCCGGCCTCGTCTTTAAAGGCTTCGACGCCCTTTGAGGCCGCCCAGTCGAGCAGAAACTTCTGCACCTTCTCCAGGTGGCCCGAGGGACGGGGCACCTGGGTCAGCAGGTCGAAGTTCTTCCAGATGGCCTGCGGTTGCAGGTTAGCGATTTCACTCATAACGGTAGTGATATATAATGGGTTGAATGTTTTCTTTGCTGTCGTCGCTCCCCCCGCTCCGCCCGTCTGACGGGGCGCATCGAGAGGCGCACGAGGGCCACGACGCCGAGCACCACGACCAGCGCCGTCTGGATCGTGTGGACCACCAGGGCAAACCACGTCGCCTCCCACTCCCCCACGCCGTAGAGCACGAGCATGGTCTTGACGGCGAAGTGCCAAGGACCCGCACCATTGGGCGTCGGGACGAGCACCGCAAACGTGCCCACGCAGAAGATCAGGAAGGCCGCCGAGGGGGAGATGGTGCTCGTGAAGTCGAAGCAGAAGAAGGCGAGGTAGAAGTGGAGGAAGTAGGCCACCCAGATGCCCGCGCTGTAGACGAGGTAGAGCGGCAGATTCTTCACGCGGCGCAGCGAGACGATGCCACGCCACACCTCCGCCACCATCGCCCGGCCCTTGTGGAAGAGGGCGAAGCGCTTCATCAGCACCCACGCCGCCGCAACCACCGCGGCGCCGCACACGAGGGTCACCACGTAGCCCGTCGCCGTGAAGCGGTGGACGACGTCGTCGAGGCCCGTCCCCGTCTCGCGCAGGAAGGTGACAAACATCGGCAGCTGCCAGAGAAAGGCCGCCGCCGCGAAGAGGAGCATGAATAGGCTGTCGACCAGCCGCTCCGTCACCACCGTGCCCAAGCTGCCGCTGAAGGTCACGCCGTCGTAGCGCTTGAGCGTGCCGCAGCGCGTCACCTCGCCCACACGCGGGATCACGAGGCTCGCCGCGTAGGAGAGGAAGATGGCGTCGGTCGCCGTGGAGCGCCGGGCCCGTTCGCCCAGGGGCTTGAGGGCCATGCGCCAGCGCCAGGCACGGATCGTCTGGGCCAACACGCCGAAGATCAGCGAAACGCCCATCCACCACCAGTTCATCTGATGGGCCACGAAGGAGAAGAAGAGCGGCCAGTTCGTCCCCCGATACATCCACCACAAGATGCCCAGCCCGAGGACAAAGGGCAGCGCGATCTGGAGGGTCTTCTTTAAGAGGTGCATCATGGGGGTGAGGGAGGGGGTAAACGGATGGGGCGAAGGGGGGCGAAGGGGGACGCAGGGCAGGGAAAGGGTGCGCAGGGCAGGGGCAAAAAAACGGACGCCCCGCGCAAATCAGCCCCCGCTCCGGCGAGCTGAGTGAAACGGATGGCTTACCTTTGCGTTAGACAACGGCTGCCGGCCTGCACCGCAGACCGCCCGCTTCTGTCACGCAAAGGTAGTGCAACGCCCTTGAAGCGCAAAACGCCCTAAGCTAAAAAGCCCCTCCATCACCTTATACCCCATGCCCCGCCCCAGACCCGACTATAACAAGGTGAGGCCCAAGAAGGCCCTCGGACAACACTTCCTCACCCATCTGCCCACCGCTCAGGCCATCGCCGACACCGTCGACGCACGCCCCGACCTGCCCATCCTCGAAGTGGGCCCGGGCATGGGGGTGCTCACCCAATACCTGCTGCCCAAGGGCCGGCCGCTCAAGGTCGTTGAGCTCGACGCCGAGAGTGTCGACTACCTCGGCCGCAACTTTCCACAGCTCGAGGGACGCATCATCGAGGCCGACTTCCTCAAGATGCGCCTCGACGAGACCTTCGACGGTGCCCCCTTCGTCTTGACGGGCAACTATCCCTACAACATCTCGAGCCAGATCTTCTTTAAGATGCTCGACTACCGCCACCTCATACCCCTCTGCACGGGCATGATCCAGAAGGAGGTGGCCGAACGCCTCGCCGCCCGCCCGGGCTGCAAGGACTGGGGCATCCTGACCGTCCTCGTTCAGCTCTACTACGACGTGGAATATCTCTTCACCGTCGAGCCGGGGGTCTTCAACCCGCCCCCCAAGGTGCGCAGCGCCGTCGTACGTCTCACGCGCAATGACCGCCAAGCCCCCGACTGCGACGAGCGACTCCTCAAGCGCCTGGTCAAGACGACCTTTAACCAGCGGCGCAAGATGATGCGCGGATCGATCAAGCCCCTCCTCGCACAGCTCGACATGGCCCTGCCCCCCGACGCCGCGCGTCCCGACCACACCGCCCTGCTCGCCGACCCCATCCTCACCCAGCGCCCCGAGCAGCTCTCCATCGACGAGTTTGTCGACCTCACCCGACGCCTCACCGACCACTACCGACAAGCCTGAAAGTCTCCACCCACACCTTATTATATATATAAACAGATACTGATCTCACTCTAAAATATGAAGACCTACCTCGTCACCGGCGCCGCCGGCTTCATCGGTGCCAACTATATCAAATACCTCCTCGACCACTACGACGACGTGCGCATCGTCGTGCTCGACCTCCTCACCTACGCCGGCTACCTCGGCACCATCGCCCCCGACATCGACGGCGAGCGCTGCATCTTCGTCAAGGGCGACATCTGCGACGGCCCCCTGCTCGAACGCCTCTTCGCCGAATACCGCTTCGACGTCGTGGTCAACTTCGCCGCCGAGAGCCACGTCGACCGCAGCATCTCCAACCCGCAACTCTTCCTCCAGACCAACATCCTCGGCACGCAAGCCCTCCTCAGCGCCGCACGCGCCGCATGGGTCACGGGACGCGACGCACAGGGCTACCCCACTTGGCGCGAGGGCGTGCGCTACCACCAGGTATCGACCGACGAGGTCTACGGATCGCTCGGCGAAACGGGATTCTTCACAGAAGAGACGCCCCTCTGCCCCCACAGCCCCTACAGCGCGTCGAAGGCCTCGGCCGACTTCGTCGTCTGCGCCTACCGCGACACTTACCACATGCCCGTGAGCATCACCCGCTGCTCCAACAACTACGGGCCCTACCAATTTCCCGAGAAGCTCATCCCGCTGATCATCAACAACATCCTGCAGGGCAAGCAGCTCCCCGTCTACGGTCAGGGACTCAACATCCGCGACTGGCTCTACGTCGAAGACCACTGCAAGGCGATCGAACTGGTCATCAGGAAGGCTCGCAACGGGTCGATCTACAACGTCGGCGGACACAACGAACGGCAAAACATCCAGATCGTCAAGCTCATCATCAAGACCATCCGCGAGATCATGGAGGCCGAACCGCAATACCGCTCCCTCCTCAAGCGACAGGATAAGGGCGCCGACGGACAGGTCGACATCTCCTGGATCGACGACTCGCTCATCACCTTCGTCAAAGACCGCCTCGGCCACGACCAACGCTACGGCATCGACCCCGCCAAGATCAAGGCCGACCTGGGCTGGTATCCCGAGACCCCCTTTGAGGTAGGCATCGTCAAGACCATCCGCTGGAACCTCGAACACCGCGACTGGGTCGAAGCCGTCAGCGGCGAAGACTACCAGCGCTACTACGAGACGATGTACGCCGGCAAATGACCCGCCGACCTCCGAGACCCGCAGACCGCCCGACGATGCCCGAAGCCTCACAAAGGCCTGAAGCCTCACGGCCCGATACCGAAGCGGAACGACGCCGACGCCGACGCCGGCTCATCCTCTGCCTCCTGACGGCCGCGGCCCTGGCGTGGCTCGCGTGGGTCGTCTGTTTCGACCCCGTGGCCTACGGGTGGGCCCCGCAGTGCCCCTTCCGCCTCGTCACGGGACTGAGCTGTCCGGGCTGCGGCCTGCAGCGGGCGGTCCACGCGCTCTGCCACGGCCACCTCGCCGAAGCCCTCGCCTACAACTTCTTCCTCATCCTCGCCCTGCCTTACCTGCTGCTCGTCTTCACGGCCGAGTGCCTTCTCCGAGGGCCGCACCGCGACCGCCTCATGCGGGCCGTAGCAAGTCCGACGGCCATCGGCCTCTACGTCGGCCTCTACGTCGCCTGGGGCGTCGTGCGCAACGTCATCGGCATCTAAGGCCGCCGACAAACAACTTCTCATCCACACTATAACTCCCCCCCGCCTTATGGAAGACCTGTATCAATCCGCCGCCTCGCAGCAAACGCAGCAGGCGCAACAACCCCAACAGCCGCAGCAGCCCGCCTACGCGCAGCAGCCGCAGCAACCTCCCTTCCCGCCCCGCCCCGACAACTACCTCGTCTGGGCTATCCTCTCGACCCTATGTTGCTGCCTGCCCTTCGGCATCGTCTCCATCGTCTACTCCGCCAAGGTCAACGGCCTCTACGCCGGCGGACAATACGACGCCGCCCGGCAGGCCGCCGCCAACGCCAAGCAGTGGGCCATCATCGCCGCCGCCGTCGGCGTAGCGATCAACATCATCTACGCCGTTTGGTACGTCATCGTCGGCGCCTCGATGCTGACCTCCTCACTCTAAGCCGGTAGCGGGCGCCCCCTCATGCGGCGCCCGCCGCCGTTTCTCTCTCCCCCACCCCTCTCGCGATATGTCTACGCCCCTGATCGTCGTCACCACCCTGACGGCCTACTTCCTCGTGCTCCTGCTCACCGCCCGCCATGCGGCCCGCCGCCTCGGGAGCGAGGGGGGAAGCAACGCCGCCTTCTTCCGCGCCCGACGCCGCAGCCCCTGGTGGATGGTGGCCGTCGGCATGGTCGGCACGAGCATCTCGGGCGTCACCTTCATCTCCGTGCCCGGCTGGGCCGCCACAACGGGCATGACCTATCTGCAGATGTGCATGGGCTTCATCGCCGGCTACGTCATGGTGGCCTTCATCCTCCTGCCCCTCTACTACCGCCTGCGCCTGACGAGCATCTACCAATACCTCGCCGCCCGCTTCGGCCCGCGCACCCATGCCACGGGGGCCCTCTTCTTCGTCGTCAGCAAACTCACGGGCGCCGCCGTGAGGCTCTACCTGATCTGCATGGTGCTGAGCGAAATTGTCGCCGCCCCCCTGCTGGGCGGAGGGCTCTTCCCCTTCCTCCTGACGACGCTCTGCGTCTTGGGGCTCATCTGGCTCTACACCCACCGGGGCGGGGTTCAGACCGTCGTGCGCACCGACTTCGTCCAGACCTTCGCCTTCCTCATCGCCGCAGGGGCCATCCTCTACATCGCGGCGCGGTCGATGGACCTCGACTGGGGCGCCACGTGGCGGCTCATCGCCCACAGCCCCATGAGCCGCGTCTGGGAGTGGGACGCCGCCAGCCCCCAGGCCTTCTGGCGCCAGTTTGTCAGCGGGGCCTTCATCGTCATCGTCATGACCGGCCTCGACCAGGACATGATGCAGAAAAATCTCACCTGCCGCACCCTCCGCGATGCGCAAAAGGACATGTGTCTCTACGGCCTGGCCTTCCTCCCCGTCAACGCCCTCTTCCTCGCCCTGGGCGTGTTGCTCTACACCTTTTGCCAGCAGGGCGGCCTGACGCCTCCCGCCTCGGGCGACGAACTCCTCCCCTGGCTCGTGGCCTCGGGCCACCTGGCCCGCTGGGTGATCATCCCCTTCACCCTCGGCCTCACCGCCGCGGCCTTCTCGTCGGCCGACTCGGCCCTGACCTCACTGACCACCACCGTCTGCGTCGACCTGCTGGGCATGCGCGAGGGGGCTGACGAGGGCCATGCCGCCCGCCGCCGGCGCCGCAGGGTGCACGTGGGGGTGACGGCCGTCTTCGTCGGCTTCATCATCGTCTTCCGCCTCGTCGGCAGCGACAACGTGCTCAACGCCATCTACGTCATGGCCTCCTACACCTACGGCCCGCTCCTGGGTCTCTACGCCTACGGCCTCTTCACCCGCCGTCGCGTCAGCGACCGCCTCGTGCCGCCGGTCTGCATCGCCGCCCCCCTGCTCTGCGCCCTCCTCGACCACTACGCCCCCCTCTGGTGGGGCTACCGCTTCGGCTACGAACTCCTCTTGCTCAACGGCCTCCTCACCGCCCTGGGCCTATGGCTCACCGCCCCCGCGCGGAGCGCCGCGAGAGGCTGAACATTCCTAGGGTTGAAGCCCTAGGTTCAAGACACCATACCCCCATAGCCCCAACGGGGCGGCACATCATAGCCTATGGTTTTAACCATAAGATTGGTTTTAACCATAGGATTGGATCCAGCCCTAGGAAAAACAAGAATCGCGGGCGCCGGTCTCCCCCTCACTCGGAGGGTCGCGGAGGCCGGCGCCCGCGGTTGTCGTGGGGCGTGGGGGGATTCAAACTGCTGCGCCGCCCTCTCGGAGGAGGGGGACGGGTGCCTAATCGATGTCGACCGTCTTAAACTGTACGGGCGTGATCGGGAGCAGCTGAGAGTTGTTGCAGATGATCGTCTGGCCCTTCTGGCCCTTGACGAAGAAATAGAACTGCCGCAGGAGCGAATTGGTGCGCGGGTCGGTGTGGATGATGTAGACCGAGCGGAGCAGGGGATACTCGCCCGTGGCGATGCGCAGCTGGTTGGGCCACTCGTAATCGTCGAGCACGGGGTCGGGACCCTTGACGCGCACCACGCTGTAGGGCAGGTGGTGGAAGTCGTTGCGCAGGGTGTCACCCTCCTCGCCGAGCCAGTTGGCGCCCACGACGCCGATGAGCGAGGGGTCGGCTTCGATCATCTTGATCACGCTCTCGTTGGTCTTGCCCTTAGAGGCGAAGACGCGGCCGCCGAGCTTGCCCCCGGCGCAGAGGGAGTCGCGCATATAGCGCACCGTCGACGAACCGCCGGCGTCGAAGATCAGGGAGAGTTCGCCCGTGCGGGGATGGCTTTTGAGCTGCTCCCAGCGGGTGATGCGGCCCGAGACGATGCCCTTCACCTCGTCGATCGTCAGGCGGCAATCGCCGTTTTGCTTATTCGTGATCAGGGCGATGGCATCGGTGGCGATGAGCGTCTGCGTGGCGCCGAGGTTGTGGGCCTTGACCAGCGCCAGTTCGTCGGGACTCAGGCGGCGCGTCACGATGGCGCAGCGCAGGCTGTCGCGCAGGAGCAGGCGCAGGGCGCTGTCCTCACTGACATAGAGGGGCTTCATGTTGGCCTCGGGATGAGCCATGCCGAAGGACTCGACGAGGTTGCTCATGATCGGGCGGAAGGTCTCGTCGATGGCCACCCGCACGTCGTAGTCGCTCATCCAGTTGGTCGAGGGCTTCTTGCCCCCGCCGCACGAGGCCGTCAGCACGAGGCCCAGCGCCAGGGAGAGGAGGGATAGGAGATAGGTCGATATGCGTTTCATAAGAGAATGATGATGATCTGCTAGCAAGGAGCAAAGATAAGGATTGTTTGCCGAAATCGCCCCCTCACCGCTTGAGGGCCCATGTCCCATACCACGGCGCTGAGGGGAGGGAAGCCGTCCGCACGCCCCCCCGCCCTCGCCTGACGCACTGCAGCGACAGGGGATCGGACGCAAGGCGGAGGGGGGGACGGCCAACGGCTTCACCCTCTTGAGTGGCGAGCCAAATCCGTGCCAGAAGGGCCGACAGGCGGACCAAAGCCGACCGGCGAAGAGTTTTTTTTACAGGTCGCCGAACGGCGGGCTTTAGGGGCTGACTGCCGGAGCGGCTTGGAAACTGCGGAGCTTGTTGGAGACCCACGGAGCGGCTTGGGCTTTTTCACAAATCTAGCTCATCGGGCCGCAGGCGCCGCCCGCGCACGAGGCCGGTGCGGGGGTCGAAGCCCGAGCGGTGGAGGTAGCGCAGGAAGGTGCGGTAACAGATGCCCATCTGAGGGCCGACCTGCATGCGCCAGATGCGGTGCAGCGAACGGGCGCGGTTGCCGGGGTCGTAGTAGGTCAGCGCCATGCGAAGGGCCATCGCGGCGCTGTAACTGCTTGAGGAACGGCAGTAGTCTAGTCCCAGACGCTGGAGCGTCGGGCGCCGGTCGCGGATGATGGCCGGCACGGCGGGGAGAAAGGGTTCGTTTGTCATGGTCATGATTTCATGGATTGTCGTTTGATTTTGAGAGGGGAATGTGTGAGGCCCAGACGAAGACTGCCACAGAGCCGTCAGGGCGTCACCTCCCACGAGTCGGTGACCGTGAAGTGGCGGCTGATCTTTGAAGCGCAGAGGCGGGCCATGGCCTCGCCGGTGAGCGTGAGGGTCAGGCAGCCGCGCTCGTCGGGTGGCGCGGCGCCGTAGCGGTCGATGAGGGTTTGCAGCGTTGCGGGCGGAGCGTCGGCGTGGAGTCTCAGGCGCAGACCGTAGCGGCGGTCGGGAGGCGCCGTGCGGTAACGCTCGTAGCTGATGGCGTGGCGTCGCCGCAGACGTTCCTCGCGCACCTTCTCGGCGGCCTGCCGAAGCTCCTCGAGGTGAGCCAGTTCCTTGCGCCGCTCGCGGAGAAACTCCGTATGGAATGCCTGACCGATGCGCCGCGCGTCGAAGGTGGCAAACGCCCCGTCGTAGATGCCCGTGCGATAGCGGCCGAAGAAGAGCATCACCTCGCTGAGCTTGAAGTGGCCGATCGTGGCGGCAAACGTGTCGGCGAAGAGGCCGATCGTCGTCGAGAGCGTGCCGTCGCGCGAGCCCGAGGTGAGGAATAGGGCCGTGAGCTGTTGGTCGACCCAAGTGCGGGCGCTGCCGCGGCCGTAGAGTTCGTCGAGCTGGGCCACCGTGGGACAGATCCACTCATAGGCCCGCTGGGGAGCGAGGACCATAAGGTGCCAGTGGGCGGGGCCGTAGTGGCGCTGGAGGAGTTGAAACGTGCCGTTGCGCTCCCACCAGCGGGGCGTCACGCCGGGGGGCAGCCGACGAGCCACGGCGCCCGCCGCCACGGCGTGATTCAGCCCCCGACTGTCCGTCACACCGGCCGCGGAGCGGTTGACAGCGGCGGCGGCAACGGCCCGGACCGCCGCCCCGAGGCCGGAGTCTGAAGTCGGTGTCGAGGGAGTCGGGGCGGGGTTAGAAGTCGGTGTCGAGGGAGTCGGCGAGGCGGGCGCGGGCCCTTGACTGGTAAGAGCTGAGGGCGAGGGCGTTGGCGTCGAGTTTGTTGGGGAATCGGGCGCTGTACCCTGCCGCCGGAGCGACTCTGCCGCCTGGCTGAAGAGGTCGGAGAGGGGTTTGCGTTGAGGGTTGGTTTTCATGGTTTTCGAGATAGATGGTTACAGGTTGGTTTTCGGTTGTTTGCGTTTCGGCCTGCTTAGGGGAGAGGCTTTGCCCTTTTTCGTCGAGGGCTTCCGCGCGTGGCTGGAGGCCGTCTGCGCTGGGCTGGAGGGCGTCTGGCGCGGGCGCTGCGGCAGGTTTGGCGGCGACCGCTCTCCGGGCGGCGGGTCGGGGAATGGAGGCCTGCGAGGTCGGGGGGAAGGGATCGCGCAGCGTGTCGACGTCGGTCTGCATCGTCGGAGGGAAGGGGTCGCGCAGCGTGTCGGGACAGGGCGATGCATCGAAGGTGGCCGCCAGGGCGTCGAGCGTCTGGGCGGCGGCATCGGTGTAGGGCGTCAGGGGCGAGGGCACGAGGCCGGCGGCGCCGCCGCGCCCCATGCGCCCCGTGCGGCGGGCGATGCGCTCGAGTTCGCGGCGGTGCCAGAGGCGGGCCGCGGCGCGCCAGTCGCGCATGGGGTTGCGGCCTGCCTGCCACCCGTTGGCCGTGTAGTAGTCGACGAAGCGCTGCGGGTCGACCCCCTCGAGCCCCTCTTGCCGGCAATAGCGCTCCACCTCGTCTACCGAGGGCGGCCTTTGGCCCACCGTGCGCGGGCGCGTACCCTCCCCTGAGGGCGTAGCCCGAAGGGGAGCTTTCTTCTCTTTCTTCTCTTTATTCTTATTAGTGACGGGATCGGTGACGGGAGGGGTGACGGGAGGGGTGACGGGGGCTGCTGGCGAACCTGATGCAATGTCGTTGGCCTTCAGCGCTTCCGACACGTCTGTCGAGGTGACGGGATCGGTGACGGGAGAGGTGACGGGAGAGGTGACGGGAGAGGTGACGGGCAGGTCGACGCCGTCGGTGCGGTCGTCGTCGGTCCGGGGCTTGTCGGCCGGGTCGTCGCTGAGCGCCTGCTCGGCGGTTTGCGCCAGCACCTCGGTGAGGGGCAGGTCGGCGGCGAGCTGGGGGTCGAGCAGGGTGATGACCGTGGTGTAGCCGTCGGCGTAGGTGTTGAGACGCACGAAGCCCTCGCGCTGCAGGCTGTTGAGAAATCGGCGCACGGTGGTGAGGGTGATGTGCCAACGCTCGGCCAGTGCCGAACGACTCGTGAGCAGCTGACCCTGACCGACATAGGCCAGAAAGCCCTCGGGCGTACGCACGGCCACGGGCTTCGCGGCATAGCGGGCACGGCTGACGAGGTCGAGGTAGGCTTCGACGATGTTGAGGCGGCGGGTGCGCTGCCAGAGAGCGGCCTCGAAGAGGGCGCGGGGAATGGTTACGAAAGGCGTTTTCATGATATGGTTGGTGTTAGGGTGAATAGCTTGTGCCAGGGTCACCGGCGTCCGTGCCGAAGGCTGCCGTTGCGGGAGGGATGAGACGACCCGCGCCCGGAGGGAGTGGGCAGAACGGAGGGGGACGCATGGCCCGCGCGCAGAGGGCGGGGCGGAGGGCGCTCGAGGCCACGGGGGGGCAGACGGCGGCGCCGGAGGGTATGGCGGTTAGTAGCGGTTAGTAGCAGCCCGACGGGCAGGCCCGATGGGACTGAGATTAAAAAAAAAGGGCGACCAGATGTTTCCATGAGGCCAGCCCCCAAGTTAGATCAGAACTGCACCCTACTCTCACGAGCAAGCCTGCAATTCCGGAACAGCCGCCTCTCACGATTTAGCTGCCCCTTGTTTAGATCGGAAAGGAAATCTCGGCGTAAATGCCCCATCAGAGACGAGCCACCATCGCTTAGATAACCCAGCGCGGCGCACCTCACGGTGAACCCACGCCGTTAATCATGAATCATAGATTATAGTTATGAAGAAACATTGCGAAAATATAGACTTATGTTCATCCGACCAAGGGCCGGGCAGATTTTTTTATCACCGACCCTCTGGCGCGGTGCTCCGCCCGTAGGATCCGCCCGTAGGATCCGCCCCGCTGCGGGTAGCCCACGCGAGCCGCTGCGGTTGACGTTTATGCGCTGAATATCAACCTATGGTATAGCAATCGGGCACCGTCTTCAACCACACGCCTCAGTCGACAGGGGGCGACGACGAAGGGCCGAAGGCGCAGGCGTGAACCCGCTGTGCACGGTCGCGGGGATGCGGGAGGGCGAGTGCGTATCTTTGCCACGTGATCAGGGAGCGCTCCCCCGCCCCAGGCGCTTCGCCACCCCGCCCCGACGCGCGGAGGCCGCCCTCCCCCTTCTCCTGATCACGCGTGAGCGCTCACACACGCAGTCAGACCCGCAGCGGCCCGCAAACCCGCTGCCATCTATTAACCTCTTAAAACCATCTTATCACCATGATCAGCTATGTAATCCGCGGCAGGCGCAACAGCCAGCAAACCGAGAAGAAGTATTACCCCGCCGTGGCGCCCGTCATCCCCATGACGCTGCGCGACGTGACGGAGCAGATCGAGCGCCAGTGCACCGTATCGGCCCCCGACATCAAGGCGGTGCTCAACGCCCTGGAGTATGTCGTCATCAGCGCCCTCAAGAGCGGCCTGAGCGTCAGACTGGGCGACCTCGGCTCTTTCCGCCCCACCTTCCACTGCAAGCACGAGAGCGGCAAGACCGCCCCGGGCGAGGTCGACGCCTCGATGATCGAACGCGTAAGGTGTCGCTACACCCAGTCGGCAGCCATCAGCCGCGCCCTCAAGCTCGACAACGTGGAGGTCAAGCTCCTCAGCTCCGTTAACTCGGGCAAGCCCAGCGAGGGCGGCGGCGAGGGCGCCTAAAACGCTACCGAAGGGTATAAGCGTGCCCTACCCCGCACACCTCATGACTGACACCGCGCCCCCGCCGCCTCACCGCTGCGGGGGCGCACTCACATCCTCCCCCTCACCACCGCAAAAGTGCCGATCGAAATACCGCAAAAGTGCCGATCGAAATACCGCAAAAGTGCCGATCGACTTCTCTATTCCATTTACAATCAATATCTTTGCAGAGGCATCAAAGAATAAGCGATTATGGAGTATTTTACCAGGGTAGCCGACAGCATGCTACGGGAAAGATTGGAAGCCTTCGGAGCCGTGTTGATAGAAGGGCCGAAGTGGACGGGAAAGACGACTACGGCAGAACAAGTGGCCAAGAGCGTGATCAAAATGCAAGATCCCGACAAGGTCGACGAATACCTTGTGACGGCCGCCACCAGACCGTCACTGCTGTTGAAAGGGGAACAACCGAGGTTGATAGACGAATGGCAGGATGCCCCTATGTTGTGGGACGCGGTACGAACCGCCGTGGACGCGGCCGGCGGAAAACCGGGGCAGTATATCCTGACTGGAAGCAATACGGTCGACAAGGCTAAGATCAGGCATACGGGGACCGGCCGTATCACACGCATGAAGATGTATCCCATGAGCCTCTGGGAGTCTCGCGAATCATCGGGACAAGTATCGCTCAGACAACTCTTCAACGACCCCGCCTATGACATTGACGGGATGACGACCAAGCTGGATATACCCGACCTTATCCATGCCGCTTGCCGAGGGGGCTGGCCGGCCACGTTGCAGATGAAACCCCGTTCGGCCCTGCTCATCGCCCGTGACTATGTCAACAGCGTCTGCGAGAACGACATATCAGCCGTGGACAAGAAGCAGCGGAATCCCAAGATCGCCCGTCAGATCATGCGCTCCTATGCCCGAAATATCAGCACGCTGGCCAAGAAAAGCAACATCCTGGCGGATGTGACGGCAGCTGGGGACATCACCATCTCCTCCGACACGCTCGACGACTACATCGGCGCGCTGGAGAAGCTCTACGTCATTCAGGATATTGACGCATGGTGCCCCGCCATACGCAGCAAGACCGCCTTGCGTAGCACCCCGAAACGTTGCTTTGTAGATCCCTCTATTGCGGTTGCGGCAATGGGCCTGAGCGCGGATGCCCTGGAGATTCAGCTCAAGACATTCGGCTTCATCTTTGAGCAGATGTGCGTAAGGGACTTGAAAGCCTATACGGCAGATTTCGGCAGCCACATTTCCTACTATCGCGACCGCTACGGACTAGAGGCCGACCTCGTGCTGCATCTGGAAGACGGCCGCTACGCACTCATCGAGTGCAAGCTCGGTAGCCGCGAAATCGACGACGGTGCGGCACACTTGCTCGAGATCAAGCGCCTGATTCAGAAAAAGAACATGACGGAGAAACAGGTGCCCCTGCGAGAGCCCGACCTGCTCATTGTCATGACGGGCGGACAAATGGCCTATACGCGCCCAGACGGCGTCAAGGTCGTTCCGCTCGGGTGCCTGAGGGACTAGCAGTGAGTACAGTACGCAAAATGATGCACCCCGACAGCCCCGCGGAGACAAAATGACGGATGAAACACTAATTTAGCAGATCGCGGCGCCCTCAGTGGCGAAAAGTTGCTACATTTGCGCTCCGTAAAACATAGCGCCCGCACACAAGCGCAGGAGCGAACATTCGGCAGAATTTCACGCCCCCGACGACAACCCCGAGGCCTTAAGGCCCGCGGCCCGTCAAATCAAGCTTAGACAAACAACAAACTGACAATACGGACAATGAAGAAGAACATCTTACGTGCACTGGCCCTCGCCCTGCTCATGCTCCCCGGCATCGGCGCCATGCAGGCCCAGCAGCGTTCCTACAACTGCCCTCCGCTCTCACCCGAACTCCAGCAGATGGCCGACGAGGTGATACAGCTCAACATCGACGACCCCGAGAAGGCCAACAAGTCCTTCATGAAGCTCGCCAAGAAGATCAAGGGCAACAAGGAGGATCTACTCGCCGTAGGTACCTACTTCCTCGAACACGACAACTACCCCGGCGCATCGCAGTGTGCCAAGCAGCTCTATGACACCGCACCGGAGTATGTGCCCGGACTCATGTTCTCCGGCGAGGTCTATATGAAGGCCCAAAACTGGGGGTCCGCCGGACAGAAGTTTGACGAAGTGCTCGCCATCGACTCGACCAACGTTGCCGCACTCAAGCGCAACGCATTCGTATATAAGAACGTCAACCCCCACGTAGCCATCGACGCGCTCGAGAAGATCAAGCGCCTCGACCCCTCCTACGCCGACGCCGACAAAGACCTGGGAGACATCTATTATAAGCTCTCCGACTACAAGCAGGCCATCGCCCACTACGCCACCTACTACAAGGCTACGGCAAAAGATCAGCTCGACATCCGCTCGTGTGAGAACTACCTGCAGTCGCTCTACTCGCAGGCCGACTTCGCCACCATCACGCAGCTCACCGCCGAACTCTTACCCCTCCAGCCCAACGACCTGATCATCCGACGCATGGACTTCTTCGCCAAGGTCAACAAGATCGGCGAGGCCATGGACTACGACGCAGCCGTCAAAGACGCCGAAGCAGCCGGTGCCTACCTCAAGGACAGCCAGTATGCCGACTCGATCTTTATCTACCTCGACTACGAGTATGCCGCAGCGCTCTCGCGCGAGAAGGGCGACATACCCGGCGCCATCGCATGGTATCAGAAGGCGCTGCAGAAGGACTCCACCAAGGCTTCGGGCTATAAGGAGCTCTCGACCCTCTACGCCCGCAACAAGCAGGCCGAAGAGGGCATCACGGCCTTCAACAAATACCTCGAGCTGATGGGCGACAAGGCCGACCTCTCCGACCGCTTCCTCCTCGGCACGAAGTATATGGCCGCCTACCAGCAGGAGGGACTCCCCGCCGACAAGAAGGCCGAATATTTCCAGAAGGCCGACGCCATCTTTAAGGAGGTCATGGAGAAGAAGCCCGACTACGTGCAGGCCATCATCTTCAGCGCACGCCTCAACAACACCGACTCGCAGAAGCCCATCGCCGCCGTGCGCGACCTCTACCAGAAGGTGCTCGACGTCAGCGCCTCTGAGGCCCAGAAGTACGCCAGCTACCGCCTCGAGGCCTGCCGCTACCTCTTCTTCTACGCCGTCAGCGTAGAGCCCGTCGACAAGGCCGCAGCCAAGAACGCCTACGACATGGCCAAGAGCATCGACCCCGAAAACGACTTCGTGAAGAACGCCGCCGCCTACCTCAAGCAGCTCGGCATCTAAACCGAAGCCACAGGGCCGACACACAGACCCCAACGCGCACGACGCGCACACACCGCTTCGCCTGCCCGAAGCCTCTCCCCCATGTTTACGTGGTGTGAGGCTTCGGGCAGGCTTGTTTTTGTGGGTTGGAGCGATGCGAGGGAGGGGCCCTAGGGTTAAAACCATAGGCTATCAGATGTTGCCCCGTTGGGGCTACAGCCCCCCCCCTCGGCCCCTATAAAACGGAAGCCGGCGCGAAGACATAAATATATCTTCACACCGGCGGGGGGGATGGAAAAACGAATGCGAAATACTACTTATAAAAGTAATAACTAGCGTTGGGGTACCCGGATTCGAACCAGGAAAGGCAGGACCAGAATCTGCAGTGTTACCATTACACCATACCCCAATCGCATGACTGCTCTCCGTACGGAGCCCCTGTCATGGCCGCGACGTGAGGCGCGTCACCTGACGCACTCGCTCATGGGCGGGCCGAACCTCATTGAGGAGTTGGGGTATCCGGACTCGAACCAGAAAAGGCAGGACCAGAATCTGCAGTGTTACCATTACACCATACCCCAATCGATCGACGGGTCGTCATGCGTTGGCGTATCGAGGCGCGGGCGCGAGGCCCGTCCTTAATACGGCTGCAAAAGTAGCTACTTTGTACGGAGTATGCAAGGGAAGGCGGGGATTTTTTTTATTTGGTTTGTCACAAAGGGCGGGCACGGCGGGCCGGGGGCGGGGCCGTCACAGTGGAGGCGGCGGTCAGATGACGCGCTCCTTCCACCGGCCGAAGCGCAGGTAAAGGCCGCAGAGCACGACGACGAGCACGTTGTAGACATATTCGCTCATCCAGCTCGCGCCGAGCGATACGCGGTAGTGGAAGATGGCCACGAAGATGTAGGCCGTATAGAGGCCTACGCTGAGGAGCTCGATGCAGAGGGCCGTGCGCGTGTTGCCCGTGCCGCTGACGGTGAGGAAGAGGATCTGGGCGGGGATGGTGAAGAGGTAGGAGCTGAGCAACACCCACAGGGCGGGCCGCGCCGTGGCGAGCAGGACGGGGTCGGGACTGAAGACGCTCATGACCAGATCGGGCACGAGGGCGATGACCACGAGGGCCGGGGTGAGGATCATGAAGCCGAGGCGGATGACCTTGAAGACCATGGGCCGCACGGCCTCGGCATGGCCACGGCCCATGAGGTTGCTCGTGAGGGTCGAGGTGGTGGAGGCGAGCGAGATAACGGTCATGAAGGTAAAGGCGGAGATGTTGCGCACGATGTTGCTCGCCGCGAGTTGGCGCTCGCCGAGGTGTTCGACGGCGAGGAAGAAGATAAACCACGTGGCAAGGGAGAGGAAGTTTTGGATCATCATCCATACGCTGATGCCGAGCATATGGCCGAGCATCGAGAGGCGCAGGCGGGGCAGGCGGTCGAGGCCGTAGCGGGCGAAGGGGATGGTGCGGTAGGTGTGGATGACGAAGAAGACGGTCGAGCAGGCTTCGGCAAGGACATTGCCCATCGCGGCGCCGGCGATGCCGAAGGCGGGGAGGCCGAGGTGGCCGAAGATGAGGATGTAGTCGAAGAAGACGTTGCTCACGACCATCGTCAGGGAGTTGAGCGTGAGGGGGCGGGTGTGGGTCGTGGCGACGTAGAAGGCGCGGAACGTCACGTTGACGAAGGCGAAGAAGAAGCCGTAGACACGCCACTGGAGGTAGTCGTCGGCAGCGGCGTAGACCTCGGGGGCGGCGATGATGCGCTGGAGGATGTGGGGGGCAAAGGTCTTCGTCAGCACGAAGAGCACGAGGGCGAAGAGCAGGAGGAAGGCGAGGGAGTGGTAGAAGATGTTGCCGATCTCGGCGTAGCGCCCCTCGCCGTTGCGGCGGCCCATGAGGATCTGCGAGCCGACGCTGAAACCCATGCCGAGCATGAAGACGGCGATGTAGAATATGCCGGCCAGGGCCGAAGCGCCGAGTTCGACCTCGCCCACACGCCCGAGGAAGGCGGTGGCCGTCGTGCCGATGAGCTGCTCCATGAGGGTGGCCAGGAGGATGGGATAGGCGATGGCCCAGATCTGACCGTAGGTGTAGGTGGTCTTGGCGGGGAGGGACATGGGGATCTTGGGAGTTATTTTTGAGAATTAAGAAGTTAAAGAGTTAAGGAGTTAAGCCGGATGGGGCTAAAGGCTTGATGACGGGCGGGGCGCCTTTGTGGTCGCCAGCTTCGTGAGAACGACTATTGGCGGAAGCCGCCGCAGAGAGCCAGGCGGCGACGGCTGCCGCTGGAAGCCGGCCGCGAGAGACCTCCGCAGAGGCCGCCGCGAGAGTCGCCGCAAGAGCCCGCGGGCCTCCGCCCACAAAACAGCGCAGGGCCGCTCGCTGCAGCGGCAATCGCTGCGAGCGCGGGCGGCCCTGCGGTCATAGGGTGCGTGGAGTGTGGGTCCGGATTACTTCTTCTTGGCGGAAGCCTTCTCAGCCTTGGCTACGTCCTTGGCAGCCTTGGCCATGGCGGCGTCGACGGCCTTGTGAGCCTTGGCGAGCGCCTTGTCATAAGCCTTCTGAGCCTTAGCCTTTGCGGCGTCGTCTTTGGCGCTCTTGACGGCATCGTAGAGCTTCCAGAGTTCGAGCTTGCCGGCAACGGCCTTCTGCTCGGCGGTGACAGCCTTGGCGGCGGTCTCTACGGCCTTCTCCTGAACGGCGGGAGCGTAGGCATGCTTAAAGCCCTTGACATCGTTCCAGTGACCGCGGGTGAAGTCGGGGAAGGCTACGCTGGCGCAGTTGTTGTCCATCGAGAGGCTGCCGAGCTCGGCGAGGGAGCACCACTCGGCGAGGTCATAGACGTCCATGTCGAGGGGCAGACCGTTCTGGAGGCAGTAGACGAGGCGGCTATCCATGATGAAGTCCATACCGCCGTGGCCGCCGACCTCTTTGGCCATCTCGCCATACTTCTTGAGGATGGGGTGCTGGTATTGCTGCTCGAGGGCCTGCTTCTCGCTCTCGGGCATGAAGCCGTGTGAGCTGAGGTTGTCGACCTTAGGCTTGTGGCCGGCGGCAGCGAGCTGCTTGGCGTCGACGGCGTAGCCCTCAGAGGGATACTTGTTGGCGAAGCCCTTGGTGCCGGTGAGCTGATAGAGACGGCTGTAGGGCTGGGGATTCATCACGTCGTGCTGGATCTCGATGACCTTGCCGTCTTCGGTGCGGATGAGGGTGGTGGTGTGGTCGCCGTTGCGGAAGTCGTTGCAGGGCTTGCCGGTCTTCTTCTCGACATATTCCTTGCCGTGAACGCTCTTGGTGTCCATGGCAACGAGGGTCTTCATGCGGTCGCCGCGGTGGATGTCGAGGGCCTGAGCTACGGGGCCAAGGCCGTGGGTGGCGTAGACGTCGCCGCGGTTTTCCTTGTTATACTTCATGCGCCATCCGAGCTTGCCGGGGTCGGAGCCGTTGGGATTTTTCCAGTAATAATCCCAGAAGTCGTCGAGGTTGTGGATGTAGGCACCCTGTGCGCGGATGACCTCGCCGAAGACGCCGTGCTGGGCCATGTTGAGGGTGTTCATCTCAAACCAGTCGTAGCAGCAGTTTTCGAGGATCATGCAGTGTTTGCGGGTCTTCTCAGAGAGGTTGATGAGGTCCCAGCACTGCTCGAGGTTCATGGCCGAGGGCACTTCGATGGCGGTGTGCTTGCCGTTTTCGAGCGCGCACTTGGCTACGGGGAAGTGGTGGTCCCAGTCTGTGGCTACATAGACGAGGTCGATGTCGGGGCGCTTGCAGAGGGCTTCATAGCCCTTCTCGCCGGAGTAGATAGCAGCGGGGGGAAGTCCGGCCTTTTTGAGGTAGCCCTGGCATGCCTCGGCGCGCTGGGACTCGTAGTCGCAGAGGGCGACGATCTCGACGCCGGGGATGTGGGTGAAGCGCTCAACGGCACCGGGGCCGCGCATGCCGAGGCCGACGAAGGCCACGCGGACCGTCTGCAGGGCGGGCGTCTTGAGGTTGATCACGTCGGTCTGACCGGCGGGGCGCTCGGGCGTGTCGACGATGATCGTGCCCTTGTCCCAGTGCCACTTCGTCGAGGGCGAGAGGCTCTGTGCGAAGCCGGGCAGCGTGCCCAGAGAGAGGAGGGCGGCGAAAGCCAGGACGCAACATTTAGCTAACTTCATAATGATAATAAGGGTAAAAGAGAGAGAGATAACGTTAGACAGCGTAGCGCGCCACCTGCGCGGCCTCATCGGGACGGGGCGGGGCGGCGACGAGACGCCTTGTAATGCCGCGAAGATACGCTTTTGCCCTTGCAATGCCAAGCGCAGCGGGCAGGAATTTATCTCCCCCCCCGCACCGCCCGCCGCGGCCCGTGACGGAGGACGGCACGGGAAGGCCAAAAAATCAAAACCTTGGGCCGCGCCCTTGGGCTAACCCCCCGCCAAGGCGTATCTTTGCAGACCATGGCCATCAGGGCCGCCCGCCACGGCCCCCGCGAGGGGCGAGGCGGGAAAACGAAAGCTTGAAAATAACGAATGGCAGACACCACACAACTCGTCAACACCATCATCGACGGCATCAAGGACAAGAAGGGCCGTCAGATCGTCACGGTCGACATGCGCGACATCACCGAGGCCCCCGCGGCCTACTTCGTCATCTGCACCGCCGGGTCGCCCCAGCAGGCCGACGCCATACTCGACTCGGTCGAGGAGGCCACCGGCGAGCGCTGCGCCGAGAAGCCCTCGGCCATCGCCGGACGCCAGCGCTGCGAGTGGGCGGCCATGGACTACGGCACCGTCATGGTGCACGTCTTCCTGCCCGAGCCACGCGAATATTACGACCTCGAAAATCTCTGGGCCGACGCGCGCATCGAGCGCATCAGCGAGTGGGACGCGGAGTGATCAGCCGCCGCCCCGCGCGACGGCCGAAGCCTGTCTCTACCCCCTGAGGGCGGGGCGGCGGCCGAAGCGCGATCGACCCTACACGCATATTTATATTACTCTCTCTCACAGACTCTATCTTAAGCTAAGTGGCTAACAATTTATTCTCACCCGGCAACAACCGCCAGCAGCGCCCCACGGGCCAGGGCGGGCCGAAGCGACCGGGATTTAACCTCACATGGCTCTACTTCGCCCTGATCGTGGGCCTGGCCATCATGCTCTGGCAGGGCAACGACAAGGGCAGCGGAGGCATCGATAAGGAGGTGGACTACAGCACCTTCTGCACCTATGTCGAGAAGGGCTACGCCCGCGAGGTCATCGTCAACAAGACGGAGGGGACGGCCCGCTTCGTCGTGCGCCCCGAACACATCCGCCAGCTCTTCCAGGCCGGCACCGACCAGACGGGCACGGCCCCTACCCTCTCGGCCAAATATCCCACCCTCGACAAGGTGAGCACCTTCCTAGACCAGCGCTACCGCGGCGCGGTGCGCTATGAGGAGACGAACGGATTTTGGACGTCGATCATCTCGAGCGTCTTGCCGATCTTCCTCTTGGTCTTCCTCTGGTGGTTTCTCCTGCGCCGCATGGGCGGCGGCGGGATGGGGGGTGGCATCCTCGGCGTGGGCAAGAGCAAGGCCCGCCTCTTCGACAAGAACAATAAGAACACCGTCCGCGTGACCTTCAAAGACGTGGCCGGACAGGAGGGGGCGAAGCAAGAGGTGCGCGAGATCGTCGACTTCCTCAAAAACCCCAAGAAATATACCGCGCTGGGCGGCAAGATCCCCAAGGGGGCGCTCCTCGTAGGCCCTCCGGGCACGGGTAAGACGCTGCTGGCCAAGGCCGTGGCGGGCGAGGCCGACGTGCCATTCTTCTCCATGGCGGGCTCCGACTTCGTCGAGATGTTTGTCGGCGTGGGGGCGAGCCGCGTGCGCGACCTCTTCCAGCAGGCTAAGGAGAAGGCGCCCTGCATCATCTTTATCGACGAGATCGACGCCATCGGCCGCGCCCGCGGCAAGAACCCCTCGCTCGGGGGCAACGACGAGCGCGAAAACACGCTCAACCAGCTGCTCACGGAGATGGACGGCTTCGGCACCAACACGGGGGTCATCGTCTTGGCGGCCACCAACCGCGTCGAGATCCTCGACCCTGCCCTGCTCCGCGCCGGACGTTTCGACCGGCAGATCCACGTCGACCTGCCGGAACTCTCGGAGCGCGTGGCGATCTTTAAGGTGCACATGAAGTCCCTCAAGCTCGACGACACGGTCGACATCGAGATGCTAGCCCGACAGACGCCGGGATTCTCGGGCGCCGACATCGCCAACGTCTGCAACGAGGCCGCCCTCATCGCCGCACGCCACGACCGCCCCGAGGTCGGCAAGCAGGACTTCCTCGACGCCGTAGACCGCATCATCGGCGGTCTGGAGAAGACGAGCAAGGTCATGACCGAAGACGAGAAGCGATCCATCGCCATCCACGAGGCGGGCCACGCCTCGGTGAGCTGGCTGCTGCAATATGCCAACCCGCTGGTCAAGGTCACCATCGTGCCGCGCGGTCAGGCGCTGGGCGCGGCATGGTATCTCCCCGAGGAGCGCACCATCACCACCCGCGAACAGATGCTCGACGAGATCTGCTCACTCTTGGGCGGACGCGCGGCCGAGGAGCTCTTCCTAGGCCACATATCGAGCGGAGCGCTCAACGACCTCGAACGCGTCACGAAGCGCATTTACGGCATGGTGGCCTATCTGGGCATGAGCGACAAGCTCTCAAACGTCTGCTACTACAACACGCAGAGCGAGTATAACTTCACCAAGCCTTACTCCGAACGCACGGCGGAACTGATCGATGAGGAGGTGCAACGCCTGATCAACGAGCAGTATGCGCGGGCCAAGGACATTCTCCTGACCCACAAGCGCCAGCACAACGAACTGGCCGACCTGCTGGTGGAGCGCGAGGTGATCTTCACCGAAGACGTGGAACGCATCTTCGGCCCGAGACCTTGGAAGAGCCGTGCCGACGTGCTCATGGAGGAAGAGGCCGTAAAGCTCGCCGCCGAACGTCAGAAGAAGCTCGCCGCCGATGCAGATGCCGCAGCTAAAGACGCGATGGCAGAGAAACCTGCCGACGCTGAGAAGCCCGCTGACGCTGAGAAGCCCGCTGACACTGAGAAGCCCGCTGACACTGAGAAGCCCGCTGACACTGAGAAGCCCGCGACGGACGACAAGCCGACGGGCGGCGCTGACGCGGAATAAATTCGTCGAAGTCGTTGGTATTGCGCCGGGGAGGCCTAAGTCCGCTCGCCCCGGCGACTGACGCGCTCGGGCGGCGGTAAGTCCCCGCCGCCCGCTGCGGACGACAAACCCTTCAATTCATCCCCTTCACTCTCCTCTATGCACACCCTCCTGCTGCGCACCTTGACGGGCATCGCCTTCGTGGCCGTGCTTGTGGGCGGTACGCTTTACAGCCCCCTGACCTTCACCGTGCTCTTCGCCCTCGTGACGGGCCTGACGGTGTGGGAGTTTTCTTCCCTCGTCAACGCCTACGCCGGGGCGCGGGTCAACCGCCTGATCAACACGGTGGCGGCCATCTACCTCTTCATCGCCTTCGTGGGCTACGCCGCCGAACTGGTGCCCCCTGCGGTCTTTATCCCCTACCTTGTGACGGTGATCTACCTGCCCGTGAGCGAACTCTATCTGCGCCAGCCCGACCCGCTCAAGAACTGGGCCTACGCCTTCGCCTCGCAGCTCTACTGCGCCCTGCCCTTCGCCCTGCTGAGCGTGTTGGCCTTCAGGCTCGACCCGATAGTGGGCCGCACGGCCTTTGAGCCGATCTATGCGCTGAGCGTCTTCCTCTTCCTCTGGACGAGCGACACGGGGGCCTACTGCTGCGGTTCGCTGCTGAGCCGCTACTTCCCCGCCAAGCTCTTCCCCCGCATCTCGCCCCACAAGTCGTGGGTCGGCAGCGTGGGAGGCGGCGTGCTCTGTCTCGTGGTGGCCCTCGTGCTCTGGCACTTCTTCCCCGACCGCCTCAGCCTCCCCCATTGGCTGGGCCTGGGCCTGACGGTTTGCGTCTTCGGCACGTGGGGCGACCTGGTCGAGAGTCTCCTCAAGCGCGAGATGGGCATCAAGGACAGCGGCCACATCCTCCCGGGCCACGGGGGCATGCTCGACCGCTTCGACTCATCGCTCCTGGCCATCCCCGCCGCCGTGCTCTATTACTACACGATCCAGTTCTTCTAACCCTCACGCTCCCCTCCCCCGCGCTCCTCTGCTTACGGCCCTATGTCTCCTTCGCTACTTGCCGACCTCCGCGCCCGTCGCCGCTTCACTCGGCGCGTCGCCCTCATCGTCGTGGGGGCGGTGATCGTCGTGGCGGGCCTGACGCTGCTGGTGGTGAAGCGCCCCTTCTCGGGCGGGGGCTACGAGGT
Source organism: Alloprevotella sp. (assembly GCA_052272595.1). Lineage (GTDB taxonomy): Bacteria > Bacteroidota > Bacteroidia > Bacteroidales > Bacteroidaceae > Alloprevotella. Next base: position 44,778 of record DAVZJV010000002.1, read on the forward strand.
GGTCAGTCCGCTCTGGGGCAATGTTTTCCCCTCGGCCATCCTCTCCGTCGCGACGAGCGACGCGCAGATCGTGCGCCCGCTCACGGGGGGCACGACGCTGGGCAACGTCAAGGCGCCCTTCGCCATCAAGCGCACGGCTGCCCGCGACGGCGAGATCGTCGTCATCGACTTGGGGGAGACCCCCTTCTACGCCCGCTCGGTATCGACCTTTACCCTACCGCGCAAAGACTCGACCTATCTCATCTACCCCGACATACTCTGGCGCTACGACGCCCTGCGGGCCAACGTGCAGGCCGAGCCGATGAGCCTCGTGGCCAACGTCAGCGCTGACGGGCGTCAGCTGGGCCAGCAGGTCGAGACCGTCTCGATGCGCTCGATCAACGAGTGTCTGCTGGGCTACTACCAGCCCCGCCCCGACGGCAGCCGAGGCCCCTACGTCAGCACCCGCCTCTTCTATGCCGCCTACGTCAACGAGGAGAGTCCGGAGATCGACAAGATCCTCCGCGAGGCGCTCAACACGCGCATCGTCCGCTCCTTTCTGGGCTATCAGGGACGCACGGCCGAGAGCGTCGACCGCCAGGTCTACGCCCTGTGGTATGCCCTGCAGCGCAGGGGCTTCCGCTACAGTTCGGTGAGCTATTCCTCCCTCTCGTCCAACATGGTCTACGCCCAGCGGGTGCGCACGGTCGAGGATGCGGTACGCTCCTCTCAGGTCAACTGCGTCGACGGGAGCGTGCTCTTCGCCTCCCTCCTGCGGGCCATCGACATCACTCCGGTCTTGGTGCAGATGCCCGGCCACATGTTTGTAGGCTACTACACCGACAAGGCCCGCACGCAGCTCCACTTCCTCGAGACGACGATGATCGGCAATGTGGAGCTCGACGACTACTTCCCCGACGAGCGCCTCGACTCGACCCTCACGGGCATGACGCAGCGGCAGGCCTCGCGCCTGACCTTTGAGAAGTCGATGGAATATGCCGAACGTGAATATGCCCGCGTCGAGCGACAGGTCAGAACCAACAAGCCGCCCTACCTCTTCGTAGAGATCAGCAAAGGGGTGCGCCAGCGCGTGCAGCCCATCGGCAAGTAACGGCGGCGGGCCGCGCGACAGACGGGCCACGCCCTATACCCATATCAAGACGCAATTTTCCCCCCGCAACGGACGCCATGCGCCCGCTCCGGGGGGATTTCTTATGTAAGTCTGACGACCCTCGCGGCGGAGGCGGAGGCCCGCAGATTAGATGTAATACTCCACCAGCTCGACCAGTCCGGCCCTGAGGGCATACTTCGTGGCCTCGTAGACGTTGTTGACCTTGAGCTTGCGAAAGATGTTCTTCTTGTGCGTGATGATGGTGTGTGCGCTCGAGTGGCGTGCCTCGGCGATCTCCTTGACCGTCAGGCCCTGTGCGATGAGGCGGAGCACCTCCTTCTCCGTCGTGGTGAGGAGGGAGTGGAAGTCCTTCTGCGGCGTGGTGTTGAGGATGAGGTCGGTGACCTGATGGCAGAAGATTCGTTCGCCCATCGCGGCACAGCGCAGCGCGGAGCGTATCTCCTCCTCGGCGTTTGACTTGAGTACGATGCTCACCCCCTTGCGTCGCGAGAGGCGTCGGATGAAGTCGGGCTCGAGTTCGGCCGTGCAGACGACCCATCCCGCCTCGGCGTGGCGGTCGATGAGGTCGAGCGCCTCGTCGGCCTGGCGCGTGTCGATGTGGGGATAGTCTACCACGACGACGGTGCGCCCCGGGCGGGGTGTGGCCATGACTTCGGGCAGGCGGGCGGCGGCGGGCACGTCGATCACCGCCGCATCGGGCGCCGTCGCCTGGGCAAAGACGCGCAGACCGGCCCGCGAGAGATCGTAGGGGTCGGCGAGGAGGAAGGTGAGAGGTTCGCTCATAAGCTGGGGAGACACATTATTATATAGAGAGGGCGGGCGCCGCGGGGCGCTCCGCTTCTCTAGCGAACAAATGTAGCACAAAACGCCCACATACACTGCACCGGGCGAGGAGATTTACCCCATCGGCTTACGTTTCGTCACTATTTTGCCGCCCCGAGTGCTCACGGGGCGATATACCACCTTTGTGGTAGAGGGAGGGGCAAAAACCCCGCATGAGCGGTATGCACAGCCTGCGGCCGAAGGCGTAACTTTGCATTTACAAAAGGGCGACGGGCCGCCGGCCGCAGCTCCCCCCTCCACACACAAGAACGGACTCATTCTCTCACACTCATCAACCCCTCCCCGCTTATGAGCCTCCTCACCTACCGTCTGCCCCAGAGCCTCTCGGGCGACATCGATAAGTTCGTCACCCTCGCCGGCCGCTACGTGCGGGGAGAGGTGAGCGCCACGGAGTTTAAGGCATACCGCGTGCCGATGGGCGTCTACGAACAGCGTCGCGACGACGTCTACATGGTGCGCATCCGCGCCACGGGCGGCCTGATGGGCGCCTCGCAGCTGCGCCAGCTCCTCGACATCGCCCGCGAGGCGGGCTCTGACCTGCTTCACATCACGACGCGCCAGGAGATCCAGATACAGAACCTCAAGCTCCAGGCCGTGGCGCCCGCCCTGCGACGTCTCCAGGCGATCGGTCTGGCCTCGAAGGGCGGCGGCGGCAACACGATCCGCAACATCATGATCAGCGAGCGCAGCGGCATCTACGGGCCGGAGACCTTCGACACGACGCCCTACGCCATCGAACTGACCTCGCGCATGGTGGCCGAGCCCGACTCTTACCTCATGCCGCGCAAGGTGAAGATCGCCTTCTCCTCTGACGAGCACGAGATCGACTACGCGGCAATCAACGACATCGGCCTCATTGCCAAGGTCGACGCTGCGGGGCACAGGGGCTTTCGCGTCTTCGCCGGCGGCGGGGCGGGCAATAAGCCCAGCGTCGGTTGGGAACTTTATCCCTTCCTGCCGGCCGAGGATCTCTACGCCCTGGTGCGCGGGGTGAAGACCTTCTTCTCCGCCCACGGCAACCGCAAGGTGCGTTCCCAGGCCCGCATCCGTTTTATCTTCTACAAGCTCGGCGTCGACGAGACACTCGCCCTGATCCGCCGCTACGTCGACGAGGCCCGCGCCGCCGGCGCCCAGCCCCTCGAGGTCAAGCCCCTGCCCGACGAGCGCCCGCCCTACGCCTACGAGGCGCCGGCCGACGTGCCCGCCCCCGACGACGAGGCCTACAGCCGCTGGCGCTACCGCTACGTCTTGCCCCAGCGACAGGAGGGTTATTATACGGTGCTCCTCCCCTTCGTATTGGGCAACGTATGGCTCACGCCCGAACGCACGGCGGTCTATGAGCGCCTGCTCGACTTCGTCAGACAGTTCGGCGAACAGACGCTGCGCTTCACCAACACGCAAAACATCCGCCTGCGCAACATCCCCGCCAGCGCCCTGCCCGAACTATTCACCATCGTCAAGCCGCTGCGCGACGAGACGGGGGTGCCCCTCGTGGTGAGCAACATTGTCTCGTGTACGGGGGCCGACACGTGCCGCCAGGGCATCGCCCTCTCCAAGGGCCTGGCCGGCGCCATACGCCGCGCCCTGCTGGCGAGCCACCTCGACCTCGACCGCCTCGCCAAGGTGGCGATCCACGTCACGGGCTGCCCCAACTCCTGCGGCCAGCAGCTCTGGGCCGACCTGGGCTTTGCGGGCCGCGTCTTGCGCAACGACCACATCTATCCGGGCTATCAGGTCTACCTCGGCGCCAACCGCACCGACGCCCCGGCTTTTGCCCACCCCGTCGGCAACCTCAGCGCCCGCGACGTGCCGCAGTTTGTCGTGCGCCTCTTCGACCACTACCTCACGACCGCCCCCGAGGGGCAGCCCTTTGCCGACTACCTCGCCGCGGGGGGCGAAGCCAAGGCCCGTGAACTCCTCGCCGAGTATAAGACCATCCCCTCCTTCGCCGACGACAAAAACTATTACTTCGACTGGGGCGCGGAGGAACTCTTCTCCGTCGCCGCCCGCGGCAAGGCGGAGTGCGCCGCCGGCCTCTTCGACATGATCAAGGTCGACCAAGACACCATCGCCCGCGCCATTGCCCACCTCGACGAGGGGGCCGCGGCCCTCAAGGCCGCCCAAGCCGGAGCCCCGACGGCCGAGGGAAGTCCCGCGCCGCTCACCGCCCAAGAGCGGGCCGACCTGGTGCGCAAGATCGTCTTCGCCGCATCGCGCATGCTCCTCGTCACCCGCGGCCTCGACCCGACGAACGAGGGGGAGGTCTACGATGCCTTCGTGCGCCTCTTCATCGACGAGGGCTATGTCGACCCGCGCCTCAAGCCCCTCATCCTCAAGGCCAAGGCCGACCCCACGGCCGACCTCTCAGACCGCGAGGCCGACGCCCGCGACCTGGCCGACGCCGTCAACGAGCTTTATAAGGGCATGGACGACTCGATGCAATTTAAGAAGGCCGCACCGGCGACCGGCACGACGGCCCGCCCCCAAGCTACCAAGGAGCAGCCGGCGCGGCCGAGCGCTACGCCAACGCCTTCGGCGAGCCCAGCGGTAAAAGCGGCAGATTCTGCTCCCGCAGCTTCAGCACCCCAGCCTGCAGCGCCTTCAACGCCTGCGGCTTCAGCGCCCGCAGCCGCCGAACCGGCCATCGACCGCACCAAAGACCTCAGAGGCATCGCCTGCCCCATGAACTTCGTCAAGACCAAGCTCGAACTGGCCACCATGCAGCCGGGGCAGGTGCTCGAGATATTCCTCGATGACGGACAGCCCATCGAAAACGTGCCCGGCTCCGTGCGCCAAGAGGGCAACGCCGTGCTCATACAAGAGCCGGTCGACGACTACTGGCGCGTCGTTATCCGCAAGAAATAAGACTTTCCCCCACTTCCCCTGCCTCACGCTTCCCCAACAGCTACCGCCCATGCGCCCCCTCCGCCTCATCGCCCGCAGCAGTCCCCTCTCCCTCCTTCAGGTCAAGGAGGCGATGGCCCTCGTTCCCGGCACGCCCTTCAGCCTTATCGAGACCCGTTCGCTCGGCGATAAGCGCAAGGACATCTCGCTGATGAGCCCCGAGGCGGTGCCCGACTTCTTCACGCGCGAACTCGACCGCGCCCTCCTCGAGGGAGAGGCCGACCTGGCGGTCCATTCGGCCAAAGACCTGCCCTACCCCCTACCGCCGGGCCTCGAGACGATCTGCCTCACGGCGGGCGACGCCGACAAGAGCGACTCCCTCGTGTCGCGTTCGGGCAAGGGGCTGAAGGCCCTGCCCCCCAGCGCCCGCATCGGCACGAGCAGCAGCATGCGGCGGGCCGAACTCCTCACCCTGCGCCCCGACCTCGAGGTGGTCAGCATCCGCGGCACGATCGAGGAACGCATTGCCCAGGTCGACGCGGGCGAGGTCGATGCGCTGATCGTGGCCTCGTGTGCCCTCCGGCGCCTCGGCCTCATGGGGCGGGCTACGGAGCGCCTGCCCTTTGCCACCCACCCCCTCCAGGGCAACCTCGCCCTGACGGCCCGCGCGGGGCGCGACGACCTCAAGGCCCTCTTCGCCCCCTACGACATCCGCCGCCGCTGGGGCACGGTGACGCTGGCGGGCTTCGGCCCGGGCGATCCCGACCTGATGACCCTCGCCTGCGACCGGGCGCTCCGCGAGGCCGACGTCATCTTCTACGACGACCTCATCGACCCCACCGCCCTCGTGCGCTACGAGGCGGCGGAGAAGGTCTATGTCGGCAAGCGCAGCGGTCACCACAGCCACGAGCAGGCCGAGATCAACGAACGCCTCTACCGCGCCGCCCTCAGCGGACGCCAAACGGTGCGCCTCAAGGGGGGCGACCCCATGCTCCTGGCCCATGCCCGCGAAGAGATCGACTACCTCGGCGAGCGCCTCGTCAGCGTCAGGGTGATCCCCGGCGTGACGGCGGCGGCCGGCGCGGCGGCGGCGACGGGCATTCCCCTCACCCACCGCGGCATGGCCTCGTCGGTGGCGCTCATCAACGGCCACGGGCGCCACACATCCGAAGCCGAAGCCCAAGCCGAAGTCGAAGCCCTGACCGGGGCGCAGGCCGAGACGCTGGCCCGCGCGCTCGGGGCCGACACGCTGGTCTACTACATGGGGGCCGCACGGGCCTCGCAGATCGCCCGCGACCTCATCGACGGGGGACGACGGCCCGACGAACCCGCCACGCTCGTTTGCAACGCCACGCGCTCCGACCAGCGCGTCTGGCGCACCACGCTGGGGCGCCTGCGCTTCACCCTCGTACCGCCCCGCCTCACGCCGATGCTCCTGATCGTCGGGCGGGTGGGCACATTCTACCAAGCCGAGGAGCGACTGCTCGAGACGGCGACCCACCTCACCCTCGGGCCCGCCACCGGCCCCGACACGACGACCCACAGCCCCAGGCCTAGCCTCGTCATCGGCGAACGTCCCACCCACCAGCCCCTCGTGCGCCTCACCCCCCTGGCGCCGACGGCGGAAGGCCGCGAGACGCTGCTGCGCCTGGCCGAGCCGGGGGGCTATGACGGGCTCATCGTCACGAGCCCTTACAGCGCCCACCGCCTGGCGACGGCCCTGCGCGAGGTGGGGATGGAACCGCGCGACCTGCCCCGCGAGGGCCTGACGCTCTGCTCTGTAGGACCCGCCACGTCGGTGGCCCTCGAGAGCGAAGGTTTTGCCCCGGCACTCGAGCCAGAGGGGGAGGCTACGGCCCATGCTCTCCTTGAGACACTGCGCCGGAGGCTTGCCGATACCGAAGAACCGCAGCGCTTCCTCTTCCCCTGCTCCGACCGCGCCCTGCCGACTCTCCCTGAGGGGCTTCGCCGCCTGGGGCACAGGGTCGATGCGTTGCCCCTCTACGCCAACAGTCCCATGCCGGGAGCCGCACCGCTTGACCTCACGGGCTATGACAAGGTGCGCTTCGCCTCGCCCTCAGGGGTGGAGGCCTTCCTGGCCCTCTACGGCCGCCTGCCCCTCCACTGCCTGCTCGAGGCGGTGGGCCCGACGACCTTCGCCCGCCTGCGCAAGGCCCTCACGGCGCAGCAGGCCGTAAGGTAGGCCGCCTCGCGGGAGCGCCGAAGGGGCATTACGTCTATCGGCGGCGAGTCAGTTAAGAGGACCGCAATCCTAGGGATAAATCCCTAGGCTATTGTCTCACGCCCCGTTGGGGCTATTGGCCTCCACACATTGTTGGGGCGATTTGCCTCCACACATTGTTGAGGCGATTTGCCTCCACACATTGTTGGGGCGATTG
>DAVZJV010000002.1:52074-182905 GCA_052272595.1 Alloprevotella sp.
GCCTCAAGCCCGTTGGGGCGATTGGCCTCACAGCTCGTTGGGGCGATTGGCCTCAAGCCCGTTGGGGCGATTGGCCTCACAGCTCGTTGGGGCGATTGGCCTCACAGCTCGTTGGGCCTTCATTAGAAACACATTCTCTCTAGATAAACGATCATGAAACGTTTCCGCCAATACCGCACATCTCCCGAGGTGCGCGACCAATACGCCGACGTGGCGCCCATCCAGCCCGCCGACCTCATCTATCCCTACTTCGTCGTCGAGGGCGAAGGCGTCAAGGAAGAGATCAAGACGATGCCGGGCGTCTACCGCTTCTCGATCGACCGCCTCGTCGACGACCTGACCGACCTCCTCGCCTTGGGCATCAACAAGGTATTGCTCTTCGGCGTGATTCCCGATGAAGAGAAAGACGAACGCGGCTCGGCCGCCTACGCCCCCGACAACCTCATCTCGCGCACCGTCAGGGCCATCAAGGCCGCACGGCCCGAGACGGTGGTCTTCACCGACGTCTGTCTGTGCGAATACACGTCTCACGGCCACTGCGGCCTGCTCCACGACCACGACGTCGACAACGACTCGACGCTCCCCCTGCTGGCCGAGATGGCCTATCAACACGCGCTGGCGGGAGCCGACTTCGTGGCCCCGTCGGCCATGATGGACGGTCAGATCGAGGCCATCAAGCGCCGCCTCACCGAGGGCGGCCTGACGCAGACGAAGCTCCTGGCCTATTCGGCCAAGTATGCCTCGGCCTACTACGGCCCCTTCCGCGATGCGGCCGACTCGGCGCCGGCCTTCGGCGACCGCCGCACCTACCAGATGGACTACCGCACCCACGACCAGGGTCTCGACGAGATCGCCGCCGACATCGACGAGGGCACCGACTGGATCATGGTCAAGCCCGCCCTAGCCTATCTCGACATGCTCTACCGCGCCTCGGTGCGCTTCCCCGACTATCCGCTGGTGGCCTATCAGGTCTCGGGCGAATACTCGATGCTGCTGCTCGGCGCCCGCGCCGGCCTCTTCGACGAACACCGCATCTTCGCCGAGAGCCTCACCGCCATCCGCCGCGCCGGCGCGAAATATATCATCACTTACTACGCCAAGGAGTTTGTCAAGGCCGGCCTCTAGCCCGACCCCATGCGCCCCGGCCGCTACCCTGCTCCCCATTCTCCCCCCTTAGCCGCTCTCCCCATGACCAAAGACGAAGGCATCAGACTGGCCGCCCACCTCTGCCAGACCTACGGGCAGGCCACGCCACAGGCGCTGCTGAGCGACCTGATGGCACAATACGGCGAACGCATCGCACTGGCCTCGAGCCTGGGCATGGAGGACCAAGTGCTCACCGACATGATGATGAAGATCAGCCCCCGCGCACGCATCTTCACCATCGACACGGGACGCCTCTTCCCCGAGACTTATCAGCTCATCGACAAGACCTGCGACCGCTACCACACGAAGATCGAGGTGTTCTTCCCCGACCACACGGCCGTCGAGGCTTACGTCAGGGGACACGGCATCAACGCCTTCTATGAGAGCGAAGCGCTGCGCAAGGCCTGCTGCCGCTGCCGCAAGATCGAGCCCCTCCTCAGGGCGCTCTCGACGCTCGACGTCTGGGTCTGCGGACTGCGCAACGCCCAGAGCGTCACGCGCACCCGAACGCAGCTCGCCGAGTGGGACGAGGCCAACGGACTGCTCAAGGTCAACCCCATCGTACACTGGTCGCAGGCGGAGGTGACGACTTATGTGAGGGAACACAACGTGCCGGTCAACAAGCTCCATGCGCAGGGGTTCCCGAGCATCGGCTGCCAGCCCTGCACCCGCGCCGTCAAGCCGGGCGAGGACATCCGCGCCGGCCGCTGGTGGTGGGAGGCCCCTGCGCATAAGGAGTGCGGCCTGCACCGGAGATAAGTCTTCGGCGGGCTGAGCCGACGCGGATTACTTCGGCCTGATGCGCTCAGCCGTTTTCTTTAAAGAACATATTCCCCATGCACACCCCGACCGACCACACATTCCTCCCCATCGCGATCAACATCACGGGCCGCCGCATCCTGATCATCGGCGGCGGGCGCGTGGGACTCCACAAGGCGACGATCCTGAGCCGCTGTACCCACGAGGCGGAGGTGATCTCGCCGACCTTTCGCGAGGGTTTCGAGCACCTGCCCTTCCGCCTCGTGCGCAAGGCCTGGGAACCGGCCGACCTCGAGGGGGCCTTCCTCGTCTACGTCTGTACGGAGGACGAGGCGCTCAACCGTGAGATCAAGGCGGAGGCCGCGCGACGGGGCATTCTGACCTCGGTCTGCGACAATCCCGACCTCTGCGACTTCACCTCGCCGGCCATCCTCACCGACGGGCCGCTGCGCGTGGCGGTGACGACCAACGCGCAGGACGTGCGTCGAGCCATCCGCGTGCGCGACCGCCTCAAGGCCCTGGCGGAGGAGGATCCGGAGATTCTTAAATAAAAGACCATTCTGAAAACAATCCACCCGAGAAGACCATGATAGAGAGCCGTCAGATCACCCGCGCTGACCACAGCCTCACCGAGCGTGAGGCACTCGCCGCACAGGGGGCCGTCGGTCCGACCGACCGCCGGACGCCCCACATTCTCCTGGCCACCTGCAACCGCACGGAGGCTTACTGGGGCGAGGGGGAGATTCCCCAGGAGACGGCACGCCACCTCTTCCGCGTGGCGGCGGGTCTGGAGTCGTCGCTCATCGGCGAACGGGCCATCCAAGGCCAGCTGCGCGAGGCTTATCTCACGGCCTCGGAGGAGTACGGACGCCTGCCGGCGGAGCTCAACCGCCTCTTCCAGACGGCGATCCACGTAGGGAAACGCGTGCGCCACGAGACGCGCATTGCCTGCGGAGCCGTGACTCACAGCCAGCTCACCGTCGACATGCTCCGCGCCGAGGGCATCGACCTCGACCACAAGGTGGTGGCCATCATCGGCGTCAACAAGCTCACCGAGGACATCCTCAAATACTTGCACGCCCGCGGGGCGCTGCGCGTCTATCTCTCTAACCGCCACTACGACAAGGCCCTGGCCCTCTCGGCCCGCTACGGCGGCACGGCCTTCCCCCTCTCACGCAAGGCGGACCTGCTCCGCGAGGCCCGCGTAGTCATCAGCGCCACCTCGGCACCCCACGCCCTCATCCGCGAGGCCGACCTGCCGCTCCATCGCACCGAGCCCCTCCTGCTCTTCGACCTGGCCTTTCCCCGCGACATCGAGCCCGCCGTGGGCCGACACGAGGGGGTCACCCTCTACGACCTCGACGACATGGAGCGATTTGCCCGCCGCAACCGCTCGCTACGGGAAGGCGAGGTGGCGAAAGCGGAGGCTATCATCGAAGAAGAACTCACCATCTTGGCGCGATGGGAACGTATGCGGGCGAAGCTTCGCGCCGCAGGACGCTGAACGGCGGATGCCTTTCCCGATTGCCGCTCGCGATTGTCTTTCCCGATCGTCGTTATAACGTTATAACGATCTCTGCGCGCTGAATCTCCCCGCAGGCCGCAACTGCCGCCCTCAGCCGCCCGCCCGACCCTGGCCGCCCGACCTTGGCCGCCCGCAGCCGCCTTTTTCCCTTTTTAATCTTGACAACCACACACACCATGCTTAACCGCCCCAAATCTCAGGCCGCCTTTGCCGAGGCGCAAACTTATATCCCCGGCGGCGTCAACAGCCCCGTGCGCGCCCTCCGCGCCGTGGGCACGACCCCGCTCTTCATCGACCATGCCGAGGGCACTACCCTCCACGACATCGATGGCTACTCCTACACCGACTTCTGCCTCTCGTGGGGCGTATTTCTCTTGGGCCACGCCCACCCCGACGTGCTCCGCCCCGTGAGCGAGGCGATCGGCCGCGGCACGAGCTACGGCATCCCCACGCAGGTCGAGACCGACCTGGCCCGCCGCGTCACCCGGCTCGTGCCCTCGATGGAGCAGGTGCGCTTCGTCAACTCGGGCACCGAGGCCGTCATGTCGGCCATCCGCCTGGCCCGCGGCTTCACGGGGCGCAACGTCGTCGTGAAGTTTGTCGGCTGCTACCACGGCCACGTCGACCACCTGCTCGTAGCGGCCGGGTCGGGGGTAGCGACGATGGGCATCTCCTCGTCGGCGGGCGTGCCCGAGAGCTTCGTGAAATACACGGCCTGCCTCCCCTTCAACGACCCTGAGGCCCTCACGGCCTACTTCGCCGCCCACGGCGACGAGGTGGCAGCGGTCATCGTCGAACCCGTGCCGGCCAACATGGGCGTTGTGCCCCCCGACGCGGGCTTCCTCCAGCTCATCCGCCAGCTGACGCAACGCCACGGGGCGCTCCTGATCTTCGACGAGGTGATCACGGGCTTCCGCCTCTCGCGCGGCGGGGCGCAGCAGCTATTCGGCATCACCCCCGACCTGACGACGGTGGGCAAGATCGTGGGCGGCGGCTTCCCCGCAGCGGCCTTCGGCGGGCGGCGCGAGATCATGCAGCTCCTCGCTCCCCTCGGCCCGGTCTATCAGGCCGGCACGCTATCGGGCAACCCCGTGGCCATGACGGCGGGCATCGCCACGCTCGACCTCCTCGGACGCCCCGACACCTACGAAGCCCTCCACGACAAGGCGGCCCGCTTCTTCGCCGCCCTGCGCCGCGCCCTCGAGGGCAAGGGCATTCTGCTCAACGCCGTGGAGAATATGTTTACCCTCTTCTTCACAACGGAGCGGGCTGTGCGGTCGTTTGACGACGTGAACCGCTGCGACACCGAGCGCTTCGGTCGCTTCTTCCGCTACATGCTCGAGCACGGGGTCTACATCAGTCCCTCGCAGTTTGAGACGTGCTTCGTCAGCGTGGCCCACACGGAGGAGGAGCTCGCCCGCGTAGTCGAACTGGCTGAAGGGTTTGAGGAATAAGGTCTTTGGAAGTTTAGAAGTTAAGGAGAGCCCCAAGGGGGCTTTCGGCTTAACTTCTTAACTCCTCAACATCTCCTTCCTTCCCCATCTTTTGTTAACTTTGCCCCAAGACCCCGCGGTGTGCGCCCGTCACTGCCCGCGGCCACGACCAACAACCCTCTAACACATCCGCCAAAGTGAAGAAAGAAACCCTCGCCATCGATACCCCCTATCAGCGGCCCGACGCCTACGGCGCACTGGCCATGCCCGTCTATCACACGGCTGCCTATGAGTTCGGCACCGCACAAGAGATGGCCGATGCCTTCACCGGCCGCATCGACGCGCCCGATTATTCGCGCGTGACGAACCCCACGGTGACCTATTTTGAGAATAAGGTCAAGGCCCTCACCGGCGCACACTCCGTCACGGCCCTCTCGTCGGGCATGGCGGCCATCAGCAACACCCTCCTCGCACTCTCAGCTGCGGGGAAGAACATCGTCACCTCGCGCCACCTCTTCGGCAACACCTTCTCCCTGATGGCCACGACGCTTATGCGCTTCGGCGTGAAGCCCAAGCTCGTTGACCTCACCGACCTCGAGGCCGTCAAGGCGGCAATCGACCAAGACACGTGCGCCCTCTTCCTCGAGACCATCACCAACCCCCAGATGGAGGTGGCCGACCTCAGCGCCCTCGCCGCCCTGGCCCATGAGGCGGGCGTTCCCCTCGTGGCCGACACGACGATGATCCCCTTCACCGCCTTCTCAGCCCACGATCTGGGTGTGGACATCGAAATCGTCTCGAGCACCAAATACCTCTCTGGCGGCGCTACGAGCATCGGCGGCCTCATCATCGACTACGGCACGACCGAAGGCTTCGGGCAGCGGGTCAAGGGCGAAATGCTCTTCAACCTCGGCGCCTACATGACGCCCCACGCCGCCTACATGCAGACGCTCGGCCTCGAGACGCTCGCCGTGCGCTACGAGCGACAGGCGGCCTCGGCCTTGGCCCTGGCTCAGCGCCTCGGTACGCTCCCGCAGATCAAGCGGGTCAACTATACGGGCCTGCCCGACAATCCCTACCACGAACTCTCCCTCCGACAGTTCGGCCCCACAGCGGGCGCCATGCTGACGATCGACCTCGAGAGCGAAGCGGCCTGCTACGCCTTTATCGACCGCCTCGGCCTCATACGCCGCGCCACCAACCTCTTCGACAGCCGCACGCTGGCCATCCACCCCGCCAGCACGATCTTCGGACTCTTCACGCCCCGCCAGCGCGAGAAGATGGACGTCAGCCCCCTGACCATCCGCCTCTCCGTCGGGCTCGAAGACGTCGACGACCTCTTCGACGACATACGCCAGGCCCTCGAGGGGTAAAGGGAGGAGGCTGCCCCAAAGGGCAGACGATAGCCCCTTGTCCCTTAGGGACAGCTAACAGCCTACAGCCTTTTAGGGGCAGCTAACAGTCTACAGCCCCAAAGGAGCGCCAGATAATAGCCTAGGGATTTATCCCTAGGTTGACGTTATGATTTGAGACTCGCCGCCAATAACGCCAGGTATTTACGTGTGGCGTCTACGAGTAATATAGATATCACCGCAGTCCTAGGGATAAATCCCTAGGCTATTATCTAACGCCCCCTTGGGGCTTACCATTATCGCGCCATCACACCTTTACTCCTTAATTTCTAGAAAATCCCCGCCGACCTCATGCCCCACTACGACTTTGACCGCCTCATCGAGCGCCGCGGCACGGGCGCCCTCAAGACCGACGCCCTCAAGCAGCGCTACGGCGAGGCTGACCTCATCCCCCTCTGGGTGGCCGATATGGACTTCGCCACGCCCCCCTTCATCGTCGACGCCCTCAAGCGGCGCATCGACCACCCCATCTACGGCTACACCGTCGACCCGCCCGACTATTACCCCGCCATCGCCCGCTGGATCAAGGCCCGCCACGGCTGGGAGGTCGATCCGCGCTGGCTCAGCTTCATCCCCGGCATCGTCAAGGGCATCGGCATGGTCATCAACGTCTTCACCCGTCCGGGCGACAAGGTGATCATCCAGCCCCCCGTCTACCACCCCTTCCGCCTCACCACGCTGGGCAACGGCCGCGAGGTGGTCAACAATCCCCTCATCCCCACCGCCGACGGCGGCTATGAGATGGACTTCGAGGGACTGGCCCGCGTGGCTGACGACAAGTGCCGCCTGCTCATCCTCTCCAATCCCCACAACCCCGGCGGCGTCATCTGGCCGCGCGAGACGCTCGAGCGCCTCGCCGCCTTCTGCGACGAGCGGGGCATCATCGTCATCAGCGACGAGATCCATGCCGACATGGCCCTCTACGGCCACCGCCACACGCCCTTCGCCACCGTGAGCGAGGCGGCGGCACGCTGCAGCATCACCTTCGGCGCACCGAGCAAGACGTTTAACATCGCCGGCATCGTCAGCTCCTACGCCGTCGTGCCCGATGAAGCCCTGCGCACCCGCTTCTACAACTGGCTGCAGGCCAACGAATTCAACGAGCCGACCCTCTTCGCCCCGATCGCTACGATGGCGGCCTTCAGCGACGAGGGTGAGGCCTGGCGCCGCGAGATGCTCGCCTATGTCGAGGCCAACATCGACTACATAGTCGACTACCTCGCCGCCCGACTTCCCTTGATCCTTCCCCACCGCCCCGAGGCGTCCTTCCTTGTGTGGCTCGACTGCCGCCCCCTCTGCGAGGCGCTGGGCCTCGACCAGCGGGGCCTCGTCAACCTCTTCGTCAAGGAGGCGGGCCTAGCACTCAACGACGGCGCCATGTTTGGCCCCGGCGGTGAAGGCCACATGCGCCTCAACGTCGGCTGTCCCCGCCAGACCCTCGAGCAGGCCATGCACCAGCTCTCCGACGCTGTCGCCCGCGCCGGAGCTTGAACAATGAGGGTGAGCCTCAAAGAAAAGCCCCAAAGGGGCGCAGGACAATAGCCTACAGCCCCAAAGGGGCGCCAGATAATAGCCTAGGGTGAAACCCTAGGACCACGGCCCATCATCTGACTCGCCGCCAATACTGCCAAAAAGAAACGTCTCTTGGCGATATTGGCGGCGAGTCTATTAAGATATGCACCTTCCTAGGGATAAATCCCTAGGCTATTGTCTCACGCCCCGTTGGGGCTAAACCGTAGTCCACCGCCACTCCCCACGAACACACAAAACGCCCGGGCCCCACCGGCAGGCTCCTCAATAGGAAGGAGTGCCGGCAGAGCCCGGGTGTCTTTATGTCCGCAGGGGATAAAATAGCGTTCAGGAGAGCCCCGTACAGGAAAAGCCCCAAAGAGGCGCAGGACAATAGCCTAGGGTGAAACCCTAGGACCACGGCCCATCATCTGACTCGCCGCCAATACTGCCAAAAAGAAACGTCTCTTGGCGATATTGGCGGCGAGTCTATTAAGATATGCACCATCCTAGGGATAAATCCCCAGGCTATTGTCTGACGCCCCGTTGGGGCTAAACCAAGGAAGTCCCCTCTCTTCATGCACGGGGGCGTCCCCGAAATTCCCCCTGCCCCTTGCGCAGAAACTTCCGGTAAATCCAGCTCAGCAGGCGGGGCGGGAAGATGCGGGCCGGCATGCGCAGGAAAATGTTGAGCAGCGCGCGGTGCCAGGTGATGTAACCCACGCCGTACATGAAGCAGATCAAGTGAAACTCCGTCACGGCGTAGCTCCACCCGCCGCGGCGGGCGAAGAAGCCCACCGGGATGCGGCAGGAGTAGAGCGCCTCGGGGATGCAGTAGAAGCGGCTCCCCTGCATCAGCATGCGCACCCAGAGGTAATAGTCCTCCATGAGGTGGAAGTGCTGGTAGCCCCCGGCGCGCAGGACGGCGGAGCGGCGGAACATCGTCGTGGCGTGGTTCACCGGGTTGCGCGTCCAGCCGTAGCGGTAGAGCTCCTCATGGTACTCCGGCAGGCGCTTGACGCTCACGGGGTGAGCCGGTTCGTCCGTAAACTCTTCGAGCCAGGCCGTGACGAGGTCGACCTCGGGATGTTCGTCAAAGGCGCGCAGCTGCTTCTCGAAGCGGTCGGGCTTGGAGACGTCGTCGCTGTCCATGCGGGCCACGAGGTCGTAGGTGCAGTAATTGAGCCCGTCGTTGAGGACGATGCCCAGGCCACGGTTTTCGGGGCAGCGCACCACGCGCAGGGCCGGTTCGGCGGCCTCAAATTCGCGCACGACGGCCTCGAGCGGCTCCGGCAGGGGGCCGTCCTCCATCAGGACCACCTCGTCGGGCCGCACCGTCTGGCCGAAGACGCTCGCCAGCGCCTGGCGGAACCACTCGGGGTGCTCCTTATGATAGACCGCGATGAGGACAGAATAGGGCTGCATAAATACCGGACTAGATGATATTTAGAGTGAATGATTGCGCAAAGGTAAAACATTTTTTTTACATCGGCTCACTCCAGGCCGCACACCTTGCGGTAGAGGGCTGCATAATCGGCAGCCATTTTCTCCTCGGAGAAGGCGGCCGCAAAGGTGTCATGGAGGTGTCGGGGATCGAGCTTTGCCTCAGAGAGACGGTCGAGGGTCAGGGTGAGCGAAGCGACATCGCCCGCCCGGAAGCGCAGGGAACCGAGGCGGTCGGGGACGAGACGGACGAACTCGCCGAAGGCGGGGATGTCAGACGTCACGACGGGGAGGCCGCAGAGCAGGGCCTCGACACAGCTCAGGCCGAAGCCCTCGCTCCGGCTGGCGCAGACGCTGAAGTCGGCCGCCCGGAGCCAATCCTCGGGCCGCGCCTGCCAGCCGGCAAAGCGCACGTTCGCCGCCCCCTCGGCCTCGC
Organism: Alloprevotella sp.; assembly: GCA_052272595.1. Classification (GTDB taxonomy): domain Bacteria; phylum Bacteroidota; class Bacteroidia; order Bacteroidales; family Bacteroidaceae; genus Alloprevotella. The sequence continues at coordinate 61,738 of DAVZJV010000002.1, forward strand.
GCTCGCAGGCGGCCCGCAGCGGCCCCTCGCCGACAAAGACCAGCACGGCCCGCCGCGAGAGGGCTGAGGCGCGGAAGGCGCGGATCACCGTCAGAGGATCCTTCACCGCCTGGAGCACGCCGATGGCCACAATGACTAGCCCGTCGGCGGGCAGGCGGAGTCGCTCACGCAGGGCGCTGCGCTCCGCGGACGCAGGCGGGGCAAACCGCTTCGTGTCGCACCCGTTGTAGATGACAACGGTGCGCTCCGGCCTCAGAACACCGCTCCCGACGTAGGCATCGCTGACGCAGCGCGAGATGGCGGCGCAGGCGTCCAGCCGCCTGAGGGCGCGGTGATAGCGCCAGACCATGTAGCGCCCCACAAGGGGCCCCTGGGCCAGCAGCATGTCCTCAGAGGCGATGCTGTGGAGCGTCGTCACGAGGGGCCAGCGGCCGGCCCAGCGGGCGGCGAGGAGCACGGGGCTGTAGCTGTGGGCATGGACCACGTCGGGCCTAACCTCATGGGCCAGCAGGCGCTCTACCCCCTGTGCGACACGCCCCGTGCGGAGCTCGAGGGTGAGCTGGCTGCAGACGAGGGCATGGACCTTCACCCCCAGTGCCTCAAAGGCGGGACGCATCGTCAAGTGCGGGTCTTCAGCCTTGAGGGTGATGACATGAAGGTCGTAGCCCCCACGTGCGGCCAGTCCCTTGACAATGCCGTAGACCACAAGGATGGGGCCCACACGCGAGAGATTGGAGACGACGTAGGCGATGCGCAGGGGGGCAGCGTTACCAGAAGAGGGCATAGGTGGGGTTGGGGTTATAGGGGATGTCCCAGAAACTCTTGACCGTGAAGAGCATGATTGCGCCGATGAGTGCAGCACTGACGATCAGCATATAAGAAACCTTGCGGACGGAATAGACAATGTCGGGAACCAGGAGGACGACCGGGAGCAGGAAGATCAGATGCACCCGCAGAAATGCCTGGAAGAGATAAAACAGGTTATACCAGCAGATGGCGAAGACAACGCTGTTGAGGAAGATGCGCCGCTTTGGCTCCAGTCGGTCGGCGAAGAAGGCCAGGCTCAGCGCCAGGGCATTGTAGACAAACTTCAGCGCACCGCTCGCAGCACCGATGTTGTCAGTCGTGAGGTCGTAATTGTATTGCTTCGTCGAGTCAACGGAGGAGACAAACAAGGTCTGGAAGGCCGTGAGATAACTGACGACAAAGGTGCGCAGGAGATACTCGCCCAGCACAAAGGTGAAGAGCACAGCCCCCATCAGCCACCAGCGCGAGAATTTGCGCCTGAGGAAGATGAAGGCCAGGCCGGCCACGCCGGCGTAGTGGAATAGCACGGAGATGCACACCACGCACACATAGCCCCACACGCCCTTCTTCCCTCCCTTGAGGAGGATCGGCAGGCCGCCGAAGAGAATGCCCATCGCCGCGCACTGGCGCACAGTGTTGAAGGTTTCGACGTAGCAAAAGGTGGCGACGAAGACCGCCGCCGAGAGCATCGGGGCGACGGAGAGCTTGTGGATGGCATAGAAAATCGGCACGATCGTCAGCACCGAGACGATGAGGAACCATAGATTATACGTGCCATTGATGCTGTGGAGGAAGAAGTAAAACGGCAGCCAGAAGGGCTCGTAGGTAACCGTTAGGTTGCCGGCCAGCCCCGACTCGTAGGTCAGGTAATAATTCATGTAGTCTACGCCGACCTTATAGCGGAAGCCGGCGATGACCACCAGGATCAGCACGGCCACAATCTCCTCGGGGAGCTTGAGGTGCTCGCCGGGGAGGAATATCCACATCAGCAGGAAGAGGCCCACGAGGGCTATCAGTATCAGTCCCATACGTTATCGGGCGTAACGATATGATCGGTAAACGGTTTGCACGCGCCTCATCAGCGCGGGTATCTGGGGGCAGTGCCACCGCTGCGCCAGCAATGCCAGGCGCTGGGGCAGGGAGAGGCAGGGGCAGTGCATGATCTCCCCCACCCCGTGCTGCAGCGCCCGCTCGCCCAACAGGCGGAGGGCGTGGCGCCCGCCGTAAAAGGCTACGTTCGACGCTATGCTCAGCTCATGGATGCGACGGCTCTCGAGGAGCTCGGCGTCGGTGATATGCTCCGTGCGGTAGAAGGCATCGACCTCGTCGAGCAGGCGGCGCATGTCGCCCACGCTCTTGCCAGACATCACCGAAGTGATCGAAGCGGGGTTGAAGACGTAGTGATAGAGCGGTTCGCGCACGTGGGCCACCCGCCGCGCGAAGTAGAAGACGCGGAAGAGCTGGGCACGGTCTTCGAGCATGTCGAGCCCCTCAATGGGAGCGATGGCGTGGTCGGTGAGGAGGGAGCGGCGGATGAGTTTGTTCCAGACGAAGGAGGGATTGGCCGCCCGCAGGAGGAGGTTCATCTCCCCCCACCCGTCGGCCTTGACCGTCTCACTCCGCGTGACCATGCGGCGGGCGTAGTCTACGAAGTAGTCACAGACGGCGATATCGGCCCCCTCGCCCTCGGCCGCTGCGAGGAGCTTCTCCACAAGTGTCGGCTCGAGGTAGTCGTCGCTGTCGACCTGGAGCACGTAACGCCCGCGGGCGACGGCAAGGCCGGTCATGCGCGCGGCGGCGAGGCCGCGGTTGCGGTCGTGACGGAGGATTTGCGTCTGTCCCTTGCGCGCAGGGAAGCGCTCGAGCACCCCGCGCAGGAGGCTGATGCTCTCGTCGGGCGAGCAGTCGTCGACGAAGACAAACTCCACATTGCCCCACGTCTGGGCAAAGAGGGAGGCGGCAAAGCGTCCGATGTAGCGGGCCACGCCATAGACCGGCGCAATCACCGTCACATCGGGCACACCGGTGCGTATTTCGCTCATCGCGTCAAGAGTTTTTTCAGAATTTTTAGAGATTGCAGTCGCCGCAGCCGGCCGGCCAGGGCCGCCAGCCCGGCGTGCCCCCGGAGCAGCAGGCAGAGCTGCAGGCGGTAGAGGGGGAAGAGGCAGCGCTCGTTGCGCCGCAGATATTCGTCGTTGACCTCCGGGCAGAGGTCGCGCGCTTCGCTGAGCAGACCGGCTTCGGCCGCCCGTTCCTTCGAGGTCTCCTTGATGTGATAGAGCTCCTCGGCATAGGCCTGCGGGTCGAGGCGGAGCTGCGGGTCGACGCGGCCCTCGAGGAGGGCGATCACGCGGATCATCGAGTGGAGATCTTTGGGCGAAGCCTTGCGCGTGAGGGTATTGCCGTTGGAGTAGAGGTCGTAGTGATAGCAGGGCTCGGCGAGGAAGGCGATCACCGGCCCATGGAGCAGGAAGCGGCAGTTGAAGTAGAGGTCCTCACAGAGCGACATGCCCGGCTCATAGGCCACGTGGTGGCTGAGGACGAAGCTGCGACGCAGGAGTTTGTTCCATGAGGCGCCGAAGACGCGCTGCATGAGCAGCTCGCGCAGCAGGGCCTCGGGCGTCACATCGGGGCAGACCACGTGGATCGGCCGCGACACGCCGGGCGAGACCTCTTCTATATAGTCGGTGACGACCATGTCGGCCCCCGTCTCGCGGGCGCGGGCCACCATCGCCTCGAGCATCCGCGGCGCCGCCCAGTCGTCGGGGTCAGCGTGGGTGACATATTCCCCGCGGGCGCGATCAAGGCCGTACTGACGGGCACTGGCCACGCCGCCGTTGGCCTTGTGGAAGACGCGGAAGCGCGGATCACGGGCGGCATATTCGTCACAGATCGCCCCGCTGCCGTCGGGACTGCCGTCGTCGACGAGCAGCACCTCAAAGTCCGTCAGCGTCTGCGCCGCCAGACTGTCAAGGCAGCGCCGGATGTAGGTCTCAGCCTTGTAGACCGGGACGATGACGCTCACGGTGGGAGCCGTGGTGGCCGGGTTTGTGGCCGGTGTGATCGGTGCTGCCGGATTGTCGTTGGCCTGCGGCTGTAGTTTATCGTCGATCATGGGTCAGGCTTGGGGATTGAGGTGGGTCTGGAGGAAGTCGAGCGACGCCTCGCGCAGGGCGGCCAGCCGTTCGCGCACGGGGACGAAGTCGATCGGGCCGAGGCGGTCGAGGTCGGCGGGGTCGCTGACCAGCCGGCTCTCGAGGCCGAAGAGGGAGAGGAGGGAGTGGAAGCGGGCCATGCCGCGCTCCTTGTTCCCCACGACGGCGAAGGGCTTCTCATAGAGGATGGAGAAGACGCAGGCGTGGAAGGAGTCGGTGACGACGAAGTCCGCCGCATCAAAGGCCTGGAGCCACGCCTCGACGGACGGCTTGACGCGCGCCTCGGGGGGCAGGGCATAGTCCGTGTCGGCGGTCCACCCGCCGCGCGTCACGCGGAGTCCCCGCCGGCGGGCGATCGCGTCGACCATGGCGCGCATCTCGGGCCGCTCGTCGAGCACGTAGTCGAAGAGCCCGCCCACAGGGGCCCCGGCCGCTCCGCCGGCTTCGCTGCCGCCGGACTGCCGGCAGGAAGCTGCATCCGCCGCACTGCCGGCCCTCAGGGCCTCATAATCGGCCCGTGTGAGGAGCATCGTGGGGTCAAGCACCTGCCGGGCCTCGATGCCGAAGTGTTCCCGCACCAGTGCTACAGCCTCGGCCTCACGCACGGAGACGCCGTCGAAGCGCGCCAGGGCCTCGCGGCAGCGGGCCGTCTGCTCCGCCTTATATTCCCACGTCGCCGTGCCGAAGGAGGCGGCATAGGCCACGCGCCGCAGGGGCAGGCCCGCCGTAAACGACAAATAGGCCGCCTCGATCGGGGCGTGGAAGTAGCGCGGACGCCACACCTGATCGCTCCCCACGACGAAGGCGTCGAAGCCGGCGGCGACGTCGGGAGTCAGGCGCTCCACCGTCCGCACGGGCACATAGCGGTCCACAAACCCCTGCGTCAGGCGATAGACCAGCGGCGCCTCGAGGCGGCGGGCCCGCTCGTAGCGGATCTCCCGGTGGGGATAGTTGTGGAGCACGTAGCGCTGCAGCGCCCGTTTGGCATAGGCGGGCAGCGCCTTATACCAGGGAAACCGCTCGTAGAGGTAAGGCGGCAGCGTCACGTGACACGCCTCATGCCCCATCCGCGTCAGCACCGTGCGCAGCGCATAGGCCTGCAGGATGCCGCCGTAGTTTTCAAGCAGGGGAAGGGTCAGGATACCGATTCGCATATAGGGGGAAGTGGTCGGGAGGGTAAGGGCTTATGATAAGATGATCTAACGGGCAGAAGCGCACCGCTACGCACCGCCGGATGAGGTACACGCTACGCGAAAATAGTAAAATAGTGTCACTAGGGCGTTACTTTCCGCCCACAATATGCCCTGCCATAGGGCTCACGGCGTCTCTCACGCACAAACAGCAGACCCGCCGGCGCAGTGCGTCCTGCAACCGGCGGGCCCATTAGAAGAATACTTGTCAATGGCGAATGCCCACCCCCAAAGGGACATCAAACGTTCAGGGCAAAGTCCCAAAGGGGAGTAGCAACGGAGCCCAGGGCGTCAGCCCCGGGTCTTGCATGGGCGTATGCCTTTAGCTCCAACGGAGCGTCGCGATATGCGTCCGCCTGCCTTACGCCACTCAAGTATAAGCGTTCATGGTGTTCCGGAGGAACATCACTTACTGATAACCGGGTACGTAGCGAAGCGGAGTGCCCAGTCCCGATGGCATAATCAAAGCAGCCCGAAGGGATGAGCACTTATTAGCTTGGGACAAGTCTACATAAGTGTGCATCCCTTCGGGCTGCCATCAAGGAGGAGGGATCGTTACCGGGCACTTCGTACCCGGTTATCAATAAGTTTCGTCCCTCCGGGACACCTTGAACGCTGATTATTCGTCGATGATATATACCGGACACAGCCAATCCAAGGGGCTAGACCTCTCCCTCACCCCGCAATATCCTTCGGCAAAGGACACCCCGCAGGCACCGACCGCCTCCGCCCGTCTGCCCCATTGGCAACATATCCCCCCGACGCCCCGCCGACACAGAGCAGATACCCCTGCAGTCCATCCTCAGCAAAGAGTACGGCGTAACACCGCCCCTGCCCGTCGCGCACCACATCGGCCCGCTCCCCCAAGAGGGCATAAGCCCCCGACACGGCAACCTCAAGACGCAGCACCGCCGCACCGCCGCCCCAGCTCACCGAGGCACCGGCGAAGGCGGCCGCCCCCACGTCGAGGCGCTCGGTCAGCAATGCGCGCAGCCGACAGCCCAGCGGGAGCTCCGCCAGCGTGCGGCTGTAAACGTTCCGCCCGTCGCACGCCAGTCCTACCCCACCCGCTCCGCCGAGCCAGAGCAGCTGCGGCCGGTGGGCGAAGTTACGGCGGCTCCGCACGTCAATCCAGTTCACCCGCTCCCCGCCCGCCGTCATGCGCACGAGTTCGCCCCCCGCCACCAGCCGCGCCGTCAGCGCTCCCGCCGGCAACAGCCAGCTCCCGCCCTCCGGCCCAGTCACGCGATAGCGCCCGTCAAGGGTCAGGGCCAGCGAGGCGATGCCACAACGGCCTGCCCCACGAGACGGTGTTTCCACGGACGAGACAGAAGGACGAAGTTCAGGGGTATTCATTAAATCGGAAAGCCCCACGCTGGGCAAATAATATTATAGGATTAGTTCCCCCAAGGGCGCATGCCCAGCCCCAAAGGGGCGTCAGACACCAGCCTAGGGATTTATCCCTAGGATCGGGCACATCATGATTGACTCGCCGCCGATCAACGCGATTGACAAACAGACAGGGCCATGACCGCAGGCGTTACCGCCCCGACCACAGCCCTATATTCCTTTCCTCCACGCCGGGCGCATTCTTCCCCTCACTTCCGCGCCAACGTGCGATACATCCACCCGCGCAGGCCCGAGGGCAAGAGGCGCACGGGGATGCGCACAAAGACATTCCACAGCAGGTCGCCCAGCGTGATGTAATTCGTGCCGAACATGAAGCAGAGCAGGTGCACCTCCTTCACCGCATAGGCCCAGCCCCCGCGGCGCCCGTACATCGCCCGCGACACGCGGAAGCGCAGCAGCGACTCCTGCAGGCAATAGAAACGGCAGCCCGCCACCAGCATGCGCACCCACAGATAGTAGTCCTCGATCATCGGGTAGCTCAGATAGCCCCCGCTCTCGATCACCGCCCGCCGGCGAAACATCGTCACGGGGTGATTGACCGGGCAGCGCCGCCGCCCGAAGGCATAGAGCTCCCCAGGCGTCTCGGGGAGGCGCTTCACGCAGAGCACGCGGGCAGGGTCGTCCTCAAACTCCTCAAGCCACGCCGTCACGAGGTCAATATCGGGGTATGCCTCAAAGACCTTGAGCTGCTTCTCAAAGCGATCGGGCAGAGAGATGTCGTCGCTGTCCATCCGCGCCACGAGCTCATACTTACAGGCCCTGAGGCCATCGTTGAGCACGGCGCCCAGCCCGCGGTTGCGGGGGAAGCGCACCACGCGGAGCACAGACTCGCGCGCCTCAAAGTCCTTGACCACAGCCTCCAGCGCATCGGGCAAGGGACCGTCCTCCATGAGCAGGATTTCGGCGGGCGGCACCGTCTGGTCCAGCACACTGCGCAGGGCCTCACGGAGCCACGAAGGGTTGTCCTTGCCGTAGACCGACATCAGGACGGAAAAGTTCTGCATAAAAACAGTTATCGAAAATCTCTATTACGGTAATAGCCGGGCCCCGCACGCCAGCCGTAGCGTCAGCGGCCCGCTCAACAATCTCAATTAGCTTCCCTCTTAGTCAGCAGCGTCCCCTCACGTCCGCACCAGCGAGCGGTAGAGCGCAGCATAGTCCGCCGCCATCTTCGGCGCCCCGTAGCAACGAGCCGCGCAGGCCCGCACGGTGAGGCCGTCGACCGTCTCGTCGAGCCGCTCCGCCAGCTGCTCCGCCAGACTTCCCGGGCAGTCGAGGGCGAAACAGCGCCGCTCATCGCCGAAGATGTGGCGCATGATCTCGCGATGCGAAGGGATGTCGCTCAGCACCGTCGGCACGCCGTGGAGCAGCGCCTCGAGCACCGCCATCGGCATGCCCTCCGAGCGCGAAGGGCTGACCATGAGGTCGGCCGCCCGCCAGAGGCGGTCCATATCCTTGCGATAGCCCAGAAAAGCGAAGCGGTCATCACCCGCCGCCAGGCGGCGGCAGGGCTCAGCCTCGGGGCCGTCTCCCGCAAAGGCCACGATGAAGTCGCGCCGCTCCAGGCGCCGCACCTCATCGATCAGGCGGGCATGATTCTTCAGAGAGACGAAGGACGCTGGGTAGAGCAACACCTTGCGGTCCGCCTCCAGGCCCAGCTGCGCCTTGGCCTCGGCCCGCTCTGCAGGTGCAGCCACCGGCCCGGGCTCCACGCCGTTGTAGATGGTCCGCAGCGCCCCCGGCCTGACGTCGGCCGCGTAATAAGGGCCCATGGCATCGCTGATGGCCACGGGTGCGTCGATAGGGCGGAGCGCCCTGCGGAAACGGCGGCACATATACCCGCCCATGAGGCGCCCCTTGTTCATCACATAGTCCTCACCACAGAGATTGTGGATCGTCGCCACCGTCGCCACTCCGCGCATGCGGGCGGCCAGCAGCGTGGGGTAATAGCAGTGGGCATGGACGATCGCCCCTTCCCCGCCGAAGCGCTCCGTCAGCCGCCGGGCAATCCCCGCGAGGCCGAACTCCAGCGTCCAGCGCGAATGTCCCAACACCTCCACCCCGTCGAGCCAGGGGAAGGCCGCCTCAAAGCCCGCAGCATCGGCCTCCCGGTCGTCCGAGAGCGCCACCACCCGCACACCATAGGCAGCGGGGTCCAGATGCGAGAGCAGGTTATAGACCACATTGACCGGCCCCGTGCGCTTGAGCGTCGGCACGAGCTGGATGAGGGGGAGCTTGTTCATCGGGGGAGGAAAGGGAGAGGGAGGAAGAGAACTATTTCAGTAGTCCCAAAGATCTGAGCGATTTATTGACGAGCTTGCCACCCTGGACGCCCAACAGGCGGTAGCAAAGATTCACAGCCCGGGTAAAGAGCCTGCGCCGTGGAGACAACCATGTACCCGCATACCAGTGTATCGTCCTGCTATTGGGGGTAGGACGAACTATTGTGTGATAATAAGGACAGAAGTACTCTTTGGGGTAAATGAGGATGTCGAAACAAGACTGTATGCCGGGAACGTCCTTCAATCCGTGCCTGCGGAGCAGATCCGTCGTGTAATCCACCACCGTCAGTAAATTATGTTGGCCATCGGATCCGATAAATGACAACTTATCATAGTAGTCGAGAATCTCCATATAGAGAGGTTCACCGACTCGTGCGCCAAGGCCCAGACCCGGAGCGACGGTCATTGGCGTACCCGTCGAAGGATCGGCATCGGTCTCACAACCCATAAACGGGCCATTGGCTATGATGTCATCAAGCGGACGAATAACCTCTACGTCGGTATCGAAATAGAGGCCGCCTTGATCGTAGAGAATTTTAAAGCGGGCGTAATCAGATACGAAGGCGTATTTTTTAGCAGCATAGGCCTGCCGGGTATAGAGTATCTGATTTACGTCGAAGTTCTTCTCATTCCACTCCACGATCTCATAATCGGGCAGGAACTTGCGCCAGGAAGCGATGCATCGTTTGGCCAGAGGCGGAAGCTCTGCTCCACCAAACCAGCAATAGTGAATTACCTTGGGTATCATAATCGGTCAATGGGTCGAACCAGGTCGGATATATTCTCGTTGCCTTCTGTAGGCCGAACTCACCAGCGTCGCTACCATCAGGAATATGAAGTCGTTGATATCATAGACGCCCTTGGCATTTACGACGACTTCAAAGATCAATAGGAATATCAGCAAGAACTTCAAGGACCTGTCGGGAGAGAACCTAAACACACGCCTCAACCCTTTATATTGAACCCAGAAGAAGAGCAACATGCCCAATACTCCGAAGTAGAAGATCAAACGCAGATAACCCACATCCGTATGCATGTAATATCCTTCGCCATCCGTGAAGCGGGCATCACCGACAAACCAAGTCTTAAATTGTGACGGCAGGAAGTAATACGATTTAAGAACCTCAAGAGAACCGCTCTCATCCACCTTACCCGAGGCCAGATAGAAGGTCTCAAAGGCCCAACCGACATCAAGCTTTTGAGAAACGGCAGAAACAACAACAGGCAAGAAAATCGAAGTCGCAACAATCGCTAATAACAAGACTCTCATGCTTCGCTTCAGTCCACGACCACCCGGCAAGAGGAACATGCACAATCCGACAATAAAACCGACGAGTGTCGTACGAGCGATAAAAAGCCCCGTAAGCAGCAGCCCGGCAATGATACCTAACCAGACTACGACATTGGTGGAAGCATCAAAACGGATCTTGTAAAAGCTAAACAAGAGGGCAACGCCGGTAATCGCCCCTCCGAAGAAATAAGTTCCACGGCCTAAACCTATGGCACGTGCTCCCTGTGCAACCTCACTGGATATCTGCTCCATTTGAGACAGATCGATTGATTGCACACTATAAAGCCAGACACCTACAGGAGGAATCAGCAGGCCGGCAAAAGCGATAATATTGTGAACCAGAATGCAGCTAACGACCATGGTCATCAAATCATCCATCCGACGGATTCTGGCAAAATTCACCAGGAAGAAAGCTGCAAAGAGATAAATAGGCGTAACGATAGAGAACCTGACCAGCTCGAGATCGGTAGTGCCGTTGACGAAGACGCAAAAAATTGCCCATGCAGCCATTGCTGCGAAGCAGGGAACCAGGTGGCCAAGACTGCGCAACAGAGCACGTCGGTACCCCAGAAAGAGGAAACACAGGAAACCGACTACGCATAAAATCGTACGAGGTTTGAGCCCATGCAGGTATATCAGCCCCGGGTTATAGATATAAAGGAACAGCAATACCCACCCGATACTACGGGTTACCAACGAAGTCGTCATCAAGAGTACTCAGCTATTAGGTTGTCTATACGCAAACGGGGCACATATCATTTTCCGTCAGAGAGAAGAATCTGTCACTACCGGCGGGAAAGAAGATGCAACGGCCAGGTAATGCCTTTGTGGAGCATGCGGGCCAACCAGGGAAATCCATATAGGGCAAGAAAGATAGAAGGCATAAAAGCTTTGGAACGCGCAAAGCGTATCAGCTGGAAACGATAGGGTTTGAAAAGGTTACGCAGTTCCTTCGCAGAATAGGCACTGCAGTAGTAAGCATCCTGTACGAAACGCGATGCAAGTGAGTAATAGCCCCAAGCCCATTGGGCAGGAAGTAAATCCCGCAACTTCAGAAGGAAGGCCAGCCGCTTGTCAAACATTGCCCGCGAAGCATCCGTTGTCAGGCTATTGCTATTGATGGCACAGTCATAGTGATAGAATGCCTTGGGCACATAAGCCACGCAACGAACGGAGTTGAGCAACAACTGGGCACAGGCCAGCACGTCCTCGCCTTTGTCAATCCCGGGAAAGAAGCGCACGTAAGAATAACAGGTGCGTCGGACCAGCTTATTCCACACGCTACCATTCTCACGTCTGAACAAGTCGCAGAGCATCCCGGCAGGAGTCAACTCTGAGGGCTTTTGAGACATGACGCGCACCCCCTGGGTTGTAATAAGCTCATAGTCACAGACGACCATATCCGCATTTTCCGCCTGCGCTTTCCTATACAGCATCTCCAGCATCTCTGGCTCTACCCAGTCATCGGGGTCAGCGTGAATGACGTATTCTCCCCGGGCGCGGTCTAGGCCGTACTGACGGGCGGAGCTGACGCCGCCGTTGGCCTTGTGGAAGGCGCGGAAGCGCGGATCGCGCGCGGCATATTCGTCACAGATCGCACCGCTCCCGTCGAGACTGCCGTCGTCGACGAGCAACACCTCAAAGTCCGTCAGCGTCTGCGCCGCCAGGCTGTCGAGGCAGCGACGGATATAGGCCTCGGCCTTATAGACCGGGACGATGACGCTCACGGCGGGGGCAAGAGTGGCAGGAGAAGCTGGGGGCATATGGTTATTATTCATCTCTTGTACACTGATTAACTACAATCAAGATTGACCTTAACATCAGCACTTAGGCTTCGATTGCCTTGCCTCGCCATACGTGCCACTTCAGCGGAGCGATATTGAGCATATAGAGATAGGGTCGGCGCAGAAAGGGTAAGAAAGCGCGACGGACGAAGAGGCAGTCTATCATAAGGATCAATGCCATCAGGCGAGAGCCGCTTTTCCAAGCCACGCTGGCATAGGTTCGCAGACGGCGACGGATGGCTTTGCGCCGGCCACTATCTGTCACGGTGAGGTTCTGCGTCAAGTAGAGCATCTGGCGTCCTGCCTCGGCATATTTTTGCCAGAAACAGCCACTGCTAACAATGCTGTCGACAGACTTCAATATGCTATCGGCATCTATCGGTGCACCGGTAATGCCATGGGGATTGAGGAAATAGACATAAGTCGGCACATAGCTGATGGCCAGCGTACGGACGTGCTCGGCAAGGAAATACTGCTGGTGAGCATCCTCGTATTTGATTCCCTCCTTAAAGAAAAGGTTGTGCTCAAGCACAAAGGAGCGGCGAAGGAGCTTATTTGGGGCTGTCATCGTGACGCGACCGGCCCAGAGGGTGTAGGCCGCCAGACCGCGGTCGGAGATGTATTCGGACAGGCCGCGACGGTTCTGGAGGATGTTGTAGCGGTGGGGGGTGTACCAGTCACCGTAGACGAGGTCGACGCCGGGATATTTCTCCACCAGGGCAGCCAGGGTCGAGAGGGTGTGGGGCATGATCTCGTCGTCGCTGTCGAGATAGAAGATGTAATCGCCCGAAGCTTGGCGCAGCCCGGTGTTGCGCGCAGCGGAGAGGCCGCGGTTGCGCTCATGAGCCAGCAGGGTAAAGCGGATGGGACCGCTGTAAGCCGCAAGGAGGGAATGGACAATCGCCATGCTCCCGTCGGGCGTATGGTCATCAACAATGATGCACTCCACTGCCCCGTCATAGTCCTGACGGAGCACAGAGCTGAGGCAGCGCTCGATATGGCGCTCCACGCCGTAGACGGGGAGGACAATGCTAATGCTAGGCTTTGACATGAGTACGGTCTATGCTGACGTGGTCAACATCGCTGAGCCACGTGTCGTAGAAGGAGGAGAGTTTGCCGTAAGAGTTGTCCTCGCTGACGCCCTCCTTACCGAGCAATACGGAGAGGATGAGGACGTGAAGGCGCGTCGTGCAGATGCTGCGGTAGCGGCTGAGGAATCTTACGCCCACTCGGATCAGGAAGGGACGGTAATAGCCCTGCATCCACCGGTCTGCCCAGCGCACGACGGCAGGTCCTAGGGCTCCGCCGCACCTCACGCCCCAGGCGCGCAGCTTCATGACGCGGTAGCTCAGCGAGAGAGTCAGATGGCGGTAGCCAGGCTCGAGGGTGGGCCAGTCGCGCACGTCAGTATGGGCATCCGTCACCGCCTCACCGCCCGCAGGCGCCTCCTTGTCAAGCCGCTTGAGGTAAAGCGAACGGTTGCCGACGGGCTTGCACCATCTGCGCAAGGCGCCCGGGTCGATGCAGAAGGCCATATCGGGCACGAGGAGGATGCGGGCAAAGCTTCCGAAGTGGGTCGTGGCGAACTCATATGACACACGATCACGTGCGCAGATGGTCAGCTGCTTCAGGCGGGAGAGCTCGGCCTTGTCGTGCGCCAGCAAGCCTTCATCTTTATAATAGATTGTCTGGGGGAAAATGACGACGGGATTGTCGGGGTATTGGCAGATGGCGTTCTGCGCATAGAGCCAGCCGTCGCGCCAGGTATCACCCAAATAGCCACCGCCATGGAGCACGATAGGCACCTTCGGATTGTGCGCCGCGGCATTGTCCCGAGCAGACGAAGTGGGGAAGGCATCCCAAGGGCAAACGCCCAAACAGCGGAAAGGAAGGCTGTGCAGAAAGGCCAGATCACCCTCCCAGATCAGTGTGTCGCCGATATTGGTGTGGTACGGCAGGCCCCAGAGCACATAGTCGTGGGTAATGAGTGGCGTAAGTTCGCGCACGATGATCGAGCGGAGCTCGGCGACTTTCTCTTCTGCGGTCATGAAAGGATTCTGTTCTGAAAAGATGATATATGGAGCGACTAAGCCCTGCGGCGCACCATTGCCAGGATCTGGCTGCGCTCACTGCCCGTGAAGCCGAGCGCGAAGGTCAGGAGGCACACGAGCACGACAATGCCGACCAGCACCGACAGCGTAGCGACAACGCCTCCCCCACACAATGCCTCGCTCAAGCCCCAAGCCGGCACCACGCTGACGGCCGTCACCGATGCCGCAGGCCAAAGGGCGCGCCGCAGGTAGCTGCGGAGCGGGAAGGCGGGGATGAGATGTTTGACGAAATAAAGGCGCACGAAGACCACGACGACGTCCATCACCAGCTGGGTGAGGACAACGGCCTCAGGCGGCGCTCCGAGGCGCAGGGCCACATAGCTCACGGGCAAAACAAGGAAGAAGACGAAGCTCACCGCCAGCTGGTAGCTGCGGATCGTGCCGACGGCCTGCACCAGCATCCAGAGAGGGGCGGAGAAGGCTTCGACCATCGAGTAGACCAGCATCAGGCAAACCAGCTGGGCGGCATGGTCAGGCACCTTGGTCAGCCAAAGCGCCAACACCTCATGGCTGCAAAGGATGATGGGCAGTGAGAGGGCGAACATGAGGAAATAGGAAATCTTGCTCGCACGCGCTACGAGTGACATCAGATAGTCGGCCTGATCTGCTGCATAGGACTTGACGATCTGGGGCTTGAAGGCGGTCTGGAAGTTGGTCGAGAAGTTCGTCACGGCGGCATTCACCTGCATCGCCACGCCCATGGCCGCATTGACCACCACGCCGAAGAAGATGTTCTGGAGGACGTTGAGCCCCTGCGTCACGCCGATCGTTGCTGCACTGCCGAAGAGGCTCCAACCGGAGAAACCGAACATGCGGCGGAACAAGGCACCGTCACGCACGAATCGGTAGCGTGTCGTCTGGAAGTGGCGCCGGCAATAGATTACATAAGAGAGCGTCACGACGATAATCACGCAAAGCATCAGCAGGGCGTAGAGCTTGAGCTTGTCCATCGGCGAAAAGAGCAACAGATAGACAATCGCCAGCTTGAGCACGGCCTCGACAATGCTGATATAGGCAAAAGCTGACATCCGCTCATAGGCAATGATGGCGGCATAGTAGGGAGCCTGAAGGATGCCGACGGCCATTCCCGCTACACTGCAATGGAAAACCCACAGGGCAGCCTCCATACGTCCCACGGGAATCTGGAGGTAGTGATAGACAAACCACAACCCGACGGTCTCGGCAAGCACGACGATGACCAGCGCAATGACGGCCTGCGTCGTAAGACTCATGGAGAAGACGCGCTCCACTCCTTTGTCATTGCCCCGCCCCATCTCGTAGTTGAGGAAGCGCTGGCTGGCCCCCATCAGGGCGGAGTTGATGAAGGAAAAGAAAAGGATGACGCCACCGATGACATTGTAAATGCCGAAGTCATCAATGCCCAAAGTCTGCAGCACCACGCGCGAGGTGAAGAGCGAGAGGCCCATCATCACGAGCATACGCAGATAGAGCATCAGCGTATTCTTGGCGATGCGTTTGTTATTGGCAGACGTGGCGGCGGTCATGGCTTACGGATCGTGTGAGCGGAATAATCTCGGAGTGGCAGAAAACGGATATAGTATGAAGGGGTAGCGGTGAGTGCAGGGCACGCAGAGATACCGTCCCCCCACCCGAGGCCTGCTGAGAGGGCCGGGCTGAAGGACGCGTAAGGGCGTGGCAACGTTAGGATATGACGCGTAGGTACCACTTCGCCTCACCGCAACGGAAAGGTCGGACGAGATGGCGCACGCCATACACACGTAAAGTATTGAAGGAGAGAGAGATAAGTTCCGTGTGATAGCTTCTGGTGCGACAGCTCAAAGCGTCTCTCTCTTGGTAAGAGAGGGACACTCTTTGCAAAAGTAATGATTGCCTGTCACTTACGCAAACGGGTGCTTGTCGTTTTGCTCAACATGTAGACCGATTTGCTCAACAATCCGCTTCTTACGTGCTGATTCTCAGTGTGTGTCCCTCTCTTACCAAGAGTGGGACACTTTACGTATGGTTGGAAAACAAAAACAAGCCGCCTTCCCGGCGCGACTAGATGGGGTCTAGACGCGCGGGGAAGGCGACTTGTTTGAAGGGGATAGGGGCCCGTCGGATCAGCCGACGGCAATGAGCTGGATGTCGAAAATGAGGGTGGAGCCGCCGGGGATGCCGGGGACGGAACGGCGGCCGTAGCCCATCTCGGCAGGGAGGTAGACCTCCCAGCGGTCGCCGGGGGTCATGGCCTGGAGGGCAATGCTCCAGCCCTGGATAAGGTCGCTCAGGCGGAAGGCAGGAGGGGTGCTGCCGCGGCTGGAGTCGAACTGCTTGCCGTTGATGGTGCGCCCGGTGTAGTGGACGGTGACAACGCTGCGGGGGCCGGGATGGCGGCCGCCCTTGGCGCCTGAGGTGATGACACGGTAGAGGATGCCCCGGTCGAGGGGGCGCACGCCGTCTTCGGCGGCCTTGTCGGCGAGCCAGCGGCGGTTGGCATCTACGTAGGATTGTTTGGCCATGGTCTGGGGTGAGGGGATGGTGGATTAGAAGACGCAGGCCCAGCCGAATTTGCGGGCCAGATTGAGCAGAAGGCCGGTGTCGGCGGACGGAACGGAGAGACGCACGGTCTCGGTGTCGGGCACGGACATGACATAACCTTCCTCTGGCAAACGATCCTCAGGGATAACGGAGAAAGGTGCAGGCGTGAGGTTATAGGCGGAATCGGTGAAGACGACATCGAAATATTCTCCATCCTTCTCGGGCGTTTGGAAAAGGCTGCGCAGGTCGGCCTGCCCTTTCAGAAAGGCCTGCAGACGATCGGGGGATATGCGGATAGCCGTATAAGAGGGCGCGACATCATCAGCATAAAGTAGACAGAGATAGAGCGTCTGAAAGGCATCACGAGCTACGAAGAGCTGGGGGAGATCGTAGTAATCAAGGATGCGGTCAAGGATAAGCGTATCGGCCATGGGGAGTCAGGATATTTGGTTAGCAAAGCCCACCAACGAGGAGGCAGGGCTGAAGCTGGAAGAGCGCCACCAGGAATAGTGGGAGCCAGAGAACGTTTTAAGCATAACGCCATCGGATTGAGACAGGACGATTTCGACAATCCGCGCACGCCGGAATTTAGGGAGCTTCATGCATCGCTGGGCATCTTCCCTTTGAGCAAAGAGGGACACAGCTCGGGCAATGCATTCATCAACGCCCTTGCCTCGAAAGACCTTATCAGGCTGCAGCCGCCTTTGGGAGAAGAAGTCAGCAGAAGAGACCGGATTACCGACAGCAATGCGGAAATAACGGCCATGGCAACCTGTAGCTTCGGCAGGAGGGCATTTCGGAGGGAGTGACTCAAACCAATGGTATTCCATACTTAATGAAGGGATAATGCGCAAATATACCACAATGTCACGGACCGGACGGCACGGGCTGCATAAAAGCAGCGCAGGCCGGCAGCTTGGGGCTGTCGGCCTGCGGAGAGGATTGTATCACTGGGGTGAGCGGTCAGACCTCAAGAGAGGCCCGGACTCACGTGGGGATTACTGGATGCGGAAACGTACGGGGAGACGGAACCACACGGGGACGGGGTGACCCTGCTGCTTGGCGGGGATGAAGCGCTTGAGCTTGCGCACCACGTCGGCTGCGGCCTTGTCGCACTCGCGGGAGAGCGACTTCTCGATCTTCACGGCGCTTACCGAACCGTCAACGTCAACCTTGAATCGGAGGATAACGGTACCCTGCAGCTCCTGCTCGAGGGCGATCTGCGGGTAGACCACGTTCTTGTTGACGAAGGCTACGAGGGCTTCCTCACCGCCGGGATAGGTAGCGGGAACCTCTACGATGGCGTTATCTACGACCTCGGGCTCCTTGGGGGGCACTGAGGTACCACCGGCCTGCTGGTTCTCCTTAAGGTCGTCGATGTTGATACCGCTGCCGCCAGTCTCGTTGATGTAGTCCTGAGATGCGATGGCGAACTTATTCTTGGTGACCTCATCCTGAGTCTTGAGCTCCTTGGAGTGGTCGACCTTGTCGTCTTCGACGATCTTAGGTACGGTGAACTGGATAGATGACTTGACGGCCACCTTCTCGATGGGTTTCTCGTATTCGAGTTCGGGTTCTTTCTTCTTGACCTCTTCCTTCTTGGGCTCATCTTTCTTGAGCTCCTGGAGGACGGTCTCTTCCTGGCCTTCCATGCCGCGGTTTTTCTCCATGGCAGCCTGCACGGCTGACTTGGTGAGGATGGCGGCAACGACGGCTACGATGATGATGACGACGAAGATGATGGCTCGGAGCTGGAACTTGCCTTTGTTGGCACGTGCACGATAAGCTCCGTATTCCTTGTTACGTCCTTCGAACACCATGTCACACCATTGGCGTGAGGCTAAATCTGCTTTAGACATAGGGGTTTACTTGGCTTATTGTTATTATTGCACGCCGGCTTTGAAGTCGTCGATCTTCTTCTGATCGCCTTCGGCGAACTTGTCAATCACATAGCGTCCGATGCTGCAGATCTGCATTTCGTCGAGCACCTGGATGAGGTTGTCATAAGTGGCCTTGTCAGATGCCTTGATGATGACGCTGGGCGTATATTCGGCATTCTTGATCTTGTTGAGGCGCTCCTTATATTCAGCCTTTACCTTTTGCTCTTGCTGCACGTTAGAGGTCTGCTTGAGCTCGAACTCTCGCTTGAGTTTCTCAACGGCCTTGACAGCCTCGGGGTTGCTCTCGAGGAGCACCTTGCGTAGTCCGTCTTTGCCGTAGTGAGACTGGAAGAGTTTACCCTCGTCTGCGATGTCGGTACCGCCTGTGGGTTTACCCTTGAAGTAGTAGAGCGTGTTGTCCCCGTCGATGAGGATGGTGATCGCTTTGGATGCGGCAATCTGGCTCTGGTTCTCCTCCTTGATGTCTTCCTTGTCGGATGGCATGGAGATCTGCATTGTCTGCGGCTTGAGGAGTGTCGTACAGAGCATGAAGAATGTCACGAGCAACATGATCATATCAACCATCGGCGTGAAGTCCACGCGCGCGTTCATCTTCTTTTGTTTACTTCCACCTTGTTTTGCCATAACATTCTAGTTTTTAGTTGTCTACGCCTTTGAGTGAGGTGATGAGGTTGTAGCGGTTCTCATCGATCTCGCGTAGCGTGTCCATAACTCGTTTGATTACAGCGTAGGAAGTAGACTTGTCTGCCTTGATAGCCAGGCCCATGCTCTCGCCACACGCCTCACGTGCTGCGCTTACCCAGATTTTGAGCTCGTTGTTGACACTGTCGCACGGGATGCCTGCGTCCGGACTCTTGGTCAGGATGTCATTCTTGTCTTCGCGCTTGAGCCAGCTCTTGATGGTATTGAGCGGCGTGCCGAAGGTGGGAACTTGGGCAAATGCTTTCACTTCCTCAGGGGTGAGGCTCAGTTTGCCCTCCTCGTTCATCTTGTCAGCAAGCTTGGTAAGGCTTTCGGGGGAGTCCATTGTCATGAACACCTTGCCGTTCTTCTCTACGAAGATGGTGAGCAAGTTGTTGGAAGGGATTTTGATCTCGGATACAGAGCCGGGGGTATTGACCTTAACGGGCTCTTCCTTGACGAAAGTGGCAGTCAACATAAAGAAGGTAAGCAGCAGGACCATGACATCGCTCATAGGCGTCATGTCTATGAACGTATCTTGTTTTTTGATTTTAAAACGTCCCATGTCTTAATACCTTGATTATGCGAGATTAGTGGGTAGCGGAGAAGGTCTCTACGATGGTGAAGCCTACTTCGTCGAGAGAGAAGGTCAGACGGTCGATCTTGTTGGTGTAGTAGTTGTAGGAGATAACGGCGAGGGCACCGGTTGCGATACCGGAGGCGGTGTTAACAAGGGCCTCGGAGATACCGGTTGAGAGGGCTGAAGAGTCAGCGCCGCCGTCACCGCTAGCCATTGCGGAGAATGACTTGATCATACCGAGCACCGTACCGAACAGACCCATCAGCGTACCGAGGGTAACGATGGTACCGATGATGGGGAGGTTCTCCTGCATCATAGGCATCTCGAGGGCGGTAGCCTCTTCGAGCTCCTTCTGGATGGAGATGATCTTCTGCTCCTTGGTCAGGGTGGTGTTGTCCTCCATCTCCTTGTACTTGCGGAGGGTAGCGCCTACGACGTTGGCAACGGAACCGCGCTGCTTGTCGCAGAGCTGCTGGGCCTTGGCCAAGTCGTTGCTCTTGAGGGCAACCTTGATGTCAGCGACGAACTTGGTGAGGCTCGTGCGGCCGTAAGCGTTGCGGATGGCGAAGAAGCGCTCGATGCTGAAGGCTACGACGGAAATGAAGAGGGTCCAGATGATAGGCACAACGAAGCCGCCTTTGTAGACCGTACCCATGAGGTTGGCGGGCTCGAGGTGAACCGTGTCGGGGAGGAGGATAGAGAAGGCTACGCCCGTCTGGTCGCCGCCCTTGAAGTTAGAGATCGCACCGAAGCCGAAGAGGTAGATGAGGACTGCGATAACGGCGCAGACTACGATGACTCCGAGGCCCGACTTGATGCCGGTGAATCCCTGAGACTGTTTCTTGGGTGCACCCTTAGGTGCAGTAGCATTGGTAGTTGCCATGTTTGTAAGGATTTGTTGTTTGGTTGTGGATTATGATTGATTTCTTATAAGTTGCGTGCGTAGGGCGGCCAACAGGGCGCCGACTTCAGGGCAAAGATAGCCTATTGGAGTGTATGGAGCCGCGCGCGATGCTGAGAAATTAAGCGTCGTGCGCGGAATTTAGTTACTATGCTTTGTGACCACGGGGCGAGGGGATAATATGTTGACCGGGGCAAAAGTAGGAAGTTCGGCATGATGCGCCAAGCGCGCGGCTCTCCATTTTACTTATCTTCACAAGAATGTAAAGCTTCGCGCGACAACGCCCGCCGCGGCCGGAGGGTTTCGGACGCGCGAGGCGTTACTTGGCCATCGACACGCTGCCGGAACCGATCATCTGGCCGTCGGCGAAGATGTAGGCGGTATAAGCGCCGGGACCGAGGTATTCGCTTACGGGAACGTAGAGGGTGACGTGGGTCTCCTGTCCGCTGTATTCGACGGTGCGGGCTGCGGAGTAGCCGATGGCTTTGTTCTCGTAATGGAAGGTGCCGCTCTGGGCCGCTACCTGCTGGTTGGGCTTGAGGAGGCGCACGTAGACGGTGCGGTTGCCGGCCTGGGCTGTGACGTTGCGGGTGATGGTGAAGTTGACGGCGAAGCGCACGACGTCTTTGCTCTTCTTGGCGCCCTTGCCGTTGCGCTTGAGGGGCTGCACGCTGACGCCGGTGGCGTTGAGCTGTGCGGCGATGGCGACCTTCTCATTGAGCTGGCTGTTCTGCGCCTGGATGCCGGCGTTCTCCATGCGGGTGCGGGCTGCCTCGGCGCGTGCCATGTCGCGTTCGCCCATGAGGGCGTGGTTGGCCTGCTGGAGGGAGTCGACCTGACGGATGTAGTCGCGCAAGACGGCGCGCACGGTGGCGAGCTCGCGCTTGAGACGGAGGATCTCGGCGGAGCTGCTGGCCTTGGTGTTCTTGAGTTCTTTGAGGAGTGCTTCGGCGCGTGCCTGCTCTGCGTTGAGGCGTGCCACGAGGGAGTCGTCGCGCACACCCTTCTTGAGTTCGCCGTATTGGCTGGCAAACTCTGCGTATTGGTTTTCCATCTCGCGCTTGTCGAGCTCGGCGAGCTGTCGCAGCTCTGCCAGCTCCTTGTCTTTGTCGGCGAGCTTCTTGTCACTGTCTGAGCAGGAGGGCATGAGGCTGACGGCAGCGAGCGTTAGGAGCAGGGCTGGCGCGGTGTGGCGGAATATGCTCATAGTCTTTGGGAGGCGATGATAGGTGTGGGGTAAGGTGTACGGACACGTGCGGTCCCTTAGTCGATGACGGTGACCCATCCATGACGGTCGGGCTCTGTGCCGTACTGGATGGCACGTAGGTGTTTGTAGAGTTTCTCTGAGATGGGGCCGGGCTTGCCGTCCTTAGAGATGACGTAGCTCTTGCCGTTTTCGAGGTCGTCGATGCGGCGGATGGGGCTGATGACGGCTGCCGTACCGCAGGCTCCGGCTTCGTCGAAGGTGGCGAGTTCCTCTTCGGGGATGGGACGCACCTCGACCTCGAGCCCCATGTCCTTGGCTACCTGCTGGAGGGAGCGGTTGGTGATGGAGGGGAGAATCGACGACGACTTGGGAGTGATATACTTGCCGTCTTTGATGCCGAAGAAGTTGGCAGCGCCGCACTCGTCGATATACTTTTTCTCCTTTGCATCGAGATAAAACTCCGATGCATAGCCCTTCTCGTGAGCCAGCTGGTTGGCGCGGAGACTGGCGGCGTAGTTGCCGCCGACCTTGTAGCGGCCGGTGCCAAGGGGCGCGGCGCGGTCATACTCGCGGATGATGACGTAGTCGTTGGTGGCGAAGCCGCCCTTGAAGTAGGGGCCTACGGGCGTAACGAAGATGACGAAGAGGTATTCGTCGGTGGGGTGGACGCCGACCTGTGCGCCCGTGCCGATGAGGAGGGGACGGATGTAGAGGGCTGCGCCGCTCTCATAGGGGGGAATGAAGCGCTCGTTGAGCTTGATGACGCGCTTGGTCATCTCGATGAAGAGGTCGGTGGGCACCTCGGGCATCATGATGCCGCGCGATGTCGACTGTAGACGCTCGGCATTGTCTTTGAGGCGGAAGGCGCGGATCTTGCCGTCGGGGCAGCGGAAGGCCTTCTGGCCCTCAAAGGCCTCCTGGCCGTAGTGGAGGGCGGTGGCGGCCATGTGGATGGGAATCATCTCCGAGGAGCATACCTCGATCTCGCCCCACTTGCCATCGCGGTAGTAGCAGCGTACGTTATAATCTGTCTTAATATAGCCAAACTTGAGGTTGGCCCAATCGATAGCTTGCGTCATAGAGCAACTGTGTAGGTTTTTATCTTGTAGTTGGGTCTGCGGCTGACGTCGCGAACGGACGCAACGCAGGCTTAACGCGGCAAAATTAAGCATTTCGCTTACATAGTGCACACGGGGCCGCCATTTTTATATACTTCGAGGCCGGCGAAAGCGCGGCGCAGCGCCAAGGCCGATGGCGGTGGGCGGAAACGTAAAAGGGCGTCGCCCGCAACTCTTATATATAGAGAGGTATGCGGGTGACGCCCGATGGGGAATGTGCCCTACCCTACCGCACCGATGTAGAAGGGGGCGGAGGGGGCAAGGTCGCGAGATTACTCGGCGCGGAGAGTGAAGCGCTTGAAGTCTACGACGGTGAGGTCCTTGTCAGCGCTCTTGAGATAGTCGGCTACAGAGAGCTTGGAATCCTGGATGTACTCCTGGTCGAGGAGGCAAGACTCCTTGTAGAACTTCTTCATGCGGCCGTTGGCGATGTTCTGAATCATCTGCTCGGGGAGGTTGGCAGCCTTCTGCTCAGCGGTCTCGGTCTTGATCTTGCGGATCTCGTCGGCCTGCTCAGCGGTGATGTTGCCCTTCATGATGCCTTCCTCGAGGTGCTCCTCGCTCTCGGCGATGTAGAGGTTGAAGCCGGCCTTCTTGAGTGCAGCCTCGACAGCCTTGTTGATCTGCTCCTCCTTGGTCTTCTCGATGGCGACCTTGAGCTCCTCGTCCTTGACGCTCTGGGGCACGCTGGCCTCGTCGAGGGCAACGGGGTTCATGGCAGCAACCTGCATGGCGACGTTGTGAGCCTGCTCTTCGGCGGGCTTGTTGGTCTGAACCATGGTGCAGAGCATGTGGCGGTTCATGTGGTCGTAGATGGAGACGTTGCCGCCCTCGATGAAGAGGTAGCCGTCGAGCTCCATCTTCTCACCGGTGATACCGCTGCGGTCAACGACAGCCTCGGCTACGGTGTGGGCACCGAGCTGGAGGGCCTTAACATCGTCGAGGCTCTTGCACTTGTTGGCGACAGCGAGGTCGATGATGTCCTGAGCGAGCTTGATGAAGTCGGCGTTCTTGGCTACAAAGTCGGTCTCGCACTTGAGGGCGATGATGGCGGCGAAGTCGTCGCTCTTCTTGGTGAGGACAACGCCCTCTGCAGCCTCGCGGTCAGAACGCTTGGCGGCTACGGCCTGGCCCTTCTTACGGATGATCTCGATGGCCTCTTCGATGTTGCCATTCGACTCGGCGAGCGCCTTCTTGCAATCGCCCAGACCGGCGCCGGTGAGGGCGCGGAGCTTCTTGATATCTTCTAATCCTACTCCCATTGTGGTGTGTGTGGTTTGAGAATTGATTGTGTTAGTGTGGATAAAATCTACGGGTTGTGCCTTGGGGTCAGCGAGGCGGGTGGCCTGGCGGCCTTGCCGGCACAAAAGCGAGGAGAGTCCTCAGTCCTCTCAGCGGCGTTGATCGTCAGAAGTGTAGGACCCAGGACTCTTCTCTGCGGTGTGTGTGTGTTAGGTGTCGTGCTAAGAGAAGCGCTTCGGCTTACTCGGCCTTAGCCTCCTCGGCAGCGGGAGCAGCCTCGGCGACGGGAGCCTCCTCAGCCTTCTCGGCGCGTGCGCGGGCGGGACGGCGGCGGGTAGCCTTGCCCTCCTCTTCGCCTGCAGCCTCGCTGTCGGCCTTCTCAGCCTTACGCTCCTCGAGACCCTCGGCGATGGCGCCGCAGATGGCGTCGACGATCACCTCGATACTCTTGTTAGAGTCATCGTTGGCGGGGATGACGTAGTCAACGGAGTTGGGGTCGGAGTTGGTGTCGACGATACCGAAGACGGGGATACCAAGACGATGAGCCTCCTTCACGGCGATGTGCTCCTTGCATACGTCAACGACGAAGAGAGCGGCGGGGAGACGGTTGAGGTCAGCGATAGAGCCGAGGTTCTTCTCGAGCTTGGCACGCTGGCGGGTGATCTGGAGGATCTCGCGCTTAGAGAGGTTAGAGTAGGTGCCGTCGCTCATGAGCTTGTCGATGTTGGCCATCTTCTTCACCGCCTTGCGGATGGTGGGGAAGTTGGTGAGCATACCGCCCGGCCAGCGCTCGGTGACGTAGGGCATATTGACGGATGCGGCCTTCTCGGCAACGGCATCTTTGGCCTGCTTTTTAGTAGCTACAAAGAGGACACGCTTGCCCTGCTTGGCGATCGCCTTGATGGCCTCTGCGGCCTCGTCGATCTTTGCGACAGTCTTGTGGAGGTCGATAATGTGGATGCCGTTGCGCTCCATGAAGATATAAGGAGCCATGGCGGGGTTCCACTTGCGCTTGAGGTGGCCGAAGTGGCAGCCTGCCTCCAGGAGAGAGTCAAAGGTTGTTCTGGACATGATTCAGAATGATGTGTGTGGTTTCGTTTACTTTCTTGTGAGTTGTGATGGCGTTCAACCAGCCCTCTGGTAGCCAGTCGCGCCTCATGCGGCGCAGCGGGGTCCTGAGGGTTTAGATACTAAACGTAACTCCAGCAGCAAGGGCCGAATATTAACGTTTGCTGAACTGGAAGCGACGACGAGCCTTGGGACGTCCCGGCTTCTTACGCTCGACGGCGCGTGAGTCGCGGGTCATGAAGCCCTCGGCGCGGAGGGCCTTCTTGTCGTCAGCATTGATCTTGACGAGGGCGCGGGCGATGCCGAGGCGTACAGCCTGGCTCTGGCCGGTGAAGCCGCCGCCGAAGACATTGACCTTGATGTCATACTTCTCGAGTGCCTCGAGCAACTGGAGGGGCTGCTTTACGACGAACTGGAGGATGGGTGAGGGGAAGTACTCGGTGATGTCACGCTTGTTGATGGTGATCTTGCCAGTGCCTTCCGTTACGTAGATGCGGGCCACGGCGCTCTTGCGGCGACCGAGCGCATTAATCATTTCCATATGCTGCTGACTGATTATTTGAGGAGGTTAATGTCGATAGCCTTGGGCTGCTGTGCCTCGTGCTTGTGGTCTGCGCCTTCATAGACGTAGAGGTTAGAGAGGAGGCGTGCGCCGAGACGATTCTTGGGGAGCATACCCTTTACCACGCGGCGGAAGAGCTTGTCTGCGCCGTTGGACTTCGCCATGATGCTGGCGGGGGTGTGCTCGCGCTGGCCGCCGGGGTAGCCGGTGTAGGTCAGGTAGATGCGATCCGTCCACTTCTTGCCGGTGAGCTGGATCTTGTCAGCGTTGATGATGATTACGTTGTCGCCGCAGTCAACGTGGGGAGTGAAGTTGGGCTTGTACTTCCCGCGGAGCAGCTTTGCGACCTTAGAGCAGAGGCGACCGAGCACTTGGTCCGTGGCGTCTACCACGACCCACTCCTTGTTGGCGGTCTCCTTGTTGGCTGAAATGGTCTTGTAGCTAAGAGTGTCCACTGTTGGTTGTGATTGTTTGTTTGTAACTACTAATGTGTAAATGTACCGGCGGGCTTACCTAACCATCGCGCCCGGGCCAAATCGGACGCGACTATTAACCTGTCGGGCGGCAGGCCGCTGGGCCCGCCTGATAATAATCGGCGTGCAAAAGTAGTGATATTCTGCCGAGCGGCAAGTATGTGCAGCCCATTTTTTACGCTATCGCGTTGATAAATAGGGCTGCGGGGCCGCCGCGGCGAGGGGGTCGCGGGGTCGAGACAAACGGCGCCGCCCCGGATGCTGCGAGGCATCCGGGGCGGCGGGTGGCGAGATTTCGCGGGCCTTGGGGGCGTCAGTCGTTGAGCCCTTCTTCGTAGTCGAGTTGGGCCTCGACGAAGAGGAGGAGGTCGTCGGTATTGAGCGCTCCGATGCCCTCTTTGCGTGCCTTGGCGGCGAGGTATGCTGCGGCGGCTTCCTGATCGATCTCTACGTAGCCGTCGGCATCGGCCTCGGCGTCGAGCACGCCGCTCTCGGCGTAGTAGTCGACGATGACGTCGAGCAGATAGTAGAGCATGTCGTCGTCCCAGGCCTCTTGGAGCTCTTGGGGCAGACGGGTGCGGATGTAGGCGACGGCGCGTGCGTCGTCAGCCGCGTCCTGTAGGAGTTCGTCGTCGATAGACATATGCCCGTCGATTTTAGAGCAACTCCTCGATGAGCTTTACAAACTCGCTCTTGGGGGCTGCGCCGACGTGTTTGTTGACCACTTCGCCGCCCTTGATGAAGAGCACGGTGGGCACGTTGCGGATGCCGTAGCGCGTGGTGAGCTCCTCGTTGTCGTCAACGTCGCACTTGCCTACGATGACGCGGCCGTCATATTCGTCGGCGAGCTCGGCGATGATGGGTGCGATGCGCTTGCAGGGGCCGCACCAGGTGGCTGAGAAGTCGAGCACTACGGGAAGGCCCTTGGCCATTATCTCGGCAAAGTTGCCGTCGGTGATGATCTGTTCCATGATTGCGTGTTGGTGTTTCTATATATTATATAAGAGGTATATGCCTCGGGCATTGCGTGCCTCAGCGGCCGCTCCGCCCTTTGCGCGGCAAAGATAGTGCACGTCGCGTGATGGGACGCAGGGGATCGGGGGCTTTTATGCTTTCTTGAGGGTAGGCGCCGGGGCGCTAATTGATCTTGTAGTCTATCTCGGGCGCGGCGTCGAGGAAGTCTATGAGTTCGCGCTCTACGCTCAGGCGGTAGCGGCGGCTGCGCAGGGTGAGGTGGCGTCGCTCGGTGAGGTCGACGAGGTTGAAGAATACCTCCGTCGGCCCCTCGTGGCGCTTGACGAGCTGGGCCAGTTCACAGACCGTCGCGTCGTTGAGGGCGTCGATACGCAGGGTGATGGTGATGGAGCGTATCTTCTCGTCCTTGACGTCGGGGAGAAACTCCACGCGGCCTATGGAGAGGTCATACTCGCCTTGCTTCCAGCGGCGTTCGACGATCTTGCCGGTGATGAAGAGGGAGTTGCCCTCTTTGAAGTATCCCTGGAACCGTGCCCACTCGTCGCCGAAGAGGGCGAAGGTGCCGCTGCCGGCGTAGTCCTCCATCGTGACGCGGCCGTAGGGCTTGCCGTTGCGCGTGATGCCCTCGAAGACCTTCGTGACGATGCCGCCAAAGGTCACGTCGTGGTTGGCGTAGGCGTTGAGATCGGCCAAGGCGGGCATGTGCATGGAGCAGACCTTCTCGAGCACTACCTTGTAGGCGTCGAGGGGGTGGCCGCTGAGATAGATGCTTACGAGGTCGCGCTCGCGGTTGAGGCGTTCGAGGTCAGACCAAGGCTCAAAGTCCTTGGTGGGCTGGGGCTTGGTGATCTCTATGGTGTCGAGGTCGCCGAAGAGGGAGACGGCGTGTTCGGCCTTGTCGGTCTGGTAGCGGTTGCCGTAGCGCACGAGGGCGTCGAGGAAGGTCTCCTTGTTGTCGTCGGGCACGACATATTGTTCGCGGGCGATGCCGAAGCTGTCGAAAGCGCCGGAGAGGGCGAGGCTCTCGAGGGCCTTCTTGTTGCAGGCGTTGAGGTTGACGCGCTCTACGAGGTCGTAGATTGATTCGTAGGGGCCGTGCTTGTCGCGCTCGGCGAGGATCTCGAGCACCGCGCCCTCGCCCACCCCCTTGACGGCGCCCATGCCGAAGCGGATGGAGCCGCTGTGGGTCACGCCAAACTTGAGGTAGCTCTCGTTGATGTCGGGGCCGAGGGTCTTGATGCCCATCGAGCGACACTCGTCCATCAGCTTGGCCACGGTGGTGATGTCGGAGAGGCTTCGGCTCATCACGCCGGCCATGTATTGCGAGGGGTAGTTGGCCTTGAGATAGGCCGTCTGGTAGGCCACCCACGAGTAACACGTGGCGTGGCTCTTATTGAAGGCGTAAGAGGCGAAGGCGCGCCAGTCTTCCCATATCTTCTCCAAGACCTTGGGGTCGTGGCCGTTGGCCGTACCGCCCTTGATAAACTTGGGGTACATATGGTTAAGCTTCTCGATGAGCTTCTTACCCATGGCCTTACGCAGGGCGTCGCTCTCGCCGCGGGTGAAACCGGCGATCACGCGCGAGAGGAGCATGACCTGCTCCTGGTAGACGGTGATGCCGTAGGTGTCCTTCAGATATTTCTCCATGCACGGCAGGTCATAGGTGATGGGCTCGCGGCCGTGCTTACGGGCGATGAAGGAGGGGATATACTGCATGGGGCCCGGGCGGTAGAGGGCGTTCATGGCGATGAGGTCCTCAAAGGTCGAGGGCTGGAGTTCGCGCAGATACTTCTGCATGCCCGGCGACTCAAACTGGAAGGTGCCGATCGTGCGGCCGTCGCAGTAGAGTTGATAGGTGGCGGGGTCGTTGAGGGGGATCTTGTCGATGTCGACCTCAATGCCCAGCGACTGGCGGATGTTGGCCAGGGCCTCGCGGATGATCGAGAGGGTCTTGAGGCCGAGGAAGTCCATCTTGATCAGGCCGGTCTCCTCGATGACGCGCCCCTCATACTGCGTGCAGTGGAGCTCCTCGCCCGTCTCCTTGTCCTTGGCCGTCGATACGGGCACCCAGTCTGAGATGTTGTCGCGGCAGATGATGAATCCGCAGGCATGCACGCCCGTGCCGCGCACGTTGCCCTCGAGCATCTTGGCGTAGCGTATGGTGTCGCGCAGCAGGGGGTTGGGCGAAGCCTCCGCTTCGCGCAGTTCGGGTATGGCGGCGATTGCGTTGGGCAGGTTGAGCTTCGGCGCCTTGCCGTCGGGCCCTTCGGGCAGCTTGTCGGGAATGAGCTTACAGAGGCGGTTTGACTCGTCGAGGGGCAGCTTCTGCACGCGGGCCACGTCTTTGATCACCATCTTGGTGGCCATGGTGGAGTAGGTGATGATGTGGGCCACGTTGTCGGCGCCGTATTTCTCAGTCACCCAGTTGAGCACGCGGCCGCGCCCGTCGTCGTCGAAGTCGACGTCGATATCGGGCAGCGAGATGCGGTCGGGATTGAGGAAACGCTCAAACAGCAGGTCATACTTGATCGGGTCGATCTGCGTGATGCCCAGACAGTAGGCCACGGCCGAACCGGCCGCCGAGCCACGCCCCGGCCCGACGCTCACGTCGAGCTCCTCGCGGGCGGCCCTGATA
This sequence comes from Alloprevotella sp., assembly GCA_052272595.1. Lineage (GTDB taxonomy): Bacteria > Bacteroidota > Bacteroidia > Bacteroidales > Bacteroidaceae > Alloprevotella. Next base: position 91,610 of record DAVZJV010000002.1, read on the forward strand.
TAGTCTTGCACGATGAGGAAGTAGCCCGGGAAACCCATCGTCTTCATGATGTGGAGCTCAAACTTGATGCGCTCGGCCGTCTCCTCGTCGAGGGGGTCGCCGTAGCGGCGTTGGGCACCTTCATAGGCCAGCTTGCCGAGATAGTCGGCCTCGAGCTTGATGCGGTAGAGCTTGTCGTAGCCGCCGAGCTTGGCCACCTTCTTCTCCCCCTCCTCGCGCGAGATGACCTCGTTGCCGTTCTCGTCGCGGGTAAACTCCTCGAAGAGGTCTTCCTCCGTAAACTTCTTGCGATACTCCTCCTCCGTGCCGAAGCTTTCGGGTATGGCGAAGTTGGGCATGATCGGGGCGTGGTCGATGGAGTAGGTCTCGACCTTGTCGCAGATCTCGCAGGTGGTCTCGAGTGCTTCGGGCAGGTCGGCAAAGACCTGGTTCATCTCGGTGCGGGTCTTAAACCACTCCTGCTTGGTGTAGAGCATGCGCTTGGGGTCGTCGAGGTCGCGGCCCGTGGCGAGACAGATGAGGCGCTCATGGGCCTCGGCGTTCTCTTGGTCTACGAAGTGGCTGTCGTTGGAGCAGATATACTTCACGCCCACCTTCTGCGCCAAGCGCAGCAACTCAGCGTTGACCTGCACCTGATGGGGGTAGGTTTCGCGGTTGGCGCGGATGGTCGGGTCGGTGACCTGGTGGCGCTGCAGTTCGAGGTAGTAGTCATCGCCGAAGACGCCCTTAAACCACCTCACGGCCTCCTCGGCCTCGTCGAGACGGCCGGCCATGATCTTCTGCGGCACTTCGCCGCCCAGGCAGGCCGAACAGACGATCAGTCCCTCGTGGTAGCACTCGAGGTCTTTGCGGTCGGTGCGCGGACGCATATAGAAGCCGTCGACCCACGCGCGCGAGACGAGTTTTATCAGATTGTGATAGCCCTGCTCGTTCTTCGCCAGGACGATGAGGTGGTAGCCCGACTGGTCGACCTTCTCTTGCTTGAGGGCCTTGTCGCCGCGACGCGCCACATACATCTCGCAACCGAAGATGGGCTTGAAGGCTGCGATGCGGCGCTGCTTCTCGAGTTCCCGCTCCGTCTCGGCGATGAGTTGGTCGGCAGGTTTGCCGGCGTCGGGGCTCTTGGGCTCGGCCTCGTAGGTGCCAGCCTTGAGGGCGGCGAGCTTCTCCTCGAGGGCCTTGACCTGGCCGCGGGCCTTGCCCGTGACCTTGCCCGTGTAGTTAAAAAACTCCTTGATGCCCATCATATTGCCGTGATCGGTGACGGCCATGCCGCGCATGCCGTCGCGCAGGGCTTTGTCGACGAGCTTCGACACGGAGGCCTGCCCGTCGAGCAGGGAGTATTGGGTATGGACGTGGAGGTGGACGTAGTCTTTCATCGGGTCTGGACAAGTGGCGTGACGCCCTCCCGAAATGAGAGGACGTTTCCTGCGAAGTTACGACAAATCGCGCCATGCCGGCCCACGCCGACGGATTAATCGACACACAAGGGAAAAGATTGGGCAAAACCTTTGCCCACCCCTCGCGGATTGTCTAACTTTGTGCACTAGCTATAAAGCACTAAGCACTTTACTACAAACAAACCATATCACTCAAGTAAGACATCCGCTATGAGAGTCATCATCGAACCCGACTACGCCCAGCTCTCCCAGTGGGCAGCCGAGTATGTCATCAGCAAGATCAACGCCGCCAACCCCACCGCCGAACACCCCTTCGTGCTCGGCCTCCCCACCGGGTCATCGCCCATCGGCATGTATCAGGCGCTGGTCAAGGCCAACAAGGAGGGCCGCGTAAGCTTCAAGCACGTTCTCACCTTCAACATGGATGAGTACGTCGGCCTCCCCGAGAGCCATCCCGAGAGCTACCACTCATTCATGGCCACCAACCTCTTCAACCACATCGACTGCCCGAAGGAGAACATCCACATCCTCAACGGCAACGCCCCCGACCTCGCCGCCGAGTGCGCACACTATGAAGAGATGATCAAGCAGGCCGGCGGCATCGACCTCTTCATCGGCGGCATCGGCCCCGACGGCCACATCGCCTTCAACGAGCCGGGCAGCTCCCTCACCGGCCGCACGCGCCAGAAGACCCTCACCACCGACACCCGCGTGGCCAACAGCCGCTTCTTCGGCGGCAAGCCCGAAGACGTGCCCGCTACGGCCCTGACCGTCGGCGTCGGCACCGTCATGGACGCCAAGGAAGTCCTCATCCTCTGCAACGGCCACAACAAGGCCCGCGCCCTGCAGGCTGCCATCGAGGGTCCCGTCACCCAGATGTGGACCATCTCCGTACTCCAGATGCACCAGCACGGCATCATCGTCTGCGACGAGGCCGCCTGCGAGAACATCACCCACGGCACCTACAAGTACTTCAAGGACATCGAGAAGGACAACCTCTAATCGCCGGAGCACCGCTCCCCACACCACTAGCCAGACCGGCCGCAAGCGCCCCGCCCCACCCCGGGCGGCGCCTGCGGCCGGTCTGTCGTTTGCAGCGACCGGTTCCTCCGGCACTCTCGACGCTTTTGTTTATTTTTGCCACAGGATATCTAAAGACATCACATGGCAAACGACAGCAATGGACAATCCGAACGCCTTACGCGCGAGCACAAAGCGACGCAAGGGGCACAGGGTATCTTCGGCACAGAGGCCCGGGCGCACGACCTCACCGTGGCCCGCCTAGGCCTCCGAGCCACCGAAGCGCTCAGGGCGGAGTTTCCACGGCTCACCTTTCGCCATCGCGCGAGCGTGAGAAAGGAAGAGATCAACGCCGCACTGCGCCGCCTCGACCCGCAACTCGGGCAGACGCTCTACGTACACGATGCGGCCATAAAGCCAGACGGCGGCCTCGTCGAGGTCAAGGACGACAGCGGAGACTGGCGCATTATCCTCGTGGCGGAAGCCAAGTATCAGGGGAAGGACACCGACAACATCCGCCAGGGCATCAAGGTCGGGAAGGGCGGTGACCAGGACCTCATGCTCGCGGGCAACGCCATAGAACGGGCGCACAAAAACATCCGCGAAATGGGCAACCTCATGCTCGCCGAAGATTACTTTCCCTACGTACTCTTCCTCGAAGGGTCAAACTTCCTTACGCAAGACGTCACGGCACGGCGTCCCGACGGCACCTGGGTCACGCTGGCCTGTGACAGCGGCTCACTAAACCGGCTCGACCGCCTCACCAGCGCAAACTACGGCCTGCCCGTCAACACCGACCTGACACGCAACCGCTATGTGCCCCACGGCGACAAGATGATCATGCTCCAGGCCGCCTCGATCTATACCCGCGGCGATGGCGGGCGATGGAGCGCAGACGAGATGCTGGCCGTCATGCTTGGCATCGCCCGCACCTCGCTCCAGATCCTCGGTAGAGACCTCTTCAAGCAACTCACAGCACAACCGACAACACAACCATGAGCCGAAACGCCACCAACAAACTCCTGCAGCAGGCACGGCGGTCTAAGAACGACGAGTTTTACACCCAGCTCATCGACATCGAGCGAGAGCTGCAGCACTACGCGGGGCAGTTCCGCGGCAAGACAGTCTACTGCAACTGCGATGACCCGCAGACGAGCAACTTCCGCCGCTACTTCATGCAGCATTTTGAGCGCCTGGGCCTGCGCAGGCTCATCGTCTCCTGCTATCGCGAAGGCGCACACGACCTCTTCAGCCCGCAACCGGCGGAGAGGGCATATTATATTGAATATACCGACGCACACGATGTCTCGGGCGCTGAAGTGCGCCACTACTTCAGAGGCGATGGCGACTTCCGCAGCCCCGAATGCATTGCCCTGCTCTCTCAGGCCGACATCGTCGTGACCAATCCGCCTTTCTCCCTCTTCCGCGAGTATGTAGCGCAACTAATCAGCTACCGCCGGCAGTTCCTCATCATCGGCAATATCAACGCCATCACCTACAAGGAGATTTTCAGCCTAATCCAGGCCAACGAGGCCTGGCTCGGAGTAAACATGGGGCGAGGCATCTCGGGCTTCATCGTGCCCGATAGCTACGAGCTCTACGGCACGGAGGCACGGATCAATGAACGGGGTGAGCGTATCATCGCCTCAAACAACTGCCTTTGGCTCACCAATCTTGAGACCCCCCGGCGCCATGAGTTCATCCCCCTCACGAAGCGCTACGCGGGCAATGAGGCTGCCTACCCGAAGTATGACAATTTTGACGCCATCAACATCGATAAGACACAAAACATCCCCGCTGACTACGAGGGGTGCATGGGCGTGCCGATCACGTTCCTGCATAAGTTCAATCCGCAGCAGTTCGAAATCGTCCGTTTCCGCAAGGGCGATGACGGCAAAGACCTTTGCATCAGCGGGCGGTGCCCCTACTTCCGCATCCTCATACGCCGCCAGCGACCTGCGTGAGGAGCCCTCCCTGGCCAGGTCCTGCTGAGGTTGACCGCTTATAGACAATCAAGCCCCCTTGCAGCAATGCTGCAAGGGGGCTTGGCGCTTTAAGCGCAGAATCTATCACCACCTCACCTCGAACCCGTCGTAGGCCAGGTGGACACCACGGGGCAGGCGGGCGTCGACTGCGGCGTGAAGGCCGATCTGGTGGCACATATGGATAAGGAAGGCGCAGCGCGGACGGAGGCGGCCGATCAGGGCGAGGGCCTCGTCGAGCGTCTCGTGAGAGTGGTGGGGCGTGAGACAACAACCTAGGGATTGATCCCTAGGTTTGTGCGCATCATGATTGACTCGCCGCCAATTAGCCGATACTTTTGGCAAAACCGACCGCGCGCCATCAGAGGATGAGGGGTAGCCCCAAAGGGGCGTAGCAACGGAGCCCAAGGCGTAAGCCCTGGGTCCCCATATCATGCGTACCTTTAGCCCTGAAGGGGCGTCGCAATATGCGTCCGCCTGTTCACATTCGGCGAACACGGCAAATTTTTAGCCGCCTTCCCCTACGAACACAAGTCGCCTTGCAGAAATATCTACAAGGCGACTTGTGTAGCTTTACTGCGCAAGGCTGCGCAGGGTTTGATTTTCAATGAGAGCGGAGATTTCGGCGAACGCCTTCAGGCAGGAGGTGGGGCGGCGAGGCGGAAGTCTGCGTCCACCGCTCCCACCGGGCTGCCCGCTAGCGCAGCTTGAGCACCCTGGTGCCCCGGCTGCTGCTGACGCGCACGATGGCGATCTCCTCACGGGCGGGGATGCTCAGGACGTGGGGCATCGCGTCGGCGGGGAAGGTGCCGGCTGCGAGACGGACGCCCGAGAGGCTGTAGGCCGCCCAGGAGACGGTCTCGCCCGCACCCTCGACGGTCAGGGCCGTCGTGCCGCGGCTCAGGCTGCCGCTCACCTTGACCTCAAGTCCCTTGGCGACGCCGGCGGTCAGGCTCTCGATGCCCGTAGGCTCGGGGGTGGTGAAGGTCTGTTCGTCACCATAGACGGTGCCCTCGTCGGTCGTCGCAAAAGCACGGCAGGCGTAGGTCGTACCGGCCTCGAGACCGGTGAGCGTGGCGCTCATCCGCGTGCCCGTAGCCTCAACGACGAGGCGGTCTTCGTCAGCCAACACCTGCAGGCGCTGAGCGGCTCCCTGCTTGACAACCCAGTACTCGAAGCCCTGACGGCGGATCTTGCCCGATCCGCTCACGACATAGCCCCGCACGAGGGCGCTGTGGGCTTCGATGTCTCTTACACCGTAGGTCTTGACGGTGGGGTCGAAGTAGACATAAGCGTCGCCCGTGCCGAAGGCCAGCCAGTCGCCGTAGTAGGTATTGCCCGAGGCCGACGTGTAGTAGGGGCGGTACTTATAATAACTCTTGGCGCTGAGATTCTTGAGCGCGCCGATGAGTTCGCCGTCGATCACGCCACACTCGGCCTGCGTGCTGGGCACGAGATCGGGCGCATCGTAGTTGCGCCACTCAAAGCCCGTCACGGCCTCTTCGTCGGTGATGTTGGTCTTGGCGGCAATGACGGCCATCGTATTGCTCGTAGCCTTGGCGGGGAGGGTGGTAAAGGAGAGCTTGCGCGTCCAGGCACTGCCGGAACCATCGACGCGATAACCGTCATAAGGACTGTTCCGGACCGACATGTCATAGCTGACTATCACTTTCGTGTTGGGGTCAAGGTTACGGACGGTGATGAGGTTACCGTCGACGGTATAGTAGCCATCCTTCGGGCTGACATATTTGCCTCCAACGTTGACCCTGATGTCATAGAAGCCGACCTTCTCGATCGCGTCGCCTTTGTCGTAACCCAGCTTAAAGGTGATACTGGTGGGCGATGTCGAGAGGGTGTCGCATATATCCCGTACTTTTCTGGTATCGATGTACCGATCCTCCTGGTCCGTCCACATGTAACTGTCCTTCACTTCGCCCTCAAGGGCAAGGCTCACTTCCTTATAATCTTTGTTGTAGATCTGGAAGTAGAAGTATTGCCTTTTATTTGATGCAATGCCCGTCCAGGTGTGTTGCTTGTCTTTCGTCCGCTCGCCGTTATACTTCAGGGCAAGCTCAGCGCCCTCGATGTTACACCTTTTCAACTCAGCCGTGACGGTAGAGTACGTAGCGCTGAGGTTGATATCAATGAGGCCAGTGCAACTCTCAAAAGCATCCTCTCCCACAAAGCCAACACTGGCGGGCAGCACGATACCGCCCAGATTGGTATAGTTCTTAAAAGCTCCGGGGGCGATGAAGGTCGTACCGTCCTTGACCGTGATGATCGTGTCCTTAGGCATTTTGCCTTCATAGCCGAGCAGGAAGCGGTCAACGTAGATCACACCCTCGGCAGCCCTCACATCGCCGCCACCCCCGACCAAGGACGTATAGTCGAAGGCAGAACCAGCCACATACTTAAGCGATGCGGGCAGAGAGATGCGCTCGATCGCCGTCTTGGCAAAAGCCTCAGAACCGATCGCACCCACGCCCTCACCCAGCGTCACGTCTGTAAGATTCGAGCAATTCTTGAAGGCATAACCAGCCACATACTTAAGCGATGCGGGCAGAGAGATGCGCTCGATCGCCGTCTTGGCAAAAGCATTAAAACCGATCGCACCCACGCCCTCACCCAGCGTCACGTCAGAGAGTTGGCTGCAACCGTAAAAGGCTGCATCCCCGACTTGCTTCACGCTGCCGGGCACGACCACGCGGGACAACGAATCGCAACTAGCAAATGCATCTTCCCCGAGAGACTCCAAGCCCTCCGGCAGGTCGACCGCGGCGAGCTTCGAATATTCAAAGGCGCTATCATCGATCTTTTTGAGACCAGCGGGGAGGGCCACGGAGCTCAGATTTGTAAAATTGAAGGCATCTTCCCCGATCTCCCTGATGCTGACGGGAAGGGAGATGGAAGTCAAGGCTCTCTCGCCGTAGAATGCCTGATAACCGATAGCTACGACCTGGTAGGTCTTGCCGTCATCGGGATTGACTACCGAGGAGGGGATGACGGCGTCAAAGGAATCCGGCCTCTCGCCCTTCGCAAAGTAGGTGCCCGAGACGTATACCTCAGTAGCCGCATCGACATCGGGCTGAATGTAACTGGACTCGTTGGAATACTTAATATGCCCTACCGTAAAGGTAACGGCATCGTCGGCCCGGGCAACCTGTCCGAAGGGGAGGAGCAGCAGGACCAGAAACATCAATGTGCGTAAAGTCGTTTTCATAAGCTATCAACGAAATAAAATATTAGGAATCACTATCTGACGCAGGGGGGCAGATAGCATGCGGAGGCTACCTGCAATGCAGATAGCCTCCGCAAAGGTAAAAACACATTAGCAAAAATTCCCCTCCACTGAGCTAAATTTCCTGATACACGGCACAGCTTCCAGGTTATTGCAGTCACGCTGCGGGAGAGGCCACGGGGACGGCCCGCGGCTCACCATCTCACCTCGAGTCCGTCGTAGGCCAGGTGGACGCCACGGGGAAGGCGGGCGTCGACGGCGGCGTGGAGGCCGATCTGGTGGCACATATGGATAAGGAAAGCGCGGCGCGGACGGAGGCGGCCGATCAGAGCGAGGGCCTCGTCGAGGGTCTCGTGAGAGTGGTGGGGCGTGAGGCGCAGGGCATTGACCACGAGGGTCTCTACGCCCTCGAGACGGGCAAGCGAGGGAGCGCCGATGCGGCTCATGTCGGTAATGTAGGCCAGGGGGCCGATGCGGTAGGCGAGGATGGGCATCTGGCCGTGCATGACCTCTATGGGCTCTACCGTAACGTCGCCCACCGCAAAAGACTCGCCGGGCATGACGGGGCGAAGGGCCAGTTTGGGCACGCCGGGATAAGGGTCGGCAACGAAGCAGTAGGGCATGCGTTCCCTCACGTGACACAGCGTGCGCTCAAGGCCATAGAGGGGCATGGGGCGCTCGTAGGTCAGGGGGCGCAGGTCGTCGAGACCGCCCACGTGGTCGTAGTGTTCGTGGGTGAGGAGCACCGCCTCGATCGGGCCGAAGCTGACGCTCAGGAGCTGCTGGCGAAAGTCGGGGCCGCAGTCTATCAGGATGCGCCGCCCGCCCGGCGTGGTGAGGAGGGCCGAGGTGCGCAGTCGGCGGTCGTGGACGTCGGTCGAGCGGCACACCTCACAGGTGCACCCGGGACTGGGCACGCCGACGCTCGTGCCGGTGCCGAGGAAACGGAGGGTGCCGAAGGACATGGGGAGGGGATTATCTGGAAGTTAAGGAGTTAGAGAAGTTAAGAAGTTAAGCCGATAGGGACGGGACGCTTCTTTTCTCCGGAAGTTAAGGAGCAGGGAGGGGAAAGCCCCAAAGGGGCGTGAGACAACAGCCTAGGGATTGATCCCTAGGTTTATGCGCATCATGATTGACTCGCCGCCAATTAGCCGATACTTTTGGCAAAACCGACCGCGCGCCATCAGAGGATGAGGGGTAGCCCCAAAGGGGCGTAGCAACGGAGCCCAAGGCGTAAGCCCTGGGTCCCCATATCATGCGTACCTTTAGCCCTGAAGGGGCGTCGCAATATGCGTCCGCCTGTTCACATTCGGCGAACACAACACGGCATGCCCCCGGCCGCACGGCAGGGAGGGGGGGCGTAATCAAGCGCCGTCCCCCGCCCGCACTTCCTCAGATAAAGTTTACCTCGGGGTGGAGGTCGATGCCGAAGCGCTCGCTGACGTCGTGGCGGATCGCCTCGCAGAGGTGCACGATGTCGGTACCCGTCGCCCCGCCGAGGTTGACGAGCACGAGGGCCTGCTTGGGCCACACGCCGGCGCGGCCGAGCGTGCGCCCCTTCCACCCGCACTGCTCGATGAGCCAGCCGGCAGGAATCTTGACGCCCCCGTCGGGCATGAGGTAATGGGGCATGGCGGGATATTGCGCCCGAAGGGCCTCGAAGGTGGCCTCGGAGACGATGGGATTCATAAAGAACGAACCCGCGCTGCCCGTCTCCGACGGTTCGGGGAGTTTGGAGCGGCGCACCTCGATAATCATCTGGCGCAGACCCTTCGCCGTGAGGGCCGAAGGGGGGATGCCGCGGGCATCGAGTTCGCGCCGCACGGCGGCATAGTCAAGGTCGGGGGCGAAGGTCAGGGAGAGGTCGTAGGTGACGTGGGTGACGACGTACTGCCCGCGCAGTCCGTGCTTGAAGGCGCTCGAGCGGTAGGCATAGGCCAGCTCGCCCACGTCAAACGTCCGCGCCCGGCCCGTAGCGACCTCGACGGTCTCGACCGTGCGGATGTGGTCACCCACCTCGACGCCGTAGGCACCGATGTTCTGCACGGCGGAGGCACCCACCTCGCCGGGGATGTAGGAGAGATTCTCGAGCCCGTGCCAGCCGTGGGCGGTGCAGTGGGAGACGAAGTCGTCCCAGACGACGCCGGCGCCGGCCCTCACCCTGACGCGGCCGTCGGTCCGCCCGACTTCCTCGATGCCCCCGATGCGGGAGTGGAGGACGGTGCCGTCGTAGTCGGCGGTGAAGAGGAGGTTGCTCCCCGCACCGATGTGGAGGAAGCGGCCGCCGCGCACCTCGGCGAGGAGGGTGCGCAGACGCTCGACGTTATCATACTCACAGAGGGCGCGACACTGCGCGTCGATGCCGAAGGTGTTGTGACCGAGGAGGCTGGGCATAAGTCGTTGGTTGGGGGTTAGGAAGGGGGAAGCCCCCGGAGGGGGCGGAGCAGGCGGGAATTTTATGTTTCAGAATCGGGAACTGAAACGGGACCGTATCCTGTGAAAATTAGAAGGCTTCTAGAAAAAACTAGAAGGCAACTAAAAAAAGCGGGCAGGCGACCCGTGCAGACAGGACGCCGGAGGCGGGTGAGGCCGCGCGGACGGCTTAGTTTACCAGCTTCTCGAGCATCCACGTACGGCCCTTGCGCACGAAGGTGAGGCTGCAGCCCATGCCGGCCGAGGGGCTGCAGATCATCAGGACGCGGCGTCGCGCGTTGGCGTAGCTCTGGCCGTAGTTGACGTTGGTGATCGTGCCGTGTGGCAGGTCGGGGCGGTAGTCGGGCCACTGGACGGCGTCCATCACGCCCTCGATCGTGCGGAAGTTTTCGAAGTCTTGGGTCTTGTAAGTGAAGGGATTGGCGATGTGGCGGGCCTGGAATGCCTCGTCGGTGGCGAAGCGGGCGTAGAAGCGGTAAAAGTCGCAGTTGACGTTCTCGGCCATCTTGTGCGTATCAAGGCCCGTCAGGCGCCACTCGCCGCGCACCTTATTAAATAGGTATTGCTTCACAAAGTCGTCCTTGAGGTTGACCCACTCCACGACGACGTGGCGGAGCGAGGTGTCTTTCTCGGCACGGATGCCTCGCTCGCTGTCGAAGAGCAGGGTGTAGGCTTCCTTTTTGACATAGAGCGGATCGTGGCGCCAGGCGGTGCGAGCGATGGGCTTGTCGACGCCGAAGACGCGGTTGGGCAGGGGGAAGTCCGTGCGGCTGCGCTGAAAGCCGGCGTTGCGCATGAAGGGGTAGATAAAGTCGTCGAAGAGGCCGTCGGCCGCTTTGGGGGGCGCGGCGATGCTGTCGTCAGCGGCGGTGTCGGCGGGTGCGGAGTCGGCCGGGGCCAAGGCTATGGCGCGGGGGTCGGCGGGACGCTCCTTACAACCCGTCACGAGAAGCATGAGGATGAGCAGAGGGTATAGATGACGTAACATGACGAACGGGCGATGCGGCGGCCGGCGGCCAAGAGGGCGGTGAGGGGGCGGCATCACGTGGCAAAAGTAGCGCTTTCCGTGCGCCGCCTGCGCCGTTTGGAGAGAAATATTTAACTTTGCCGCGTGTCGGGAGCGGTGTCGGCGCCCTGTGCCCTTTGCGCCCTCCCCCTTACCACTAAGAAAGTATGCTTACAGACAAGATTGATTCTCTGCTCGGCGAAGTGGCCGGGCTCCAGGCCCAGACCCAAGAGGCACTGGAGGATCTGCGTATCAAATACCTCAGCCGCAAGGGCATCGTGAGCGAACTGATGACGGAGTTTCGTCAGGTCACGGCCGATCAGAAGCGCGAGGTCGGCATGAAGCTCAACACGCTCAAGACGGCCCTGCAGGACAAGCTCGCCGAACTCAAGAGCCAGCTCGCCACCCAAGAGGACGACCACAGCGACCTCGACCTCACCCGCACGCCCTACCCCATCCCCATGGGCACGCGCCATCCCCTCTCGCTCGTGCGCGGCGAGATCATCGACATCTTCCAGCGCATGGGCTTCACAATGGCCGACGGACCTGAGATCGAAGACGACTGGCACGTCTTCTCGGCGATGAACTTCCCCGCCGACCACCCCGCCCGCGACATGCAGGACACCTTCTTCGTCGAGCAGCACCCCGACATCGTCCTCCGCACCCACACCAGCTCCGTCCAGAGCCGCGTGATGGAGCACTCGCAGCCCCCCATCCGCGTGATCTGCCCGGGCCGCGTCTACCGCAACGAGGCCATCTCGGCCCGCGCCCACTGCTTCTTCCACCAGGTGGAGGGTCTCTACGTCGACAAAGACGTGAGCTTCACCGACCTCAAGCAGGTGCTCCTGACCTTCGCCCACGAGATGTTCGGCCCCGAGACCAAGATCCGCCTCCGGCCCTCTTACTTCCCCTTCACCGAGCCGAGCGCCGAGATGGACATCTCCTGCGACATCTGCGGCGGCACGGGCTGTGCCTTCTGCAAGCAGACGGGCTGGGTAGAGATCTTGGGCTGCGGCATGGTCGACCCCGCCGTGCTCGACGCCAACGGCATCGACAGCACCGTCTATAAGGGTTACGCCTTCGGCATGGGCGTGGAGCGCATCGCCAACCTGAAGTATAAGGTCAAGGACCTGCGCCTCTTCTCCGAAAACGACGTGCGCTTCCTCGACGAGTTTGTCGACGCCTGATCGGGCGCCGCGCCGCCCAGACGCTGCGCCACACCTTATATTATATAGCACCGCTCGCCGAGCGCCGCGCAAAGCCCCGAAGGATCGTTGCCCCACGCGGGCGCCGCTCCTGCGGGGCTTTGTGCGTAGCCTCAGGCGGCGCGACCGCGTCTCACCGCCATCCCCACCACGTCCATGCCCCAGCGCCCCCGCCTCTTCACCCCCTCTTATTGCTGCATCTTGGCGGCAAACTTTCTGCTCTTCTTCGGCTTCTGGCTCCTGGTGCCCATCTTGCCCTTTTATCTCAAAGAGTATTACGGACAGGGCGAGGGGGCGATCGGCGCCGTCTTGGCCTGCTACACCGTCTCGGCCCTGCTGGTGCGCCCCTTCTCGGGCTATCTGCTCGACACCTTCGCCCGCAAGCCCCTCTACCTCTTGGCCTACGGCCTCTTCACCACCGTCTTTCTGGGCTATATGCTGGGCGGGGCGCTGGCGCTCTTCGTCACGCTGCGCGTGATCCACGGCTTCACCTTCGGCGGCGTGACGGTGGGGGGCAACACGGTGGTGGTCGACATCATGCCCTCGGAGCGACGGGGCGAGGGACTGGGCTACTACGGCCTGTCTAACAACTTGGCCATGAGCATCGGCCCGATGGTCGGCCTCTTCCTCCACGGGGTGCTGAGCTATGAGATGATCTTCCTGCTGAGCTTCTGCTCCTGTCTGCTGGGCCTCGGCTTGGCCTGCATGGTCAAGGCGCCGCGCAAGCCCAGCGTGGAGCGGCCGCCCCTCTCGCTCGACCGCTTCATCCTCGTGCGCGGCGTGCCGGCGGGCCTCTCGCTGCTGCTGCTCTCCATCCCCTACGGCGCTACGACCAACTTCGTGGCAATGTATGTCAAGGAGATGGGCCTCACGCTCTCGCCGGGCTTCTACTTCGTGCTGATGGCGGTGGGCATGGCCGTCTCGCGCCTCTTCTCGGGGCGCTACGTCGACCGCGGCTACGTGACGGAGTGCATCCACTACGGCTTCTTCCTCGTCATCGCGGCCTTCGGCCTGCTAGGGGCTTGTGAGAGCGTCAACCGCATGAGCTCCCTGTGGGCCGACGCCCTCTTCATCGCCGTGCCGCTGATGCAGGGCGTGGGCTTCGGCATCATGTTTCCGGCATACAACAGCCTCTTTATCAACCTCGCGCCCAACAACCGGCGGGCCACGGCCACGAGCACCTACCTCACCTCGTGGGACGTGGGCATCGGCATGGGCATGCTCCTGAGCGGCCTCATCGCCCAGTGGATCAACTTCCAGGCCGTCTACCTCTTCGGCTGTCTGCTGAGCTTGGGCTCGATGATCTACTTCGACCGCTACGTGACGCCCCACTACCGACACCACAAACTGCGCTAGCCCGCCCTAACCCAACGCCTTATGATCGACTCGCTCCGCCTCTTCGTCACCGGCCAGCTCCTCAACTGGGGACTGGCGCCGCAGGCCGCCGGCCGGTGGTCGCAGGTCGTGGCCGTGGCCTCGGTGCTGATCGTCTCGCTCGTGCTCGCCGCCGCCTGCCGCCGCTGGCTCGTGCCCTTCGTCCTCAAGCTCGTGGCGAAGACCAACACGAAGTGGGACGACTACTTCATCAACCGCCCCGTGCTCGCGGCCCTCTGCCAGCTGCTGCCGAGCCTACTGACCTACGCCGCCCTGCCCCTGTGCGTCGACAACCACGACGCCCTTGTCTTCACCGCCCTCTACCGCATCGTCGAGGCTTACATAGCCCTGACGGTGGTGATGCTCGTGGGGACCTTTCTGCGCAACCTCACGACCGTGGCCATCAACATCTTCGAGGAACACCACTTCGTGGGCATCCTGCAGTTTCTCCGCCTGCTGGCCTATTCGCTTGGCGGCATCATTGTCGTCTCCCTGCTCTTCGGCTACAACCCGACGAAGGTCATCACCGGCTTGGGCGCAGCGGCTACGGTACTCCTGTTGATCTTCAAAGACTCCCTCCTAGGCCTCGTAGCGGGCATACAGCTCTCGACCAACCACATGGTGCACGTGGGCGACTGGATCACCGTGCCGGCCAAGGGCATCAACGGCAAGGTCGAGGAGATATCGCTCATGACGGTGAAGGTGCGCAACTTCGACAACACGATCGCCACCGTGCCGCCCTATACCCTGCTGAGCGACTCCTTCCAGAACTGGGAGGGAATGGTCTCGCGCGGCCGGCGCCGCGTCAAGCGGGCGCTCTACGTCGACATACGCACCGTGCGCCCCGCCGAACGGGATCTGCGCGCCGCCCTCAGCGCCCAGGGCCTGGCCACCGAGGCCGAGGCGGCCGATGAGGCAACGACCAATCTCACCCTCTACCGCCACTACCTCACACGCGCCCTGCGCGCTTCGCCACTCGTGGCCGACGACCAATGGGTCATCGTGCGACAGCTCGACCCCACCCCCGAAGGCCTGCCCGTAGAATTGTGGTTTTACCTCAACGTGACCGAGTTTGCCCGCTTCGAAGACGAGGCGGCCACCCTCCTCGAAGGCTTCATCGCCCGAGCCCCGGCCTTCGGCCTGAAACTCTATCAACGGCCCTCGGGCGAAGACCTCGGCCCCCTGGCGCGCCTCACCCCCGCCGATTAGGCCGCATCCCTCCTCGCCCCGCCCGCACAATCGGGCGAAGCGACCGCCACGGAGCGGCGGAATGGGCAAAACCTAGCCCGCAGCCTTTGTCCGCCACACGCGTTTATCTATCTTTGCCACTACAACCTAAGCACTTCACTCACGAGGCCGCACACGCCCGACCACCCGTATGAGAAAGAAAATCATCAAGACACTCTGGATCTGCTACGCCTGCTGCGTGCTGGCCGTCGTGGCCGGGGCCTTCGCCATCAAGCAGGGATGGATAGGCTACATGCCCACCATCTCCGAGCTTCAAAGCCCCATCAGCCGCTATGCCTCGCAGGTGATCAGCGCAGACGGGCGTCTCATGGGCACATGGTCGCGCAACGAAAACCGCGTCTTCGTTCCCTACGACAGCATATCGCCCTACCTCTTCGACGCCCTCGTCGCCACGGAGGACGTGCGCTTCTACGAGCACTCGGGCATCGACGCACGCGCCTTCCTGCGCGCCGCCGTCAAGCGCGGCATCATGCGCCACAAAGAGGCCGGCGGAGGCAGCACCATCACCCAGCAGCTCGCCAAGCAGCTCTACTCCTCCACGGCCGAGACGACGATGCAGCGGCTCATGCAGAAACCCATCGAGTGGGTCATCGCCATCGAACTGGAGCGGCACTACACGAAGGAGGAGATTCTCACCCTCTACCTCAACTACTTCGACTTCCTGCACAACGCAGTAGGCATCAAGACGGCGGCCAACGTCTACTTCGGCAAGTCGCCGCGCGACCTCACGCTGCTGGAGTGCGCCACGCTGGTAGGCATGTGTAAAAATCCCTCCTACTTCAACCCCGTGCGCGAGCCCGAGCGCTGCCGCCAGCGCCGCAACGTGGTCTTGGCGCAGATGGTCAAGGGGGGCAAACTGGCCCAGGCGGAGTATGCCTCGCTCTGCGAGGAGCCGCTCAAGCTCAACTTCCACCGCATCGACCACCGCGAGGGCATGGGGGCCTATGTGCGAGAATACCTGCGCCGCATCATGATGGCCGACAAGCCCGACCCCGCCGACTACCGCGACTGGCAGCGGCAGCAATACTACGAAGACTCGCTCATGTGGGCCACCGACCCGCTCTACGGCTGGTGTAAGAAGAACTATAAGCGCGACGGCAACAACTACGACATCTATACCGACGGACTCAAGATCTACACGACGATCGACTCGCGCATGCAGCAATATGCCGAGGAGGCCGTAAGGCGGCAGATGGGCCGCAACCTGCAGCCGAAGTTTGAGGCCGAGCGCCGCTCGTCTCCCAACTTCCCCTACAGCGCCGACCTGAGCCGCCGCGACGTGAGGGCACGCATCCAGCGGGCCGTCCGCCAAAGCGAGCGCTACCACACGATGAAGGCCGCCGGCGCCTCAGACGAAGAGATCGACCGCGCCTTCCGCACCCGCGTGCCGATGACCGTCTTCAGCTACCACGGCGACGTCGACACGACGATGACGCCCATCGACTCGATCCTCTATTACAAGAAGTTCCTCCGCGCCGCCATGGTCTCGATCGACCCCATGACGGGCCAGGTGAAGGCCTACGTCGGTGGGCCCGACTTCAGCCACTTCCAGTATGACATGGCCATGGTGGGCCGCCGCCAGATCGGTTCGACGATGAAGCCCTTCGTCTACGCCATGGGCCTGCAGGGCGGCCTCACGCCCAACACGACGATCTACAACGGCCCGCGCAACTACGGCGGCTGGTCGCCCCGCAACACCAGCCATGCCCGCCAGGGCGCGATGGTGACGCTCAAGTGGGGCCTAAGCCAGTCGAGCAACTGGGTCACCGCCGGCCTGATGTATCAGATTGACCCCACGGGCCGGGGCCTCGTCAGAGACCTCCACGCCCTAGGTGTGGCCAATGACAACATGCAGCCCTCACTGCCCCTCTGCCTCGGCACGTGTGACATCACGCCGGCCGAACTGGCCTCGGCCTATACGGCCTTTGTCGAGAAGGGCATCCGCCGCGCACCCCTCCTGGTGACGCGCATCGAGGATAGCGAGGGCAACATCGTGGCCGACTTCTCGCCCCGCACCAACGAGGTCTACAGCGAAGAGACGGCCTGGGAGATGATCGACATGATGCGAGCCGTCATCGACCAGGGTACGGGCCGCAGGCTCCGCTACCGCTACGAGTTTAAGGGGCCGATCGCCGGCAAGACGGGTACGACCAACAGCAACTCCGACGGTTGGTTTGTCGGCTGCGTGCCGCAGCTGGTGACCTCCGTGTGGGTGGGCGGCGACGAGCGCGACATCCACTTCAACTCCATGGCCCTGGGCCAGGGCTCGGCCTCGGCCCTGCCCATCTGGGCACTCTACATGCGCCGCGTCTACGCCGACCGCTCGCTGGGCTATGACCCCAACCGCGAGTTCGACAAACCCGAGAGCCTCAACCAGCCCGCCGCCCCCCACGGCGGCACGGGCGGAGGCAGCGACGAAGGGGCCGACGACGAGGCCGACGAGGCCCCACCCGCCGAGGGCGAGGCCAAGAAGCAACCCGCCGCACCGCCCAAGACCAACAGCCGCTCACAGAGCGAATTGCTCTTCGAGTAGCGCGGCCACGTCTGTACTCAGAGCAGATACCCTACATCTTTAATATATAGGCGGCGCGCTGCGCCCGTCACGCTCCGGCCGCCGCACGCCCCCACACCTCAAGTTATGCAAGCTCTCTCCTTTATCGCCATCATACCCGCACGCTACGCCTCGACGCGATTTCCCGGCAAGCCCCTCGCCACCTTGGGCGGCAAGCCCATCATCGAGCGCGTCTATGAGCGGGTGAGCCGGGTCTTCCCCAATCCCATCGTCGCGACCGACGACACACGCATCCTCCAGGCGGTCGAGGCGTTCGGCGGACGCGCCGTGATGACCTCTGACAAACACCGCAGCGGCACGGACCGCTGCTACGAGGCCTACGTCGCTGCGGGCGGCGGCGCCGACGTAGTGGTCAACGTGCAGGGGGACGAACCCTTTATCGCCCCCGACCAGCTAGAGACGATCAGGGCCTGCTTCGACGACCCCGAGACCGACATCGCTACCCTCGTCAAGCCCTTTGCCCCCGACGCCCCCATCGAGCTGATCGACAACCCCAACTCGCCCAAGGTCGTCGTCAGCGACACGGGCCGCGCTCTCTACTTCTCCCGCAGCGTGATCCCCTACCTGCGCGGTGTAGACCGCACGGAGTGGCCGCGACGCCACACCTACCTCAAACACATCGGCCTCTACGCCTACCGCGCCGCGACGCTGCGCCAGATCACCGCCCTCCCCCAGAGCACCCTCGAACTGGCCGAGAGCCTCGAACAGCTGCGCTGGCTACAGGCGGGCTACCGCATCAAGGTGGGCACCACCCACACCGAGACCATCGGCATCGACACCCCCGACGACCTGCGCCGCGCCGAGGATTTCCTCAAGACACACCAGGCATAAGGCACAGACTCCATTCTCCCCCCCTCATTACGCTATCATGCAAAAGACATTCATTCTCATCCTCACCATCCTGCTCCACGCCGCCGCACTTGATGCCGTGGCCCAAAAGATCGTGGTCGGCTCGTGCCGCCTCAAAGACGGAGGCATGTACACCGGCGAACTGGTCAGCGGAAAGCCCGGCGGCAAGGGACGCGTGCAGTATGACAACGGCGACACCTACGAAGGGTCCTTCGTCAAGGGAAACCGACAGGGCGAGGGAACGTTCACCTCGGCCGACGGCTCGCGCTATGAGGGCAACTGGACCAAAAACGAGCGCAACGGCCGCGGCACATTCTACGCCGTCAACAACAACCGCTACGTAGGCCTCTGGTACCGCAACAAGAAGGAGGGCCAGGGCACCATGTACTACTACAACGGCGACAAGTACGAGGGCCAGTGGAAGGACGACAAACGCAACGGCAAGGGCACCTACACCTATAAGAGCGGCGCCTACTACCGCGGCGAATGGATCGACGACCAGAAGAGCGGCCGAGGCCTCTTCGACTGGAACGACGGTTCAAAGTATGAAGGCCAGTGGGCCAACAACCAGCGCAACGGACGCGGATCATACACCTACGCCGACGGCGACTACTACAACGGCGACTGGAAGAACGACATGCAGGAGGGCCGCGGCATCTATAAATTTCGCAACGGCGATACCTACGAAGGCCAATACCTCGCCGGCGAACGCACGGGCGAGGGCACATTCCGCTTTGCCAACGGCGACTCCTACATCGGCAACTTCCTCAGCGGCGAGCAGAGCGGACAGGGCACCTTCCAGTGGAAGGGCGTCGCAACCTATACGGGACAGTGGCAGCACAACATGATGGACGGCCACGGCGTCTATAAGTGGAAAAACGGCGATGAGTATAACGGCCAGTGGAAGAACAACCGCATGAACGGCGAGGGCACCCTCCGCTTCGCCAACGGCGGACGCTTCAAAGGCACCTTCCGCGAAGGCAAAAAAGACGGCAAGAGCATCGAAATACGCCCCGACGGCACACGCATCGACGCCGTCTACCGCGAAGGACTCCTCCACGGCCCCTACACGGAGTATGACGCCAACGGCAATGTCACCAAGAAAGGCGAATACGCCAACGGCCGCGTCGTGCAGTAAGGCCCCGCGCCCCGCCCCCGCCGCCGGCCCGCCGGCGCACAGCAGCGCTTCACCCAACTGACAGCATTCATCTCACAGATACCTATTCAATCAATCCCCCGCGATCATGAAAGCCCCCGCCAAGGCCACCGCGCCGCGCAAGGCGCGCGCCCCCAAACTGCCCGGCATCGTCAAGCACGATCCCTACCTCAAGCCCTATGCCGAGGCCATCAACGGCCGGCACGACCACGCCCTCTATAAGCTCTCAGCGCTCACGGGGGGTACGGGCCGGCTCACCGACTTCGCCGACGGCCACCTCTACTTCGGACTCCACCGCACCGCTGGGCGCAAGTGGATCATCCGAGAATGGGCCCCCAACGCCACGGCCATCTACCTCATCGGCACCTTCAACGACTGGAAGGAAAGCCCCGACTACGCCCTCACCCGCAAGGGCGACGACGGCAACTGGGAACTCACCCTCCCCGCCAAGGCACTCCACCACCTCGACCTCTACAAGCTCTCCATCCACTGGGACGGCGGCCAGGGCGAGCGCGTGCCGGCCTGGGCACAGCGCGTCGTACAAGACGAGCAGACCAAGATCTTCAGCGCACAGGTATGGGCCCCCGCCAAGCCCTATGAGTGGCGCAAGCCCAAGTTCACCCCCAAGCGCGGCCCCCTCTTCATCTACGAGTGCCACATCGGCATGGCCCAAGACGCCGAGAAGGTGGGAACCTACGACGAGTTCCGCGAAAACGTACTCCCCCGCATCATCGCCGACGGCTATAACTGCATCCAGATCATGGCCATCGCCGAACACCCCTACTACGGCTCCTTCGGCTACCACGTCAGCTCCTTCTTTGCCGCCTCGAGCCGCTTCGGCACGCCCGACCAGCTCAAACACCTCATCGACGCCGCCCATGAGGCAGGCATCGCCGTCATCATGGACCTCGTCCACAGCCACGCGGTCAAAAACGAGGTCGAGGGCCTCGGCAACTACGCCGGCGACCCCAACCAGTTCTTCTACCCCGGCGACCGCCACGAACACAGCGCCTGGGACAGCCTCTGCTTCGACTACGGCAAAGACCAGGTCATCCACTTCCTGCTCTCCAACTGCAAGTACTGGCTCACGGAGTACCACTTCGACGGCTTCCGCTTCGACGGCGTGACCTCCATGCTCTACTACAGCCACGGACTGGGCGAGGCCTTCTGCGACTACAGCGACTACTTCAACGGCCATCAGGACGACAACGCCGTCTGCTACCTGACCCTGGCCAACCTGCTCATCCACGAGGTCAACCCCAAGGCCATCACCATCGCCGAGGATGTCAGCGGCATGCCCGGCCTCGCCGCCCCATTCAAAGACGGAGGCTACGGCTTCGACTACCGCATGGCGATGAACATCCCCGACTACTGGATCAAGACCATCAAGGAGCGCCGCGACGAAGACTGGAAGCCCTCCTCCATCTTTTGGGAGGTCACCAACCGCCGCAAAGACGAGCGCACCGTCAGCTACTGCGAGAGCCACGACCAGGCCCTCGTCGGCGACAAGACGATCATCTTCCGCCTCATCGACGCCGACATGTACTGGCACTTCCGCAAGGGCGACGAAAACGAAACCGTCCACCGCGGCATCGCCCTCCACAAGATGATCCGCCTCGTCACCGCCTCGACCATCAACGGCGGCTACCTCAACTTCATGGGCAACGAGTTTGGCCACCCCGAGTGGATCGACTTCCCGCGCGAGGGCAACGGCTGGAGCTATAAGTATGCCCGCCGTCAATGGAACCTCGTCGACAGCCACGACCTCTGCTACCACTACCTCGGCGACTTCGACCACGACATGATCGCCCTGCTGCGCTCGCTGCCCGACATCCGCCGCTTCCCCGTCACCGAGGTGTGGCACAACGATGGCGACCAGGTGCTCGCCTACAGCCGCGGCCCGCTGCTCTTCGTCTTCAACTTCTCCCCCACGCGCTCCTATGAGGGCTACGGCTTCATGATGCCCGAGGGAGCTTACGACGTGGTGCTCAACACCGATGCCACCCGCTTCGGCGGCAACGGCCTGGCCGACGACTCGGTGCGCCACCTGACCAACCCCGACCCGCTCCTCGCCCCCGACGGCAAGGGATGGCTCAAGCTCTACCTCCCCGCCCGCTCCGCCGTCGTGCTCCGCAAGGTTGACGACTAAGCCCGCTGCGTCGCGCCCCAAGGCCGCCGGCAGATAAAAATGGCGCGCCGCCCTTTGCGCACTCCGCGCCTCTTACTACTTTTGCCGCAAGCAATCAAACAAACCCACTAATCACTACAAACATATGACTATCGACACTTGTGACTTCAAAGGCAAGAAGGTAATCGTCCGCGTAGACTTCAACGTGCCTCTCGACGAGAACGGCAAGATCACCGACGACACCCGCATCCGCGGCGCCCTGCCCACGCTCAAGAAGGTGCTCGCCGACGGCGGCGCCCTGATCATCATGAGCCACATGGGCAAGCCCAAAGGCAAGGTCAACCCCAAGCTCTCCCTGAGCCAGATCGTCGACGCCGTGAGCGCCCACCTCGGCGTCAAGGTTGCATTCGCCCCCGACTGCGCCAAGGCAGCTGACCAAGCCGCAGCCCTCAAGCCCGGCGAAGTCCTCCTGCTCGAAAATCTCCGCTTCTATCCCGAAGAGGAGGGCAAGCCCGTCGGCATCGACAAGAACGACCCCAGCTACGAAGAGGCCAAGAAGGAGATGAAGGAGCGCCAGAAGGAGTTTGCTAAGACCCTCGCATCTTACGCCGACATCTACATCAACGATGCCTTCGGCACCGCTCACCGTCGCCACGCTTCCACCGCCGTCATCGCCGACTACTTCGACAAGGACCACAAGATGCTCGGCTATCTCATGGAGAAGGAGGTAAAGGCCGTTGACAACGTGCTCAACAACATCAAGCGCCCCTTCACCGCCATCATGGGCGGCTCTAAGGTCTCCACCAAGATCGGCATCATCGAAAACCTCATGGACAAGGTCGACAACCTCATCCTCTGCGGCGGCATGACCTACACCTTCGCCAAGGCTCAGGGCGGCCACATCGGCATCTCTATCTGTGAGGACGACAAGCTCGACTTGGCCCTCGACATCATCGCCAAGGCTAAGGCCAAGGGCGTCAACCTCATCCTCGGCACCGACTGCATCGCTGCCGACAAGTTCGCCAACGACGCCAACACGCAGGTCGTTCCCGCCAACGCCATCCCCGACGGCTGGGAGGGCCTCGACGCAGGTCCCGAGACGCGCAAGGCATTTGCCAAGGCCATCGAAGGCTCTAAGACCATCCTTTGGAACGGTCCCGCCGGCGTCTTCGAGTTTGACAACTTCTGCGGCGGTTCACGTGCCATCGCCGAAGCCATCGCCAAGGCTACTGCCGAAGGCGCCTTCTCCCTCATCGGCGGCGGCGACTCCGTAGCTTGCATCAACAAGTTCGGCATGGCCGACAAGGTGTCCTACATCTCCACCGGCGGCGGCGCTCTCCTCGAGGCCATCGAGGGCAAGACGCTCCCCGGCATCGCAGCCATCGAGGGCTAATCTCCCCCGACGCCTCGCCCCACTCGGGCGGAGGCTACGCTCTACGAAGGCGGATAAGTGAGGCTCCGGCCCATTTATCCGCCTTTTTGTTCTTATTCCCAGTATTAACCTGCGCAGATGCCCCAAAGGGGCTTCAGACAATAGCCTAGGGATTTATCCCTAGGATTGCGTGCAAAGAAATTACTCGCCGCCAATATCCTATTGGCAGAATTGGCGACGAGTCACAGGAGAGGGCACATTCCTAGGGATAAATCCCTAGGCTATGATCCTACGCCCCTTTGGGGCTCTCCCGATAGACACGCCGATTAATCGTGCTGCTTAGTTTTTATTCCCCGCTCCCACATTCCACCCCGTTTATGCGCACCCTCACCGCCACGCTCCTCATCGCCCTCGCCCTGGTCGCCACGGCGTGCGGCGGACGGCGTGATGCCGGGCCCCGGCTGAGCTTTGCCGGCGAGCCCTATGACACCGCCGCCCTCCACCTCACGCTCCTGACCAACGTCGACTGTCTCCCCCTGATCTACGCCAAGCGCTCGGGGCTGGCCGACTCGATGGGCCTCCCCCTGCAGCTCGCCATCTACCGCACGCAGGTCGACGCCGACACCTCCCTCACGGGCAAGCTGAGCGACGGCGGCTGGGCCGACCTCACCCGGCTCGCCTCCCACGGCCGTCGGGGCGAGGGCTTCGAGGTCATGTGGCGGAGCGCCGAGGCCCCGGTTCTCTTCGTCAGCCCCACCCAACGCGCCCGCAAGCTCAAGGACCTCAGCGGCAAGACCGTCGCTCTGACCCGCGTGTCGGCCGAGACGGCCCGCTTCGACCGCCTACTCGCCGCTGCCGGCGTGCGGGCCGCTGACGTCTACCGTCCCCAGATCGGCGACCTCAGCCTCCGCGTCATGATGCTGGGCGGGAGCCAGTTTGACGCCACCTATCTCTGCGCCCCCTACACCGCCTGGGCCCGCGCCGAGGGCTGCCGCCCCCTGCTCACCCCCAAGGCCGCCGACGGGCGCGAGGCCTTCGTCATGCGCCGCAGCGTGACCGCCACCCCGCAGGGCAAGCGCCGCTGGAGCCTCTTCGAGCGCGTGCGGCGCATGGCCATCGACTCCCTCCGCACCCACGGCAATGCCGCCTACTCCCTCATTCTACAGCGCGACTACGGCCTCCCCGCCGATGTGGCCGACACGGTGCGCCTCCACTTTTAACATCCTGCAGCCCCTAATGGCACGCCACGTGCAATTACAGAATTTTTATGCGCACATAGCGCCCACTACACACTAACCCTAACATCTCATGTCAGACCTCACCTACACCTATCTGCTCTCCGATGCACGGAGCGCCCTCAAAGCCCGCCGCTTGCGCTCCGCCCTCGGTTCGCTGCGCGGACTGGCCGTCATGCTCCACGACACGGCCACGGCCGACGAGCTCGACACGCTCACAACCTCCTATGCCATCATGCTCGACTATATGGAGCGCGGCGCAGCTGACCCCGAACGCCGCAAGCTCTACCACAGCTTCACCCGCCGCGTCTGGGAACTCTCCGACACGCTCGCCCGGCGCGGCCTGCTGACCGACAAGACGGCCTTCTACACCACCACCCGCGCCACGCTCGTCAATCTCCTGGGCACGGAGCCCCGCCTGCCCCACCTGCTCACCCCCGACACGTCGGCCCGCAACGTCTTCGACACGCTCTGGACCAGCGGGGCCTGGACGGCCGAAGACGAGGCCGCCGTGGCCGTCTATCTCGGCGCCACCGAGGTGAGCGACGACCTCAAGCTCCTCGCCCTCTCGGCCATCACGCTCGCCGCCATGGCCTACTTCGACATCGCCAAGGTGCGCACGCTCATCTCCCTCGTCGGCTCGCCCGACCTTGCCCAGCGCGTCAGGGCGCTCGTCGGCCTGACCTTCGTCCTCATGACCCACCGCGACCGACTCGACGCCTATCCCGAGGAGACTGGCCGGCTCAAGGCCCTCACGAGCGGCGACGAGCACTTCACCGCCGACATCGAGGCCCTCCAGACACAGCTCTTCCTTTCACTCGAGACCCAACGCATCGAGCGCGACTTGCAGGAGAAGCTCATTCCCAAGATGATGAAGCGCATCGAACACCTGCGCCTCGACCGCTCCCTAGGGCTCGACGAACTCAAAGACAAGCTCGCCACGGCCGACCTCAACCCTGAGTGGGAGGCCGACGGCCAGCCCTCAGACCTGGCGAAGTATATGACGGAGTTCGTCGAACTCCAGCAGCGCGGCGCCGACATGTATATGAGCTCCTTCAAGATGCTCAAGCAGCGCTTCCCCTTCTTCCAGGCGGCTTGCAACTGGTTTTACCCCTTCACGCTCGCCCACCCCGACATCCCCGAGGCTGCCCGCCGCAGCGACACGCTCCGCCTGATGTTGCGCGGTGCGGGGCTGTGCGACTCCGACAAATATTCCTTCGCCTTCATGGTGGCCCTCATGCCGGGCACCAAGGCCACCGACATGCTCGGCATAGCGGGCGTCGAAGGGGCGCAGCAGGCCGACGTCGACCGCATCATCGAGGGCCTCGACCAGGCCCACGAAGGCGGCACGCGCAGCGACCGCGTCAGAGAGCTCATGCGCTCCTACGTTCAGGGCTTCTACCGCTTCACCCGGCTCTTCATCCACCGCGAGAGCTTCGTCGACCCCTTCCGCACCGACCCCTTCCTGGCCGACCTCGCGCCCTATGCCCACCTGCTCACCGACGGCACCTTCGTGGCCCGCATGGCCGAAGTAGCCTTCCAAGACAAGACCTACGCCCTGGCCCTGAGCCTCTACCGCCGCATGAACCACGGCCCGCTCGGCGCCGAACATTGGCAGAAGATGGGCTTCTGCGCCGAACAGACCGGCGACCTCAAGCAGGCCCTCAACGCCTACACCATGGCCAACGACCTCAAGCCCGCTTCGACCTGGACGCTCCGCCACCTGGCCAACACCATCCGCCAGCTCGGCAGCTACGACTTCGCCTTCGACGTCTACAAGCAACTAGCCCAGCTCCTTCCCGACGATGCCGGCGTGGCGATGCGCCAGGCGGAGTGTCTCATCCACCTCGAGCGCTACGAAGAGGCATTCCACTTCCTCTTCAAGGCCGACTACCTCAGCGAAGGCCCCTCGCCCGCCCTGCGCGCGCTAGGTTGGTGCTCTCTCTTGACAGGAAAGATCGAACAGGCGGAGAAATACTACCGCCGCATCCTCGACGAACAGGACCCTGGCCCGGCCGACTGGCTCAACGCCGGCCATGCCGCCTGGCTCTCGGGTCACACGGCCGAGGCGATCGCCCGCTACCGTAAGGCGCTCCCCGCCGACCATCCCGAAGACTTTCTCAAGGAGGATGCCGACCTGCTCCACAGCCGCGGCCTCACCGACGACGACCTTGCCCTGATGACCGACGCCGTGACGGGCCACGAAGCCTGATATTCTCCGCAAATTTCACCTTCCCCATGAAGTTTCTCCTCCCCCTCTTCCTCGCCTTCGCCTTGCTGCGCCCCGCCGCGGCCTCGCCGGCCGCCCCTGCGATGACGAAGCGTCCCGTGGTGACACAGCCCTACAGCGCCCACACTTTTTCGCTGAAGTGCCTCGCCGCCCGCCGCACGGCCGCCTGGGCGGCCTACCTCGCCTCGCCCCTCGCCCGCGACAGCAGCCTGGCGCTCCCCGCGCCGCCGGCCCTCGAGCGCCCCTGTCAGGACAGCATCCTCATTCCCGCCTCCCTCGAGCCGGGGGCGGTGATGCCCTACTACTGGGGGGCGAAGGGTGAACGGCCCGCCGAAGGCTACCCCGCCTTTGTCTACCTCCACGGCTCGGGCCCCAAGGCGGCCGAGTGGGCCACGGGACTCGTCCTCGCCCGGCGCTTCGCCGACAGCCCGTCGGTCTACTTCGTTCCCCAGATACCGCAGGAGGGGCCGTGGTATCGCTGGTGGCAGCGGGGCAAACTCTACGTCTGGGACCGCCTCTGGCGCACCCTCCTGCGCCGCCCCGAGATCGACCCCACGCGGCTCTACCTCTTCGGCATCAGCGAGGGGGGATATGGCTCGCAGCGTCTCGCCTCTTACTACGCCGACTACCTGGCCGCCGCAGGCCCCATGGCGGGGGGCGAACCGCTCATCAACGCGCCGGTGGAGAATCTCCGCCACACGCCCTTCTCACTGCTCACGGGCGAACTCGACGGCACCTTCTACCGCAGTCGCCTGACGCTGGCCACGGGGGCAGCGCTCGACAGCCTCGCCGCGCTCCACCCCGGCGACTACGCCCACCGCGTGAGCCTCGTCAAAGGCCAGGGCCACGGCTTCGACTACAGTCCGACCACACCGTGGCTCAGCCAGTGGCGCCGCACGCCCCTGCCCCGCAACTTCGCATGGGAGGATTTCCCCCTCGACGGCCGCAACCGCCGGGGCTTCTACTACCTGCGCGTTGACCGCCGACCCTCGGGAGCGGAACGCACGCGCTACGACCTCGCCATCTCGGGCGACACGGTGCGCCTCGACGTACGCCTCGTCACCTACACCACGACGGCCTCGGCCCAGGGCATTCCCCTGAGCTTCGCACGCACCTACCGCCCTGCGACCGACGGGAGCCTCACCCTCTTCCTCGCGCCCGAACTCCTCGACCTCGGTCGCCCCGTGACGCTCATCGTCAACGGCGTGACGGCCTACTGCGGACGCCTGCGCCTGAGCGCCGATGCCCTCGAGGCCTCGGCAGCCCTCTT
The DNA here is from genome assembly GCA_052272595.1 of Alloprevotella sp. Lineage (GTDB taxonomy): Bacteria > Bacteroidota > Bacteroidia > Bacteroidales > Bacteroidaceae > Alloprevotella. Next base: position 119,328 of record DAVZJV010000002.1, read on the forward strand.
CGGAGACCCCCTACGCCTGCTCCCGGCCGCCCTGCAGATCGAGCTCTGACGAGCCGCCTTCCAGAAAATTCTAGCCCGCATGCCGTCGCGACGGCATGCGGGCTAGTTTTTGCTAGAAGCCTTCCCCTCAAGTGTCGCCACAACGGGTAAACTTTAACCAAAGGATAAAAAAGTCGAGGCACGACGAGCGACAAATTTGCACCAGCTTATAGATTTTCCACAAGATGCGCAAACATTACGTCTCTTTGCATGCTTATACCCCTACGCCATCACTGCGGACCGGATCTGCCCGGTGCGCAGTTGCTTTGCGCCCATACCGCAGAGCGACGTGGAGGGGCTTCGTAAGCGGAGCGACGATGCCGGGACGCTTGTCTCCGGCCCTTTGCGCACGACACATCTCTGCACCGCCAACATTCCCTCCCCCGCCGTCGATAACGCATGGTTATCGGCGGCGGGGATTTCTTTTGTAGCACGATGAGAGGGCCCCTCCCGACACGGGATTTTCACCGCTGATCCATACTTTTTTAGGATTGCTCCCTCAGCGGTCGGGCGCAAAACCTTTCGCTTTGCTTTTGCACTCCGCCCGCCAAGTGCTACCTTTGCAAGATGATAGGCGGCGGAGCGAAATCACGCCCCAACCACCCCCACCACTGCAACTGAATGGAACCTCTCAAGCACGAATGCGGCGTAGCCATGGTCAGGCTGCTCAAGCCCCTGAGCTACTATAAGGAAAAATACGGCACGTGGCTCTACGGCCTCAACAAGCTCTATCTCCTCATGGAGAAGCAGCACAACCGCGGACAGGAAGGCGCGGGGCTGGCTTGCGTCAAGATGCAGGCCGCTCCGGGCGAGGAATTTATGTTTCGCGAGCGCGGACTGGGCAGCGGTGCCATCCAGGAAATCTTCGGCAAGGTGCATAAGCAGATTGCCGCTTTCGACGACGACCAACTCGCCGACCCCGCTTTTGCGGCACGACATATCCCCTTTGCGGGAGAAATCTATATGGGCCACCTCCGGTACTCAACGACCGGGAAGAGTGGCCTTTCGTATGTACATCCCTTCCTGCGCCGCAACAACTGGCTGGCAAAGAACCTCTGCATCTGCGCTAACTTCAACATGACGAACGTCATGGAGATCTTCAACGAGATCGCTGCCACCGGCCAGCACCCGCGCATGGTCTCTGACACCTACATCCTCCTCGAGCAACTGGGCCACCGCCTCGACCGCGAGAGCGAACGGTGCTATGAGGAGGCAAAGCGCAAGGGACTCACCGAACGCGACATCACGGCTTATATCGAGGACCACATCAACCTCTCAAACGTGCTCAAGAAGGCCGCACCCATCTGGGACGGCGGCTACGTGCTCTGCGGCGTCACCGGCTCGGGCGAACTCTTCACCCTGCGCGACCCGTGGGGCATCCGCCCCGCCTTCTGGTATAAGGACGACGAGATCCTCGTCATCGCCTCGGAGCGCCCCGTGATCCAGACGGCGCTCGACGTAGAGGCCGACGACGTGCACGAACTTCTGCCCGGCGAGGGCGTCTTTATGAACAAGCGCGGCGGCTTCCGCACGGAGCAGGTGCTTCCGGCCAAGGAATACGCCGCCTGCTCCTTCGAGCGCGTCTACTTCAGCCGCGGATCGGACAAAGACATCTACCGCGAACGCAAGGAGCTGGGCCGCACCCTCGTGGAGCCCATCCTCAAGGCGGTCAACGGCGAACTCGACAACACGGTGCTGAGCTACATCCCCAACACGGCGGAGGCCGCCTACTACGGCATGCTCCAGGGATTTGACGAATATCTCAACCGCCAGAAGGTGGAGGAGATCGAGAAGCTCGGATCCAACGTGACGCCCGAGAGCCTCCAGCGCATCCTCTCCCGCCGCATCCGCTCGGAGAAGGTGGCGTGGAAGGACATCAAGATGCGCACCTTCATCGCCGAAGGCAACTCGCGCAATGACCTCGCCGCCCACGTCTATGACATCACCTACGGCTCCATCCGCCCGGGCGTTGACAACCTCGTGGTCATCGACGACAGCATCGTGCGCGGCACGACGCTGCGCGAGAGCATCATCCGCATCCTCGACCGGCTCCACCCGCGCCGCATCGTCGTGGTGAGCTCGTCGCCTCAGGTGCGCTACCCCGACTACTACGGCATCGACATGGCCCGCATGGAGGAGTTCATCGCCTTCCGCACGGCCATCGCCCTCCACCGCGACCGCCACATGAAGGACCGCCTGACAGAGATCTACCGCAAGTGTAAGGCGCAGGAAGACCTGCCCAAAGAAGAGGTGGTAAACTATGTACACGAGGTCTACGAACCCTTCACAGACGAGGAGATCGCGACCAAGATGGCGGAGATTCTGCGCCCCGAAGGGGTGACGACGGAGATCCATATCGTCTACCAGAGCCTCGAAGGCCTCCACAAGGCCTGCCCCACCAGTCCGGGCGACTGGTACTTCTCGGGCCACTACCCCACCCCCGGCGGCACCAAGCGCGTCAATCAGGCCTACATCGACTACTTCGAGCAAGCGCACCCGGAGCTGGTAGCGGAAGCGTGAGCGCTTCTTTTCCAGAAGTTAAGAAGTTATGGCGTTAAGCCGATACTCATGAGACGCCGGTGAACCCCAAAGTGCACAAGACTACATCTAGTGAGCCCCAAAGGGGCGCAAGACAATAGCCTAGGGATTTATCCCTAGGACAGCGCCCCCCCATAGTGACTCGCTGCCAATGAGGCCATGGCCCCTGCCTTTAGCCCCATTCGGCTTAACTCCTTAACTTCCCAAAGGTTTTTCTCTCCCCCCAACCGAATCAAACATCATACACACATTATATATAGCACATGCGCAACGTAACACTTCTTCTCGACGATGGCACGGCGTTTCACGGCCAGTCGTTTGGTTATGAGAGCCCCGTGGCCGGCGAAGTGGTCTTCAACACGGCGATGACCGGTTATCCCGAGAGCCTCACCGACCCCTCATACGCCGGTCAGCTCATGGCGCTGACCTATCCGCTCGTGGGCAACTACGGCGTGCCGCCCTTCACCTTCGAGCCCGACGGACTCGCCACCTTCATGGAGAGTGACCGCATACACGCTTCGGCCATCATCGTGAGCGACTACAGCGAGCAATACAGCCACTGGAACGCCGTCGAGAGCCTCGGCGACTGGCTCAAGCGCGAACACGTGCCCGGCATCACGGGCATCGACACCCGAGAGCTCACCAAGGTGCTGCGTGAGCATGGTGTGATGATGGGTAAAATCCTCTTCGACGACGAGCCCGAAAACGTGCCCGAAGCAGAATACGAGGGCGTCAACTACGTAGCCAAGGTATCCTGCACCGAGATCATCCGCTACAACGAAGGCGCCGGCCGCAAGAAGGTGGTGCTCGTAGACTGCGGCGTGAAGCACAACATCATCCGCTGCCTCATCCGCCGCGGCGTCGAGGTGATCCGCGTGCCCTGGGATTATGACTTCAACCAGCTCACCTTCGACGGCCTCTTCCTGGCCAACGGCCCCGGCAACCCCGACACCTGCGTAGACGCCGTAGAGCACATCAAGACCTTCCTCGCCCAGCCCGACGTCAAGCCCCTCATGGGCATCTGCATGGGCAACCAGCTCCTCTCAAAGGCCGCCGGCGCCACGATCTATAAACTCAAATACGGACACCGCAGCCACAACCAGCCCGTGCGCATGGCCGGCACCAACCGCTGCTTCGTCACCTCGCAAAACCACGGCTACGCCGTAGACAGCCGCACCCTCCCCGCAGAGTGGGAACCCTACTTCGTCAACATGAACGACGGCTCCAACGAGGGCGTGCGCCACAAGGAGCGCCCCTGGTTCTCCGCACAGTTCCACCCCGAGGCCTGCGCCGGCCCGGTCGACACCGAGTTCCTCTTCGACGATTTCGTTAACCTTCTCCACTAAGACTCCTCTCTCACTCACATGATGAACAAGATAAAGAAAGTGCTGCTCCTGGGCTCCGGAGCGCTTAAGATCGGCGAGGCCGGCGAGTTTGACTACTCTGGCTCACAGGCCCTCAAGGCCCTGAAGGAAGAGGGCATCGAGACCGTCCTGATCAACCCCAACATCGCCACCGTGCAGACATCCGAGGGCGTGGCCGACCAGATCTACTTCCTGCCCGTCACCCCCTTCTTCGTAGAGCGCGTGATCGAGAAGGAGCGTCCCGACGGCATCATGCTCGCCTTCGGCGGACAAACGGCCCTCAACTGCGGCGTGGCACTCTACCGCAGCGGCATCCTCGAGAAATATAACCTCCAGGTGCTCGGCACCCCCGTCCAGGCCATCATGGACACGGAGGACCGCGAACTCTTCGTCGAGAAGCTCAACGAGATCGACGTCAAGACCATCAAGAGCGAGGCCTGCGAAGACATCGACGCCGCAGCCAAGGCCGCGGCCGAACTGGGCTACCCCGTCATCATCCGTGCGGCCTATGCCCTGGGCGGTCTGGGCTCCGGATTCTGCGACAACGAGGAGGAGCTGCGCAAGCTGGCCGAGAAGGCTTTCTCCTTCTCCCCGCAGGTGCTCGTCGAGAAGAGCCTCAAGGGCTGGAAGGAGGTGGAGTATGAAGTCGTGCGTGACCGCTATGACAACTGCATCACGGTCTGCAACATGGAAAACTTCGACCCCCTCGGCATCCACACGGGCGAGAGCATCGTCATCGCCCCCTCGCAGACGCTGACCAACTCGGAGTATCACAAGCTGCGCGAGCTCTCGATCCGCATCGTGCGCCACGTGGGCATCGTCGGCGAGTGTAACGTGCAGTACGCCTTCGACCCGCAGAGCGAGGACTACCGCGTCATCGAGGTCAACGCCCGCCTCTCGCGTTCGTCGGCCCTGGCCTCCAAGGCGACGGGCTATCCCCTGGCCTTCGTGGCCGCCAAGCTCGGCCTGGGCTACGGCCTCTTCGAACTCAAGAACTCCGTGACGAAGACGACCTCCGCCTTCTTCGAACCGGCGCTTGACTACGTCGTCTGCAAGATCCCCCGCTGGGACCTCGGCAAGTTCCGCGGCGTCGACCGCGAACTCGGTTCGTCGATGAAGAGCGTCGGCGAGGTGATGGCCATCGGCCGCACCTTTGAGGAGGTGATCCAGAAGGGCCTCCGCATGATCGGCCAGGGCATGCACGGCTTCGTAGACAACAAGGAACTCAAGATCGACAACGTCGAGGAGGCACTCAAGGAGCCGACCGACAAGCGCATCTTCGCCATCGAGAAGGCATTCAATGCCGGCATGACCATCGACCGCATCCACGAACTGACGAAGATCGACCGGTGGTTCCTCCAGAAGCTCTATAAGATCTACCTGACCGACCGCGAGCTCCACACCGTGACTTCGATCAACGTGCTCGACAACGACCTACTGCGCCGCGCCAAGGTGCAGGGCTTCACCGACTTCCAGATCGCCCGCGCCGTGGGCATGGAGCAGGAGATGGACATCGAGAAGGCCATCATGGCCGTCCGCGCCCGCCGCAAGCAGGCCGGCATCGTGCCCGTCGTGAAGCAAATCGATACCCTCGCCGCCGAATATCCCGCGCAGACCAACTACCTCTATCTCACCTACAGCGGCGTGGCCGGCGACATCGCCTACGAACACGACAAACGCTCGGTGGTCGTGCTCGGTTCGGGCGCCTACCGCATCGGTTCGTCCGTTGAGTTTGACTGGTGTGGCGTACAGGCGCTCAACACCATCCGCAAGGAGGGCTACCGCTCGGTGATGATCAACTACAACCCCGAGACGGTCTCGACGGACTACGACATGTGTGACCGCCTCTACTTCGACGAGCTGACCTTCGAACGCGTGATGGACATCATCGACCTCGAAACGCCCTACGGCGTCATCGTCAGCACGGGCGGCCAGATCCCCAACAACCTCGCCTTGCGCCTCGACGCCGAGCACGTCAACCTCCTCGGCACCAAGGCCCAGTACATCGACAATGCCGAAGACCGCGAGAAGTTCTCCGAGATGCTCGGCCGCATCGGCGTAGACCAGCCCGAGTGGAGCGCCCTGACCTCGATGGACGACATCCAGCAGTTTATCGACCGCGTGGGCTTCCCCGTCCTCGTGCGTCCCTCTTACGTGCTCTCGGGTGCGGCGATGAACGTCTGCTCTAACCAGGACGAGCTCGAGCGCTTCCTCAAGCTCGCCGCCAACGTCTCTAAGAAACACCCCGTCGTGGTGAGCCGCTTCATGCAGCACGCCAAGGAGGTCGAGATGGACGCCGTGGCCAAGGACGGCGAGATCATCGCCTACGCCATCTCCGAGCACATCGAGTTCGCCGGCGTTCACTCGGGCGACGCCACCATCCAGTTCCCCCCGCAGAAGCTCTATGTCGAGACCGCCCGCCGCATCAAGAAGATCTCGAAGCACATCGCCCGCGAGCTCCACATCTCCGGCCCGTTCAACATCCAGTATCTGGCCAAGGAGAACGACATCAAGGTCATCGAGTGCAACCTCCGCGCCTCGCGTTCCTTCCCCTTCGTGAGCAAGGTGTTGAAGATCAACCTCATCGAGCTGGCCACGCGTATCATGCTCGGCCTCCCCGTCGAGAAGCCCGCCAAGAGCCTCTTCGACCTCGACTACGTCGGCATCAAGGCCTCGCAGTTCTCCTTCAACCGCCTGCAGAAGGCCGACCCCGTGCTCGGCGTCGACATGGCCTCGACGGGCGAGGTGGGCTGCCTGGGCGAAGACTCCCGCGCCGCCCTGCTCAAAGCCATGCTCTCAGTGGGCCACCGCATCCCGAAGAAGAACATTCTCCTCTCCACCGGCGACGGCAAGCAGAAGGCCGAAATGCTCCAGGCCTGCACCATGCTCCGCGACCACGGCTATAAGCTCTTCGCCACACCGGGCACGAGCCGCTATCTCACCGAAAACGGCATCGAGAATACCCTCGTACACTGGCCCAGCGAAGCGCCCGCCACACCGCAAGCCCTCTCCATGCTCCACGCCAAGGAGATCGATATGGTGGTCAACGTGCCCAAGAACCTCTCCACCGGCGAGCTAAGCAATGGCTACAAGATCCGCCGTGCGGCCATCGACCTCAACATCCCCCTGATCACCAACGCCCGCTTGGCCTCCGCCTTCATCTACGCCTTCTGCACGATGAAGCTCGAGGACCTCGAGATCAAGTCTTGGCAGGAGTATTGATTCTGGACAAATGCATTTAGCGCTGAAGGATAGCAGCAGGTGAGCGGCAAGGGAACGTTTGCAATCTCTTGCCCGAACTACAGCTAATCCTATGGAAGGGGCGTCGCAACAGCTACCGTGCCGGATCATTCCGAAGGCGGGCGCACATTGCGACGCCCCTTCAGGGCTAAAGGCACACGCCCATGGGGGACCCAGGGCTTACGCCCTGGGCTCCGTTGCAGTGCCCCGTTGGGGCACATCACGCTGGATTAAGCGCAGATATAATATAGGCAACTGCCTCAAATCTCCACAGCCCAATCCTTGGCTAAGCAACGGCCCCTGTCCCAAAGGCGCATACCCCAGATCTCCAAGAACGCGACAACAGGCCCCCAAGGGCGTCCCCCCCACAAAAGGCATACCCTGGCTCAAAGGGACATAACGACGGAGCCCCGTCCCAAGGGCGCAAGCCCAGCCCCAAAGAGGATAACGACGGAGCCCCGTCCCAAGGGCGCAAGCCCAGCCCCAAAAGGGATAACGACGGAGCCCCGTCCCAAGGGCGCAAGCCCAGCCCCAAAGGGGATAACAACGGAGCCCCGTCCCAAGGGCGCAAGCCCAGCCCCAAAGGGGCGTAGCAACGGAGCCCAGGGCGTAAGCCCTGGGTCCCCCATGGTGCGGCCCTTTAGCCCTGTAGGGGCGTCGCAATATGCGTCCGCACAATTCACGACGGTCAAATGCAATCGCCCAGGCAACCGCAATCGCGCATGCTATCGCTATTACCAGCGCTATCGAAATCACCAGCGCAACCGCAATCCACCCGCACACCACAACCACCCCAACCGAGAAACCCATGCCGCAATCCCTCGCCAAAATATACATTCACCTCATATTCTCCACAAAGAATAGGGAGGCAAACGTACTGCCGCGGCTCAAGGACAAACTATACGCCTACATGGCCGGCACGCTCAACGCCATGCGTTGCCCCTGCCTGGCTATCGGCGGCATGGCAGACCACGCCCATTTCCTCTTCCTCCTCGGTAGGGACATGAAGCTGAGCGATGTGGTAATGTCGTTGAAGACGCATTCGACCAAATGGTACAAGGAACAATTGCGCTGCAACTTTGCCTGGCAAAATGGCTATGCTGCATTCTCGGTGAGCCAATCGATGGTGGACAAGACGCGGACTTACATCCTCACCCAACCAGAGCACCACGCCAAACATACCTTTGAGGAAGAATATACCGCATTCCTTAAAAACTACGGCCTCACCTACGACGAGGCATACGTATGGGACTAATCCCACTATTATTCCCCCCCGCCTATGGACAACGTAAAATGGGGCTTCATCGGCTGCGGTGAAGCCACGGAAAAGAAGAGCGGACCGGCCTTCAACGCCGTCGAAGGGTCGGAAGTCGTGGCCGTCATGAGCCGCAACGCCGACAAGACACAATCCTACGCCGAACGCCACGGCGTCAAGCGCTGGTATACCGACGCACAGGAACTCATCGGCGACCCGGAGGTCAACGCCGTCTATATCGCCACACCGCCCTCCACCCACGCCACCTATGCCATCATGGCCATGAAGGCCGGCAAGGCGGTCTATATCGAGAAGCCCATGGCCTCGAACTACGAAGACTGCTGCCGCATCAACCGCATCGCCGAAGACACGGGCGTGCCCTGCTTCGTGGCCTACTACCGCCGATGTCTCCCCTACTTCATCAAGGTACGCCAGCTGGTCGACGACGGGGCCGTGGGGAAGGTCGTCAACGTGCAGATACGCTTTGCCGTGCCCCCGCGCGACCTCGACTATAACCGCACAAACCTCCCCTGGCGCGTACAGCCCGACATCGCGGGCGGCGGCTACTTCTACGACCTCGCCCCCCACCAGATCGACCTGCTGCAGGAGATGTTCGGCCCGATCATCGAGGCCGAGGGCATGAAGGCCAACCGCGGCGGCCTCTACGAGACAGAAGACTCTGTGAGCGCCTGCTTTAAGTTTAGCAACGGCCTCCCCGGCTCGGGTTCCTGGTGCTTCGTGGCCCATGAGTCGGCCAAGGAAGACCGCATCGACATCATCGGCGACCGCGGCTCGCTCTCCTTCTCCGTCTTCACCTACAGCCCCATCCTCCTCCAGAATGCCGAGGGCACGCAAAGCTTCGTCGTGCCCAACCCGCGCTATGTGCAGCAACCCCTCATCCAGCAGATTGTCGACCACCTGCGCGACCGCGGCATCTGCCGCTGCGACTGCGTGAGCGCCACGCCGGTCAACTGGGTGGTAGACCGCATCTTAGGAAAATTCTAACTCTCCCCCGCCCCCTTTCGTGACGCGCCCGATCCAGCAGCTTCTCCACATCCTCATCGTCCTTATCTTAGGTAGCGCGACGACTCTCCCCGGTTGTCGCGCCGCTTCGCCCTGCCCGGCCGACAGCGTCACCACCCCGACAGACACCCTCGACGCAGCCGTCCCACGGCAGAAGGGACGACGCATCAGCCTGATCAAGAAGTTTTTCAGGCAGTTCAACGACTTCGACACGCTCTACATCACGCCCAACTACTACGACCTCACGGCGATGTTGCAGAACACCAACTACTTCCAGTCTTACCGCCTAGAGGGCAAAGACAGCGAGGGCAAGAGGCAGGCGCTCATCACCCGCCCCCGCCCGAGCTTTAAGGTCGGCCCCTACTTCGGCTACAGCCCGATCTTCCTCGGCTACACCTTCGACGTGGCCCACCCGCGCTCGCTCGGCAAGTCTCAGGAGTGGAGCCTCAGCCTCTACAGCATGCTCCTCGGCTGCGACTTCGTCTATGTCAAAAACGACGGCAACTTTGAGCTACGCCGTGCCACGGGCTTCGACGGCGTGGCCCCCAAATCCGTCAAGGGCTTCCGCCTCTCGGGCATGAGTTCGTCCACGCTCTCCTTCAGCGCCTACTACATCTTCAACCACCGCCGCTTCTCCTACCCCGCCACCTTCAACCAGAGCACGGTGCAGCGCATCAGCTGCGGCTCACCCATGCTCGGCGCCGGCTACAGCCAGCAACGCATCAACTTCAACTACCATGACCTCCCCGGAGCGCTCCTCGGCACCGACGAGTCGGGGCTGATCGATGAGCTGAAGTTCTCACGCGTGCGCTACGACTACTACTATCTCTCGGGCGGCTACGCCTACAACTGGGTCTTCGCCCGCAACTGCGTGGCCGGCCTCTCGGTGATGCCCACCATCGGCATCCGTAAGGCCAAGGGGGAGAAGCTGCAGGGCAACGAGGTGCTCCTCGATCTCAAAAACTTCTCCTTCGACAACATCTCGCGCCTCGGCATCGTCTGGTGCAACACGCGCTGGTTTGTCGGCGCCTCCTTCGTGAGCCACCTCTACATCTACCGCAAAGACCGCCTCTCGCTGACCAACTCGGTCAACTACGGCAACTTCTACTTCGGCCTCTTCTTCAAGCCCAAGAAGGCCCGGCGCACCCGCTGAGACGTCGGCAGGCACACATTCACAGGCGCTTAGTGCAAGTTCACCGCACTTTGCTTGCAGATGACAGCGCTTTTACCCACCTTTGTAAGCAAATACCCCATTTCGCACAACGCGCATGACTTCACAACAGATTGCCGACAACCGCCAGCGCTTCATCGACCTCTGTCACGAGCACATCCACCGCGAGGGGCTCGACAAGCTCCTCACTTACCTCGACAACACAGACTTCTATACCGCCCCCAGCTCAACAACCTTCCACCTCAATGAGGACGGCGGCCTCTGCCGCCACTCGATCAACGTCTTCGAGATGCTCTGCCGCCTCTACAACGAGGTAGCCCTGCCCCACGTCAAAGGGGGAGAAGGCCCCTTCACCGAAGAGATTCCGATGGAGAGCCTGGCGATCACCGCCCTCTTCCACGACCTCTGCAAGATCAAGCTCTATCACAAAACGCAGCGATGGCGCAAAGACGAGCAGGGCCGATGGGAGTCGTACGACGGCTACGAGGCACGCGACGACTTCCCCTTCGGCCACGGCGAAAAGTCGTGTCTCATGCTCAGCTGGTATATGCGTCTGCGCCCCGAAGAGATGCTCGCCATCCGCTGGCACATGGGCATGTACGACATGGGGGAAAACGGCTCCATCCTCCGCCGCTCCTTCTATGCCGCCGCCGAGAAGAGCCTCCTCGTCTGCCTCCTCCAGAGTGCCGACTTCCTGGCCTCGAAGCTGGTGGAGAAGACGACGCAACACTGACGGCGAACCCGGAAAATCCTTATTCATCCATCATACCCCTTACCACATCATGCATCAATCTACCCTCACGCTCCGCCTCCTGGCGCTCGTGCTCCTGACGCTCTGTCTGGGCACGCTGACAGGCCGCGGCGAGGCGGTGACCAACCCCGCTGCCGTCACGGCGCTGATCGACCGCATCGGCGGCGAGGGCGCGGCGGGCCGCTTCGTCACCCTCGTCGACCCCGCACTCGCATCAGGCGGCAAGGACGTCTTCGTCATTGCCTCGCAAGACGGCAAACCCCTCATCAAGGGCAGCAGCACGCTGGCCGTGACGACGGGCCTCAACTGGTATCTCAACCACACGGCCCACATCAACCTGGCGTGGAACAACCTCACCACCGACCTCACCACGGCCGCCCTCCCCGCCCCCGCCGGCGAGGAGCGCCGCACGTGTGAGGCCGATTACCGTTACTACCTCAACTACTGCACCTTCTCCTACTCCATGGCCACCTGGACCTGGGCGCGCTGGCAGCAGGAGATCGACTGGATGGCCCTCCACGGCATCAACATGCCGCTCCAGATCGTGGGCCTCGACGTCGTCTGGCACAAGCTCCTCACCCAGGATCTCGGCTACTCTGAGACCGAGGCGGGGAAGTTTATCGCCGGCCCGGCCTTCCAGGCCTGGTGGGGCATGAACAACCTCGAGGGCTGGGGCGGTCCCAACCCCGCCTGGTGGTATAAGCGCCAGGAGACACTGGCTAAGAAGATCCTCGCCCGACAGCGCGAGCTGGGCATGCAGCCCGTCTTGCCGGGTTACGCCGGCATGGTGCCGAGCGACATCGGCTCCAAGGGCTATAAGGCCAACAACCAGGGCGCCTGGTGCTACTTCGTGCGCCCCTATATCCTCGACCCCAACTCGCAGGCCTTCACCGACATCGCCGCCAAATATTACAAGCGGCTCGAGGAGGTCATGGGCACCTCGACCTATTACAGCATGGACCCCTTCCACGAAGGGGCCAACACGCAGGGCATCGACGTGCCGGCAGCCTACAGCCGCATCGCCCAGGCCATGACCGCCGCCAATAAGGACAGCAAGTGGGTCATCCAGTTCTGGCAGTGGAGCGGCGACCAGTACAACGTGCTCTCCAAAGTCAGCAAGGGCCGCCTCATCGTGCTCGACCTCTTCAGCGACGCCCACACCCACTTCGGCGAATACCAGGGGCACGACGCCGTCTACTGCATTCTCCCCAACTTCGGCGGGCGCACGGGCCTCTTCGGCCGCCTCACTAAGGTCATGACCGACTACTACGCCCAGCGCGCCGCCCACAGCAATGTCAAGGGCGTGGGCGCCACGCCCGAGGCCATCGAACAGGCGCCCGTGCTCTACGACGCCCTCTTCGAACTACCCTGGCGCCCCTCCGCCCCCGATGCCAAGACCTGGCTCGCCGACTATACCCTCGCCCGCTACGGCAAGGACAATGCCCAGGCCCGCGAGGCATGGGAACTCCTCCGCCGCTCGGCCCTCAACTGCGAGACGGCCCTCCAGGGCCCGCAGGAGGCCGTGCTCTGCGCACGTCCCGCCCTCCAGGTGGGCAGCGTCTCGAGCTGGGGCGGCACGGACATCTTCTACCGCCCACAGGACGTCGCCACGGCAGCGGCCAAACTCCTCGCCGCCTCCGCTGACCTCTCGGGAGCGAACTACAGCTATGACCTCACCGACGTGACGCGTCAGGCGCTCACCGACTACGGCTACTACCTCCTCAAGGGCATCTACGCTGCCCGCACCGCCGGAGACCAGGCGGCCTATGCCCGGCGTCGCGACGCCTTCCTCCAGCTGACGCTTGACCTCGACGAACTCCTCTCGACGAACAAGAACTTCCTCCTGGGCCGCTGGACGCAGATGGCACGCGCCATCGCCGACGAGGAGAGCGGCACCACCGAGGCCGACCGCCAGTGGCTCGAACTCAACAACGCCCGCACCCTCATCACCACCTGGGGCGACCGCGACCAGTCGGAGTACGGCGGCCTGCGCGATTACTCCTACCGCGAGTGGGCCGGCATGCTCAAGGACTTCTACTATCCGCGCTGGAAGACCTTCTTCGACAATCTCGACAAGGGCCAGAGCCAGCCTGACTGGTTCAGCTCCGACTGGGCTTGGGCACACGATGCCTCGCTCTCTTACGCTGACCAGCCCAAGGGCTCGACTGTCGACGTGGCCCGCCGCCTCATGAGCGCCTACCTCATTGACTTCACCCTCGCCGACGGCACGACCTATCCCGTCTATCGCCGTCTCGAGACCGACGCCCGCCAGGAGGTGAGCGCCACTGCCCTTCGCGGCAAGACCTTCACTGCCCCCCTCGCCGCCCTGCCCGAGGGCGTGACGGCCACTCTCGGCATTGACTTCGACAACGACGGCCGCATCACCGCCGACGAGACCACCACAGGCCTCACCGCCACCATCCCCGCCACGGCCGTAGCCGGCAAGGTGACGGCACGCCTCACCCTCTCCGACGGCACGATCTTCACCTTCCGTCTCACGCTCAAAGACGAGATCACCGCCCCCCGCACCGTCAGCGTCGCTACGGCCGACGCCGCCCAGGGCAGCGTGAGCATCGAGGGCAGCAATGACCTCAGCGTCACGGGCACCGACGAGGTGACGATCAAGGCCACCCCCGTCTCGGGCTATGACTTCACGGGCTGGACCGACGCCCAGGGCCGCACCGTCAGCACTGACAATCCATACACCTACTACGGTGCACAGGCCGCCACCTTCACCGCCCACTTTATCACCAACAAGTGGGGTGCCGTGAGCGAAGACCGCAGCGAACTCTCCACCCTCGTAGACTACGGCCAGTATCTCAACAACATCACCGCCAGCCTCAACGGGGCCGAAGCGGCCACGATCTTTGAGACGGCCGACGCTCCCGAGCAGCTCAACCAGACGACCCAGGCCGTCAAGGCTCCGCAGGGCGCACAGCTCACCCTCCACTGGACCGACAAGGGGGGCATGGGCTACTGCCGCCTCTCGGCCTATGCCGACCTCAACTGCGACGGTGACTTCACCGATGCCGGCGAACTCCTCGCCGTCGTGGGCGACAAGGGGACGAGCGGCAACACGCAGCTCTCCGACTATACGCTCAAAGTGCTCCTGCCCTATGACGTGCCCCTCGGCGTCACCCACATCCGCCTGCGCTTCGACAGCTCGTGGATGACCGACGGCCTCGACGCCACGACCGACGCCATGCCTGCCGCACAGCCTACGAAACGCATGGTCTACGACATTCCCGTCGACATCACCGACCGCGCCGCCACGGCCTGCACCGTCACCGTCCAGAGCGCAGACAAGGCTCAGGGCACGGTCGACGCCAACGGCCAGACCGACACCTACACCTACGGCGTGGGCGAGGAGGTGGTGCTCCGCTGCTACCCCGCTGCGGGCTACAAACTGACGAAGTGGACCGACGCCTATGGCCGCACGGTGCCCGAGAGCTGGCGCGACGGCAACTTCCTCCGCTTCCACGCCCCCGAGAGCGGCACCTACACCGCCCACTTCGGCCGCTCCATCGGCCAGGTGCTCACGCTGGGTGACTGGACCTTCTCCTACACCCAGGACGCCGACGGCGCCATCACCCTCACCAAAGTCCTCACGGGCGAAGGGGCGCTAACGATCCCCGCCACCTACGAAGGCTATGCCATCAAAGCCCTCGCCCCCGGCACCCTCCGCGGACAGGCAAAGCTGACCTCCCTCAGTCTCCCCGCCTCGGTCGGGAGCCTCGGCAGCAATATCATCTATGAAGGCTCGCTCAAGGGCAGCGGCGTGCAAAACGCCACTTTTAGCCCCGCCAGTCCCCTCCCGGGCCAGGGTGACTGGCAGCTCCACCTCGACGTGAGCTCCGACGGGAGTTCCTTTAACCAGTGGGGCTCCGCCCTCCTCGCTACGGGCACCGAGGCCCTCGCCGACAGCTACCCCGGCGGCTTCCAGCTTTACCTCAAGGCCGATGGCGGCATCGTCGTCAAGACGGCCGCCGATGAGGTGAAGACCTTCACCCTCACCCAGGGCCAGCAAGCCTTTGCCATCGACGTCACCCGCACGGCCACAGGCAAACTGACCATCACCGCCACGGCCGGCGGCCAGTCTGATAGCTACGAGGCTACTGACCTGGCGCTCTCCGACATCACGACCTTCTCCACCGCCCTCCCCGCCGGCGTAGACCTCACGACGATTACCCTCACCGACCCGGCGATCGACGCCGCCCCCCTGCGCGGCTGCACCGCCCTTTCCACGCTCACCGTGGCGACGGGCAACAAGGCCTACAAGGCGGTGGACAATGCACTCTACACCGCTGACGGCAGCCGCCTCATCGCCGTGCCCGAGGGCCTCCGCTCGCGCACGCTCACCCTCCCGGCCACGGTAACGGAAATCGGTGCCGCTGCCGTCACCGCCGCACCCAACCTGCGCTGCATCGCCACCACGGCCACCGTGCCCCCGACGGCTGCCGCGGGCGCCTTTGAGGCCCGCCCGCTCTATGCCGTCGTACCTGCAGCAGCCGCGGCAGCCTACCGCACGGCCTGGGGCCTGCCTCTCTGCTTCCGCGTGGCACCGGGCGAAACGCTCGATGCGGCCACCGCTGCAGCCGTGCAGCCCACCGACCTGATCGAACTCCTTGCTACTGACGACGCCTGCGGCACGGCGCCGGGGCTGGCGGCAGACATCCCCGTAGCCCTCACCCGGACGCTCACGGCAGGCCGCTACTATCCCCTCACCCTTCCCGCCACCCCGACGGAGACCGCCGTCGAGGGACTTGACGCCACCGACCTCACCGCCGGGGGCCTCACGCTCTACGCCTGGCAGGAAGGTAAGTTCGTCACCGCCTCCGGCCCCGCTGCAGGGAGCTACCTCGTAGCCGTCCCCGCCGCCTGGTCGGGCCACGCCCTCACGCTGACCTTCCCCCGTCAGGGCACGGCTCCCACGACCTGGACAGGGCTCACGGGCAACACCACGGCGGATGAACTCACGCCCGCCGTGCCCGTAAACGTCTACACCTACGACTCGGCTGCGAATCAGTTTACCTACATGCCCTCGACCGCTGACGTCCTCCCCTCGCTGCGCCCCTTCGGCGCCGCCCTGGTCTATGAGGCCGGCATGCCCGAGACCCTCAGCGGCCCCGGTCTGCAGACGGGCCTCCACGGCGTCACCACCGATGATGCCACTCCCCGCGCCTTCACGCCCGACGGCCGCCGCGCCACCCGCTCCACCCGCGGTGTCGTCATCCGAACTGACGGCCGTAAGGTAATCCGCTAAGATTCCGCCTGCTCCCGCACCAACGACAACAGCCCGCCGCACGCCCTCTAAAGGGTCGTGCGGCGGGCTGCTTTTTACATCTCCTCAGACCGTCCCAAGGCAAAGTTCGGTCGGAAAAGTGTGCTGTTCGCCCCAAAGATCGGTCGGAAAAGTGTAGTTTTGCCGCAAAAGATCGGTCGAAAAAATGTAGTTAGCGCGTGTTATAGGTTATATATCACTGCGTTACGCATATCTATAGATCGCATAACCTCTGGCGTGCTCCAAAGGGGCGTCAGACAGCAACCGGGAAATAGCCCCAAAGGGGCGTCAGACAATAGCCTAGGGATTTATCCCTAGGATCGGGGACTGTCCTATTGACTCGCCGCCAATAAACGTATATCCTCGACGACACAGGCGGCGAGTCACGATGGGGGGCCTAATTCTAGGGATAAATCCCTAGGCTATTACCCTGCGCCCCGTTGGGGCTATCCACTCACCTGCGCCTTACGGATATAATTGCCCCGGCTCCATGCCGCATCTCAATCGGACTATCGCTTAGTCCCGGCCGTGACAGACCTCACACCCCAACCATCGCATGATGTACCGCAACATCCTCACTCAGCTGGAAGCCTGGCGCACGAAGCCCGGGCGGAAACCCCTAGTACTCTCCGGAGCGCGGCAGGTAGGAAAGACCTATATTCTCCGCCACTTCGGGAAAAAGGCCTTCCGAAATGTGGCCTATATCAACTGCGACGACAACGTGATGGCACAGCAGCTCTTTGCCGCAGATTATGACATACAGCGCATTGTCCTCGCCATCGGCGCCATCACCGGCGAACGCATCGTGGCGGGCGAGACACTGATTATTCTCGATGAAATCCAGGAAGCGCCGCGCGGCATCTCGGCCCTTAAATATTTCTGCGAGAAGGCACCCCAATATCACGTAGCAGTGGCGGGGTCGCTGCTCGGCCTGGCGATGCACCGAGGGGAATCCTTTCCCGTCGGTAAGGTAGACCACCTGACGATCTGTCCGATGAGCTTCGACGAATTTCTCCTCGCACAAGGCCGCGACCAGATGGTTGATCTGCTGCGCCGCCGCGACTGGGAGACAATCAAACTACTGCGCGAGGAATATATCAAGGCCCTCAGGGCCTACTACTTTGTCGGTGGTATGCCCGAGGCAGTGAGCACCTTCGTCGACCTGCACGACACGGTGAGTGTGCGCGAGGTGCAGCGCAACATACTCTATGCTTACCGCCAGGATATGGCCAAACACGTGACGAAGGTTGAGGCCAACCGCATCCACATGGTCTGGGAATCGATGCCCTCACAGCTTGTCAAGGAGAATAAGAAGTTCATCTACGGCGTGGCGCGCCCCGGTGCCCGGGCCAAGGATTTTGAGACAGCGATTCAGTGGCTGATCGACGCCGGTCTCGTCTACAAAGCCTGCCGCTTCGAACGTCCCTTGATGCCCCTCAGCTACTATGCTGACCGCTCTGCCTTTAAACTCTTTCTCCTCGACTGCGGCCTGCTCGGTGCGCTGAGCGACACGCCCCCCGAACGCCTGCTCGTAGCGGACAACGGCATGGAGGAGGCCAAGGGCGCATTTACCGAAAACTTCCTGATGAGCCAGCTCGTAGCGAGCGGACTCACGACCATCGGCTATTATGCCAATGACGCCCGCCTGGAGATCGACTTCCTCGTACAGCACGCCGGCAACGTCATCCCCATTGAGGCTAAGGCTGAGGAGAATCTCAGGGCCAAATCACTCACCACCCTCCTCTCTAAGTATCCCGCACTCCACGGCCTGCGTTTCTCCATGTCTGACTACCGCGAAGAGACACGGCTGACGAACGTCCCCCTCTACGCAGCCGCTACCTACTTCACCACCTGAAACGCCGCGAGGCCGTGAGACGGTTGCGTCTCACGGCCTCGCCTGCTATCGGGGAACAGCGGCAGTCCCGGCTCAATTACGATAGCCATGGAGCTGACGCCAGGCGAAGTGCCAGAGGTGGAAGAGGGGCTGCCAGAGCATCTCCTGCGGATAGTGGCGGAGGAGGGGGAGGTTGTGGCGGATGGTGGAGAGATGGTGTCCGATCTGCGACTTGTGGACCTTGCGCTCACCGCCCTCGAAGCGCGAAAAGTTGCCGCCCCGCATGATCTCGCCAAAGACAAAGCGCCCCTCAGCCTCATCGGGTGGGGTAAGGAGATACTCCGCCGGCAGACCCAGGCGGGCATGGAGCACATGCATCATGCCTTTCGTGAAGCGCAACATCCCCACGCGGCGAAGGGTGCCTACGGCCTCTGCACGCTCCTCGGGCGTCAAGCCGCTGTTGCGCAGGAAGTAGTAGAAGTCAGCCACCTGACGCCAGCCGATGCCTTCTTCAAAGATGTGGTGATAGATGTGGAGGAGCAGGAATACCGCGTTGAACGTTCGGCCGGGCACATTGATCGTCCCCGCCCCGTTGGGTAAGGCTACCGGTTCCCCGCCCAGGAGCGGGCCGCAGGCTTTGGTGAAACGGCGGAAGCGCACCTCGGCCCAGGGGCAGAAGAAGACGGCGGGCACGTGGTGCATCTCTACCTCCGTCTCTTCCTCGGTGGGATAGACGGTGTCTTTATACTGCACGCGGAGCGGCCCCTTCGCCGTGCGCCGCAGGTAGCTGATGAACTCGCTCATCGACGAGCGGACGTAGTAGTCGATATCGCCGGGCATGCGCACCTCGGGGCGGTCGTAATAGCGGGCCACGCCCTGTCCCTTGAGCACCACGCCGGCCCATCCCTCACGGGTCAGACGGGCGGTGAGGGTGGCGGCGTCGCGATTGACGCGGGCATTGAGCGCCTTGATGCGCTCGGTCTCCATATACCATGCCAGCAACACCTCTTTGGGCGGCCGCTGATCGGCCGGCAGGCGTTCGACACCCGAAAAGAAAAGGCCCGTCACCGTATGGAGACGAGCCAATTCGTGCAACCGCGACCAGTCAGCGGCCGTGGGCGTAAGGGAGAGTTGAGAAGCGCTGCCCAGGGCAACGCGAAAGAGTTCTAAGAATAGCTGTTGCAGCATAGAGGGGGCTAGAGGCTAGAACTTCTTGCCCGTGACGATGCGGTAAAACGTCAGGAGCAAGATCTTACCGTCGAGTAACAAGGAGCGGTGACCTAGATAATAGAGGTCGTAGTCCAGGCGCTTGAGCATCTTCTCGATCGTATCGGTATAGCCGTTATAGAGCGTAGCATATGACGTCACGCCCGGCCTCACCTGGTAGAGATAGACATAGCGCGAGTCGCGCTCTATGATCTGGTCGATGTAATATTTACGTTCGGGACGAGGCCCTACGAAGGCCATGTCTCCACAGAAGACATTCCACAACTGGGGCAGCTCATCAAGGTGGTGCCGACGGAGGAACTTACCAATCTTCGTGAGATTCTTCTCATGTTTTCCACTGCAGAGCTGCGGACCTTCAGCCTCGGCATCGATACACATGGTACGGAACTTATAGATGTAGAAGGGACGGCCGAAGCGCCCGATGCGCTCCTGGCGGAAGATGGCCGGCCCACCGTCTTCACGGCGCACGGCGATGTAGCACCACAGGAACAGTGGCGAGAAAACGATCAGGCACATCAGCGCTACCAGGCAGTCGATGATTCGCTTCGTATTGCGCTCGAAGGCATTCATTCCGTCAGGAATGAATATAGTTGGTTGTTCCATAGGGTCACTCTATATCTGTTATGGAAATTCTGTCTTTTCATTCTTATTTACAGGCTGCAATCTGCAGGGGAGGTTGCTATTCTTCGGAACGCCACAGCAAGAAGGGGAGGTCAAAGCAAAACGTATCAAGTTAAAAATAAGGAAGTTAGGAATTGACGGCCAGCTGACAAATCCGCTTAAGAGCATACGAAGGTAGGAATAAACCCGCAAACATACAAATGGCGACTGGCCAAGATACTTTTAAAACGTCATGGTAAACGCGGATATTGTATCGGACGAGCGCAATCTTTTTGCGCGACAGGCTCCCCTCTCTGATACGATAGAAAACAAGCGGCTCCTTGAGCCCGCGGGCCACGCGGCAGCGCTTGAGCAGGCGGATCATCAGGCCCCAGTCCTGGCGCTTGCGGATCAGGGGGAAGAAGACCTTGCCGAGGCTGCCGGTGTCGTAGATGGCGGTGGACGAGCCGATCTTGTCGTCGCAGAGCATGCCGCGATAGGTCACCCGCCGGGGACAGACGACGATGCCCGGCGTGAGGCAGTCGGTCTCGGGGCCCGTGAGGTAAGAGGAGTAGCAGAGGACCGTGCCGGTCTCGGCCATGAAGCGCAGTTGCTTCTCGAGTTTGCGAGGAAACCATACGTCGTCGCTGTCGCAGATGGCGATGTATCGCCCCGTAGCCTCCTCGATGGCGCGGTTGCGAGCCCGTCCAGCCCCGCCGTTCTCAGCCATGCGGATGAGTTTGATTCGGGGATCGCCCGCCGCCATGCGCTCGATGACGGCACAGCTGTCGTCGGTCGAGCAGTCGTCGACGACGAGCAGCTCCCAGTCGGGGTAGGTCTGCGCCGTCACGCCGGCGATGCTCTCCGCCACAAAGTCCGAACAATTGTAAGATGCCATGATGACTGACACCTTGCCATAATCCTCCATAAGTTGTGATGTGTAGTGATGAATAAGCGTGTAGACCTCTGAGTGTAATAAGTTCTGCTTGCCCCCGGAGCTCCCCTCCGATCATGGCCGCAGGGGTATGATAAGCGCGGCCCCGGAGATTCTCAGAGTCTCTCAGGCCGCGCTGACGCGTCATCCGTGCCGCATGGAGCGGACGGATGGTGAGGTATATAAAATGTTGAACAGGTAAAGGCGGGCGTAAGCCCAGCCCCAAAGGGGCTTAGCAACGGAGCCCAGGGCGTCAGCCCTGGGTCCTACATGGGCGTATGCCTTTAGCCCTGAAGGGGCGTGGCAATATGCCTCGTCGTGTATTGTTGTTTTATTCCATAAAGGGCAGGCGGACGCAATTCCGTTTGATGCCGTAAAGGGCAGGCGGACGCATATTGCGACGCCCCTACAGGGCTAAAGGAACGCGCTCGGGAATACCCAGGGCTCACGCCCTGGGCTCCGTTGCCACGCCCCTTTGGGGCTCACGGAACGCGAAAACTGCCTAAACGAAGGTTGTTGTAAAAACCGCCCCTTCTGTGCCCTACTTGCCGATCGCCAAGTAACGGAAGCCCTCGGCCTCCACCTCGCTGCGGTCGTAGATGTTGCGCCCGTCGACGAGGTTGGGCTGGGCCATAAGGCGCTTGACGACCGTCCAGGAGGGCACGCGCATCTCCTTCCACTCTGTCAGGAGAATCAGGGCATCGGCGCCGACGGTAGCTTCATACATGTCCTTGCAATAGGTGACGGCATCGCCCACGCGGCGTCGGCACTCGTCCATCGCCACGGGATCATAGGCCCGCACGGTGGCGCCCGCCGCTCTGAGGGCGGCGATGACGGGGAGGGCCGGCGCCTCGCGCATGTCGTCGGTCTCGGGCTTGAAGGCCAGGCCCCAGAGGGCGATGGTCTTGCCTGTGAGGTCAGCGCCGAGGAGCTGCTCGACCTTGCGCACCACGATGGTCTTCTGACGCTCGTTGACGGCCTCGACGGCCTCGATGACACCCATCACATAGCCGTGCTCACGGCCCGTATGGGCCAGGGCCTTGACGTCCTTGGGGAAGCACGAACCGCCGTAGCCGCAGCCGGCGTAGAGAAACTTCGACCCGATGCGTGCATCCGTCCCCAGGCCTTTGCGCACCATGTCGACGTTGGCCCCGACGAGGTCGCAGAGGTTGGCAATGTCGTTCATAAAGGAGATGCGCGTGGCCAGCATGGCGTTGGCGGCATACTTCGTCATCTCGGCCGAGGGGATGTCCATGAAGTAGACGCGAAAGTTGTTGACCAGGAAGGGGCGGTAGAGCTTTGAGAGCACCTCTTTGGCGCGCTCGCTCTCGACGCCTACGACCACGCGGTCGGGCGACATGAAGTCTTTGATAGCCGCCCCCTCTTTGAGGAACTCGGGGTTGCTCGCCACCTCAAAGGGCACGTCCTCGCCGCGCTTGGCGAGCTCCTCACGGATGGCGGCCTTCACCTTCTCCGCCGTGCCGACAGGCACGGTGCTCTTCGTCACGAGGATGGTGTAGCGCTTGATGTTGCGGCCGAAGGTGCGGGCCACCTCGAGCACATACTTCAGGTCGGCCGACCCATCCTCATCGGGCGGCGTGCCGACGGCGGAGAAGACCAGTTCGACATCGTCCAGACAGGTCGTCAGGTCGGTAGTGAAGTGCAACCGGCCGGCCGCCACATTGCGTCGCACCATCTCGTCTAGCCCCGGCTCATAGATGGGCACATCGCCCCGCTCGAGCCGCTCGATCTTCTGCCGGTCAATATCGACGCACGTCACGTCAATGCCCATTTCGGCAAAACACGTTCCGGAGACGAGCCCGACATAGCCCGTCCCCACAATTGCGATATTCATCTGTGAGAGATTTGTTTGGTTTAGTGTTTGATGGAGGTTTACCGACTCCGAGGCTCAGCGGCGAAACCATCCGACCGTGTAGCGCAAGGCCTTGCCTAAGCCCTGATACTTGGTAACAGCAATAAACTTACCGACGAAGCCGCGGAATCCGCGAGGAAGGAAGTGCAGCCCTTCAGTCTTGAGACGGTACGCGAGGCGGTCTTCATCACTACGCCAAGAACCGTCAAAGTGATGGATACATAATGTATGCTCCGTCAGCGCAATCTCCTTTGTAGTCAAATCCTTTGGGCAGAGATAATCCTTAGGTAGGAGGGTGAAGCCGTCGACCGTCTGGAGCGTATTGTTCAGCTGGAGACCATGGCGCAAACATACTCGCGTGATGCGCGTTACGTTTGTCGTAAGGTCCAGACTACCATCTGAACGACGGAAATGGACTCCCTTGTAGTCATCAAGCAGCTCTTGGAAAAGCGGTTGACCGGTCCGACAGGCCATCAGGCCTGTCGGGATTTGAGTTTCCGACTCAAATCCAGAGACTGCTTCGCAGTCTAACAGCTCGTCGAGCGGCTTGATCACCTCGACATCGGTGTCCATATAGATGCCGCCCTGTGTCACCAGGGCGTAGAGGCGGACGACATCTGTGATAAAGGCCCACTTCTTAGCCTCATAGGCCTCCCACACGTAGTCGTTGTAGTGCAGGTCAAAGTTCTGCTCGTTCCACTCGATGATCTCATAATCGGGGCAGTACTTGCGCCAGCTCTCGATGCACTTTTTTGCCAACGGTGGGAGCGGATTGCCGCCGAACCAACAATAATGTATCTTCTTGGGTATCATATTCATTTTGAGGAATCAGGGGTTATCGACATCGTCCCAATGCGACCATTCCCCGCACGCTCACCCAGGCTGCCAGCGAGAAGAATTTGGAGGGCAGGCCGCTCCGTCCGCGAAGGAAGGCGCCCTCGTGACGGCGATACTGCCGCTGCAAGTAGCTGAGGGCATCGGCCGGCGCCGTGCGGCTCTTGATCATGCGGAGCAGACACTGGTTCGCAGCATAGACGATCATCGCCTCTGCATAGCGCGCCAGCTGAGGATAGTGGCTCCTTATAAAGTCATAACGCTCGAGGTTGGCCGCTACGGCGTCGAGGTGGCGGGGGGAGAAGGTGGTCTGCGTGATGCTACCGGACCGTATCCGATAGAGGTACTTCGCTTCCCCTCCCACAGCCATCCGCTCTGCGCGCGCGATGAGCTTATAAGTCGTATAGACGTCTTCGTGGAGTTTGCCTTTCGGGTAGCGAACGTCATCGAAGAGGCTCCGGCGATAGAGCTTACCCCAGGCCATTGTTCCGACATGCCCGTCTTTAAAAAGCGCTGTCATGCAGGCCGCGTTCCCTTCTATCAGATGATCGCTGCAACGTCCTCGCGCATAATTTCCCCGGACCGTACCCCCTTCATCGATACGCAATGCCTGACACACCGCGATATCAGCATCTGCGGGCCGGGCCAGGCCTACGAGGTATTCGAGTGCGTCGGTAGTCAGGAGGTCGTCGCTGTCTACCAGCGTAACATACGTACCCCTGGCCTCATCCAGCCCGGCATTGCGCGCGTCTGAAAGGCCACCGTTCTCCTTATGGATCACTCGCACGCGGTCATCCCGTCGGGCATAATCGTCGCAGATTCCGGGAGACTCATCCGTAGAACCGTCATCTACCAAGATCAGCTCGAAGTCCTTCAGCGTTTGGCTTAACAGACTATCTATACAAGCCGGCAGAAAGGCGGCCACATTATAGACGGGAACGATGACGGAGATTAGAGGGGGCATAAGCTACAAGTTCCTTAGATCGTGCCTCGGCATACTCCACCTGGCAGACAAGAGATATAAAGACAACGAAGAACAGCATGATGTTGATTCCAGGAGCCTCACCCATATACATGATCAGGATTGAGAGAAGGACGATCTTCATCAGCACTGAAATTTTCTTCATAGGCATACGCCTAAGATAACGAATGCAAGCATAAAGACAGGCAAAGATTGTTGCAACGAACATCACGCCTCCTTCATAAAGCGATTGAAGCATTTGGTTATGCGCGCTAAAATTCTCATCTATAGATGGACGATTGGTATAATATATAGATATATGGAAAAGATCACCTGTTTCCCTAACTCCGTGCCCCCATAGCGGACTTTCATGCACCCCCTTCATTACAAGCTCCCATATATACGTTCGATTCGTCAACGTCGTGTTCTTCCCAAGCAAATCAACAATAATGTATCTAAGAATCGGGGTTTCGAGCAAGGAGGTATCCTGAAAAACAGCAAACACCAGGAAGAAGGCCAAATAGAACGTCAGAACAAGCGAAAACGGGACGCGTACAAAAAAGCGATGAACAACCGGGACGAACACTGCAGCCGCAGCAATGGTGAATCCCACAATATTTGATCCAGAAAAGATCATCAACAGCGTAATACCTTGAACACCCAAATACAACAGAAACCGCTTCCGCATCTTAGGATTATAGTAATAATCCATCGCGGTAAAAAGAAGTCCCATCATCAGCGCATAACCGATTTGGTTTTCTATGCCTAAGAAGAAGACAGAACCACCTAGAGCCATAGAGGAAAAAAAGTCCATAGACAGACACATGAATCCTAGGTTAATGAGAGCGAGTCCAAGGTACATGGTAGACAGTGTATGGACGAACTTAGCAATACTCTTACTCGTCTGACAGCACAATACGACCAAAACAGACTGAGCGAGGAAAGGATAAAACGCCATCAACCAACGTCGAAGATCACCACTTTCGATAAGTGTTGAGAGTCCCAACAAGATGAATGCAAGCAATGCACCACCTGTAAGGCCAACTCGGTAATGCCGTCTGAAGACCCTTGCCAGAAACCAACCTATCACTAAGACGGTAGCCACTTTTGAGGTTAGCGTATAGGCAGAGTTCAAGATCGCTACATGCTTGATGAAGTATATCTCAGACAGGTATCGATCAAAGAGGAAGAATAAGAACGCGACAAAAAATTGATTCATGCTAAGTCTATTGTGTCTATACGGTTCCCTAGCAGCCAGCCACCTGGCGCAGTATCTCAATCTCCTTGTCGCAGGTGTTTGCCATGAAATACTTTGGGTTCTTCACCACTGGAAGGCGGGAGAGCTGCTCGCTAAGGGCCACGATGTCGGCCTGGTCGATATGATCATTGTCAATGAAGGCCACATTGTTGAAGCCTTCAAACACTTCGTGGCATACCGGGAGGTCGGACGTAATCAGCGGGATGCCGTAAGTGGCAAGTTCACACGACATGACGCCCTGGGTATCACGTTTGGTCGGCATCAGGGCACACCGACTTTCATCAATATAACTGAGCAGTTCACCGTGGGTCATGGCCTTATCGATCCACGTAAGATTTGCGGCCTTAGGATAATGGCTAAAGAAAGCTCCATGGCCTATCACCAAGAAAGTCTTATCGGGATGAAGTAAGGCCAGGTCATTGACGATATCTACAGCATGGGCCGACATATCCAAGATGGAACGTATTGTTATAAAGTCATACTTCTTAGGGCTTACCTGGTTATATGATTTCTCCTGGAAATCGGCCCCCACGCTATTATAGACTACGGCACTCCGCCCTTCCAGACATAAGCGGGGAGGGTTTACCCATCGCAGAAAATCCTTCTTAAAGGTTTCACTCACGAATATGAAGTATGACTTCTTGTAGTTCTTCTTGATATACCCTCGCCAGGTACAAAGCTTGAAGTCATCGTAAAGGTCCTGCAAGATCGTCCGGAATATATTGTTTCCCTGATAACCATAAGGTTTCGGATACGTCTTGCTAAGCTTTACCGATTCATGCCCATGATAGAAGAACACGATCTTGGGAAAGGCATTGCCGTATCGTCGCAGGAAACGATAATGGTTGCGCACGTTGGCCGCATGACACACCAGCAGATCGTAGTGTTCTGACTGTAGCCGGCGCTGGACCGATTGGAGCGTGAAAACGGAGATGCCGTCGATGACATAGTTCGCTCGCGCAGCGAAGTTGAGCACATCAACCTCGATGCCGTGCTTCACATACCATACGTTGCGCGTGCGCACATAGGCAAGCTGCTTGCCGCCTTCCAGATTGGGATAGTCAGCGACAGCTACTAGTATTTTCATATCGGTAAAAAGGGATTAAAGGAGGCCCTTCTTCTTCAGTCGGAACAGGAGGCCAAAGAGCTTAGGGCAACAGTGTCGGAAGGCTGCGGCCAACTGCCTGCGCCGGTAAACCCGTCGATAATATTTGAGACAGCGATCATAAGCCCGCAGCCCTATCCGAGGATAGAGGCCGAAGAAGGCGGTACGGTTAGGATCGGCAACAGAATGGGTGCGCAACTGTCCGTTACCCTCAATCGCCTCCTGCGCACTGCGTTCTTCGAGTTTCCAGACTACAGGATCAACGCTACGGATGAGCGACAGGCCACGAGGGGTAGAAGGCAGCAACAACGAAACACCCTGCGATGCGGGGATAGACGAGTCAGCAGGCAATCCCCAGTAATCGGCAATCGTGATGTCAGAAGCCCGACGGGGCTGTGCGTAGGGGCAGGTATAGCAATTCTCGCGGAAGATCAGCCCCGCCATAAAGGCAGTGATGTATCCATTATGCAGGAAAAGCTCGCTGCGCTTCGGACGTAGTACGCTATCATTTTGCACCAGAAAAACACCGTACTGCGGCTTGAAAGCCGCAGTACGATTATGCTGTTGCACGCCTTGTGACGACCGTACGGTAGGTTTGAGACGGAAGGTTACTCCGATGTCATCTGATGGAGTCAGACCGCGGGTTTGGAGTTGCTGCTCGACCTGATCGCGGAGCAGGCGGATAGAGGGCACGCCGTGGCAGACAAGGTCCACCAGATAAAGGTTGTCGTAATCTCGACGCAAGTAGTTTCGCAGCCCTCCGATCTGGCAAGGTGTACCGGTAAAGATCACCTCTCTACCGGCACGCAAGTCTTCGCGCACAAGGCGGAAGGTATCCCCCATCTCGCTTTGCACATACTTTGAGCCTCTCGTCAGCGCAACATCCTCCAGCCGGTCAATGCGCCGATGTCTTACACTGCGATAACTCTCCATCACCGCGCCATAAGCCACGCCCCCCCTGGCAATGACCACACGCATCAATATGGCAGAGGCACCGCCCGACGCACTGGCGAGCAGATCGGCATCGTCAGCATTGACGGCAGCAAAGGCCGTCAAAGGCTCATGATAAGTTACGGGATGGTTGACGGGGCAGGTTTTCTCGCAGAGATGGCAGTCAATACACCGGGCCGGATCTATCAGCGGATGAAGGTAGCCGCCAACCCCTTCTTCTCTGAAGGTAATGGCATCCGTGGGGCAAACGCTAAGGCAGGCGGCGCAACCCGTACAATGATCGGGTGGACATATTTGTTCCATAATATAGCGATAATCAGCAGGAGATAGAGAGCGCTTCGCGCAGGTAAGCCAGAGAGTCGGCCCGCAGAGCGGCGAGGCGATCCCTAACAAGCGTGTAGTCTGTCACAGCGGGATGCACGACCTGCCCGGCCTGTGCTTTCCCAAGAAAAGCGTCGGGGTGCCCCAGCAGACGAAATAAGTCAGCCAGACGCGCATTTTGATCGTTCCACGCACCGTCATCAAAACGCTTAAAAGTCGTAAACTTCAACTCATAACGTAGCGAGAAGATCGTCGCATGGTAAGAGTCGGTAAAGACACGAGCCGCCCCTTTGATCAGCGACACGAACTCGCACGGCCCGCCGTAAACGATGCGATCGCCATATCCCCCATGGAGTTGACGAGTGGCAAAGACCACCAACGGCAAGCCTTCAGCCCGTGCCGAACGAGCCGCCGCCTCCATATACCAAACATTCGGCGTCAGGAAATAGGCAAAAGCATAGGGCTGCCTGATCGGTCCGACGCACGAATGCTCAGCCACCTCATCCCATACCGGCATCGGGGGGAGAAAGGTGGGATCGAGCACGACCCGGACGGGCTTGTCCGTCAGCCCGGAGAGAAGCTCACGTCCCGGCTCCTCTCTCACGCTGAGAGCACTGAAGCGGCTGATAAGCGGAATGACGCGGTGCACGTATTCGGCTGTGCGCTGCGACGTCCCCACACTGGGGGCATAAGCGATCTTCGGCTTCTCCGCAAAATCAAGGTAATAAAAGCCGCAGAAGGGCACATAAGGCGACCAGATCTGGTCACTGCCGCAGAGGAAGACATCGTAACGCTCATTGAGCCCGGCGGGGTGCCGGTAGCTACGGTCTACTTTCAGATAGCGTCTGCGAAATCTTCGATAACAAGGCTGGTCGCGACGACGCCCCATCAACCAGGCACGGCACTTTCCCAACCACTCACGCCAGCGGAAACGGTAGACAAAACGTTTATCATCGATGATAGCGTTCTCCAATCCGAACGATCGCAGGACATGTTGTAACGCATAGGCTTGCAGATAGGTGCCACAGTTGCGATAGTAGATCCAGGTGACGGTGGCTGTCTTACGTATAGGAGTTTTCATGAACTGACGGAAGAGAGGATGAATCAATGGCGCCTCACCCGTGAACGAAGCAATGCAAGGGCCTTTGTGCCGATCGCGATGCGCTCACCTCGCGTAAGGCCGGCCAAGGGGATGGCGATCAGACACCAAAGACAGGAGATGAGTATGACGGCAACCAGACCGCCCAGCGTGTCAGCAATGTATAAGTTTACAAGTCCAAGAGGAAGGGCCACCACGACAGACGTAAATAACACAGGCACAAGCACGCCCCGGACAAAGCGCCGGACAGAAAGTCCCACCATCTGCTTGACAAAATAAAGGCGCACGGCCAACAGGCTGAGCGACACGAGGCCATAAACCCAGAAACTGCTCTCAGGAGGAAGGCCGGCCTTGATCAGCAGATAGGAAAAAGGCAGGTTGAGGAAGAGGACGAAGGAGACTATGATCTGATAATTGCGGATCCTGCCGTAAGCCTTTACGACTGTCGTAGTCAGATTGGAGAGCGCATCAAGGAGAGCATTGATGAGGATCAGCCGGGTAAAGATCTCCAAATAATCCGGCACACGGCCCAACCACAACGCCAGCACATAGTGCGTTCGGAGTAACAGGGGCGACATGAGGAAAAGCAAGAGATAAAAGGACAGCCGCGTGCCACGCATCATCAGCGTCTCCATCTCCGTCAGATTACCCGCAGCATATTGCTTGATGATCTGCGGGTTCATGGCCATCTGAAAGTTTTGTGCAAAGCGCGTAACCGCATTGAGCACCTGATAGGCAATGCCACGGGCTGCATTGACAGCGGGGCCGAAGAATATGTTGAGGACTATGTTGACTCCCTGTATCGTAGCGCCCCAGGACATCTCACCTAACGCGCTCCAGAAAGCAAAGGATGTCAGGCGACGGAAGATCTCTTTATCCCAGCACCAACGCAGACGTACTCCTTCAATCGTGCGTAATGAGCAGAATGCATAGAGCATGGCCACACACACAGTCATCCCCAGCGTCAGTCCTCCATAGACAATCAGATGGTCGTAGGATATCCAGGGTAACGCAAGTGCGCAGCCCAAAGAGAGCAAGGCCTCACCGATGCTCAAATAGGCAAAGAGCGACATGCGCTCCGTAGCAATGATCAAAGCGTTAAAGGGAACCTGCAACATCTTCACGCAAGCTGCCAGGACGCTCATATGATATACGATCATCGCGGCATCATAACGCCCGGCGGGCAGGTTCAAGTACTTCGCCACCAGCCACAGACCCAGCGACTCCCCGACAAGCCAAACCGTCAGGGCAATAACCACGTGGATAATTACGGCTATATTGAGCGTGAGATTGAGGCGATCGGTATCATGCTTCCCCAGATCATAGGCAAGAAAGCGCTGTACGGAAATGGCCATCGAACTGCTGATGAATCCCAGCAGGGCGACAGCGCCGCCGACTACATTATAGATACCCAGATCCGTTACACCCAATACGCGCATCAACACGCGACTGGCGTAGAGTGTGACGGCCATCATCACAAGCATCCGCACATAGAGCATGAGCGTGTTTTTGGCGACTCGGCGGCCGTTGACGGCACTCGTATCGGTCATAACGGTAGCGGCCGGCGGCTGGAGCGGTGAGCTTCGGCCGTCGGGACGGGTATAAACGCCACAGGCGGGCTACCCGGTGGGGCAGCTCGCTGTGCGATGGATTCTAAAATAAGTACGGATAACGCGTGCTTACGCGCTACGGGGCGACGCAAGCACGGATGAGGGATGGGCCCGGTGGGGGCTAATAGTCAAATGAGCCCGGTGGTGCCGGTTGTCAGATGGGCCCGTGGCGACAGCAGCCTGATGGTGACACTGGTCCAATTGTCAAATAGAACCAGTGGGTGCCGGTAGTCAGATGGGCCCGGTGAGGGCTAGTAGAAGAGTCGGTCGATGGGGGTACTGAGGAAGTCCTCGAGGGGAATGCCGCCGCTGCCGACGACGAGGGAGTGAAGGGGGTGAAATTTCTTCTCGAAGACGGTGAGGCCGCGATTGGTGCTGCGGCGGCCGCTCTTGACCTCCAGGGCGATGGTCCGGCCCTGACGGACGATGATGAAGTCCACCTCGTCTGCGCCCTCACGCCAATAGTAGACCTTGCAGTCGGCTTCATCCTCCTGGGCCAGGAGGTGGGCACCTACGGCGGACTCGACCCACCGGCCCCAGCGGGCGGGATCGATGCGGTCAGCTTCGTAGCCGCTGCCGACGTAAGCGGTCATGAGGGCATTGTTGTAGACCTGATATTTAGGGATGGAACTGTAACGGCGGGCCTGGTCACCAGCATACTTCTGCAGGGAGGTGAGCAGCTGACATTCACCGAGGATTCGGAGGTAGTCGGCGAGGGTCGTGACATTGCCGGCGTCCTGCAACTGGCCGAGGAGTTTGGTCAATGAGAGGAGTTCCGCCGAATAGGAGCAGCCCAGCTCAAAAAGCTGCTTCATCAGCGCAGGCTTGTAGATGTTGCTCGTGAGGATGACGTCCTTCTCTATCGCCGGAGCAATGAGGGCGTCACGGACATAGCGCCGCCAGCGGGGGAAGTTCGTCCGGAGGCCCGCCGTGCCGGGATAGCCGCCATAATAGATGTAGTCATCGAGTGAATAGCCGAAGGCATCGCGCATCTCGTCATATCGCCAATGCGACATGCGGATCAGTTCGAAGCGGCCGGCGAGCGACTCGGTGAGCCCGGCCTTGAGGAGGAGGCGGGACGAACCTAAGAGGACGACCTTGAGATTGAGACCGTGGAGGGTGTCTGCGTCCCACTCGCGCTTGACGGCCTCGCTCCAGTTGCGGAGCTTCTGCACCTCGTCGATGACGAGGACCAGCTCCGTGAGGCGCTCGACCATCATGCGGCTGCGGGCGGCAATCCAGGTGCGGCGTATCCAGTCGGTGTCGGTGGGCTCGATGCTGTCGGCACTCTCCGAAACGACCGTAACGGGGAGGGCCTCGCAGACCTGGGCAACGAGCGTGGTCTTACCGACCTGACGGGGGCCGGCAAGCACCTGAATGAACTGCCTGGGCTCCAGCAGTCGCTCTCTCAGTTCGTCATATTGTTTGCGTCGATAGGGTTGTGGCATGTCTTGCAGCTGATTGTGACGGGGCCGTCCATCGATAGACGGGCCTGGAAGGAGATTGCCCAAATCGGGGAAGGTAAATGTTCAAATCTCCGATCGAAAATGTTCAAATCTCCGATCGAAAATGTTCAAATCTCCAGCGGGAAATGTTCAAATCTCCGCGCAGAAATGTTCAAATCTCGGAGCAAAGGTAGTCACAAACTGCTGAATGGCAAGGGAAATGGGTGAAGACTATCAAGGCTTGGCGGCTTAAGGGAGATCAGCCCTTCTCGAGGACGCCGAGGATGCGGGCGCAGGCCTTGCCGTCGCCGTAGGGATTGACGGCGCGGCTCATGCTGTCGTAGGCTGCGGCGTCGGTGAGGAGGGTGCTGACGGAGGAGAGGATCTTGTCGTAGTCCGTGCCGACGAGCTTGACGGTACCGGCGGTGAGGGCTTCAGGACGCTCGGTGGTGTCGCGCATGACGAGGACGGGCTTGCCGAGACCGGGGGCCTCCTCCTGAATGCCGCCGCTGTCGGTGAGGACGATGGAGGCCTTCTCCATGAGGAAGACGAAGGAGAGGTATTCGAGGGGCTCGATGAAGTGCATGTTGCCCAGGCCGGTGAGATCCTGACCGAAGACTTCGTGGATGGGGCGGCGCACGTTGGGGTTGAGGTGCATGGGATAGACGAAGTCCACCTCGGGGAAGCGCTCTGTGAGCGCCTTGATGGCGCGGCACATAGAGAGGAAGCCCTCGCCGAAGTTTTCGCGGCGGTGGCCCGTGATGAGCACGAGGCGACGTGCCCCCCCTGCGAGGCGCTGCGTGTCGTAGCCGGCGCGCAGGAGTTCGGCGGTCAGTGCCGCATCGAGTTTGGTGTCGTGTTTGATGCGGTCGACGACGTGATAGAGGGCATCGATGACCGTATTGCCCGTGACGGTGATGTGGGCGTCGGCCACGTTCTCCTTGAGGAGGTTCTCACGGCTCAGAGGCGTGGGGGCGAAGTGGTAGGTAGCGATGCGGCCGGTGAGCTGACGGTTCATCTCCTCGGGCCAGGGGCTGTAGATATTGTGTGTGCGGAGCCCGGCCTCGACATGGCCGACGGGAATCTGCTTATAGAAGGCTGCAAGGGCTGCGGCGGTGGAGGTCGTCGTGTCGCCGTGGACGAGGACTACGTCGGGCTTGGCCTCATCGAACACGTCGCGCAGGCCGAGGAGCACGCGTGAGGTGACGTCGTAGAGGTCCTGTCCCTGCTTCATGATGTTGAGGTCGTAGTCGGGCTTTATATCGAAGATCTGGAGCACCTGGTCGAGCATCTGACGGTGCTGGCCGGTGACGCAGACGAGGGTGCGGAAGGCGTCGGGACGGGCCTCGAAGGCTTTGACCAGCGGGGCCATCTTGATGGCTTCGGGGCGCGTGCCGAAGACGAGCATGACAGTTTTCATCTTGAGGGGAGGCGTATGAGGGTGTTCTGGGTGATTCTGAAGGGACAAATCGTCGGGGCGGCGGGG
The DNA here is from genome assembly GCA_052272595.1 of Alloprevotella sp. Classification (GTDB taxonomy): domain Bacteria; phylum Bacteroidota; class Bacteroidia; order Bacteroidales; family Bacteroidaceae; genus Alloprevotella. Next base: position 153,528 of record DAVZJV010000002.1, read on the forward strand.
CATCGGGGCACCTGATCTTCTGGCGGTCAAATCGTTATAACGTCATAACGTGATAACGTGATAACGATCTCTCGGGAAGCTGGGGAAGCTCGCGGGCCGCTTATCTCAGCCAGAGCTCGGGGAGGACGTCGCGCCAGAGGGCGAGGTGGGTGCTGCGGGCGATGGTGGTGAGGAGGGCCGCGGCCTCGGTGACGAAGCGCTTGTAGGCTGCTTCGGGCGGCAAGTCGGCCGTGACGAGAGTGAGACACCAGCGGGGGGCGGTGTCGGGGTGGAAGGTGAGGCGGCGGAGTGCCAGCTGCGCTTTTGTTTCCGCCGAAGGTTCCTTCTCCGGTTCTACCGCGGCCCTCATGGTCTCGAAGACGGCGGCGAGGGCGGGGTGATATTGGCGAAGGGTCTTGCGCTGCGCTTCGCGAGACTCGGGCGAGAGGTGGAGGAAGCGGTCGGTGATGGGCTGGAAGTCGATGAAGAGGAGCGTGCCGCGCCGGCCGACGTGGGTTTCGTAGGTCACCCCGCGGGGGCGGGCCGTCTCGTCTCCGGCGCGGTAGGCGTCTTCGGTGAGGGTCAGGCGACCCATGCACTCCGTAAAGCCGTCTTCGGCGTGCGCGAGGAGGCGAACCGGTGCACTTGCCTCCATGCCTTCAGCAGGAGGGATGATCTCAGGCCGTTCCGCAGCTTCGGCGGGCCAGTCCTCGTCCGCAGCCTCCGCCGCGGGCGTGAGGAAGGGGCGGAGGGGCGCATCGGCCAGGCGGCGGTCGAGTTCGTCGGGGTGGAGGCTGAAGTAATAGCTCAGCGAGGTCAGCGTCTCGGCCTCGGGCCCCGTCAGTGCGGCTAAGGCTTGGGCAACAGTCTGCCAGGGTTGGGCCTCGATGCGGGCGTTGGCCGCCGCTTCAGCGCAGAGTTTGGCGATCGAAGCCTCAGCCTGAAGCCGGCGGACAGCCCAGATGAGGTAGCGCCCCGTCTCGTGGGTGAGTCCCGAACGCTGGAGGGCCGCCTTGAGGCGGTCTATGAGATAGGCCGGATCGGTTCGCCGGCGCTCGTCGGCCTCATCGGCGTCGGTGAGACGCAGCAGGTGCCACTGCCAGACATTCGGTATAGAGACGGCCAGCTCGCCGATGCGGAAGACCAGGCGGTGGTCCTTGCGCACCCTGACGAGGAGGCCCTCGAGGCCGGCAAAGGGGCCGTCGATCACGCGGGCGCGAACATTGGCCCGTCCCTTGACGGGGTCGAAGAGGTAGCGGCGGTAGGGGCGCTCTAGCACGAGGAGCTGGTCGACGTCGTGGCGGTTGAACTCGATGAAACACTCCATCTCTGCCTCGGGCACGGTCATGATGCGCCGCGCCGTGTGGTCGCGCTGGAGGCTGGCCGCATAGGGGCAGTCGGCGAGGAAGGCGTCGATAGCGCGGCGGGCGCCGTAGACGAAGACGCGACAGCGCAGGAGCGGCAGGCGCTCTACCCTACCCGCCCTCACGGCGCTCACCACGGTGCGTTCGGGGAGGTAAACCCGCAGGATATCGGGCTGGCGGCGCTCGGTGAGGAGTTCGCAGACCTTGCGCTCCTGATGGGCACGGGTGACGATGACATACCAGGCAAAGGCGTGGGCAGCGCTCCCTTCGGCTGCGCCGGCAGACGAAACGGCATCAGGATATACCCTCTCTTCGGCTGCCGCAGGTGCGTCAGTCGTAAGGACAGAGGGAATGTCAGGAGTATCAACCGTTTCGCGTCGGTTCCGAATCACTACTAAGCGTTGATCTTAGGACGCGCCTCAGAGAGAGCGCCCCTTGCGGGCACCGCAGTGCCCCGTTGCCGGTAAGAGTGCATAAGCATTTATAGAAGTTCTGCACGTATCACCGCCGCAACCTCCCTTCGGCTTGCGGCTGGAGATGATAGTTAATGTAGCTGCAAAGGTAATGCAGTATGCTTATAGGAAGCCCCTCGGCGCGAAGATTTATTATTTCAGGAAGGCAGGAAGTGCGGCAGCGCACGCCGGAAGGTCCGCAGGGCATGGCGGCGGGAGGAGCGGGCGGGAAAGTTTCGTTTCAGGACTGGAAATATCCATTTCAGGACTGGAAATATATAAACCAAGACCTGAAATGAATATTTCAGGACTGGAAACGGAAACGGGATGGCATCTACGGAAACCAAGCCGGGCGGTGGGGAAAACGCCCCGCCCGCCGGCCCGGACGGAGGCGGGGCGGGCGGAATGGGCGCGCCACCGCGAAAAGCCTCCCCCACCCTGCCCCGCTTCGGCTGTGTTAGCGTATCTTTGCCCTCATGAAGAAAGCCCCAAAAGCGCTCAAGTGGATCGCTGTGGCGGTGGCTCTGCCCATCGTCCTCTTTCTGCTGCTCGCCGTTCTCATTTATATCCCCCCCGTACAAAACTTTGCGGTGCACCGCGTGGCGGAACATCTGTCGCAGACAATGGGCATGGACATCCGCGTGGAGCGGGTGCGTCTGGCCTTTCCCCTCGACCTGGCCCTCCACCGCGTGACGGCGATCGAACGGGGCGACACGCTCTTGGCCACTCGATCGCTGCGCCTCCACGTGAAGTTGCTGCCGCTCTTCGAGGGCCGTGCCGACGTCGATGGGCTCGACCTCTACGGCGTGGTGGCCGACACGAAGAGCTATCTCTCCGACGTGCGCATCAAGGGGCGCATCGGGGCGCTCGAGGCCGCTGCCCACGGCGTGGATTGGAGGCAGGAACTCGTAAGGCTCGATTATGCCCGCCTGCGCGATGCCGACGTGACCGTCATGCTGAGCGACACGGCGGCGGAAGACACGACGAAGAGCCAGGCCCACTGGCTGATCGACGTGGGGAGCGCCCGCATCGATCGTTCGCGCGTCCGCCTCTCGTTGCCGGGCGACTCGATGCGCATCTTGGCCGACATCGGGCACGCGGAACTCAAGAAGGGGCGCTTCGACACGGGGACGAACGACTACCGCGCCCGGCGCTTCCTGCTCAAAGAGACGGCGCTGGCCTATGACCTGCCCCACCAGCCCCGACAGCGCGAGGGCTTCGACCCCAATCACATCAGGCTGACGGGCGTCAGCCTCCTGGTCGACACTTTATCTTATGACCGCCACGGCCGCCTGGCCCTCAACCTGCGCGGTCTGACGCTCCGCGAGGTGCGGGGCGGCAACTTCGCCACGGCGGACCCGACGGGGTGGCTGCTGACCCAAGCGGTCGGAGGGGGACAAGCCACACCGCGCAAGACGGCGACCCTCCCGACGAGGGCAGCGGCCGAAGGCCTCACGATCAAGGGGCTGAGCGGCCGCGTGGTGATGGATTCCGTCCGCCTCCTCCTGCCCGACCTCCAGCTGACCCTGCCCGCCTCGCGGGTAAAGGTCTCCGCCGCCCTCGACCTCGCCGCCCTCACCCCCCGACGCGGCGGCCACCTCACAGCCGAGGCCCGCGCTACGATCGGGCGAAGCGACCTGCGGACGCTGGCGGCGGGCTACGTGCCCAAAGATCTGCTCGCCAAGCTCCCCGACGCCCCCCTGACCCTCGGCGTCCGGCTGAGGGGCAGCGTCGACCACCTGCGAATCGAGCGCCTCGAGGGCGGCCTGCGGGGGATCATGCGCCTCACGGCCTCGGGCTATGCCCGCCACGCCCTGGGCAAGGACCGCAGCGGGGCGTTCACCTTCGACCTCAAGGGCGACCGTCTGACGGCCCTCACTCCCCTCCTGCCCGCCTCGGTGAACCGGAGCGTCAACGTGCCCGCCGTGGCCAACCTCTCGGGACGCGCCACCTTCAACGGCAACACCTACGGCGGACGCATCGCCCTCGCCACCCTGGGCGGACGCCTCACGGCGGAGGGCACGGCCAACCTGCGCACGGAGGCCTACCGCCTCAAGGCCACGAGCCAGGCCATGCCCGTCGGGCGCCTCGTCAAGGGGCTAAAGGCCGGACCCTTCACCGGAGCGGTCGAGGCGGCCGGCACGGGCTTCGATCCCCTCACCCCGAAGGCCCGCCTCAACGCCAAGGCCCGCGTCACCCGCTTCACCTACGACCGCTACGACCTGAGCGGCCTCAGCGCCGACGCCCGGCTGAGCGGGGGAACGGTGAAGGCGAACTTTGCTGCCGCCAACAAACTCATCAACGCCACCGGCCGGCTCACGGGCCGCATCGGGGCCCGCCACTACGAGGTGGACCTCACGGCCGACGTGCCCGAGGCCGATCTCTACGCCCTGGGCCTCACCAAAGACACCCTCCTCTACGGCACACAGCTGCGTCTGACGGGACGCACGGACCGCAGTTTCACAACCTTCCACGCCACGGGGGCGGTACACAACAACCACTTCACCACGCCGCGCATGAGCGCCATGGCCAAGGATCTCGACTTCGACATCACCGCCGGGCGCGACACGACGCATGCCTACGTCACTGCCGGCGACCTGCGCATGGACTTCGGCACGAAGGGCGAAATATCGCGACTGACGAGCCAGCTCGCCGAGCTGGGACGCGAACTCTCGCGCGAGGCGGCCGACAAGCATCTGCGCCACGAGCGCCTGAAGCGTTTCCTCCCCGTGGTGAGCCTCTACCTCAAGGCGGGGCGCGACAATCCGCTCTACAACATCCTCCGCATGAAGGGCTATGCCTTCGACTCCGTCTACATCAACCTCGGCACCGACCCGCGCCGCGGCGCGACGGGCGTGGCCCGCATCGCCAGGCTCGACATGGGCCAAATGCGGCTCGACACGATCCGCGCCCATATCCTCCAAGACACGACGGGCATCAACCTGCTCGCCCATGTGGGCAACGGGCCTAAAAACGACACGCCGCTGAGCGTCAACCTGAGGGCCTACCTCAAGGCAGCAAGCGCCGGGGTGGAACTCGTCTACCTCGACGGACAAGGGCGCAAGGGCATCGACCTGGGCCTCGAGGCGGCGTTGGCCGAGGGGGGCATATCCATGCACCTCTACCCCGAACGCCCCATCCTGGCTTACCGCACCTTTAAGGTCAACGACGACAACTTCCTATTCCTAGGCCGCGACAAACGCATCCGCGCCGACATCGACCTGCTGGCCGACGACGGCACGGGCCTCAAGCTCTACGGCGAACCGCAAGACTCGCTCAACGACCTGACGCTGAGCCTGAGCCACGTCAACCTGGGCGAACTGAGCGCCGTCATGCCCTACCTGCCCAAGCTGGGGGGCATGCTCGGCGGCGACATCCACGTGACCGACAATGCAGCCCACACCTCGGTGAGCGCCATGGCCTCGCTCGAGGCACAGGACTTCAGCTATGAAGGCACGCCCCTCGGCCGCGTGGGGATCGACGCCATCTACCTGCCCAAGGGGGGCGGCACGCACCATGCATCGGCCTTCATCACCTCGGAGGGCGAAGAGGTCATGGCCTGCAACGGCACCTACTACACCAGCGGGGGCCGCAACGGAGAGTATGAGGGCGAAGCCCAACTCCACGACTTCCCCCTCAAGCTGCTCAACGGCTTCATGGCCGGCACCGACGTGGCACTCAGCGGCAAGGCCGGCGGCGACCTCACCGTCAAGGGCAACGCCGACAGCCCCGTGCTCAACGGCTCGCTCGACCTCGACTCGGCCCACATCTACTCCGACGTCTACGGATTTGACTTCCGCACCGACGAGCGGGCGGTGGAGATCAAGGACAGCCGTCTCGTCTTCGACGACTACAACCTCTACTCGACGGGAAAAAATCCGCTCGTGCTCAACGGCACCTTCGACATGAGCGACCTGGCGAAGATGAAGATGGACTTCACCATGCGGGCAAGCGACTTCGAACTGATCAACACGCGCAAGAAGGCACAGTCGCTGGTCTACGGCAAGGTCTACGCCAACTATATCGGCACGCTCAAGGGCACGACCTCCGACCTGGCCATCCGCGGCAAGCTCGAGGTGCTCGACCGCACCGACATGACCTACATTCTCAAAGACTCGCCGCTCACCGTCGACGACCAGCTGAACGACCTGGTGGAGTTTGTGAGCTTCCGCGACACGACGCAGCGGAAGCAGGCCCGGCCCGCGCCGAGCGGCAGCTTCGACATGACGCTGGGCATCTCGATCAGCGATGCGGCCCAGTTCCACTGCACCCTGAGCGACGACGGCCAGAGCTACGTCAACCTCGAGGGCGGCGGCGACCTGACGTTGCGCATGACCCAGCAGGGCGATATGCGCATGACGGGCCGATTCACCGTGCAGTCGGGCCAGATGAAGTATGCCCTGCCCGTCATACCGCTCAAGACGTTTAACCTCGTGCAGGGCTCCTACGTAGAGTTTACGGGCGACGTGATGAACCCCACGCTCAACATTCAGGCCAAAGAGCGCACCCGCGCCCTGGTGAGCGACGGCGACAAGCAGCGCTCCGTAGCCTTCGACGTGGGCGTGGCGCTCACCAAGCCCCTCAACGACATGGGCCTGGAGTTTACGATCGAAGCCCCCGAAGACCTCACCATCCAAAACGAGTTGGCCGCCATGACCGACGCCCAGCGCAACAAGGCGGCCGTCGCCCTGATGGCCACGGGCATGTATATGACCGACGAGAACATGCTCTCGGGCGGTTCGGGATTTAAGGCCAGCAACGCCCTCAACGCCTTCCTGCAGAGCGAGATACAGCAGATCGCCGGCTCGGCCTTTAAGACCATCGACATCAACCTCGGCGTAGAGAGCGGCTCGACCGAGACAGGCGCCGAGACGACGGACTACTCCTTCCAGTTCGCCAAGCGATTCTGGGGCAACCGCATCAGCGTGATCATCGGCGGCAAGGTGTCGACCGGCGCCGAAGCCCAAAACTCGGCGGAGAGCTTCATCAGCAACGTGGCCGTGGAGTATCGCCTCGACCAGGGCGCCACGCGCTATGTCAAGGTATTCTACGACCGCAACACGATCGACCCGCTCGAGGGACAGCTCACCCGCACGGGGGCCAGCCTCGTCTTGCGCCGCAAGACCGACCGACTCGGCGAACTCTTCATCTTCAGGAAGAAGAAGGCGCGGCAATAACGGCTCCGCCCCTTCCTTCTCTCCCCCTCCCCCATTCCCCTCCCAATGACTCATCTCTCCCGCTACGCCTCCCTACTCCTCCTCGCGGCCACGGCCCTGCTGCTGGCGGCATGCTCCACCACGAGCGCCATCCCCGACGACGAGCAGCTCTACACCGGCATACGCAAGACCACCTACGCCGACTCGCCCGAAGCCCTCAGGCGCCAGGCGCGACGCGACACCACGGGCGTCATCACAGCCGTGGCCGACGCCGCCAAAGCCGTGACCGAAGCTCTCACGGGCCATGCCACCACCACGCGCACCGACACCACCACGCACCGAGGCCCCCTCACCAAGGCCCAGCGGGCTGCCGAGAAGCAGGCCTACGAGCGCGATCAGGCCGACTTCGCCACCGCCCGCGAGGAGGTCGACGCCGTATTGGCCTACCCGCCCAACAACGCCATCTTCGGCTCCTCGTCACTCACCTGGCCCTGGAAGATAGGTCTATGGGTGCACAACGGCCTCTACGATGCCAAGGGGAGCTTGGGCAAGTGGATCTACAAGCGATTCGGCACGGAGCCGGTGCTCATCTCACAGGTCAACCCCGAGACGCGCGCCAAGGTGGCCACCAACACGCTCCATAACTACGGCTACTTCCGCGGCCGAGTGGGCTACGAGGTGATCACCGATCCCAGCAATGCCAAGAAGGCGAAGGTGGACTACCACGTCCTCGCCGGCCCGCTCTACCGCCTCGACTCCATCGCCTACCAGCGCTTCCCGGCGCAGATGGACAGCATACTCGCCGCCCGCAAGCAAGACCGCCTGCTCAAGAAGGGCGACGCCTTCAGCGTGGTCAACCTCGCAGCCGAACAGACACGCATCGAGACCCTCCTGCGCAACCACGGCTACTACTACTTCAAGGCCGACTACACCACCTACCGCGCCGACACGACGCTCCGTAAGAACAAGGTGGAGCTCCAGGTGCTCCCCACCGCGGGCCGCCCCGTCGAGGCCGACCATCCGTGGTACATCGGCCGCGCCATCATCAACGTGCGCGACCGCGACATGGCCCCCCTCACCCACACCCGCACCCGCCGCAACTACACCTACAACTTCTCCGCCGACAAGCTCCCCGTGCGCGCCTCGATTTGGCGCCACGCCATCGCCCACCGACACGGCGAACCCTACTCGCTCGACAACCAGCAGATGACCATACAGAAGCTGGGCGAACTGGGCGTGCTCTCGCAGATCGACGTGAGCTACGTGCCCCGCGACACGACGGCCGGCTGCGACACCCTCGACATCGTGGTCAGCGCCATCATGGACAAGCTCTACGACTCCACATTTGAGGTCGGAGCCACACTCAAGAGCAACCAGCAGGTGGGCCCCACCATCTCTTACGAGCTGGCCAAGCGCAATGCCTTCCGCGGTGCAGAGCGCGTGTCGTTTAAGATCTTCGGCTCCTATGAGTGGCAGACGGGCGCGGGCGCGCAGGGCGGCAATTCGCTCCTCAACTCCTACGAACTGGGCACGCAGCTGGCCTTTAAGTTTCCCCGCTTCGTCTTCCCCGGTGTGAGCCGCCGCCGCGTGCGTTTCCCATCGTCGACGGGCTTCTCCGTCGATGCCGACTGGCGCAACCGCTCCAACTTCTACAACATGTTGACCCTCGGCGCGGGCGTCACCTATCACTGGTATCGGCGCGAGACCGCGCAGCACGACCTGACGCTGCTCAACCTGCAGTTTAACAAACTCAACCACACCACCCACGCCTTCGACTCCATCATGACGGCCAACCCGGCGCTCTACGTCTCGATGCGCGACCAGTTCGTCCCCTCGATGAGCTATACCTTTACCTACCAGTCGCGCTCATGGCGCAGCAACCCCTGGTGGGTGCAGCTCTCGGCGAAGCAGGCGGGCAACATCACCTCGGGCATCTACGCCCTGGCGGGAAAGGGCTTTAAGGAGAAAGACAAGAAGCTCCTCGGCAGCCCCTTTGCCCAGTATGTCAAGGTCACGGCGGAGATGCACAAACTCTTCAAGCTCAACCGCTCGATGAGCGTGGCCACCCGGCTGGCGGGCGGCGTGATCTATAGCTACGGCAACAGCACGTCGGCCCCCTACGTAGACCAGTTCTATGTCGGCGGCGCCAACAGCGTGCGCGGTTTTACGGTGCGGGCCCTCGGCCCCGGCCACTACCGGCCGCGCGATGACAAATATGCCTACATGGACCAGACGGGCGACGTAAAGCTCGAGGCCAACGCCGAACTGCGCGCCCGCCTCGTGGGCGATCTCCACGGAGCCGTATTCCTCGATGCGGGCAATGTCTGGACCCTCCGCGACGATCCGCAGCGCCCCGGCGGCCAAATTACCCTCAAGAGCCTCAAGGACATCGCCCTCGGCACGGGCGCCGGCCTGCGCTACGACCTCCAGTTCATCGTCCTCCGCTTCGACGTCGGCATTGCCCTCCACGCTCCCTACACGACGAGCCGCTCAGGCTTCTACAACATCGAACGATTCAAGGACGGCCTCGGCCTCCACTTCGCCATCGGCTACCCCTTCTGACCCCACTGCCCCCATGTTGTGCCCCACGCTGTCGACCCGCTACGTCAGTCCCCTCGGTCTGCTATGCATCGAGGCCACGATGGCGGGCATCACAAAGCTAGTCCCGGCGGGCGAAGGCAGCAACCCGCCCCCTACGAAAAAAACGTCAAGCCACGATCCGACGGCCGCTCATCTGCGAGCCGCCACGGCGTGGCTTGACGCTTATTTTACCCATCAGCCCCTTCCCCCGATGCCGCCCCTCGCACCAGAGGGAACGCCCTTTCAGCAGGCGGTGTGGCGGGCGCTGGCGGAGGTGCCCTACGGCACGACCCGAACCTACGGCCGGATTGCCGAACGCGTAGGCCGGCCGCGGGCCTCGCAGGCGGTGGGCCAGGCCGTGGGCCGCAACCCCATCCTTCTCCTCATCCCCTGCCACCGCATCGTCGCCGCCCACTCCCTCGGTGGCTTCGCCTACGGTACAGCCCTCAAGCGCTCCCTCCTCGAATGGGAAGGGGGCGGTGACTGGGAGAACAACGTTTGGCTGCGTCTCTAACCAAAGGCTTGTCGATGACCGCCGTACCAGCAACCCCCAAAGGAGTGCCGCATACCACCTGCTACGGGGGCGTAGCCTAGACCCCAAGGCGCTAAATTCACTCCCCGACTCCCTACCTCCAAGACACACTACGGGCTGCCCCTAGCTGGGGGCAGCCCGTTACGCGTTACTTCATATAGATCTTCACCTCCTTCAGGCTCCCGGGGGCGCCGGCGTCGACGCGGGGGAGGAGGTCGAGCCCGGTGAGGGTGGTCGGGGCGCCGAAGTCGATGACGAGGAGGTGGGGATAGGCGGCGCCGGGGGCGGTGCGCCAATAGGTGGACTCTTGCAGGTCAAAGGCCTTGTCGCCCATGCAGTTGGCCTCGGCCACGTCCTCACTATCGGCATAGCGCACGCGCCAAGCCTCGCGGGAGAGGCGTTGGCCCATGGCGTCGAGGCCGTAGAGTTCGGCGAGGGCCGCCACGCTGCCGCCATCGTGGGCGCTCAGCCCTTCGATGCAGAGGTAACGCCCCGTGGCACTGGAGGGGAAGGCTATGCGTTGCCAGCCCGTGCCGGCGGGGAGGGTGCCGTGGTAAACGGGCTGCACCCCCGTGAGGTCGTAGGTCTCGCCCGGGGCACGGTGGGTGGCGGGGGCATCGGCCTGCAGACGGTCGAGGATGGGCTTCGTGAGTCCCTCGCTCACCGCCTCGCGCGGCCCTACGACGTCGAACACGAGCACCTCGTTCTCCCCCTTACGGAGCCAGCAGCCGGGCATGTAGAGCGTCTGCTGCGGCCCGACGGACCATATGCGGCCGAGCGGATGGCCGTTGACATAGACGAGCCCCTTGCCCCAGGTGTCGAAGCGCAGGAAGGTGTCGCTCACCCGCCCGAGGCGGAAGGTGGCTCGGTAACAGCCGGGCACGCGCTGGCCGAGAGAGTCGGTGAGGGACTGGAGGGGGCGAAACTTCATCGTGCAGTAGGCGTCGTAGGTGTCGTGGAGGTTGTAGACCTGCCAGTCCTTGAGGTTGCAGACGAAGGGACGTCCGCTCTGCTCGACGGTGAGCGTCACGTCGCGGGTGATGCCCTTGTGGTCCTTGATGGCCTGCCCGAAGTTGACGCGCCCCATGGCCTCGACCACGATGTCGAGGCGCGCCCCCTCGCGGCAGGACGGCAGGGTGAGGGTGCGCTGGTCATGGCGGCGGTCGAGGGTGCCGGCGAGGCGTCCGTCGACGTAGATGCGGGCATAGTCGTGCGCCTCAGTGACCGTCAGCACCGACGGGCGGTTGAGGCGGGGCAGGTGGGTGCGGTAGACGATCGTGCCGAAGCCCTGATCGTAGGCCTCCATGGGCCGTATGTCGGGGCTGGCCTGGGGGGCGGGCAGATTGTCGAAGAGGGGAGCCACCTTGGTGAAGGTGAAGGGCTTGACGGCCATGGGCTTGATGAGGGGCGGAAGCTTGGGGAGCGGGCCGTCGGCATACTTCGCCAGCGTGTCGCGCAGGGCGAAATACTTGGGTGTGGGCTGTCCCGACTCGCTGATCGGCGCGTCGTAGTCGTAGGAGGTGACGTCGGGGGCGAAGCCCGGGGAGTTGGCGCCCGCCCAGTGGCCCCAGTTGGTGCCGCCGTGGGTCATGTAGAGGCTGAAGGAGATGCCGCGCGAGAGCATGTGGCCAATGCCGGCGGTCATGTCGTGGGCGGGGCGCGTCTCGTGGTGGGCGCCCCACTTGTCGAACCAGCCGCTCCAATACTCGGAGCACATCAGCGGACTGGTGGGGCGGAGGCGCTTGAGGGGGGCAAACTGGGCGTCGATGTCGGCCCCGGTGCCAAAGTTCATCGTCCAGATAAGGTCGGGCAGCGCATTGCGCTCGAAGGTCGAGGCCCAGTCGCACTGGAAGAGGGTGACCTCGGGGCCGAAGCTCCGGCGCACGATGTCGCGGATGGTGGCAACATAGGCCTTGTCGGTGTCATAAGCCCCGTATTCGTTCTCCACCTGCACCATGATGATCGGGCCGCCCTTGTCGATGGTGAGGCCGCCGACCTGCCGGGCCACGGCATCCTCAAAGCGGCGCACGCGATCGATGAAGTAGGGATCGAGCTTGCGCAGGCGCACATCCTCCTTCTTGAGGAGCCACCAGGGGAGACCGCCCATCTCCCACTCGGCACAGACGTAGGGGCCGGGACGGAGGATGACGTAGAGGCCGTTGGCCTGGCAGAGGCGGACGAAGGCCGCGAGGTCGTTTTGCCCCGTGAAGTCGAAGCTGTCGGGACGGGCTTCGTGGACATTCCAGAAGACGTAGAGGCAGACGGTGTTCATCCCCAGGGCCTTGCAGAGCTTGATGCGCTGGTCCCAATAGGGGCGGGGGATGCGGGGGTAGTGGAGTTCGGCGGCCCGCACGACGAAGGGCTTGCCGTTGAGCAGGAAGGTACCCTTGCCCGCTTCGAAGCGCGGCTGGTCGGCATAGGCGTCGAGACGCCAGCGCTCACGCCAGGGGACGGTGAGGCTGTCGCCCACGGCGAAGGTGTCGGCCGAAGCTTTGCGCCGCGCATCGGCGGGAAACACCGCCAGCGCCACGAGGGAGCAAAAGATAAAAGACCGGATGATAGCTCGCATAAGCAGAAAGGTATAAATGACGCTTGCAAATGTAAGGACAAACGGGCAGTTCGGCAGACGTGGGACCGCTTATAAATGCTTTGGAAGCATTGCGGCCCTGGGGACGCAGCGGAAATGTGTGCGAGCAGGCGGGCGGCTGTTTTCACTCCTTGCACTACCTTTGCACATTGTATGCAAGACGACGCACAGTTTATCTACAGCCAGCCAGCGCTTGACCTCGTGAGGGTCAGCACGGAATATTGCAAATATCTCGAACAGGCCGGAGGGCAGTCGCCCGACGACTTCTGCCGCATACTCTGCGGACTGCTGCCAATGGTCTATCTCAAGACCTCGCTGCTGGGCGACGTGCCCGAGACGGCAGGGTGGAACGAGAAGAAGGTCACCGAGGCCGACTATGACTACATACGCGCCGGGGTGGCGGACATTCTGGGGCCTCACGACGACTTCCTCGATGTGCAGGTGGCGGACTTCAAATATTCTGACCGCCCGGTGCTCTGCACTGTGAGCGAGTGTCTGGCCGACGTCTACCAACAGCTGCGCGAACTGGTCGAGGCTTATCGCGAAGGCTATGACGAAGCGATGGAAGTGGCGCTGGCCGAGGTCGTGGAGGAGTTTAGACTGCAATGGGGTCAAAAGCTCCTCGGTGCGCTGCGCGCCCTGCACGACCTGCGCTATACGACGGATGGCGAATAAGGCCACGCCGACGGCACCACACATCTTATAATATAGGAGAATCGAACGCAACAGCCCCGACACGGCGGTCAGGGCACGGAAAGCTCCGCCCACCGTTGCTGCTGAAGACGACCCCGCAACCGACTTTTGACCTACACACGACAGAGAAGTATAGCCCTCTGACCGCTCCGCCCGGCGGCTGCGGCGCTCACCCACTATGCGACAGCTATTTACCCAGACATCTAAAGAATTTATCAAAGACTTGCCGCGCTACGCCTACGACGGACGCATCGTGGTGATCAACAGCGAAGGGGAGGCCGAACGGGCCTGCCAGGCGCTGGCCACTGCCCCGATCTTGGGCATCGACACGGAGACGCGCCCGGCCTTTCACAAAGGCGACGAGCACAAGGTGGCCCTCGTACAGGTGGCCATGGGCGAGGAGGTATGTTTCCTCTTCCGTATCAACGAGACGGGCTTCGTGCCCTGCCTCAAAGACCTGCTGAGCAATCCCGACGTACTCAAAATCGGCCTCTCGCTCTCCGACGATTTTCTCATGCTGCGCAAGCGCGATGCGGACTTCACCCCCGCGGGTTACATCGACCTGCAGAGCTATGTCAAGCCGCTGGGCATCCGCGACATGAGTCTGATGAAGCTCTATGCCAATGTCTTCCACCAGCGCATCTCTAAGAGCGCCCGCCTGAGCAACTGGGAGGCCGACGTGCTGAGCGAGTCGCAACGCGTCTATGCGGCGACCGACGCCGTGACGTGCGTGCAGCTCTATAAGGAACTGGAAAATCTCCGCGTCACGAAGGCTTATGAGCTTGTCGAGACGCAGCCTGTGCCCCCTGTTGAGGCTCAGCCACGCCCGAAGACTGATGAGGCCGGGGTTGAAGGCACCAAGCCCAAGGCCCGCAAGCGCACCTATCGCCGCCGCACCCGTTCATAACCCCATTCCTCTCTCCCCCACAAGACATTCCCCACAATCTCATGACGACCATCTATCTCAAGCGCGGTAAGGACGAAAGCCTCAGGCGCTTCCATCCCTGGGTGTTCTCCGGTGCCATCAAGGGCACCGACGGCCCGCTCAACGAGGGCGACCTCGTCAGGGTCGTATCGGCCGAAGGCGAACCGATGGGCTGCGGCCACTACCAGATCGGTTCAATCGCCGTGCGCATGCTGACCTTCGGCGCGGAGGAGCCCGCCGCTGATTTCTGGACCGCCCGCCTCGGCGAGGCATTCCGCTTGCGCCGTGCCCTCGGGCTGCAGCGGCCGGACAATGACTGCTTCCGTCTCGTGCATGGCGAGGGCGACCGCCTGCCGGGCCTGATCATCGACCTCTACGGGGCGACGGCCGTCATGCAGGCTCACTCCGTGGGCATGCACCATGCGCGCCAGACCATTGCTGAGGCCCTCGTGGCGGTGAGCGAGGGGCAGATCGCCAATGTCTATTATAAGTCTGAGACGACCCTCCCCTATAAGGCCCACCTCGATCCGCATGACGGTTACCTCATCGGCGGCACCGACGGGGCGCCCGACGTGGCTACGGAGAATGGCCTGCGCTTCCACATCGACTGGCTCGAAGGGCAGAAGACGGGTTTCTTTGTCGACCAACGCGACAACCGCAGCCTGCTCGAGCATTACGCCCGTGGCCGCAGGGTGCTCAACATGTTCTGCTACACAGGCGGCTTCTCCGTCTATGCCCTCCGCGGCGGGGCCGAACTGGTGCACTCCGTCGACGCCTCAGCCAAGGCCATCGAACTGACCCGTGGTAACGTGGCGCTCAACTTCCCCGATGACACGCGCCACGAGGCCTTTGCCGAAGACGCCTTCCACTACCTCGAGCGCGCCGGTGGCGACTACGACCTTATTGTCCTCGACCCCCCGGCTTTTGCCAAGCACCGCGACGCCCTGCGCAATGCCCTCAAGGGCTACACCCGCCTCAATGCACTGGGTTTTGAGAAGATCCGTCCCGGTGGTATCCTCTTCACCTTCAGCTGTTCGCAGGCGGTGAGCAAAGAGCAGTTCCGCCTGGCGGTCTTCACCGCCGCCGCCCGTTCGGGCCGCCACGTGCGCATCCTCCATCAGCTGCATCAGCCCGCCGACCACCCCATCAACATCTACCACCCCGAGGGCGAATACCTCAAGGGACTTGTGTTGGAGGTGGAGTAAGCATGGTTCGGAATAGCCAATGCAAATCCTTCGGCTTTGCTTTTGCTCTCCGCTCGCCTTGCACTACCTTTGCCCCTCGAATAACAATCACACACGTTGATATGATCAATATTACCTTTCCCGACGGCTCGGTACGCCAGTATGAAGACGGCGTAACGGGTCTGCAAATCGCCGAAAGTCTCTCGCCGCAGCTTGCGCGCGAGGTATTGGCCTGCGGCGTCAACGGTGAGACGGTCGAACTCAACCGCCCTATCCACGGCGACGCCAAAATACAGCTTTACAAGTGGGACGACGAAGAGGGTAAGCACACCTTCTGGCACACCTCCGCCCACCTCATGGCCGAAGCCATGCAAGAGTTGTGGCCCGGCACACAGTTCGGCATCGGCCCCGCTATCGAAAACGGTTTCTACTACGACGTCATGCCCCCTCAGGGCGTGTCAATCTCGGAGGCCGACTTCCCCAAGATCGAGAAGAAGATGGCCGAACTGGTGCAGCGCAAAGAGGCTGTCGTAAGGAAGGAGATCGCTAAGGCCGACGCGCTGAAGTTCTTCGCCGAGCATGGACAGACTTATAAGAACGAGCTGATCGAAGAGCTCGAAGACGGCCACATCACCACCTATACGCAGGGCGGCTACACCGACCTCTGCCGCGGCCCGCACCTGCTCAACACCGCTCCGATCAAGGCCATCAAGATCACCGCTGTCAGCTCCGCCTATTGGCGCGGCGACGAGAAGCGTCCCCAGATGACCCGCGTCTACGGCATTACCTTCCCCAAGAAGAAACTGCTCGACGAATACCTCGCCATGGTCGAGGAAGCCAAGCGCCGCGACCACCGCAAGATCGGCAAGGAGATGGAGCTCTTCACCTTCTCCGAACTGGTCGGCAAGGGTCTGCCCATCTGGCTCCCCAAAGGGACGCAGCTGCGCCTGCGCCTCGAGGACTTCCTCAAGAAGATCCAGAAGCGCTACGGCTACCAGCAGGTAATGACGCCCCACATCGGCTCTAAGCAGCTCTACGTCACCTCGGGCCACTATGCCAAATACGGCAAGGATTCCTTCCAGCCCATCCATACCCCCGAGGAGGGCGAGGAGTATATGCTCAAACCGATGAACTGCCCCCACCACTGCGCCGTCTACGCATGGAAGCCCCGTTCGTATAAAGACCTGCCCCTGCGCATCGCAGAGTTCGGCACCGTCTACCGCTACGAGCAGAGCGGCGAGCTCCACGGACTGACGCGTGTGCGCGGATTTACGCAGGACGATGCCCACATCTTCTGCGCCCCCGACCAGGTGAAGGATGAGTTCCTCCGCGTGATGGACATCATCATGATCATCTTCCGCGCCCTCCACTTCGATAAGTTTGAGGCGCAGATCTCCCTCCGTGACAAGGTGCATCGTGAAAAGTACATCGGTTCTGAGGAGAACTGGGAGAAGGCCGAGCAGGCCATCATCGAAGCCTGTGAGGAGAAGGGCCTGCCCGCCCACATCGAGTATGGTGAGGCCGCCTTCTACGGCCCGAAGCTCGATTTCATGGTCAAAGACGCCATCGGCCGCCGCTGGCAGCTGGGTACCATCCAGGTAGACTACAACCTGCCCGAACGCTTTAAGCTGGAGTACACCGGCGCCGACAACCAGAAGCACCGCCCGGTGATGATCCACCGCGCACCCTTCGGCTCGCTCGAGCGCTTCGTTGCCGTGCTGATCGAGCACACCGCCGGCCGCTTCCCCCTCTGGCTCACGCCCGACCAGGCTGCCATCCTGCCCATTTCAGACAAGTATAACGACTACGCCAAAGAGGTGCAGAAGCAGCTCGATGAGCTCGATGTGCGCGCCTACGTCGACGACCGCTCCGAGAAGATCGGCCGCAAGATTCGCGACAACGAGGTCAAGCACGTGCCTTACCTCCTCGTCGTAGGCGAGAAGGAAGCCGCCGAGGGAACCGTCGCCGTGCGCAAGCAGGGTGAGGGCGACCAAGGCACCATGAGCGTCGCCGACTTCGCCAAACTCATCAATGACGAAGTAGCCGCTCTTACCAAAGACTACTAAACCCGGGTCTCAATCGGCCAAACCGCCTAGGGGCGATACACGAAACAAAGAAAAACCATTGATATTCTTTGCCGTGTATCGCCCTTGTCGTAACTTTGCGCCCGCAATAGATAGTATTGGGACGGCCCACCCTGCGCGATCGCGCGCCTAGGCTGCGCAAACGCCCCGCCACACATCTTATTATATACACGACTCTTA
Organism: Alloprevotella sp.; assembly: GCA_052272595.1. Lineage (GTDB taxonomy): Bacteria > Bacteroidota > Bacteroidia > Bacteroidales > Bacteroidaceae > Alloprevotella. The sequence continues at coordinate 171,244 of DAVZJV010000002.1, forward strand.
CTGATTAATGCCAGCACCGCAAAGACAACGCCGCGAGCGCAACAACAAGCCCCAGCACCGCATCAACGAGCAGATTCGTTGCCGCGAAGTGCGCATCGTGGGAGATGACATCGACTCTGAAGTCATGCCGACGCGACAGGCCATCCAGCTCGCACAGCAAAAGGGCGTCGATCTGGTGGAGATTTCCCCCAACGCCCAGCCGCCCGTGTGCAGGCTGATCAACTACAGCAAATTCCTCTATCAGCAGAAGAAGCGTCAGAAGGAGCTTAAGGCCAAGCAGGTCAAGATCGAGGTCAAGGAGATCAGATTCGGACCCCAGACCGACGAGCACGACTACGACTTCAAGCTCAAGCACGCCAAGGAGTTTCTCTCCGATGGCAACAAGGTTAAGGCCTACGTCTTCTTCCGCGGGCGCTCGATTCTCTTCAAAGACCAGGGCGAGGTGCTCCTCCTGCGCTTTGCCAGCGATCTCGAGGAGTATGGAAAGGTAGAGCAGATGCCCGTGCTCGAGGGTAAGCGCATGATCATCTTCATCGCCCCCAAGAAGACGGGACTCCCCAAGAAGGCGGAGGAAACTCACGATGACGAGGAGACGACAGAAGCCGCTCCCGCTCCCGAGCAGCCCAAGAAGAAAGCGCCCCAGGTCAAGGCCCGCAAGGAATACCTCGGCCCCAAGGTCGAAGGCGAAGACTTCTAAGCCGACGCGCATCACACAAATCAGCGCTCACGCGTCTGCGTTCCGGTATCTCACGCAGCCGTAGCATATATTCGTTCACAACAAACAAACAAAGAAAATGCCGAAAGTTAAGACTAACTCCAGTGCTAAGAAGCGTTTCGCCCTCACTGGAACGGGTAAGATCAAGCGCCGTCACGCTTATCACAGCCACATCCTGACGAAGAAGACCAAGAAGCAGAAGCGCAACTTGGACCACGTGGCCATCATTGACAACACCAACAAGCGTCAGGTGCGCGAGCTCCTCAACCTGCGTTAAGCCGGAGGGGCACGCCCAACACACTACATCTTACTCATTAAAGTCAAACCGGACGGCTAAGCTCACAAGACCGCAGCAAACCATCAAGACTCGCGGCGCTAGCCTCCAAAACGTAACAAACAATGCCAAGATCAGTCAATCACGTCGCTTCACGCGCTAAGCGCAAGAGAATACTCAAGCTCACCCGCGGCTACTACGGTGCCCGCAAGAACGTCTGGACCGTTGCCAAGAACACCTGGGAGAAGGGTCTGACCTACGCCTTCCGTGACCGCCGCAACAAGAAGCGCAACTTCCGCGCCCTCTGGATCCAGCGTATCAACGCCGCAGCCCGCCTCGAGGGTCTCTCTTACTCTCAGCTCATGGGTGCCCTCCACAAGGCAGGCATCGAGATCAACCGCAAGGTGCTCGCCGACCTCGCTGTCAACAATCCTCAGGCCTTCAAGGCCATCGTGGAGAAGGCCAGCGCGAAGTAAGCCCACTCACTACACCACGGGCATAAACCCCGCTAGCAGGCGGGAACGTCAACCTAACGCTTAATGCCGCAGGTCGATGTTCCCGCCTGCTCTGTTATCCCCTATTCTCCTCGCGGTAATAAAAATTAGACATCCGCCGCAGCAAAGTGAAGGATATTAGCTACTTTTGCCAGAGTAAACTACCTGTAAAAGACACTTCCCGTCCCTGTTTCCTGCGGGAGGAGATGAAGACCCCCTCATTACAAGCGCTCTAATCAACGCATATGCCACAGCCCACCAACAGCACAGCACGCACGGCAGCCAAACCCAAAAGCAGCAGTTTCAACATCGCCGACTTTTGCATGGCCGTCCTCACCAAATGGTATTGGATCGTCCTCTGCGTAATCATTGCACTCGGCGTTGCCTATCTGCAGGTCAAGCGCACCACGCCTACCTACACCCGCAGCGCCAAGCTGCTCATCAAGACCGAAGATCAGCAAGAGCCCAGCATCCCCGATGAGCTCAAGACGATCGGCGTGGGATCCTCTGTGGCCAATATCAGCAACGAGATCAACACGATCACGGCCCCCGTCCTCTCTGAGGAAGTGGTGAAGCGCCTCCACCTCGATGTGAACATGGCTTACCACGAGGGCCTCCATCTGTTGCCCCTCTATGATGAGGCTCCCTTCACCGTCGCCCTCCCTCAGACCACCGACGACCAGACCTTTGCCTTTAAGATGAAGGTCAGCCCCAACCGCACCGCGCAGCTCTTCGACTTCAGTGCCGATCCTGAGAAGTACACCGAAGACGCCCCCTTCAGCGCCAAGGTGGGCGACATCCTCCGCACCCCCGTCGGCCTCGTCATCATCAAGCCCACGCAGTTCTTCAGTTCGCACGCTACCGACAAGGTGATCCTCGTCACCAAGAGCAGTGTGAAGAGCGTTGCAGCCACTTACTGTGGCGGCCTGGCCGTCACCCTTGCCGACAAGGATGCCACCATTCTCGACATCAGCCTCACCAACGCCAGCAAGCAGCGCGCCGCCGACTTCATCCTCAAGCTCATCGAGGTCTACAACGAGCGTTGGCTCGAGGACCGCAACCACTCCGCCGAGAGCAGCTACGCCTTCATCACCGACCGCCTCAACACCCTGGCCAAGGAGCTCGGCGACGTCGACCAGCAGATCAGCGACTATAAGAGTTCGACCCTGCTGCCCGACCCCGACGCAGCCGCCAACATGTACATGAGCGAGAGCGCGAAGAACAACGACCAGATTCTCAACCTCAACGTGCAGCTCTCCATTGCCCGCGACCTGCGCAGATACCTCGCCGCCGACAACCACAAGGGGCAGTATCTCCCCACCAACTCGGGCATCGGCAGCACTGGCATCGAGACGATGATCAGCGCCTACAACGAGAAGGTCAGCCAGCGCAACGAGCTCGTGGTGAACAGCAGCGAGAGCTCTCCCTACGTCAAGCAGGCTGACAAGGAGCTGACCATGATGCGCCAGACCATCATCCGCTCGCTCGACAATCTCATTACCCTCACCCAGTCACAGGTGGCCGACTGGGAGCGCAACAGCGACAAGACCAACGCCAAGCTGGCCAGTGCACCCCGCCAGGTCAAGCAGCTCCTCTCCATCGGCCGGCAGCAGAAGGTCAAGGAGACGCTCTACATCTTCCTGCTGCAGAAGCGTGAGGAGAACGAGCTCTCCAAGAGCTATAACGCCGCCAACACGCGCATCATCCAGCCCCCCATCGGCTCCAATGCCCCCACGGCCCCCGTTGCCAGCACCATGTACCTCATCGCCCTCGCTGCCGGTGTGGTTATCCCCGTTGCCATCATCTATCTCCTGACGATGATGGACCACTACGTCCGCGGCCGCGCCGACCTCGACGGTATGAGCGTGCCCCTGCTCGGCGAGATCCCCAATCTCAGCGTGAAGCGCCACTTCTGGCAACGCAACAAGCGCGACGCCCGCCGCGACGTCTACGTCAAGGCCAATAGCCGCGACCTCATCAACGAGGCCTTCCGCGTGCTCCGCACCAAGCTCGACTACTATATGGGCAGCATTGACGGTGATGCCAAGGTCATCATGCTCACCTCGTTCAACCCCGGTTCGGGCAAGAGCTTCATCACGGCTAACCTCGCCAAGGTTCTCTCCCTCAAGGGCGCCCGCGTATTGGCCGTCGACATGGACTTCCGTCACTACTCCCTCAGCTCCATCACCGGCCAGCCCCACCACGGCATCACCGACGTGCTCAGCGGCGTGAATGACAACTACGACGAACTCATCAAGCGCGATGCCTTCGGTGAAGATGCCGACCTTCTGGCCGTCGGGGTAGTACCCCCCAATCCAACCGAGATGATGCTCAGCCCCCGTCTGGAGAAGCTCATTGCTGCCCTCCGCGACAAGTATGATTACATCATCCTCGACTGCCCGCCCATCGATGTCGTGGCCGATACCAGCATCGTCAAGAAGTACAGCGACGTGGCACTCTTCGTCGTGCGTGCCGGCCTGATGGACCGCAACAGCCTCAAGGACGTTGACGAGCTCTACACCAGCGGTGCCTACAAGCACATGGCCCTGCTTCTCAACGGCACGGCCTACGTCAGCAGCCGTTACGGCAACTACCGCTACGGCTACAGCTACGGCTACAGCTATGCCTACGGCTACGCCAGCAAGAAGTAAGGCTGCCGTGCCCCGAAATGTCAGCACGTGGAAAACATAGAGAGAAGAGGTGGAGCGTAAGCCCGCCTCTTCCTTTTTATATCCCCAGTCTCTGACTTTATAACCCCGTCCCCAGACAATCCAATCAATTAACCCATCATTATTACCCAACCTTCCCCAATGAGACGAATCTTACTTCTCCTTGCCATCGTGCTCGCAGGCCTCACCCAGGCCCGTGCAGACGAAGGCATGTGGCTCCTCAAACTCATGCAGGAGCAGCACCTAGCCGACTCCCTCCGCAAAGCCGGCCTCCAGCTCCCCCCCGAGGCGCTCTATAGCGAGACGAGCCCTTCTCTCCGCGAGTGTGTCGGCATCTTCGGCGGCGGCTGCACGGGCGAGGTCGTCAGTGCCGACGGCCTTGTGCTCACCAACCATCACTGCGGCTTCAGCTTCGTTCACGAGATGAGCGGCATCGGCCATGACTATATGAAGGACGGCTACTTTGCCCACTCCCGTGCCGAGGAGCTCCGCACCCCCGACGACCTCACCTTCACCTTTGTCCTCCGCGTGGCTGAGGTGACGAAGGAGGTCAACGAGGCCGCCCGCAAGGCAGGGGCCGACGAATACACCGCCCAGAGCCGCGGCTTCCTCGAGCCCCTCGCCGAGCAGATGCTCAAGAAGAGCGATCTGCGCAAGAAGAAGGGTATCAGCGTGCGCATTGTCCCATATTTCGGAGGCAACCGCTTCTTCATCTTCTATGAGCAGACCTACCAAGACATCCGCCTCGTGGCCAATCCCCCCTACAACATCGGCCAATTCGGCGGCAACAGCGACAACTGGATATGGCCACGCCAGAATGCCGACTTCGCCATGTTCCGCATCTACGCCGACAAAGACGGCCAGCCCGCCCCTTATAGCAAGAAGAATGTGCCGCTGAAGGTAAAGAAATATCTCCCCATCTCCCTGCGCGGCCTCAACGAGGGCGACTATACGATGATCATGGGCTTCCCCGGCACCACCACGCGCTACCTCACCGCCTCTGAGGTCAACCTCCGCGCCCAGAGCACCAACGCCCCCTTCGTCCTCGCCGGCAATCCCCTGCTCGACTACTACAAGCGCCTCATGGACCAGAGCGACGAGCAGCGCCTCATGCTCGAAGACGACTACTTCGGCTGGGGCAACACCGTCAAGAACTTCGGCGGCATGAACGAGGCCATCGTCAAGAACAAGCTCATCGAGGGCAAGAAGGCTGAGGAAGCCCGCTTCCGCGCCTTCGCCGCCCACAGCGGCAAGGCCGAATATCAGGGCATCATCGAGCGCATCGACTCCCTCTGCAAGGCCTACGCCGACACCATCTACGACAGCTCTCTCTTCCGCATCGCCCTCAACACCCAGGCCGTTGGCCTCTCGCGCAATGCCGTCAACGCCTACATCAGCGCCGTGGCCTCAGGCAAGGCCAAGGACATCGACGCCGCTGCCGCCAAGATCCGCGAGGACGTCAAGAGCGTGAGCCCCGAGCGCCGCAAGATCGATCAGGGCCAGGTGAAGCTCCTCACCCCCTACTTCGTCAAGAACCACAAGCTCGCTCTCATCCCCGCCTTCCTCCGCAACTGCTGCGGCTATCAGGCCTTCCTCGATTCGATCTACGCGCAGTCTGTCTTCACCGACTCCGTGCGCCTCGAGCGTGCCCTCGCCCAGCGCGACACCACGGCCATGCGCCGCGATCCCCTCTATCGCCAGGGCGTTGACTTTCACAACTATACTGACGTGCTCAATGCCGCCAATCAGCGCTACATCGCCCAGCGCAAGGCGCTCGACAAGATCTACGTCGGCGGCCTCTGCGAGATGTACGACTGGAGCAAAGCGCCCGATGCTAACTTCACCCTGCGCATGACCTACGGACACATCAAAGACCTCCATCCGCGCGATGCCGTGACCTATGACTGGCACACCGTCCTCGACGGCATGTTTGAGAAGGCCAGCACCACGGAGAGCGACTACTTCGTCAACGACCGCCTGCGCAAGCTCTACGAGGCCAAGGACTTCGGCCCATATGCCCGCCCCGACGGCAAGCTCCCGACCTGCTTCATTGCTAACAATGACATTACGGGCGGCAACTCCGGCTCGCCCGTGATGAACGCCAAGGGCGAACTCATCGGCCTGGCCTTCGACGGCAACATCGAGTCGCTCTCAGGCGACCTGAAGTTCAACCCCGCACTCCAGCGCTGCATCAACATCGACATCCGCTACGTCCTCTTCATCATCGACAAGTTCGGCGGAAGCAAGTACGTTCTCGACGAACTCGATCTCCGCAAGTAAGCGCCCCGTCACTTCACACAATCAACCGACGCCGCCCACGTCCCTTCAGAGCCGAAGGGGCGCGGGCGGCGTCAGTTTATTGACCGTTATGGCGCTGCGCAAGATTCCGTTTTACCCCATCGCCTCGCGACAAGCCTCGTAGAGTTTGCGGTAGAAGGCATGGCGGCAGAGGGTGTCGCTGGCACCGAGGATGATCAGTTTGTAACGGGCACGGGTGATGGCGACGTTCATGCGTCGCAGGTCTGAGAGGAAACCGATCTGCCCCTCGTCGTTATCTCTGACGAGGCTGATGATGATGACGTCGCGCTCCTGCCCCTGAAAGGCGTCGACCGTATTGACGGTGATCTGCTTGCGCAGGGGGCGCAAGGCGGCATCGCGCTTGATGAGACTGCGCAGATATTGCACCTGGGCTCGGTAGGGAGAGATGACGCCGAAGTCTATGCGCTCCTCAAGCAGCCGGTGCGTGCCCAGACGAGCCGCGTAGGCATGGAGGGCATCCATCGTGAGGCGTGCCTCTCGCTTGTTGATGCGCCCGTAGCTTGCGCCCACAAAACTCTCGCCCGTCGTCTCGGCTTGATCGGCGTCAGGGGCGGCCAGCTTTGCTCCCTCGGCCGTTTCGATCGCATCGGTATCGATCCACTGGAGGGGGGACTCCACATCGTCAAGCAACGAACGATGGGCCACCTCGGGAGCAGCCTTCAGGCGCCCGCCATAAAACCAGTCACTGGAGAAGCGCATCAGCGCCTCACTCATGCGATACTGCACGTCGAGCAGCCGCACCGCCTCGGGTTTTGTCTCGGCGAGCCGTTCCATCAGGGTGTAACCCAGTCCGCCGCGCAGGGCCTCAACGCACTTGATCGTCGGGGGCAGCTGCTGATGGTCGCCCGCAAGGATGACGCGGTCGCAGCGCAGCAGGGGAATCCAGCAGGCGGCTTCAAGGGCCTGCGCCGCCTCGTCGATAAAGAGCGTATGGTAATGCTGACCGGCCAGCAGGGGGTTGGCCGCTCCCGTGAGGGTCGAGGCAATCACGCGTGACTGGTCGAAGAGGTCGTGCCGTATGCGCGCCTCGAGTTCGTCCGCCCGTTCGCGCAAGCGGGCAATCTTCTGGTGGAAGTTCTCCGACCGTCCCCCGCGGGGCTGGCTATAGAGCTGGCGGATCGAGCGGCGCACCTGCCAGAGATCGGTGTAGTCGGGATGGCTCTCAAATCGGCGCTCATAGGTGTAGGCGAGCATCTCGTCGGTGACGCGGCTCGGATTGCCGATGCGCAGGACGCTCACCCCGCGGGCCGTCAGCTGGGCACAGATCCAGTCGACTGCCGTGTTGCTCTGGGCGCAGACCATCACCTGAGGTTCGCGGCGCAACACCTCACAGATGGCTTCGACGAGGGTCGTCGTCTTCCCCGTGCCGGGAGGGCCGTGCACGACCATCACGTCCTTGGCCCGCAGCACCTCATGCACCGCCTCCTCCTGCGCCCGGTTGAGCCAGGGGAGGCTGACGGGCAAGGCCGGCGCGGCGCCCCAGCTCACTTTGCGCCCCGTATGGAAGAGGTCGCGCAGCTCCGCCGTACGCCCGTCCTTCGCCGCAATGACGCGGCTGAGCGCGTCCATCATCACGCGATAGGAGTAGTCGTCGAAGTGTAGCTGCACGCCCAGCAGGTCAACGCTCTGCAGCTGCGCCAGCGCTCCCTCACCGGGGAGTTCGACTACCATGCGCCCCTCATCGGCATAGCTCACCGTGGCCCGGATCGGCAGATAACCGATGCGCCCCGTGCCGTCTTTAGAGAAGAAGCAGACGGGACGGCCGTACTCAAAGTTGTGGTCTGTCTCATCGTCCGTCGTACGCAGCACCTCGACGACGAAGCGGTCAAGCGAATTGTAGTAGGCACGGCCCAGCGTGACGGGAAACCAGCAGTCACCGCGCTTGACCTTGCGGTCAATGCCCATAAGCTGCGTGTCGCGCTCAAAGGCCTTTTTCTCATAGGCATATTCGCGCTTGAGCAATTCAAGCTGCTGCGGCAGGGTCGGACGGGATTTTGGGGATGTGGGCATGGGGGATTTTGGGAAACAGAGAGAATGTGGGGAAATGTAGGGGGGGAAAAAAATTGAAGGAAATAGGTTTATCGGCGGCGAGTTAATTGTGGAGAACCGCAATCCTGGGGATCAAGCCCCAGGCCATTGTCTGACGCCCCCTTGGGGTACTACCGCATCTCAGGACATTCGGCTTGACTACTTAACTTCTTAACTCCTTCCACTAATAACTCCTCCGCTCCACGCTCACGCCGATCATGGCATGTTCGCCGAGCTTAAACTCCGCCGCCGCACCGATGCGGTCCTTGGGGCGGTCGAGGTAATAGGGAAGGAACGGCTCACGGCGCAGGGTGAAGTCCGTGCAGCGGGGCACGAAGCTCTTGCTGGCGTAACCGTAGAGCGTCACGCGGTCAGAGGGCTGGTAGATGGCCATTGCCCCTACGCCGACATCGGTGATGCGCCAGGCGCCCCAGTCCATGTTTTGCCCGTAGATGCCGGCCGCCAGGGTAAATCGCTTCGTCAGCGGTTTGAGGTAAGCAAAGGCGGCCGTCTGGCCGAAGCCCACGCCGCGGGGGGCATGACTGCCGAAGCCAATGGTGAGGCTCAGGCCGAATTGGGCATTAAACCCTTCGTGGAGACGCCACAGCCCGTCACCGCCCGCCGACCAGGGCGATAGGCCGCCCAGACCGTAGGCACCGGGGAATCCGTAGACCCCCGGCAGGTCGCAAAGCGCCGGCAGGGTGGCGTCATAAGGCACGGCGAGCGTCACCTTGCCGGCCGAATCGGTCTGAAGGGGCTGCGTGGCTTCCTCACGGAGGAGGGTATCAGCCGGATGGATGAAGGGGTCACGGAAGTCGCGCTTACGGGCCCCGCCGTCAGTCTGCGCCGCCAGCGGGAGGGCGCAGAGCAGGGTAAGGAGGAGAATATAGAGCTTGCGGATCATGAGTTTCTCTTGTTAGTTCAGTGCGAAGATAACCATTCTGACCTTGCCCCGTGCCATGCCTTAGCGTTTGTTATTGAGGTTTAGCGGAGCGAGGGCCGCCGAAGGGGGGGCTCGCACTTCTCCCCCGCACACGCCCCGTCTCCAGCGACGGCACATTATCTTTGCACCTGCAAGCTCCCCTCTATGCTCACCCTCACCGACCTCAACGCCCGCCTGGCCTCCATGGCCGACGCGCACTACGCCGCCTTCTCCTCCGGCCTCATTCCCGAACTGGCCCGCCCCATGCTCGGCGTGCGGCTGCCGGATCTGCGGCGCTTTGCGCGCGAACTGGCCCGTACGGCATCCGACGTCGATGCCCTGCTGGCAATGATCGCCACGGGCACGGCCCATGAACACCGGCTCCTCGCAGGCATGGTCATCGGCTATGCTCCTGCCCCGTGGACGGTGTGGCAGCAGCGCGTGGAGCAATTCATGCCCCTCATCGACAACTGGGCCGTCTGCGACACCGTCTGCACCTCGCTCACCCTCATCCGTAGTCACCGCACGGAGGCCTGGCCCTGGCTGGCGGCCTTCCTCCACAGCCCGCAGCCCTATGCGCGACGCTTCGCCCTCGTGATGTTGCTCAACCACTACGCCACTCCCGAGTGGGCGCCCCGCGCGATGAGTCTCCTCACTGCCCTCGGTCCCCAGCCGCGCTGCGTCACCATGGCGGCGGGCTGGCTACTGCAGCGGCTCTTCACCGTCACACCCCACGTCATCATGGCCGCACTCACCGACGACACCTCCGACCGCGGCATACGCCTCACCGCGCGCCGCAAACTTCTCGAGTCGCGCCAGACGCCCGCCGACCTCCGCGCCGAGATCAAGGCACTCAAGCTCTAGCCCCCCAGTATGCTTTATTTAAGTTCGTATTTCCCCTCATGCGCACCCTTCCCCTCCTTTTTATAGTCCTCCTCTGCCTCCTCGTCTCTCCGGCGGCCCACGCCGACAAACGGCACCGGGAAGGCCAGGCAACGTCCTCAGCCCTACGCTACCTCCCCGGCGACAGCGTCAAGGTCTGGGCCTATCACGGTGCAGACTTCCGCCAAATGGCCGTTTCCCTCTGGCCCGGCGTCAGTGCGCCAGCTCTCACCCTTCCACCTATGACGGCAGGCCAGCGGCAGGCCCTTGCCCGGCAGTGGGGCATGCTGGCACCGGAGCATAACGTCGTGGGCGGCGGTGACGATCCCTTCACCGACGGGCAGGCCATCCCCGCCCTCATCGGTTCCGGCACGGCGGCCGCCCTGTGGCAACTGACGGGCCGCGCAAATTATATTGACTACATCGAACGGGCACTCTACAATGCCGTGCTCCACACCGTCCGTCATGCCGCTCCCGCCGACACGCTCGAGCGTCGTGCCGCCGCCATCCTGCTCGCCACGGCCCCGGGCCTCATCTATGCCACGGACCGACAGGAGGGGACGCTCTACGTCAACCTCTACACCAACTCCACCGCCCACCTCAGCCTCGGCGGCCGCACCTTCAGCCTCGACCAGATCACGCCCATGCCCGAGCAGGGCACGGTGAAGTTCCGCTTCATGGGCTACGCCCAGCCCTTCGCCCTCACCGTCCGCCTCCGCCTCCCCGACTGGGCCACCAACGCACCGACCTCCCAAGGCCCTGCCAGCATCGGCCTACCCTACACCTACGTCACCCCGCCCGCCAAGGCCGCGCAGCTCTTCGTCAACGGGCACGAAGTCAGTCCCCTCGCCCCCGACTCCCTGGGCTACGTCACCCTCACTCGCACCTGGTGCGAGGGCGATGAGATCTACCTCACCCTCCCCCTCCAGACCCGCGCCCTGCGCCCCGTGGCGGCAAGCGACCAGCCTGTTGCCGAAAGCCAGTCCTCTGCCAGCGCCCAGCCCCAGCGCGGCCTCTTAGCCCTGCAGAGCGGCCCCACGGTCTACGCCGTCACCCCCCCTGCCGACTCAGCCTACCTCACCCCCCAAGCCCTCCCCACCCTCTCCGACAGCCTCAACGTCCGAGGCCACTTCACCCTCACCGGCCACCTCTACGACCTCCGCCACACCCCCGCCGACGCCCCCGCCCCCCAGCGTCCCCTCACCGCCGAGCCCTACGCCGACACCCCGAAGGGCACCCTATGGGTGAGAGAACCGAGGTGAGAGAAGGCGGCCTTAGCCTTCCCCTCTTGGTGGAAATAAATGACCGATTTAAGGCAACCACTATTATGCAGATGCAAGCAAGTTCTGCAGCAAAATG
>DAVZJV010000003.1:0-142782 GCA_052272595.1 Alloprevotella sp.
TCAGCGGCCGAGCTATCGATTTTTGCGCGCAGAGAGTTCTTATCGGACAGTAATAGCACAAAATCAAGCGGCGGGTGCAATGATCTGTACACCGGCCGCTTGATTTTGTGGGGAGTTAGGAATAGGGGGGAGTGGCTTGGTAGGCTACAAGGGCCACTCACTCCCTAAAAGATAAAATTGCGGAAGTCGTTGAAGACGGCCAGCGCCATGAGCAATAAGAGCAGGATCATGCCGACATATTGCGCCCGCTCCATAAATTTGTCGCTGGGCTTGCGGCGGGTGATGACCTCGATAAGGAGGAAGAAGATGTGCCCGCCGTCAAGGGCTGGGATGGGGAGGACGTTCATAAAGGCCAGCATGAGGCTGATGAAGGCGGTGAGTTCCCAGAAACGTGCCCAGTCCCAAACGGAGGGGAAGAGGCTGCCGATGGCCACGAAGGATCCGACGCTTTCGGCACCGTCGGGGGTGAACACGTATCTGAGGTCGCTTACGTAGCCGGAAAGTACCTTCCAGCCGTAAGTTATGCCCGCCGGTATGCTCTCAAAGAAGCTATAGGTGCGGGTGGCTGTGGGGTAGGTGCCATCGGCCATGGGGTTGACCCAGGCGATGCCCATAAGGTAGTCTGCGCCGAGTTGTAGGTTGAGGGTGTCGGTGGTAGCTGGTGCTGCGGGGCCAACGCTGCGGCTAACGACGAGAGTTACGTGGCGTAGGGCGAGACTGTCGGCGTGTGATGCCGCTGCGAGTCGATCGGAGAGCACGCCGCGTGCCTGGTTAAAGACGTTGACGCTCGTAACGGGGGTACCATTGAAGGCTATGACACGATCTCCCGGGCGCACCCCGGCATGTGCGGCGGGGCTGCCGGCCACGATGCTGTCGACCACTGAGGGCACGAGAGGCTCAACGAAGCGCGGTTCTTTCTTGATCATGTCGAGCAGGTTGAGGTCTCCAGGCATGGGGAGGGTGAGGGCTTTGCCGTTACGCTCTACGGTGACGCTATGGGCCTGGCTTAGGGAGCGGTAGACGTTGCCGTCAAAGCGCACAAGGTGTTCGCCGTCAACGGCGGTGAGGATGTCGCCATCGCGAAATCCGAGGTTTTGAGCTTGGGGGGAGAACTTAAAGCCGTAGCTCATCTTCTCAATCGGCACGTAGCGTTCGCCCCAGGTGAAGAGAACGGCGGCGTAGATGATGAAGGCCAGCACGAAGTTGACTAACACGCCGCCGGCCATGATCAGCAGGCGTTGCCAGGCGGGCTTTGCGCGAAATTCCCAGGGCTGAACGGGCTTGTTGAGCTGTTCCGTGTCGAGCGATTCGTCGATCATGCCACTTATCTTGACGTAGCCGCCTAAGGGGAGCCACCCGATGCAGTAGGTCGTATCGCTCCCTTTGGGCTTGAATTTGAAGGGGGTAAACCATGGGTCGAAAAAGAGGCAGAACTTCTCTACTCTGACCTTGAAGAGTTTGGCGAAGAGGAAGTGGCCACCCTCGTGAAGGAGAATCAGCAGGGCGAAGCAGAGGATGAGTTGCAGGGCTCGGATGAGTATGATTTCCACGGGTATGAATTGGAGAGTTTGGTGGATACTATTGGGGAAATTACAGACAGGGCCTTATCCCTCGTTGATGAGTAAGGTGGCTCGTCTGCGGGCTTCGCGGTCAGTCTCGAAGAGATCGTCGAGGGTGGGGGCCTCGATGGATTTCATCTCATGCATGACCTGCTCGATGAAGCGGGCTATGTCGGTAAATCCGATGCGGTGGTTGCGGAAGGCGGCGTTGAGCACTTCCCCCGCACCATTGAGTACGCAGGGCATCGTCCCTCCAGTCTCCATGGCTTCGTAGGCCAGTCTGAGGCAGGGAAAGCGATCGAGGTCGGGGCGTTCGAAGTGGAGCGCTCCCAGAGCGAAAAGGTCAAGACGATCAGCGGCCAGCGGCAGGCGCTTGGGGTAGGAGAGGGCGTATTGTATGGGGAGGTGCATATCGGGCACGCCGAGCTGGGCAATGACCGCTCCGTCGGAGAGTTCGACAGCTGAGTGGATGATGCTCTCGGGGTGAACGACGACCTCGATTTGCGAAGGGGCAACGTTGAATAACCAGCAGGCCTCGATCATCTCGAAGCCCTTGTTGAGCATCGTGGCGGAGTCGATGGTGATCTTTGCTCCCATGGTCCAAGATGGGTGGCGCAGGGCCTCCTCGGGGGTAACCCGGGCAATCTCATCGGCGCTCAAATGGCGGAAGGGGCCACCTGAGGCTGTGAGGATAATGCGGCGCAGACCGCAGCCGTCCGCCCCGGTGTCTTGTCCTTGGAGTGATTGGAATATGGCGGAATGTTCGCTGTCGACGGGGAGAATGCCTACATGATGTTCTTCACAGAGGCTTCGGATGAGTGAGCCGGCAACAACAAGGGTCTCCTTGTTGGCCAAGGCGATCGTCTTGCCGGCTTTGATGGCCGCAACGGTGGGGGCGAGGCCCGCGAATCCTACGACGGCGGTCAATACGATGTCGACCTCTGAGCCAGTGACGACTTGACAGAGAGCTTCAGCGCCGGCAAAGACCTTGATGGGTAGATCGGCCAAGGCCTTACTGACACGGTCGTATTGGCGCTCGTCAGCGATGACGACGGTGTCGGGCACGAAGTTGCGGGCCTGGGTGACGAGCAGCTGTGCATTGCTCCCGGCAGTGAGCACGGTAGCCCGAAAACGATCGGGATATTGCTTGATGACGTCAAGCGCTTGGGTGCCGATCGAGCCGGTAGAGCCCAAGATGGCAATGCGCTTAGGATGAAGCATGGCAGGGATTTTTATCTCGTTATATCATTATTCGGTGATCGCATCACCTCGATATTTGCGGCAAACCTTTAGTGGCTGTCTCTCTATGAGAGTCTTAGAGGCTGAGCAGGCCATCGGGGATGTGGAGGCGGAGGAGGCGAAGGGTGAGGTCGAAGTCTTCGAGCAGGTCGTCGTGATAAGGGACGGTCACTTCGCTGCCTGCGGGAGTCTCGATGTAGAGCAGCACATTGGCCGTGGAGTCGTCAACCTCGGTGACCCGCCCTAAGAGCTGTCCCTCGTGGGTCTCGACGGTGAAGCCCGTCAGAGCACGCAGGGATGGCAAGGAAAACTGTTCCTCGGAGGCACCCGCCGTATGGTCTATCTCGTTGAGAGGATAGCTGACCAGGGCTCCGGCAAGTGTGCGGGCGTGGGCTTCGTCACTTACTTCATCGAAAGCGAAGATTGCCGTATCCTGGTTTTTGAAGCGCCAATCACGGCAACGGAAGGGGACGTCAATGCCATCGAGACGAAGGAAAAACGTGTCGCCGCTGCCGTCAACGAAGGCATCGTTGGCCACGGCAATTTCGACCTCTCCGGCGAGGCCCCGTGCGCGGGTGACGCGGCCTATGGGTATGAGGATGGGGAGATTGGGCATGGAGTGATGTGAGGGGTACTTGCGTTTGATCTTGTGCGCTTGTTGTCGTGCGTTACCTCGTTATTGCTTAGTCATTTCTCTAATGATACGCTCAGCGGGCCTAGAGGGTGTTGGTGAGCTTACTCGGCTCTCTCGATGACAGCTCCGAGTCGGGTAAGCCGCTCTTCGATACATTCATAGCCTCGATCGATCTGCTCGACGTTGTCGATGACACTGGTACCTTCGGCGCTCAGAGCGGCGATGAGCAGTGCGATGCCGGCGCGTATGTCGGGCGATACCATATGGCGTCCGCGCAGGCGGAGCTTGTGGTCGTGCCCCACGACAACGGCGCGGTGAGGGTCGCAGAGGATGATCTGGGCACCCATTTCGATGAGCTTGTCGACAAAGAAGAGGCGGCTTTCAAACATCTTCTGGTGGAAGAGTACGCTCCCCCGTGCCTGTGTGGCTACAACGATTAAGACACTCAACAGATCGGGCGTGAGGCCGGGCCAGGGAGCATCGGCCAAGGTCATGAAGGAGCCATCGATGAAGGAGTCGATCTGGTAATGCTTGTGGGCGGGGATGAGAATATCGTCGCCCTTGATCATGACGCGGATGCCGAGTCGGCGGAAGGCCTCTGGGATGATACCGAGGTGTTGTACGCCGCAGGCACGGATGGTGAGCCCGTCACCGACCATGGCGCCCATGCCGATGAAGGATCCGATCTCGATCATGTCGGGGAGGATGCGATGGCGTTCGATACCGTGGAGACTGCTCACGCCCACGATGGTCAGAAGGTTGGATGCGATGCCGCTGATATTAGCTCCCATGTGGTTGAGCATGTGACATAGTTGCTGTATGTAGGGCTCGCATGCCGCGTTGTAGATGGTCGTCGTGCCCTTTGCCAGGACAGCGGCCATGATGATGTTGGCCGTACCGGTGATAGAGGCTTCGTCGAGAAGCATATAGGTGCCTTTGAGTCTGGGGGCCTCGATGCGGAAGGTGCCTCCCTCATCGTCGTAGAAGAAACGTGCGCCGAGTTTCTGAAGTCCGTAGAAGTGGGTGTCGAGTCTCCGGCGTCCGATCTTGTCGCCACCGGGCTTGGCGATCACGGCTCGTCCGAAGCGGGCCGCCAGCGGGCCAATGAGCAACACGCTGCCGCGCAGGCGGCTGCAGCGCTCAAGGTAGGCAGGACTCTGTAGGTAGTCGAGATCAATCTTGGCAGCGCGGAAGGTGATGCGGCCTCCGCCGTGGCGGGTGACCTCGACCCCCATGTCGGCGAGCAGGGAGATGAGGTTGTTGACATCGAGGATGTCGGGCACGTTTTCGAGCGTGACGGCTTCGGCGGTGAGCAGGGTAGCGCAGATCACCTGCAGCGCTTCGTTTTTAGCGCCCTGCGGGGTGATTTCGCCGCTGAGACGGTGACCGCCTTCGATGATGAACTTGCTCATGATTGGGACTGTGTGAGTAGGGGTAGACGTAAAGGAGTAGGGGGCTCTCTAGGTGGGGTCGTAGTCGTTGATGATCCGTGCGATCTCGCGGGCCGTCTCTGCCGTGACGGGATAGGCTACGGGAAGGCTCACCGCCGTGGCTGCCAACCGCTCGGTCTCGGGCAGGGAGAGGTCGGCAAATTCACTGTAGCAGGGTTGGCGGTGGGGTGGCGTGGCATAGTGGATGTCGGTGCCTACGTCGCATGAGGCGAGGTAGTCTCGGAAGTGGTCTCGCGTGGCGACTCTGACGACGTATTGGTGCCATACCTGACGCATGCCTGCTAGGCGCTTGGGCTTGCACACGAGCGGGTTGGTGATGGCCTCGTCATAGGCCTGGGCAACAGCCTCGCGGCGGCTGGTCTCAGCCTCGAGGTTGTCGAGCTTGACGAGGAGCATGGCGGCCTGTATTTCGTCGATACGGCAGTTGAGTCCACGGTAGATATTGTGGTAGCGGCGGTCGGACCCATAGTTTGCCAAGGCACGGACGGTGTGGGCGAGAGCCTCGTCGTTGGTTGTGACCGCTCCGCCGTCACCCAGTGCACCCAAGTTTTTGGTCGGGTAGAAGCTGATGCCGGCCGCATGCCCGAGTCCCCCTGTTGCGAGCGTGCCGGCAAGTCCCGGTAGGGCGCTACGGGCGGCGATGGCTTGGGCGTTGTCTTCGATCATCAACAGGCCGTGGCGCCTAACCGTCTCTAGCAGTGAGTGGTCGCAGCAAGGGGTGCCGTAGAGATGGACGGGCATGACCGCTTTGATGCGGGGCGTAAGGAGGGACTCGATGAGCGAGGTATCAAGGCACATCGTTGTGGGGTTACAATCGCAGAGGACGGGGCGCAGACCACTGTCGGAGATGGCGAGCACGGAAGCCACATAGGTATTGGCAGGCACGATGACCCCATCGCCTTTGCTGAGCTTGCCCAATTCGATATAGGCTCTTAGGATGAGCCTGAGGGCATCGAGTCCATTGCTCACCGCCACGCAGTGGGCTGTTTGGCAAACGGCGGCAATGCGTTGCTCAAGTGCGGCGGTCTGTTGGCCATGGAGGTAACGCCCGCCGGCAATGACAGCCGAGGCTGCGGCTTGGAGACGGCTGAGGTAGGGGGCGTTGGCTAGGGCAAGGTCGAGGAAGGGATATTTCATGGAGCCTTAATCGTTGCGCTTCTTGTTGTTGCGTGCGCGAAACCTGTTGTCGCTAATTTTGGGCAGCGCTTTGCCGGGCTGGGAGAAATCCGGTTCGACGGCGCCATCGGTATAGTAGGCAATGTCGCGTGCCACCTTGCTGTCGTCAATTCCGTCTCCCTTCCAGTCCGCGAGGTTGCGCTTCATGCGTGCGGCGATGAGCCGGGTTAGGCGGTCGCGTGCGGGGCCTTCGGTTGTATGGGCAAGTTGGTCGAGCGCCTCTTCGATGATGGCTCCGTAGTGGCGGAAGCGGATGGAGTGTTTGGGGTAGGAGAGATGGGGACGAGGAGTTTCGGCATCGTCGTGTCGCTTGATTTCATAGGGATAGTCGATGTCGAGTTTGTAGTCAGCGAGGTAGGCCAAGTGGTTCCAGAGCTTGTGGCGATAATCGGCCTCGCCCTTGAATTGGGGGGTGAGGGTTGCCATGACTCCGATGATGGCTTCGGCATAGCGCTGACGCGCAGCGCGGTGGGACAGAGTCAGGGCATGGGCAACCATGTCTTGGACGAGGCGGCCATACTCGGGTAGGCGCAGGGCGGGGCGGGTGGAATTATACTGCGGAACCATCCCCGGCTCGGGATGGGGCATGGTAATTTCGTATGGGCGGGTGGCGGAGTCGTCTGTCTTCATGGGTGCAAGCGGAGGGCTTTTCTTAATGTTTGATAGTATACCTGCTTATGGAATCTTAATCGTATGGGGCACACGCTATAGGAGCTTTTTGCTCTTTGTGGCAACGAAGTCCTTGAGGTAATAGGGCTCGAAGTAGGCCACGTCTTCTGTCTCGCCACGAGCGAGTGCCTGTTCGGCAAGAGGCGCCATGTAACGGGCGAGGGGGGCGATCCCCTCAATGAAGCGTGCGCCGGGGTGTGTGATGATCTTGCGGCACTTCGCGGCGCCGTCACCGATGAAGCAGATCGTGCGGCCGCTCTCGAGCTGTGGAGCGAAAGCCTCGGCATCGACGACCCGGGCTTCGGTGGGGCTTACCTCTTTGAGGGCGCGGTCGTAGAGAGCGCAGTAAACCTCCATGCGGCGGGCATCAATCATAGGGCAGAGCAGTGCATCCTCTGGCAAAGGGTAGCGTTCGTCTTGGAGCAGTACGGGCACGCAAAGCAATTTGAGCGTGGGTACGGATAGAAGCTTTGCCCCGCGTCCGTAGGCTACGCCTTTGGCCATCGAAACGCCGATGCGCAGACCTGTGTAAGAGCCAGGGCCCTTGCTGACGGCTACCGCATCAAGAGGGATGGCGTGGCTATCAGCAAAACTAAGTGCCTCGCTCACGAAGCCGGCCAGGCGCTGGGCATGGCTCGGCCCTTCGCGGTCGACGGACTCGTGGATGACCTGACCGTCTTGGGAGAGGGCGACGGAACAGATGCGCGTGGAGGTTTCTATATGGAGGATTGTAGACATGTGAGTATTGAGAGGAGAAGTTGAGGCATAAAAAGAAGGGGGCCCAATTAAAAAGTCTATTTATGCCGATTGGCCCGCCGCTCGCGGATCTCCGCCTTTTTGCGGGCAGATCCAGAGCCGTGGGTACCTGTGACGAACTTCTTCTTTTTCGCCTTGGTTTTGATTTTGCCCTGTCCCTCGTCGGGACGCTTGGCGCTGCGGGCGGGGCGGAAGGTGATTCCGCGCGTGATGGCCTGTGTGATCTCCTCGTCTGAGGCTTTGCGCTGGTCGCTCATATTAACTTTAAGAGGGAGAGGGTTGGTAGTTGGTTATCAATGGTGGAAGAGACGTATCCCGGTGAAGGCCATCACCATACCATACTTGTCGCAGGTATCGATTACATGGTCGTCGCGCACGGAGCCGCCAGCCTGAGCAACGTACTTCACGCCGCTCTTGTGAGCTCGCTCGATGTTGTCGCCGAAGGGGAAGAAGGCGTCCGATCCAAGAGCCAGTCCGTCAGCCTGAGCGATCCATGCAGCCTTCTCTTCGCGAGTGAGCACTTCGGGGCGTTCGGTGAAGAACTGTTGCCAAGCGCCCTCGGCGAGCACGTCGTCGTGATCGTCACTGATGTAGAGGTCGATCGTGTTGTCGCGGTCGGCACGGCGGATCTTCTCGACCCAGGGTAGACCGAGCACCTTGGGGTGCTGTCGGAGCCACCAAATGTCGGCCTTGTTGCCTGCCAGGCGAGTGCAGTGGATGCGGCTCTGCTGGCCAGCGCCTATGCCGATGGCCTGCCCGTCTTTGGCGTAGCATACGGAGTTAGACTGCGTATACTTAAGCGTGATGAGAGCGATCTTGAGGTCGCGCAGGGCCTCAGGAGTGAAGTCCTTGGCGCGGGTGGGGATGTTGGTGAAGAGCTCGTCGGAGGAGAGGTCAACCTCGTTGCGCTGCTGCTCGAAGGTGACGCCGAAGACCTGCTTGCGCTCGATGGGTTCGGGGCGGTAGGCGGGGTCGGCCTTGAGGATGACGTAGGTGCCCTTGCGCTTGGCGCGGAGGATCTCGAGGGCCTCGGGGCTGTAGTCGGGGGCGATGATGCCGTCGCTCACTTCGCGCTTGATGATGAGGGCCGTGGCCTTGTCGCAGGGGGCGGAGAGGGCGATGAAGTCACCGTAAGATGACATGCGGTCAGCGCCGCGGGCACGGGCGTAGGCCGTAGCGATGGGGGTGAGGGGGGCGGCGAGGTCGTCGACGAAGTAGATCTTGCGGAGCGTATCGCTCAGGGGGAGGCCGATGGCCGCACCGGCGGGCGACACGTGCTTGAAGGAGGCGGCGGCGGGCACGCCCGTGGCGGCCTGGAGTTCGCGGACGAGCTGCCAGCCGTTGAGCGCGTCGAGCAGGTTGATGTAGCCGGGACGGCCGCCAAGCACCTCAAAGGGGAGGTCCTGCGAGGCATTGTCCATGAAGACGCGGGCAGGTTTCTGATTGGGGTTGCAGCCGTATTTGAGAGGAAGTTCGTGCATAACGGGACGAAGCGTATGGTTGATATTGACGATTGACGATGAATGATTGAAGATGCGGGATTATGAGCGCTGCTTATCAGGCGATGATGCCGCATTCAGCCCATTGGTCAATTACCTGGGTAGCATCGGCAAGCGCTGTCTCACGGCTAACCTCATATTCGGAGCAGAGAAGGTCGGCGAGGGTTTCGGCCGTGATCTCGTCATCGGCCTGGAGAGCCTCCCAGAGGTAGGCTGCCGTGCCGTTGAGGGTAATGATGTTGGAGAAGTCAACGTTTTCGATGCCGGTGGCGATGATGACCTTCTCTCCGCAGATATCGCGCAGGTCGAAGCCTTTCTTCTTCTTCATAATGTGCAAGTTTGTTTAGGGTAATTACAGTAGAGGTGGAGCTGTTCAGATGTGGAGTCCTGAGCGGCGATAGAGTCCGAGAATCAAGCGTCTGAAAGGCTTGAGGGCAAGCCATAGGGCAGAGTAGATGCGCCACTTGCGCCCTGTGACAAGGTCGGGGCGGGTGCGTCCCTTGCGGTAGAAGCCGGTTGCAAGGGCTACGACATCGCTCGCGCGGCATTGCTCAGTACCCTTGACGTTGCCGTCGCCCATAAGGGTGAGACGGTCTCCCTCGCGGCGGATGACGCGGTGAAGCACATAGTGGTCATTACCGACTTCGGCCAGCACTACGTCGCGCACGCTGACGGCCTCAGGGCTAACGGGAGCCAGAAGGGCGATGTCGCGGTCGTGTTCCAAGAAGAGGCGCATACTGCGACCGCGCACGGGGAGCTTGACGGTGTGCCCCTCGCTGATGAGTTGGCGCACTTGGGCCAAGAGCGGGCCGTTGGCGAGGTATTTTACCTCAGTGTTTTGCGTCTGAGTCATCGTCTCTGAGCCAGGGGGATTAGGACTTGTGAGGCGTGATGGCCTCATAGCTGATGCGGGCGGCCTCTTCATCAGCACGGCACTTGAGGTAGAAGACGGGGACAGTCTTGACCACGCCTTCGACCGTGCGGGTGATGTGGTCGTAGGAGGGCTTGTCCCAGATCATTGTAGAGCATGATGAGAGCAGAGACCCGAAGGCGGCGATGAGGGGTTCGCGACGGATTACATTGTCCTTATATTGCTCGAGCCTGACAACTGCTCCGGCTGGTAGAGAGAGATTGCGATAGCAGGGTGTCTTGCCGCTCCATGGTGTGCCGTAAACGCGGACGCTACCATTTGGGAAGAGGCGCACGGCGGGGTTGTCATCGTTGAGCAGGTCGGATCCGGGTATGTAGCGCCGCCAAAGGGAGGAGTGGGTACTTTTCCCCGTACCGCTGCGCCCCAAGAAGAGGTAGCCACGGCCGTCGTTGATCGTTACCGAGGCGTGGAGCAGGATGATGTCGTGGTAGGCGCCGGCGAAGGCGAAGGCGATCATCAGCGAGTTGCCCAAGCCAAACTCTCTCGTCCGCTCATCGCCGAAAAGGGTCACCGTGCAGTGGCTGAAGTCGGCGTCTGTCACCATGGCTGAGGCATGGCGGCCGTCTACCGTATCGATAATGATCTTATATCCGTCTTCGAGGCGGTAGACGCCGTGGTTGGAACCGCCGCAGTCAAACTGGCCAAGTTCGGCCCCTTCGCCTGTCGTGTCGACGGCTCCCTCGGCAACGGTCAGTTCAAACATCAGCTGATCGTCGGGGTCTTTGATAAAGAAGGGGGCGTAAGAAGGCAACAGCCTCTTGAGCATTGAGCGGTCATCGCCGGAGATGGAGAAGGAGGCATCGGCTACGCGGAAGTGTAGGGTTTCCACAATGGATGAGTATAAAGCGTAAAGTATGTGATGGATACGGTGTCGTCCGGTACGGTCTAGGCGTCAGCGCTGAGGTTGTGCTGCATCGGATGCGAGGGCGGGAGCTGCCGCGTCGAAGGCTGTAAAGTCGCTCTCAAAGATCTTGAGCGATGAGCCGCGGCGCGTGTAGAGATGGCGCAGCTGGAGCACTTTCTTCTCCAGACGGTCGCGTTTGGTGTCGTAGAAGACGGCACAGACCTGGGGACGGCCTGTTTCGGCTTCGAGGTGATGTCTGTAACGGGCGGCCATGGCGCTACGATCGACAAGAAAGTCGCCCTTTGTCGTCACCTTGGCACCGTGCAGGAGAGTCACGGGGGTGAAGGTTGCCGAGGAGTCAGTGAAGCATCGGGCGAGGGCGAAGACATAGACATCGCGCGCCTCGCTACGGTTGCTTTGCGCTGCCGAATGCTGGGGCAGACCGAAGGCCAGAACGACCGAAAGGAGGGGAATAAGGGCGTATCTCATGGGAGTAACGGGAATATTTGTGGCGAAGGTACTAAAAAAATCGCAGGGCAACGCCCCCGTATGGCCGCTACGCGCATGAGCGGCGCGTCAATGCATACGATAGGGATACATCGGGCTGCGCCAGTTAGCCGTTTTGTTTGTCAACGGCTGAGGAAGCGCAGCAGGGCGCCCATGGTACGGGTGCGGACGTTTGCATCTTTGATGCACTCGAAGGGGAAGCCCATCGTCACGGCGCGATAGTCGTCTCCCTCGTACGCTACGCCTGCGCCCTGACCGCCTCCATAGGCAAAGGCGCTGAAGGCGCGGCTTGCCACGGGGAGTATGGCGTCAGGGGCTGGCGCGGCATAGTGGGCGTCGGGATTGCTGACGAAGGGTCGGCGCAGGATGGAAAAGTGCGTGCCCAGACCGGTGAGGGTTTCGGAAGGGTCGCCCATGGCCGTGCCGTCGGGACGCACCTTGAGGCAGTTTCTGAGGAAGGCCGTGGCTTCGCCCCCGTCGGCATTGTCAGATCCGACGAAACTACCGCTCACTAGGAGGTTGCCACCGTTTCGAGTAAACGATTGCAATCGAGTGCGTACGGCGTCAGGAAATGTCTTGTAAGACTTAAGGTTATAGCTCCTGTTAGCCTGTAAGCCAAGGATATAGTCAATGATTCTATAACGTCTCGTAGGGGTTACATCTGCTGTAAAAGCATCTCGGCTAACGGAGCAGTAAGACCAACCGCCGGCGGCTGCGATTGCCCGGCCGTGGATGAGGCAGTCATCGAAGCGGTTGCCTGGGAGGAAGCTGCCGACATATTCGCCAGAGGTGTTGTGTTCGGGAGCACGGGTGGTGAAGTCGGTCTGGCGACCGGCAAAGGCAGCACTCACGAGATAGGGCACACCGGGATCGGCGTCTAGGTCGAAACCTAGTGAATCGCCTCGATCTACGCGGGCGGGGCCGCTCACTCGGTCAAAGCCGTTGACGATGAGCACGACGGGAGTAGAGGCGCCGCCGTTGTAGGCCGTAACAGTCTCTGAAGGAAAACTTTCACCACCGGCATTGATCGCGGTGACCTTAAAAGCATAGCGCACGCCCTTGCGGAGTGTCTGGACGTAGCGTGTGATATTCCCAGTCGCAAATCCGTTGTCAAAGTCTCCATCGTTTATGCGGGTATAGACAACATAGCCTGTGGGCTGGGCGGAGGGTTCGAGCGGATCGGTCTGGGGTTGCCAGCTGAGGGTCACCTGACTATGATCGTCGCTCAAGACGGCGGCAGGGCGCTGTGGGGGAAGAGGCTGCACCGTGACACTCTTGAGCCCGTGTTCGAAGGCCGAGTAGTGTAAGAGCGTCTTGTAGACGGAGCGGGCAAGCGTGAACTTGAAGTTGGGGTCGTGACCCCAGCGCATGTCGTCGTAGTTTTGATGCGAGAGCATCTCGAGGATGGCGGACGGCACGGAGGGTATGCGCGTCTCGGCATAGTTGCGGTCCCACTGCTCCCGGCGGGTCCAGTTGATGCCGTAGGTGCGGCTCAGGTCGGTGGTAATGTTCTGGAGCAGGAGGGAAGCCAGGTCGTTAGAGGCTAGGCGGGAGAGCCCTGCGGGATAGTAGGCGCTCCCTGAGGCGTCGTGTGTG
The DNA here is from genome assembly GCA_052272595.1 of Alloprevotella sp. Classification (GTDB taxonomy): domain Bacteria; phylum Bacteroidota; class Bacteroidia; order Bacteroidales; family Bacteroidaceae; genus Alloprevotella. The sequence continues at coordinate 12,862 of DAVZJV010000003.1, forward strand.
GTAGAGATGGCGAGCGAGCCGAAGATGCTGCGGTCGCTGCGCACGCCGGCGTCGCTGTGGAGGGCAAGGGAGAGCTCGAAGGGCACGCTACCGCCGCCCCGGCCATCGGGGAGGTAGGGACTGCCGCTTGCGAGCCAGTTGACCATGTTGCCCCTGACGCGCAGGTCGTCGGCATAGTCATCGGTCCCCTCGGTGGTGTTGACAAGCGAATCGGGCACGCCCGCCCACTGGGCGTAGTAGCGTGCGGCCTCGAGAAAGCGCGGCAGGCCTGAGGTGCCCGCCGTGCCGCGTTCGTCTTGTCCGACACCTCCTCCGAGCCTTACGGCGTCGGCCGTTACGTAGCCCTCGAAGTCGCTGTGGTTGGAGAGGACGATGCGGTTGTTGTTGGGATTGTCCGTGTCAAACTCGAAAGTGCCGAGATAGACCCACGTGCCGCCACCCATCTGCTGGTTGACCTCGAAGACTGTGCGTTCGCCTTTGTGGTAGACTGTGTAGCGGGCGTCAGGCACGTTTGCGCGGTCGGAAGCGTAGCTGACGTAGACCGCATAACGCCCTTCGCGGGGCAGTGTGGGTGTCCAGGTGGCCGTGGCGAGGTCGTTGCGGCGGCGTACGGCTTTGATCCTCCGGTAGGTGCCTGAGGTGAAGGGATGGAGACTGTCGCAGAGAAGTGGGGCTGACATGGCGAAGCCCTCGCCCAAGGGTGAAGTTCTCCAGCGAACATCGGCGGCGTTGCGTTCGTCATAAGTGCCCTGACGCGACGGGGTGTCATTGTCGATGACGGCCTCTGCTGTCTGATAGTCGCGTTCGCGGGGCGTTCCGACTACAGCGCCGGCGCGCTCTAGCATGGGGAAAAGGTAGGGGTAAACAAAGGATTGGGTAAAGAGGTCTTCGGTCGTAGCGTAGAGGTAGGGGCGCTGCCACTGCCAGGAACCGCGCTTATAGTAACGTCCGTGGCTTGCCCAGAGGAAGAGGTGGCGCCCCTGGAGCCCTTGGGTAGGGCGATAGGGCAGGGAGGCATTGCGCACCCAGGGACGTCCTGTATAATCGATCTTACCCCAGAGACGCGTATCGTCGGCCTTCCCCTGCTCGCGGAGGATGTTGGGGATAAGGTCTTCGATCATGATCGTGCCTCCCTTGGCGTAGATAGCGATGTGGTAGGTGTTGTAGGGAGCGGGCAGTGCGCGTTGTACGGCAGCGTAAATGCGGCGCACCGACTGAGGGGTGAAGGGTTGGGAGGTAAAGCTCTCGTTGGCGTAGACGGCCACGATATGACCGGCATTGTCAGCTCTCAGGGAGTCGACGCCGGGACGGTCGGCGGGGCGGTATCCGGGGAGGGTATATGTGCGGAAATAACTTTTGACCGTCTGTTGCCAGTTATCGTTTTGACCGATAAGGGGAAGGTAGGCCGTCAGAAAGAGGATGAGGGCGGAGAAGGGCTTGTTCATTGAGTGGAAAGAGGCGTAGGAGGAGGGGGGTAACCTGCTTTGGGGCAGCCGACAGAGGCATGATGTCCTCGTAGCTTGAGGTAAAACAACCAGCCGCCAGGCTCGATGTGTGAAGGCACCGCTAAGGCGGCGTCACGACGGAGCTTGGCGGCCGGTCGGATACTTGGGGGGGCTTACTTGCCGAGCGAGGCGAGCGTCTCTTTGAGCGAGGCGATCTTCTGCTCCGTGTCGGCCTTCTTCTTGCGTTCGAGGGCTACGACCTGTGCGGGGGCGTTGTTGACGAAGCGCTCGTTGGAGAGCTTCTTGTCGAGCCCCTTGAGGAATCCCTCGAGGTGAGCGAGTTCGGCCTCGGCTTTCTTCACCTCGGCTTCGACATCGATCAGGCCCGAGAGGGGCACGGCATATTCGGTCGTACCGATGAGGAATGAAGAGCTCTGCTTCTCCTTCGTCTCGACGGGGGTGACGGCCTTGATGCCGGCGATCTTCAGTATGATGGGCTCGTAGGCTGCGAGGGGATCGGTGCCCACTACCTGGAGGGTGAGTGCCTCCTTGAGGGGAATGTTCTTGGCATTGCGGATGCCGCGCACTGCTGTCACGACGCTCTTGACCTGCTCGAAGTCGGCAATGAGTCGCTCGTCGTCGGCCGTAGGAGCGGCGATGGTCTGTGCCGATCGCATGATGCTCTCGCCGTCCTTACGCTCGCTGATGTGCTGCCAGAGCTCCTCCGTGATGAAGGGCATGAAGGGGTGGAGCAGGTGAAGCAGGTCGTCGAAGGCGCCCACGGCGCTCTCGAAGGTCTTGCGGTCGATGGGCTGGCCATAGGCGGGCTTGATCATCTCAAGGAACCAGGCGGAGAACTCGTCCCAGAAGAGGGTGTAGACGGCCATGAGGGCCTCGCTGAGGCGGTACTTCGAGTAGAGTTCCTCGATTTCGGCGGCGCTCTTGCGCAGACGGGCCTCAAACCACTCTACGGCGAGCTTGGCGGTGACGGGCTGCTGGGCCGTGTCGCTGACTTCCCAGCCCTGGAGGAGGCGGAAGGCGTTCCAGATCTTGTTGCAGAAGTTGCGGCCCTGCTCGCAGAGGGAGGTGTCGAAGAGGATGTCGTTGCCGGCCGGTGCGGAGAGCATCATGCCCATGCGCACACCGTCGGCACCGTATTGGTCGATGAGGTCGATGGGGTCGGGGGAGTTGCCGAGCGACTTCGACATCTTGCGGCCAAGTTTGTCGCGCACGATACCGGTGAAGTAGACGTTGCGGAAGGGCATCTTCCCCGTAAACTCGTAGCCCGCCATGATCATGCGTGCCACCCAGAAGAAGATGATGTCGGGGCCGGTGACGAGGTCGTCGGTGGGGTAGTAATACTTAAACTCCTCGTTGTCGGGGTGGCGGATGCCGTCGAAGAGGCTGATGGGCCAGAGCCAGGAGGAGAACCACGTATCCAGTGCGTCTTCGTCTTGGCGCAGGTCGGCGGCTGTGAGGGTTTCATCACCGCTCTGCTTGCGGGCGAGTTCGACGGCTTCGTCTACGTTTTCTGCCACGACGAAACCGCCTTTGGGCAGGTACCATGCGGGGATGCGGTGACCCCACCAGAGTTGGCGCGAGATACACCAATCCTTGATGTTTTCGAGCCAGTGGCGATAGGTGTTCTTATACTTCGCAGGGTAAAATTTGATCTCGTCGTTCATCACCGGGGGCAGGGCGAGGTCGGCGAAGTGCTTCATCTTGAGGAACCACTGCATGGAGAGCTTCGGCTCGATGGGCACGCCGGTGCGCTCGGAGCAGCCGATCTTGTTGTCATAGTCCTCGATGTTCTCCATGAGACCGGCCTTGTCGAGGTCGATGGCGATCTGTCGACGCACGTCGAAACGGTCCTGACCCACATACATGCCTGCGGCCTCGGAGAGGGTGGCATCGTCGTTGAAGATGTCGATGGCCTCGAGATTATACTTCTCGCCGAGCATATAGTCGTTGACGTCGTGGGCGGGGGTCACCTTGAGGCAGCCCGTACCGAACTCGATGTCTACGTAGTCGTCTTCGATGACCGGGATTACGCGGCCCACGAGGGGTACGATGACCTTCTTGCCCCGCAGCCAGTGGTTTTTGGGATCGGCGGGGTTGATGCACATGGCCACGTCGCCCATGATCGTCTCGGGACGGGTGGTGGCTACTACGGCGTAGCGGCCCTTGGCGTCTTGGTGGATGACTTCGCCCTCTTCGCCCGTGGCACCGCTGCCGTCATCGTCGCTCACGTAATACTTCATGTAATAGAGCTTGGTGTGCTCTTCCTTATAGATTACTTCTTCGTCTGAGAGTGCGGTCTTGGCCTTGGGGTCCCAGTTGACCATGCGCACGCCGCGATAGATGAGTCCCTTGCGGTAGAGATCTACGAAGACACGGATGACGCTCTCCGAGCGCACCTCGTCCATGGTGAAGGCCGTGCGGTCCCAGTCGCATGAGGCGCCTACGCGGCGCAGCTGCTTGAGGATGATGCCGCCGTGCTCGTCGGTCCACTCCCAGGCGTGCTTGAGGAACTCCTCGCGGGTGAGGTCGGCCTTCTTGATGCCGCGCTCGGCGAGGCGTGCCACGACCTTGGCCTCCGTGGCGATGGAGGCGTGGTCCGTGCCGGGCACCCAGCAGGCGTTCTTGCCCTCCATGCGGGCGTGGCGTACGAGGATGTCCTGGATCGTCTCGTTGAGCATATGGCCCATGTGGAGCACGCCGGTTACGTTAGGGGGCGGTATGACGATGGTGTAGGGCTTTCGGTTGTCAGGTTTTGAAGCGAAGAGGTGGTGATCGGTCCAATACTTATACCACTTGCTCTCCACTTCTTCGGGGGAGTAGGTCTTGGCTAGTTCCATAGATATGGGGTGTGTTGTCTTGTTATTTTCTGATGTCGAAGAGATATGTCATCTTCAGGGTGATGGCGCCGTTGTTGGAACGGCTGAAGGTGTCCTTCTTGGAGTTATTGTAGATGTCTCCGAAGCCGTAGTAGTAACGTCCCTCGAGGATGAAGTGTCCGGCGCGGGTGGAGAGTTCGATCCCCAGTCCGCCGGTCAGGCCGTAGTCGAAGCTGCGTTCGATGGGCATGTCGTATTGTGCATAGAGGCTGTTGGGGCGGTCGGGCTCGCCGGCGCTGTTGAGCGTGAGGGCGCCTTGCGCCGTCTTCTCGTCGAAGCAATAGCCCAGCTGGGGGCCGGCGATCAAGAAGCCCATGAGTCCCCGTTCCTCGCGACCCCACCCGAGGCGGGCTAGGAGGGGAAGCTGGATGTAGTGCTGGTCGCGGCGGTAGGTATCGGGCAAGGGTTGGGAGGAGGCATTGAGCACATTCTCCCGCCAGCCCATGTCGGCATAGTTGAGCTCGAGCTGCAGGGCGCAGACGGCTCCGAAGTATTTCTCGCTCGTAAAGCGCGCCGTCAGGCCGAAGGTCGGGCCCATGTGCCAGAACTGCTTTATCGTCGGGTCAAATCCGATCTTATTCATCGCCATGCCGCCGCTGACGCCGATGGCAATGCCGTGACGTGCCTGGCCGATCTGAGCCTGGAGCGTCGCTGGCTGTAGGCTGACGGCCAAGAGAACGAGGGTGGGCAGGAGGATGAGGTGCCGTAGAGGGTGCTGGTGCATATGCTTATATAATCATATAAGGAGCGGCGGGGCGCCGTCAGTCTTACTTTGCGGCAATCTTGACGATGGCGCCGTCGGGCTTGAAACGCACGAGCCACATGCTGCGGCTGATGTAGCCGCCGCCCTTGACGGGCAAGAAGCGCAAGTCGGTTTGGAGTATCTCGGGCGTGCCGACCTTGCCTCCGGCGGGGCGCTGCGTCGTGTAGTCATAGCCGTAGGTAGCGAGGCCGGCAAGGAAGGTGTGGCTGAAGTCGTAGCCAAGCGGAGCCATTTTGGGTTGAGCCTCCAACAGGCCCGTGCCGAACTGTCGCTCATACTCCGCGGCAAAGCTGATGGCGGCAGCCGTGTAGGGGTAATAATAGTTAGGCGTTAGGAGGTAGGTGTCTGCTGTATGGAGGCGGTCTCTGTAGCCCTTCTCGCTCAGGTCGATCCATTGCTCATAGCCCATGAGCGAGACGGGCAGGGAAGGCATGAGGGCCTTGAGGGCTGTCTGCTTGTCGAGCATGGTGCGCAGCGTGGGTTCGGAGGAGTTGTCGGGCACGAGGATGACGCTCCGCTTCTGCATCTGGCGCACAGCCTGTTGCAGGTCGGCTGCCGAGGCTGTGAGGGGAAGGGCCGTAACGGCATATTTCCCCTCGATCAGACGGTTTTGGAGAATTTCGCTGAAGGCCTTCTTGTCGCCCGACTGGTCGTGGAGGATGACAACGCCCGTCTCGGCGGGTTTGAAACACTTGAGGAAGAGTTCGGTGGCCGGTGTGGCCTCGTAATAAGCGGGCGTGTTGATCACGTATACGCCCGGCTGGTAGTCCACCTGCGGCACCTTGGAGGAGAAGGGAATGGCCACCTTGGTCGTGCGAGAGGCTATGCGCGTCACGTCAGCAAAGTGGGCGGGGTAGAGTGGGCCGACGATGACGTCGGGTTCGCCCTTCATAACCTCTTGGAGCAGGGGCAGGATGCTGACCTCGCCCGTCGGCTCTTCGTAGGCATGGATGTCGAGGTTTACGCCTTTGTCCTTTAGTTCGGTAAGTCCCATGAGCAGCCCGCGGTAGAACTCTACGCTGCGCACGTTCTCGAGCTTGTTGCCGCTGAAGGGCAAGACCACGGCGGCCCTCACGGTCGTGAGACCTTTATAGGCCGGAGCGGGCGCTTTGACGGGTATGCGGATGATCGTGCCCTTCTTGAGCCGGTAGCCCTCGTCCTTGAGTGCCGGATTGGCCTCGAAGAGGGCGTCGACGGTGATGCCGTTGGCCTTGGCCAAGCTATAGGCCGTGTCTTTCTTCTTGACCTTATATTCCTTATAGGTCACCTGAGGCTGCGGTTGGCTCTCGTCGAGACGCACGGTAGCGACCTCGACGGGCTTGGCGGGCTTGTCGGTCTGGGCAGAAGTTTGGGGCGCGATATTGCGCACAGGAGCCGGCTCGGGGGTAAACCCCTTGATGACGGGTACGATGAGCTGTTGGCCGACCTCGATGTGGTCGGGGTCGACGGTTGGGTTGAGCGCCCGCAGACGGTCGAGAGTCGTCCCGTGCCGATGGGCCACGCCGAGGAAGGTTTCGCCTGCCTGTACGGTGTAGGTCTTTACCTTATCCTTCGTTGCGGGTTGCTGAGCAAGTAAGTTCGCGGGGGCGGTAGCAGCGAGCGTTAGCGCAAGCGCGAACTGTAGCAAATAGTGTTTCACTGTGTATTGAGCGGTGTATGTCATCCCCATTCAGCCCTCGTCCTTCGGGGGGCGGTCGAAGCGGGGGCGTAGAGCGCGTAAGGGTTCGGAGGGCGGTCCTGACCGTTTGGCTGGGTAGCCCAGGGCTGTCTTTATCGGGCAAAAATACATAAATCGCTGCAGTCGCTTCTCCCCTCTAAGGGGAAAAAGCTACTTTTGTGCTCCAACCATTCATCCCACCTCATGCGACGACTGCTCCTTACGCTTCTTACGTTTTCTTTTTTATTGTCTCTCCATCCGCTGATGGCCCAGAAGCGGCGACAGGTAGTGAAGCCTGCCGCCCAGTCGGCAATATCGCCCGACGAACTGATCCGCAACTACCGTTTCGCCGATGCGGCGAAGGTCCTCCAGCGGGAAGTCAGCAAGGCGCGTGCAGCGGGTAAGAGCGCGGTGCGCCTCGAGGCTGACCTTGCACGGGCCAACATGGGGACCGACTTCCTTGCAGGGGTGAGCCGCGTGACCTTTATCGACAGTGTCAAGTCGCGCCGCTCCGATTTTCTCTCCCGCATCAAGCTCTCGCCCGAAGCGGGACGCCTGGTCGCTACCCGCTCGGCAGGTGCCTTTACCGTGCCCCAGCCCGCCCGTCTAGGACAGGGGGCTTATGTGAATGATCTGGGCGACCGCATCGTCTTCTCCGCCGCCGACACGGCGAGCAAGCCTCTGGCCCTTGAGTCGGCCTATCGCGCCGGCAATGAGTGGGCACAGACTGCCGTGCTCCCGGGATTGGCCGACGAACTGACTGACTATGATTATCCCTTCCTCATGCAAGACGGCGTGACGCTCTATTTTTCGGCTCAGAGCGACGAGAGCCTCGGCGGCTACGACCTCTACGTGACGCGCTATGACGCGGAGAGCAAGCGTTTCCTTAAGGCCGAAAATCTAGGAATGCCCTTCAACTCGCCGGCCAACGATTACCTCCTTGCCATCGATGAGACGGCCCAGCTCGGGTGGCTCGTAACCGATCGGGCGCAGACGGGCGACACGGTCTGCATTTATACCTTCATTCCCTCCGATGAGCCCGAGAAGCTGAGCCTCGACTCTTGCTCGCAACAGGAGATACTTCATGCGGCCCGTATCGCCTCAATCGGTGAAACCCAGCGCGACGGCGCTGCTGTCAAGGCGGCGCTTGCACGGCTCGCGCGGGTCGGTACCTCAGCGTCTGCAGGCGGGGATGACGGCGACCACTTCTTCGTGATCGACCGCAAACGCGTCTATACTTGTCTCTCTCAATTTCGCAGTGACGCGGCCCGACGCATTGCCCTCGAAGCCGAGAAGGCCGCCCGACGCTTCGATGCGGTGGAGAAAGAGCTAGATGCACTCGCTTACAGCTATGCTAAAGGCAACTGCACAGAAGCCATCAAAGCCAGGCTGCGCGAGAAACGCGACGAACTCAACCGCCTCAAAACCAAGCGCGATAGCCTATTTAAGAATATGCGTAAGGCCGAGACGGAGTAACACCGACCTTCGTCAATCCTTACGGTTTAATCTCCCTACCCATTATGAACGCTACCCTCAACCAGCCCATTCCCTCCTCAGAGCTGATCATCAATGACGACGGCTCCATCTTCCACCTCCACGTTCGCCCCGAGCAACTGGCCGACAAGGTGATTCTCGTCGGCGACCCGGGGCGCGTGCCCCTCGTGGCTTCCCATTTCGAACAGGTGGAGTGCGACATTGCCAGCCGTGAATTTCGCACGATCACCGGCACTTTCCAAGGCAAACGCATTACGGCGCTCTCGACGGGCATCGGGTGCGACAACATTGACATCGTGGTCAACGAGCTCGACGCCTTGGCCAATATCGACTTCGAAACGCGGTGTGTCAAGCCTCAGTTGCGAAGCCTGACGCTCGTGCGGGTGGGCACGTGCGGCGGTTTGCAGCCCGACTGCCCCGAGGGCACCTTTGTGGCCAGTGAGAAGAGTATCGGCTTCGACGGCTTGCTCAACTTCTATGCCGGTCGCGACAAGGTCTGCGACCTGGCACTGGAGCAGTCCTTCCTCTCACACATGCAGTGGCATGGCTCGCAGTGTATCGCTCATCCCTACGTTGCGACGGCAGACCCCGCACTGACCGATCGCATCGCGGGAAGCAACATGGTGCGCGGCATCACGATTGCCTGCGGCGGCTTCTTTGGACCGCAGGGCCGCCGCATTCGTCTTGACCTGGCTGACCCCGAAGCCAACCATAAGATCGAGCGCTTCGAGTATGAGGGACGTCGCATCACCAACTTTGAGATGGAGAGCAGCGCCTTGGCCGGTCTGGCCTCGCTCATGGGCCACCAGGCTACGACTTGTTGCATGGTCATCGCCAATCGCCTCGCAGGCAAGGCCAATGCCAACTATAAGAACTCGATCGATTCGTTGATCCGTCTCGTCGTAGAACGGATCTGAGCCCCATCAGCGTTTCACTTAGACAGATTTCTCCCCAAACTTAAGCCCCTGGAGGCCCATGCCGTGAGTAGTGCATGGTCTTCAGGGGCTTTGTTATGGTGCCTTAAAGTACTTCACGAGACACTTTTGGCTGCGGTCAGTCGTGTATATGGAGGCTCGGCGGGGAAGAGGCATTTAGTGCTCATCCCACTTCATTTTCGCATTGTTGACATATTCGAGGAGAGACTCCATGTCGTGCACATTCCCCAAGGCCTGGGCGAAGAGTTCTACCAGCGCGGTGGGACATTCCTTTAAAGCAAGGAGGAAGCAGCGATCGAAGAGTTCCTTGTCTTTTGCTATAAACATGGCGCGGGCCAGGTAGGCGTAAGCGGGTCTGTAACGGAAATCGAGGCCGTCTTCCTTCGCAAGTCGTTTCCATAAAGGCATGGCCTCATCGTAGAATTTGAAGAAGCTGAGCAGCTCGATTGTGCGCACGGCGGCTTGGGATAAGAAAGCGGGACCGGTCTTTCTCACATAGTCGAGGCCGTAGTCGATCAGGGGCAGGGCTTCGTCCACGAAATGATTGCCCATGAGTGTATCAGCCCCATCGATCAGAAGATCAAACCCCTCACTACCCATGATGAGCTGTGTCAAGATGAGTGGACGGATTCGTTCTGCGTTTCCCGTGCCGGCCTGGGCAACGATGAGGGAGGAGATGATGCGTTGACGGTCTTGACTGTCGACGGGGCAGAGCTTGAGCGCCTCTTCGAGCAGCGGGAGGGCTAGGTCGTAACGTCGCGCCGAGGTGTATTGTTCGCCGACATACATGTGGATGGCGTAGTCATCGGGCATCTTGCGGACAAAGGCCTGGTAGAGCTTAAGTGCGTCGTCGAAGCGCCCGATGGTGAAGGTGGCGAAGATCTTGAGGTTCATTGCCCGCTGGTTGGTCTCGTCGACGGCCAGCGCGTAGTCGCAGCTGGTGAGGCTATCTTCGTATTTTCCCGCCTTTTGCTGTATTTCGGCGAGCTGTCCCCAGGTGATGGAATCGTAAGGGTTGAGGTCGGTGAGCTTGTTGAAAGCCTCGATGCTCTTGTCATAGCGCTTCATCTGATAGTAGGCGTCGCCCGTCAGCTCCAGAGCTCTGTGGTAGAGCGTGTAGGTCGGCGGGATTTCGTCCAGCAATTTGAGCGCAGCGTCGAGGTAGCCGTAGTCAAGGCAGAGTTCGCCCATATCGAGCAGCCAATCGTTGCGGCTCTCTTCGTCGTCGGGTTCCATCAATTGTCGAAGGGTCGTGAGCGCCTTATCGCAACGTCCGGCGGCGACCTCGGTCTCCAGCCTGAAGAGCTTGATCTCGCGGTTTGTTTGGTCTGGCAGGGCATCGATGATCTTGGTGGCCTCTGCCCACTGGCCATGCGACTTGAGTCTGTAGGCTTTGACGATCATGACGTCTTCGCTGTCGGGATATTGTCGCTCAGCATAGCGCATGATCTCCTCGGCATCGTAGGCGCGGTTGGCGTTTTCGTAATACTCTTCGATGTCCATCAGTGTCTGCGGGGAGAGGAAGGTGGGTTCTCCCGTCTCCAGATGACGTTCATATTCGTTGATGGCATCTTGCAGTTCTTTGTCCATGATATAGGCGTATTGCGAAGTGGTGTATCGGTTATTTTTAAAGCGTAAAGGGGAGAGCCGGCTTCGTGCCGGCCTCCCCGTTTGCGCGCTGTCGGTGTTTGTGTGCACCGAGGCTTATTTCGTGCGTGCGTTGCCCTTTCCCCAGCTGTCTTTGAGCGATACGGTGCGGTTAAAGACGGGATGGTCGGGTGTAGCGTGCTTGTCGGCTGTAAAATAGCCCGTACGCTGGAACTGCAGGTAGCGGTTTCCGGTGGGGTTATTGACAGCGTAGGGCTCTACATAGCACTCGGTGAGCACCTTGAGCGAATCGGAATTGAGGAGTTCGCGGAAGTCGCGTTCATCGGCTGCGGGATTCTCGACGCTGAAGAGACGGTCGTAAAGGCGCACTTCTGCCTTGACGGCATCGGCGAGGCTCACCCAGTGGAGGGTGCCCTTGACCTTGCGGTTGGCTCCCTCGAGGCCGCTACGGCTTTGGGGGTCATACTCGGCGTAGACCTCGACGACGCGGCCCTCGGCGTCTTTCTTACATCCCGTACACTTCACGATGTAGGCGTTTTTGAGGCGAACCTCCTTGCCGGGCACCATGCGGAAGAACTTCTTAGGAGCGTCTTCCATGAAGTCGGCGCGCTCCATCCAGAGTTCGCGGCTAAAGAGCACCTCGTGCGTGCCGTCTTCGGGACGTTCGGGATTGTTGACCGCTTCGAGGCGCTCTGTCTGGCCCACGGGATAGTTGGTGATAACAAGCTTGACGGGGTCGAGCACTGCGCTGACACGCAGGGCGCGGGCGTTGAGGTCTTCGCGGGCGGCCGCCTCGAGCATGGCGTAGTCGTTGAGGGCGTCAAACTTCGTGTAGCCGATCATGTCGATAAAGGCGCGCACGGCCTCGGGGGAGTAGCCGCGGCGACGCAGACCGCAGATGGTCGGCATGCGGGGATCGTCCCACCCGTCGACCAGATGCTCCGTGACGAGCGCCAGGAGCTTGCGCTTCGACATGACGGTGTAGGTGAGGTTGAGGCGGTTAAACTCATACTGGTGGGGGCGGTTGTCGTTCAGGTCCTTGCCCTCCTTGAGCTCGTCGATGAAGTAGTCGTAGAGCGGACGATGGGGGACGAACTCGAGGGTGCAGATCGAGTGGGTGACGCCCTCGAAGTAGTCGCTCTGACCGTGGGCGAAGTCATACATGGGGTAGACCTTCCACTTCGAGCCCGTGCGGTGGTGTTCCTTGTTGATGATGCGGTAGATGATCGGGTCGCGGAAGTGCATGTTGGGGTTAGCCATGTCGATCTTCGCGCGGAGCACCATGCTCCCTTCGGGCAGTTCGCCGCTGTTCATCTTCTCAAAGAGTGCTAGGCTCTCCTCGGCGGGGCGGTCACGATAGGGGCTGGCGGTGCCCGGCTCGGTGGGCGTACCCTTTTGTGCGGCGATCTGTTCGCTCGTCTGCTCGTCGACGTAGGCCTTGCCCTCCTTGATCAGGCGGATGGCGAAGTCATAGAGCTGGTCGAAGTAGTCAGAGGCGTGGCAGATCTTGCCCCATTTAAAGCCGAGCCACTCGATGTCTTCCTTGATGGCGTTGACATACTCCACGTCTTCCTTCTGCGGGTTTGTGTCGTCGAGTCGCAGGTTGCACACGCCGCCGTATTTCTGCGCCACGCCGAAGTCCATGCAGATGGCCTTGGCGTGACCGATGTGCAGGTAGCCGTTAGGTTCTGGCGGAAATCGTGTCTGCAGGCGTCCGTGGTTTTTGCCCTCTTCGAGGTCGCGTACCACGATCTGTTCGATGAAGTTGAGACTCTTGCCCCCTTCCGGGGCATCTTTGTGCAGGTCGTCAGTTGCCATATTGAGTGTGTGTGGTATGATGTTTTTGAGAGTTTGATGGCGCTTTGTCAGTTGGCCACGTCGGAGAGAAACTTGATGCGCACCAGTCTGATCTCCTCTTCCGTATAGTCTTCGCCGAGCACATCCATCGCGGCGTCGAGATCGTCGGTGTCGCTCTCTTTGAAGTATTGGTAGATATCATCGAGGCGGTCTTCGTCGATCTCCTCGTTGATGAAGTAATCGATGTTGATCTTCGTGCCCGAGTAGACGATGCTCTCTATCTCGTCGAGCAGTTCGTCAAACTCTATGCCCTTAGCTTCGGCAATTTCGTCGAGGGGCACTTTGCGGTCGATGCTCTGCACGATGTCCTTCTTGTTGCGGCTCTTGTTGGCAACGGTGCGTATGCGCATGTCTTCGGGCCGGTCGATTTCGTTTTCATCGCAGTGTCGCTTGATGAGTTCACAGAATTTCTGTCCGTAGCGTTTGGCTTTTCCCGCGCCGACGCCGGGGATGTTTTGCAGCTCTTCGAGCGTTTCAGGATAGACGGTCGCCATGGCTTCGAGCGCATTGTCTTGGAAGATGACATAGGGTGGCAGGTCTAGCTCGGCGGAGAGCTTTTTGCGCAGATCATGGAGCATCTGATATAGGGCGGGGTCTACGGTGACTGCCGCTCCGCTTGCCGGCTCATCATCGGCTTGGATTTCGTCGAAGTTGTTGTTTTCCACAATGGTGAAGGGTTTAGGATGAGTTAAGTAATCGCGGCCTTCCTGTGTGATGAGCAAGACGCCGTAGTTGTCGACGTCCTTTTTGACATAGTCTGCCAGTTGGGCCTGCTTGGCGATGGCTTGCCACCGCCGTTCGCTCACACCCTCTCCCGAGCCAAAGGCTTCGAGCTGGTCATGATGGTGGCTGCACACATCGTCTGTGCGTCGCCCCATGAGGATGTCGATCAGATAGTCTTCGCGGTAGCGCTCGCCGGTCTCGAGGATGGCTTTAAGGAAGAGACAGAGGCTATGTGTGGCGTCGACTTGTTGTTTGGGGGTTTTACAGTTATCGCAATTGCCGCAGTTGTCGCGGTTGTAGTTTTCTCCGAAATAGTGGAGCAGGAGCTTGCGCCGGCAGACGCTGCTCTCGGCGTAGGCTGCCGTCTCTTTAAGCAGCTGGCGGCCGATGTCTTGCTCGGCGATGGGCTTGCTCTCCATAAACTTCTCGAGCTTCTGGAGGTCTTTGTGACAGTAGAAGGCGATGCAACGCCCTTCGCCGCCGTCGCGACCGGCGCGGCCCGTCTCCTGGTAGTAGCCCTCGAGACTCTTGGGAATGTCGTAGTGAATGACGAAGCGCACGTCGGGCTTGTCGATTCCCATGCCGAAGGCGATCGTCGCCACGATGACGTCGATGCGCTCCATGAGGAAGTCGTCTTGTGTCTTAGAGCGCAGACCGGAGTCCATGCCCGCATGGTATGCGGCAGCCTTGATCTTGTTAGACTTCAGGATCTCGGCCAGCGTCTCGACCGTACGCCGGCTCAGGCAGTAGATGATGCCGCTGCAGGGGGGGCGGGAGAGGATGTACTTGATGATGTCGCGGTCAACGTCTTTGGTCTTGGGGCGCACCTCGTAATATAGGTTCGGACGGTTGAACGAACTCTTATAGACATCGGCATTCTGTATGCCGAGATTCTTCTTGATGTCGCTCCTGACCTTTTCCGTGGCCGTAGCTGTCAGGGCGATGATCGGCGCGCGGCCGATCTGCTCGATGAGGGGGCGGATCTTGCGATATTCCGGACGGAAGTCGTGGCCCCACTCCGAGATGCAGTGCGCCTCGTCGACGGCATAGAGCGAGATCTTGATCGAGCGGAGAAACTCGATGTTGTCTTCCTTCGTTAGCGACTCAGGTGCCACGTAGAGCAGTTTTGTGCGCCCTTCGCGCACGTCCTTCTTGACCTGCGTCACCTGCGAGCGGCTCAGCGTGGAGTTGAGGAAGTGGGCGATGGAGTCTTCGCCGCTCGTCTGGCGGATTGCGTCGACCTGGTTCTTCATCAGAGCGATGAGCGGTGAGATGACGATGGCGGTGCCCTCCATGACGATGGCCGGCAGCTGATAGCAGAGTGACTTGCCGCCCCCCGTCGGCATGAGCACAAAGACGTCATGCCCCGCCAGTAGCGAGCGGATGATGTCCTCCTGGCCAGGCTTGAAGCTGTCAAAACCGAACTGCTCCTTGAGCACCCGTTTGATATCGGCGTCTGCGTACATGCTATGAGAATAAGGGAGGTAGGGTAAAGATTAGACGGAAGATATACTGCCGTGGGAAGCCGCACGGGCGACTTCTTGAAAACAAAGGTAACACATCGATCGCGAGTGCTGAAGGATAACGGGCGTTTTTTTTGCTCTATAGACACACTTATCAGCCCGAAACGCGCGAGCCGCCGACCTCGATGCCCTGTCGAATGCTCCCTTGCGGCGCAATCGTTCGGCCCCGCCCAGGGTCTATCGCTTAAGGAAGTCCGCAGCTCGTAAAAACTAGCCGCCTTAGAGAAAAAGCGGGAAGGCTTCCCGTCGCGACGAGAAGCCTGCTCGTTCCGACAAGGGCGACAGGGCAGGGGAGGGGACCAGCGGACGGGGATGAAGCACACGACGAACGACTATTTATTGTAACTTTGCGCTCAAAAGGCGTTTGAAGCGCCCCGTCAAACAGCTTAAATTCCGTGCTCACCAAGAACCATATCAAGCAGCTCCGCGAACTTGCCCACAAGCGTGGGCGCGATGCACAGCGCCTCTTCATCGCCGAAGGCCCTAAGGCCGTGGGCGATTTGATCGACCTGATGCCTTGCGAGGAACTTTACGTGACCTCCGCCGGACGCGAAGCGCTGGGGACGAAGTCCGTCGGCAAGGTCGGCTCGGTCGACGAGGTGTCTCCCTCTGATCTGGCCCGTATCTCCCAGCTGCGCACGCCGCAAGGGGTTGTCGGCGTCTTCCGTATGCCCGAGGCGGCCGACGACCCTGAAACGCTCGCCTCTGCGGCCGCCGATGAGCTCTGCCTGGCTCTCGATTGCGTGCAAGACCCCGGCAATGTGGGTTCGATCGTGCGTCTGGCCGATTGGTTCGGTATTACGCGCATCTTTGTCTCGCCCGATACGGCCGACGTTTTTGCCCCGAAGGTAGTGCAGGCCACCATGGGAAGCATCGGCCGCGTGCGGGTCAGCTATGTCGATCTGCCCGACCTCTTGCGCCGCTGCGTGGCGGGAGGGGCGCCGGTATACGGCACCTTTCTCGATGCGCCTTCTCTCTACGACGTCGCCCCCGCCCCTGCGGGCGTCATCGTCATGGGCAACGAGGGGCGCGGCATCTCCGATGCAGTCGGCTCATGCGTCACGCAGCGCATCCATATACCCCACTGTCCGGCTTCACGCGTCACGGGCGATAGTCTCAACGTCGCTGTCGCCACGGCCATCGTCTGTGCCGAGATGCGCCGGCGTGCGCAACTGGGCGCCTGACTCCCGTCAGGGTCTTCCCCTTCTGACACTATGACTGTTTTACCTATTTTCTACGATCTCCTTACGGGCGGGGGCAATGTCCGTCTCTGCTTCGCCCTGCTCATACTCATCGCCGTGCTTACGGCCCTTGCATACTTCCTAAAATGGCGCAAATATGCCTTGGTGGCGAAGTATGTCGAATGGCAGCACGACGGCCAAAAGGTCGAGGTGGCAACCCACGATGCCCTCTATGCTAGCCGCGACGACAAAGAGCCGCCCTATCCGTCGGTGAGCATCGTTGTGCCCAGTTTTAACCAGGGAGAACTGTTGGCCTATGACCTGCCCCGCCTGCTGACGCAGCAATATCGCGGCACGTTTGAGGTTATCGTCTGCGACGAAGGGTCTGACGATGACACGGTCGACATCGTTGAGCGCCTCGCTGCAGACCACAGTAACCTGCGCATGACGCGCATCCCCGACTCCGCCCGTCAGGTTTCGCCGCGCAAACTGGCTATAACCTTGGGGATAAAGGCCGCCTACGGCGAGTGGGTCATCGTCTTGCGTCCCGACACGTCGCCCGAGACGAAGACTTGGCTCCAACACTATGCCGAAAATCTCGGAACGGAGCTCAACTTCGTGCAGGCCTATTATAATTATGAAAATGACGGCTCGATCTTTGCGCGCAGGGCCATCTTGGTACGCGTGATGCGGTGGATCGATCGCCTCGATGCCTTTGACGACTGTCTCGTGACGGGTAGCGACGATGCCAACTATGCCGTGCGTAAGCAGTGGTTCCTGTCGCAGGGAGGCTTTGCCGACAGTCTCTCATTGTCACTGGGCGAAGCCGATGTGCTGGCTGCCTGCCATGCCCGGGCGGAAGATTCGCTGATGCTCTGTTCGCCCGACACGAAACTGGTCGAGGAACTTCCCTCACATGGCGAGTTGCGCTACCGTGAGCGCGCGGAGCGGGCCAGCCTTCGCGTCAAGCCCCGGGCGGTGCGCTCGCGGTCCATGAGGCGCAAACTGGCCAATCTGCTGCCGCCGCTGATCTCCGTCTTCGCGGTCGCCTATCTCGTGTTGCGCTTGATTCACGACATTTATCTGGCGTGCTATCCGCTCTCCCGGTTTCCGCTAGATCTGCTCTTCGTCGCCTTGATAGGTTGTAGTCTCTATCTCCCCGTGTCGCGTCTGCGTAAGTCGCTCTCGGCCCTTCGCGAGCGTCGCTTCGGCGCTTATCTGTGGTGGTACGAACTGACTTCTCCCCGGAGTTAGCTGACGTTTCTTCCGCCGCCCTGGGAGCTTCTCCTATGCCCTACGGGACGGCAGCCCTTCGCCTTTATTACCCGCCCGTATCAAAACGGAATAAATGCTTCCAGTGTCCGATTAGTAGAAAAGTGCTATTTTTGCCTACTCATAGCGGGTCTATATCGATCGATGCCAGGTTGGCATCCTAACCGCTTCACTACTCACACTAGCCCAAGTCAACAGCGCAATGCCCCATATCTCTGAACGTGCTGTGGCAATGCCTCAATCGCCCATCCGCAAGCTGGCTCCGCTGGCTGTGGCTGCGAAAGAGCGAGGTGTCCACGTCTATCATCTCAACATCGGCCAGCCTGACGTGCCGACCCCCGAGCGGGGGCTCGACGCTGTCAGACATCTCGACCGTAAGGTGCTGGAGTACAGTCCCAGCCAAGGCTTCCGCAGCTATCGCGAGAAGCTGACGCACTATTACGAAAAATATCACATACATCTCTCTCCCGACGACATCATCGTCACCTCGGGCGGTTCGGAGGCCGTGCTTTTTGCCTTCCTCTCCTGCCTCAATCCGGGCGACGAGATTATCGTGCCGGAGCCGGCTTACGCCAACTACATGGCTTTTGCCGTGAGCGCCGGCGCCGTGATCCGCACCATCGCCACGACAATCGACGAGGGATTTTCCCTGCCCAAGGTCGAGAAGTTTGAGGAGCTCATCAACGAGCGCACCCGCGCCATCCTCATCTGCAACCCCAATAACCCGACGGGCTATCTCTATACGCGCCGGGAGATGAACCAGATCCGCGACCTCGTGCGCAAGTATGACCTCTACCTCTTCTCCGACGAGGTCTACCGCGAGTTTATCTACACGGGTTCGCCCTACATCTCGGCCTGCCACCTGGAGGGCATCGAGCAGAACGTCGTGCTCATCGACTCTGTCTCAAAGCGTTACAGCGAGTGCGGCATCCGCATCGGCGCCCTCATCACCAAGAACCCCGAGGTGCGTCAGGCCGTGATGAAGTTCTGCCAGGCCCGACTGAGTCCCCCCTTGCTCGGTCAGATCGTGGCGGAGGCCTCGCTCGACGAGCCCGCCGACTACGCACGCGATGTCTATGAGGAGTATGTCGAGCGGCGTAAGTGCCTCATCGACGGACTCAACCGCATCCCCGGCGTCTATTCGCCCATCCCGATGGGTGCCTTCTATACCGTGGCCAAACTCCCCGTGGACGACGCGGAGAAGTTCTGCGCTTGGTGTCTGACCGACTTCGAGTATGAGGGCAAGACGGTGATGATGGCGCCGGCCGCCGGCTTCTACACCACGCCGGGTGCCGGCATCGACCAGGTGCGCATCGCCTACGTCCTCAGGAAGGAAGACCTCAAGGACGCGCTCACCGTCTTGCGCAAGGCGCTGGAGGCCTATCCCGGCCGCCGGCTCTGAACCTCTCTTGCGGGGCGCCGCTTCCCCCTAATCCGCCCCTTCTCTCATCCCTGATTCCCCGGTAACTTCAGCTAAGCTCCTACTGCCCCACATGTTGCCTCTATTCCTGGCCAGACGTTTCTACCATGGTCGTGCCCTCCAGGGTGCGAAGAAGGCTTCGTCGCCCGCCATCCGCATCGCCACCATCGGGATTGCCGTCGGGCTGGCCGTTATGCTGGTCAGTCTCTGCATCGTCACGGGGTATCAGCAGACGGTGCGGGGCAAACTCACGGGTTTCGTATCCCACATCGAGATTCTCGATGTCAATGCCCCGGGTTCGCCCGAGAGCTTTCCCCTCGTGACAGACGGACGCATGACGGCCGTCGTCAAGCAGGCGCCGGGCGTAGTCCACGTGCAGCGCTTTGCCGAGAAGATCGGCATCCTCAAGACGGCTGACGATTTCGCGGGCTTCAACCTCAAGGGCCTCGGCCCGGAGTATGACACCTCGCTGCTGCGCGGGAGTATCGTCTCGGGCAATCTCCCCGACTTCAGCGACGCAAAGAGTTCGGGGTGCATCGTCATCTCGCAGACGCTGGCAGACCGCCTCGGCCTCAAGGTCGGCGACGAGGTCTTCAGCTACTTCTTTGCCCGCACGATCAAGCAGCGCAGATTTAAGATCGCTGCCATCTATAACACCCACCTGAAGCAGGTAGACCGCAGCTTCGTCTTTACAGACCTCTATACGGTCAACCGGCTCAACGGCTGGCAGCCCGACCAATCCTCGGGCTACGAGGTGCGTCTCGGCTCGCTCGATGAGATACCGACAGCGCAGATCTGGCTGCAGAAGCACGTGGGAACCCAACGCGACTGCTACGGCCGCAGCTACTACGTGCAGAGCATCTATGAAAATCCACGCACGGTTTCCGTGATGGCCTGGCTGGGATTGCTCGATTTCAACCTCTACGTTATCTTGGTTATCATGATTGTCGTGGCGGGCTTTACGATGGTGAGCGGTTTGCTGATCCTCATCCTCGAGCGCACGACATCTATCGGTCTACTCAAGGCTTTGGGAATGAGTGATGGTCGACTTCGCCGCACCTTCTTATGGTTTGCCGCCCTGATCGTCGTGCGGGGCGTCGTGATCGGCAATGTGGTCGGTCTCGGGCTGGCTTGGTTGCAATCGACGTTCCGCATCGTGCCCCTTAATCCTGAGCAATATCACATAGACTACGTGCCGGTGGCCTTCTCGCCGCTCTGGATTATTGGCATCAATGTCTTGACGATCGTCGTCACGATGCTTTCGCTTCTTGTGCCGAGTCTCCTGATATCCAGAGTAGAGCCTGCGCGGGCCATCCGTTTTGACTAACGCGGCTTTTCTCCGTTTACATAAGCCCGTATACTATCTTGCAAATTTCATCGTTATCCTAGATAACCTCATATATATTTTCATCCCTTTACCTCTTCATGAAACTACGACCTATTCTCTTATCGCTCAGTCTGATTCTTACATCTCTCTTGCCCGTAATGGCGCAGCAAGGTGGCGGTATGACCGACCAGCAGGTAATGCAGTTTATGTATCTGCAGAACGAACGCGGTGCTTCGAGATCGGATATCGTGTCGAGCCTGATCCGCAAGGGCGTATCTATCGAGCAGATCAGGAGAATACGAGCTCGCTATGAGGAACAAAAGAAGGGGCAAAACACAAACGGCGCGCGCAATATCAGTGGAGTAGAAAACAATGCTTCGCGAATGCGCCAGAATAATGCTCAGCCCGGTAAGACCTCACGCGACGCCGGTGCTTTTGCCCAGCAGCGCGCACGCTCGAAGGATGTAAATACAGCGGGTATGTCTAAGCAGCAGCGCCAGCGCTACGAAGATGAACGCAAAAGCGCATATATGGATGAGATGACCAGCTTGTTGCCCGACTCGCTCGAAAAGTTGTCTATCTACGATGACTCGGGAGAGCTGAAGCTAGGTAAGCAGGTCTTCGGTCGCAATATCTTCAACAACAAGCAGCTCTCCTTCGAGCCGAACATGAACATCGCCACGCCGGCAGACTATCGTCTCGGGCCGGGTGATGTGGTATTCATCGACGTATATGGCGCTTCGCAGGAGCGCTACCAGTGCACGGTGTCGCCCGAGGGCGTCATCGACATCGACAATTACGGCCCCGTCAGCGTCGACGGCCTCACCGTCGCGCAGGCCAACGCCCGCCTTAAGGCTACGCTGGGCAGCCGTTTCAGCGGCTCCAACGTGCGCCTCACTGTCGGCCAGACGCGCACGATCACGGTCGATGTGATGGGTGAAGTCAATGTGCCCGGCACCTATACGCTTTCGGCCTTTGCCACCGTATTCAATGCCCTCTATATGGCGGGCGGCGTCAATGACATCGGTACGCTCCGCAACATCAAGATCTATCGCAAGAAGAAGCTCATCTCCACCTGCGATATCTATGCTTACATCCTCGACGGCGACATGAAAGGCAACGTCCGTCTGCAGCCGGGTGACGTCATCATCGTCGGCCCCTATGATTGCCTCGTCAACGTGACGGGTAAGGTTAAGCGCCCGATGTATTATGAGATGAAGAGCCACGAGAGCGTCGGCACACTGATCAAATATGCGGGCGGCTTTACGGGCGATGCCTATACCAAAAATCTCCACCTCGTCCGCAAGAAGGGCGGTGAGATGTCGGTCTATACGATTGACGAGTTTGAGCGCAACAAGTTTCAGCTTGCTGACGGCGACTCCGTCTCCGTCGACTCTACCCTCAACCGCTTCCGCAACATGGTAGAGATCAAGGGCGCGGTGATGCGTCCGGGCATGTATCAGATGGACGGCAATGTGACGACCGTTCGCCAACTTATCGAGGAGGCAGGCGGCCTGCGCGAAGATGCCGTCACGACCCATGCCACGATGCACCGCCGCAAGGCGGACCGTTCGCTCGAGGTCGTGCGCATCGATCCCCAGGGCATCCTCGACCACAAGGTGGCCGATGTTTCGCTCAAGAATGAGGACGTACTCTTCATCCCCTCTACACAGCTCGCGGAGGGGATGAAGATTCTGACGATCGGCGGCGAGGTGCAGTATCCCGGCACCTATGAATATGCCGACAACACCACGCTTGAGGACCTTGTCCTCCAGGCAGGCGGCCTGAAGGACGCTGCCTCGATGATGAAGGTCGACGTCTCGCGCCGCATCCGTGACAAAAAGGCCCTCCAGGCCGGGAGCCAGATATCGCAGTCGTTCAGCTTCTCCCTCCAAAACGGCTTCGTGATCGAAGGCGAACCGGGTTTCGTACTCCAACCCTATGACGAGGTCTACGTGCGCCGCTCACCAGGTTATATAGAGCAGCAGCACGTGAGCGTTTCGGGCGAGATTACCTTTGCGGGTACCTATGCACTCTCAAGCAAGGGCATGCGCTTGAGCGACTTGGTGAAAGCAGCCGGCGGCCTGACCGGTGAGGCCTATGCCGAAGGAGCCCACTTGGAGCGTACACTTACCCCGGAGGAGAAACTCAAGCAGCAATCTATGCTCCAGATGGTAAGCATGGGCGACAAAACAGACTCGCTCAATATCGTTCGCTTGCAGGATCAGGAATCGCAGAGTGTGGGTATCAACCTCAAGGAGGCCCTAGCAAACCCCGGCTCTAACCGCTACGACATTGTGCTCCGCGACGGTGACCGCCTCGTCATCCCTCAGTATAACAATACCGTATCGATCAATGGTCAGGTCAATTATCCCAATACGGTCGGCTACGTAGATAAGGCACGCCTCTCTTATTACATCGACCAAGCCGGCGGTTTTGGACAGCGTGCAAAGACGCGCCGGGTATTTGCGATCAATATGAACGGCACCGTTACGCGCATCCGTTCTTCCAAGGATATTACCCCAGGCTGTACGATCCTCGTGCCCAGTAAGGAGAAGCGCCGCGGCGTGAACCTGAGCGAAATCTTGGCGCTCGGCTCAATGACGGCTACGCTCGGCATGGTCGTTGCGACCTTGGTTAAATAGTGCCGCCCACGGCTCAAGGTAGATCACTACATTCCGATTCCTCTGACATAGTAACATGCAGACTGATACAATAAAAGAGACCTCCGACACGATCACTGCTTCAGCCCCTGTCGGCAACGGCGGTCTGCGCAAGGACGTGCGCATCGATATATTCCTCTATAAGACGCTGTATAAGCGCCGTAAATATTACATCCTCCCCTTTGTCATCACGGTCATTCTGACTGCGGTCTACGTCTATAGCCTCCCTCGATATTATAACGCTACGGTGAAGCTTGCACCCGAGGCTTCAGCCGGCGGAGGCTCAGCCGGCGGTCTGACGGATCTAGCATCGATGGCTGGCGTAAATCTGGGCAACGGCGCGAGCGAAGATGCCATCGTGCCGGTATCTTATCCCGACCTCATAGAGAGCACCGACTTTATCGTACCCCTGCTCAGCGCCAAGGTCAGAACGGCCAAGGGAGACTTCTCAGGCTCCTATGGCGACTACCTCATGAAGAAGCAGCGTGCTCCTTGGTGGCAGAAGGTGATGGGAATGATCAAGAGCCTCTTCCCGAGCGAGAAAGGTCCCGCCGTTAATGTTGCAGCGATTAATCCGTTTTGGATGAACAAGCGGCAGAATGCACTGGTCAAGGGCGCTGGCGGAGACATCAAGTGCGACTACGACAATAAGACCGGCGTCATCACCATTACGACCACATCGCAGGATGCGCTCATCGCGGCTTTGATGGCCGATACTGTTTCTGCCAAGATACAGCAGTTCATTATAGCCTACCGCACGAAGAAGGCGAAAAACGATCTCGCACACTACCAGAAACTCCTTAATAAGGCGGCCAAAGACTACGAAACGGCGCAGCATGTCTATTCCGCTTATGCCGATGCAAATCAAGACGTCGTCTTGGCGACTTACCGCGTTAAGGAGGAAAAGCTCGAGAACGACCTTCAGTTAGCTTTCAACACGTATAGTAAACTCAAAGCACAGGTGCAGCTAGCCGAGGCAAAGGTGACGGAGCGCACGCCGGTCTTCACCGTGTTGCAGAATGCCACCGTCCCGATCAAACCGGCCGGCCCTAAGCGTATGTTTACGATCATCGCCATGCTAATCGTGTGCTTCATCGCCACCTCTTTCTACTTCATCGTAAAAGATGCGGTTTCCGACCTCCGCCGCGAGGTCTGAGGAGAACCGCTCCCCGACATCCCATCAACGTTAGGCCCCGCTAGGCGATTATACCGGCGGGGCCTAATGGTGTGATAATCGCTAACCATCCGAAATGTAGAGACCCCTGCAAAAGAACTTCTCAAAGACGATCATCCGCCTCAGACCAGCGCCGCATGGGCGAAGCCGTGACGCATTTGCTCAGCGACGTGGTCGTTGAAGTCGTCAAGGATGGAAAGGAAATTAGAGGAGGTGCTGGGCGAAGCGCCTGAGGATACGGAAATGCTCGACGAGGCAGAAAAAAAGGAACCCTCCCACAGCTCAGAAAACCATACACAACATATGGTCACGATCATGCGTGGAAGGATTCCCGATACAAAGGTAGAAATTAACAACAGCAATCGTGCCGCTTTCCGGGCAAGATTGATTGATGCTCTGGATAATTTAAGCAAGGGTGACCTGGCGGCCGCTGACTTCTTCGAGAATATCAAGCAGGCACTTGGCATATCATCCCCAACAAGGAAAAGCGGATAAGCCACTCAAACCATCGAAGGCTATAGCTTTTTGTACGCAGTGTGTCTGATCTTTCTACTTATTCAATCTCGCTGAAGGCGAAAGGTAAGAGATCGGACACGTCGGGGATGATGTAGACGCCGGTTTCGCCATAGAGCAGCGTGCGGACAGGGGCTGCGGCAAGCGTCCGAGCTTCCATCAGTGCCTGGCGGCATACGCCGCAGGGCGAGATGGGGTGAGTCAGGAAGCGCCCGTCCGTTCCTCTGGCAGCCACGGCAATTGCCCGTAGACGAGCATCGGGATAGGTGGCCTGTGCGTAGAAGAGGGCGCAGCGCTCCGCACACGTGCCGGCGGAGAATGCAGCGTTCTCTTGGTTGCTGCCGCAGACGATGGCACCGTTGTCGAGCCTTAGGGCTGCACCTACGGAGAAGTGGGAGTATGGGGCATAGCTTGTGTGCGTAGCCCGTCGGGCTGCCTCGATGAGTTCGCGGTCTGCGGTCGAGAGTGCTTCGAATGGGGCTTCTTCGTAACGGATGGTGAGGGTGAGTGATGACATAGGCCATTGAATGGATGGATGATTGCGGTTATTATTGATAGGTCTGCTGCTTTACTCGGAGGAGAAATCTTTCATGACCTGACGATAAGAGGCAAGCAGGCGGGTGCGCGAAACGAAGCCTACAAACTTGCCGTCGGGGCGGCATACAGGCAGGGTGCCGGCATCGGTCTGTGAGAATTTCTCCATGATCGTCGGCATGCTGTCATCCGTGAGTAGCGTCATTGGCGGTTGTTTCATCAGATCTCGGGCCGTATAGAGCTTGTAGAGTTCGCTTCGGAAGATGATCTTGCGGATGTTGTTGATATTTATCACGCCAGCCAGGCCGCCGCCGGGGTCGACGACAGCGAAGTGGAGCGACTTACTCACGGATACAGCCTGGACGATCTGTCCCAGAAACATATCCGGTGTCAGGATGGGGCGTTCTTTGTCGATCACGGCATCGAGCGACATGAGGGTCAACACGGCTCGGTCTTTGTGGTGCGTCAGAAGTTCGCCCTTGCGTGCCAGTCGCATGGCGTAGATACTGTGTTTTTCGAAGACATTGATCGTAAGATAAGAGGATACGCTCACGATCATCAGGGGGATGAAGAGGTCGTAGCCGCCGGTCAGTTCTGCAATGAGGAATACGCCTGTTAACGGTGCGTGGAAGACACCGCTCATTACGCCTGCCATGCCCAGAAGGGCATAGTTGGTCTCAGGCACGGTGACTTGGTAGAAGCCGTAGGCGTTCCATAGGCGGGAGAAGACGAAGCCACCGATACAGCCCAAAAAGAGACTAGGGGCAAACGTACCGCCGCAACCTCCGCCGCCATTGGTTGCTGTTGTGGCGAATACCTTGAAGAGGATGATTAGCAAGAGGTAGGCTACGAGGTATTCCGGATGGCCGTAGAAGAAAGAGTTGTTGAGTACCGCATTGGCTCCGCCCGATCGGGCACCGTCGGCCAGGAGTATCGAGATCGTATTGTAACCCTCACCATAGAGCGGCGGGAAAAAGTAAATTAGTACGGCCAGGATTACTCCACCCAGCGCAAGGCGGCGGTACATCCCCCCCATGCGCCCGAAGACCTGTTCGAAGGCGTTCATTACCCGTGTGAAGTAGAGGGAGATGAAACCGCAGCAGACACCTAGCAGGACGGCCGTCGGTACGCGTTCGACGAGGAAGGGGGCGGAGAGCACGAAGTTGAACATCGGCTGCGTGCCCGTCCAAACGTAGGTGATGCACGTGGCTGTCAGGCAGCTTACCAGCAGGGGGATGAGCGAAGCCATTGTCATGTCGATCATCAGAACTTCCAGCGTAAACATCACCCCGGCAATGGGTGCCTTGAAAATGCCGGCAATGGCTCCTGCCGCGCCGCAGCCGATGAGCATCATCAGGTCTTTGTGGGAGAGGTGGAAAGCGCGGCCTAGTGTTGATCCGATGGCCGAGCCGGTAAGCACGATAGGCGACTCGGCACCGACCGAACCGCCGAAACCGATCGTCAGCGCAGAGGCGACGACGCTTGTCCAGCAATTGTGCCCTTTGATATTGCCCTGTTTGCGTGAGAGGGCGTAGAGTATTTTCGTGACGCCGTGACCGATGTCATCGCGCACAACGTATTTGATAAATAGCGCCGTGAGATAGATGCCCACGACGGGATATATGAGAAAGAGCCAGTTGACCTTGGCAACGTCGAAGTGGGAGGTGAGCAAATGCTCGATTTCACCGATAAAGAGCTTAAGCACCTGGGCAGCCGTAGCGGAGAGGGCACCGACGACGAGTGCCATCAGCAGTAGAAACTGTCGTTGGCTCAGGTGCTTGCGAAGCCATAAGCCCAGCAGTCTGGCGCTGCGGCTTCGGCCGTCGCCGCTAGTGGCTGCGGGAGAAAAAGTGGTAGTGAGTGAAGTCACGATATAGCGGGAAAATGGATTAGCACTGGTAATGGTGCTTTATCTGATGATCTTGAAGAGTCCGCCCTCGCCCAACTTGATGATGTTTGAGGCTGGCGGGTTTTCGCGTTCGTCTCTTCGCGAGGTGCAGACATAGTCTACCGCCTGTTTGATCTCATCGCTGATCTCATCGAAAGAGCGGGGCGATGGCTGGCCGCTGATGTTGGCAGAGGTCGAGACAATGGCCCGCTTCATGCGCTGGCAGAGGCGGTTGCTGAAGGGTTCGTGCGTCAGGCGGATGCCCACGCTCCCGTCGGTGGCAATGAGTGAGGGAGCGAGGTTGCGTGCACCGTCATAAACGATGGTTAGTGGCTTGTCCGCAGCATCAATGAGCTGCCAAGCCACATCGGGCACTTCGCGCACGTAGAATTGGAGTTTTGCCTCGGAGTCAACCAGGGTGATCAAGGCCTTAGCATCGCTGCGCCGCTTAATTTCGAAGACGCGTTTGACGGCCGCTTCATTGCAGGCATCGCAGCCGATGCCCCAGATGGTGTCTGTGGGGTAGAGTATCACGCCGCCTTGCTGCATGACTTCAACGGCTCGGTGCAGATCATCGTTGTATTCCCGAGAGAAACTATTGGGCTTGTTATCCATTGTTTATGTGTTGTAAGGCAAAGTTACTCCAATCTTCGGAAGGACGGAGCAAACAATACCATCTCCGCTAGTGGGAATGCGCCGGGATGAAGGGCATCTCTCACTAGGGCTGCTGCGTAATCTTTTATATGAGGAAATGAAAACCACTACTTCAGACCGTCAATCTTTACGAGCTCGTCTCTGAGCTGTGCAGCACGTATGAAGTCGAGAGCTTCGGCTGCAGCCTTCATCTCTCGCTTTAGACGTTCGATGCGGGCTTCGCGCGACTCTGTGGTCGTTGTCATTTGCCCCATTGTGCCGTAGGCATCGGTGGGCTCTGCTGCCAGGCGGAGCGAGGCGTCTGAGGGGCGGGTGTCATAGCCTTGGTAAATGGCGGCCTTACGCTCCTGTTCTTCGGCTGATCCGCGATTCTCTTTCTTGGTGCGCAAACGGGTGAGTTCATTCTCCTCAATCGCCTTGACGATGGGACGTGGGGTGAGGTGGTGCTCCTCGTTGTATCGCATCTGTTTGGCTCGTCGGCGGTTGGTCTCATCGATGGTCTGCTGCATAGACTGCGTGATTTCCTTGGCATACATAATTACCCGGCCGTTGACATTGCGAGCTGCACGGCCAGCCGTCTGAGTCAGAGAGCGGGCGGAGCGGAGAAATCCCTCCTTGTCGGCATCGAGAATGGCTACCAGTGCCACCTCAGGGAGATCTAGTCCCTCGCGCAGGAGGTTGACGCCGACCAGCACGGTGTAGATGCCGCGGCGCAGGTCGTCCATGATCTGTACGCGGTCAAGCGTGTCGACATCGCTGTGTATATAGGCAGTATTGACGCCGTGCTTGAGGAGGTAGTCAGTGAGCTCCTCGGCCATGCGTTTGGTCAACGTGGTGACCAAGACTCGCTCGTCGCGGGCGGCGGCTTTGCGGATCTCCTCCATGAGGTCATCGACGGGATAATCCGTGTCGCGCACCTCTATGATCGGATCGAGAAGCCCTGTCGGGCGGATGATTTGGTCTACCACGACGCCGCCTGCCTCGGCAAGCTCATAGTCAGCCGGCGTGGCACTGATATAGATGACCTGGCGAGCCATCGAGTGAAACTCGTCGAAAGTCAGCGGACGGTTGTCGAGGGCTGCGGGTAGGCGGAAGCCGTAGTTGACCAGCGCCTCCTTGCGTGAGCGGTCACCGCCATACATTGCGCGGATCTGCGGCACCGTGACATGGCTCTCGTCGATAACGATGAGAAAGTCTTTGGGGAAGAAGTCAAGCAGGCAGAAGGGGCGTGTGCCGGGGGCGCGGCCGTCGAAGTAGCGCGAGTAGTTCTCGATGCCGGAGCAATGGCCCAGTTCGCGAATCATCTCGATGTCATACTCCACGCGTTCCTTGAGGCGCTTTGCTTCGAGATCCTTCCCGAGTTCCTTGAAATGGGCTATCTGCGCCGAGAGGTCGTCTTGGATTTGGCGGATAGCCAATTCCTGCGTGTCTTTAGAGGTGAGGAAAAGGTTGGCCGGATAGATCTTATATTCATCATACTGGTTGATCCTCATCCCGGTAAGTGCATCAACCTCTTCTATTGCATCAATCTCATCACCCCAGAATGAAATGCGGATCATCTCATCGGCATAGGCTAAGAAAACCTCTACCGTGTCGCCCTTGACGCGGAAGTTTCCCGTAGTGGGCGCAACGTCGTTGCGCGTGTAGAGGCTTGCCACGAGTTTGTCGAGTAGGTTTTTGGTTGAGATCGTACGGCCAACCTTGAGGTCGATCACGTTTTCGTAAAATGCCGCCGGGTTGCCCATGCCGTAGATACATGACACGGAGGAGACTACCACAACGTCGCGTCGACCTGAGAGAAGCGAAGAGGTGGCTTTGAGGCGTAGCTTGTCGATGTCTTCGTTGATAGCCAGATCTTTCTCGATATAAGTGTCTGTCGAGGCGATGTAGGCCTCAGGCTGGTAGTAGTCGTAGTAAGAGACGTAGTAGTCGACTGCATTCTCAGGGAAGAAGCCCTTCATCTCAGTAAAAAGTTGAGCCGCCAGCGTCTTGTTATGGCTCAGCACGAGCGTCGGCTTGCCGACACGCGCAATGACGTTGGCAATGGTGAAGGTTTTTCCCGAACCGGTCACGCCGAGTAATACCTGTGCAGGTTCGCCAGCCAAGACGCCCGCAGTCAGTTCCTTAATAGCCTCAGGCTGGTCGCCCGTAGGCTGATAGTCTGCGTGGAGAATGAAATCTTTCATAGGGCGTTGGGATAGTTTGAAGTAGGTATCAAGGATATTGTATCAATGATAATCAAACTGTTAGATTATGTAGTCTAAGGTTTTGGTTCGATGCTTGTATAAATTGCTGCTCCTAACCGATCCGCTGCAGGCGCGCGCCATGATAGTAGTGTCGTAGTATCTGACGGAAGTTGTTGCCTTCGGCAGCCATCTCAGCCGCGCCGATCTGGCAGAGGCCCACGCCGTGGCCCCAGCCCGCACCGTAAAGTGTGAAACTGCGAGGTAGGCCATCTGAGTCAAGATCGCCCTCGACAACTACGAAGGCCGAGCTAAAGAGATGAGAATCAGAGAGGAGGCGACGAATGGTAAGCTCTTTCCCTAGGGTGATGGTATCATCTGTGCCCTCGATACGGAGCTTGATGATGCGACCGCTGGCTCCGCGCTGAAGGGGGACGAGGTGCCTGATAGCCCCGATCGACTGCCCCAAACGAAGGCTTACGAGGCGGGTGGCATCAGCCTGTGAGAGTCGGACGGACCAGCGGTAGTAGGCTGTGGCTCCCGCTGCACGGTCGTATTCGTTGAGCACTGTGGCAAGCAGTTGCTCATCGCGGGTAGTGCAGAAGGACGGGGGCGTCGACATGATCCAACGACGTGCCTTGACTTCGTCGCTCAAGTCAAGCGCAGGGACAGCGCTAGATGTAGTCTGCTCCGGGTCGATATCGCGAATGGGAGCTAGGTAGGGCTGGTCGCCGTCGTCGGCCCAACAAGTACTGAAACGCTCGCTTTCACCACCACAGCTTTTGGAAAAGCGGGTGTCGCAGAGAGCCCCCGCCTCATCGGTGAGCACCAGTCCACGCGTGTCGCTAATATCGGGTCGGGGGGTGGCAGCGGTGTCAGTCGCGCCAATACCCTGATAGCGCTGGCAGTGATCGTCTGCGCAGACGTCGAAGAGGAGGTGGTTAGACTGGTCTTGCCACGTGATCCGTTCGCTCGCTGTATCGTTTTGACCGCTTTCACCGCATTTCACGGCAGCGGTTGCTTCCAAGATTTGTCTCCGGTGGAGCTTTTGGCTGAGCACCCAGCTTCGAGAGATGACAGCATGGGCCTTAAGGAGTTCGAGGGGCGTGTGAGGGTTCATTTCTGAAACAATGACACTCTGAATGTAGGTCTCCACTTCTACGCGGTTGATGGCCACGATCCGGCCCTTTCCGTCAGGGATCAGGCGCAGCGCACCGCGGAAAGTCTGAGTCTGATACTGCTGCCAGTGGAATTGCTTGCCGATGACGACCTTTTCGATCGAGAATGCAGAGGCGTTGATGCCACTGGGTAGGAAGAGCAACTGCTTTCCCTCTAAGCCGTCCAGTGTAACGCGCTGACCATCGGCTGATGGCGTAGCCGTGAGCAGGTCGCGCCTTGTTAGCGATTTGAGTGGGGCTAGGCTACCGTCCACGTAAAGGTCGAAGTGACCTTGTAGGCTGAACCTCACCTGCTCCGCCGTCAGCAAACCGACATCGAGGGGCTCGGCGGCAATTTCCTTTAGCGATGCCGTAGCAGTGGGCGTCGCCGGCTGTATCTGATTTTTAGGAACGGTGGAATGGGGCTTTTTCGAAGTGGTTTTGCAGAAATCGCCCGTTTCATCGGCTTGTTTGGCAACGCTGTCTTGAGGAGACAGTCCTCCATCAGGATCGGGCGACTCACCTTTTATGGCCCTGACGATGTACAAGATTTCTTCATTAGGTAGCGCAACCTCGCGTAGGATGGAGACAGCCCTCTCGGGGGTGAGGCGGTCGAAGTCACGCTTGTCGGGTGTGATAATCAGTCCCCCCATATCGATTGCTCCTGGGCTGATCATAAAGTGCTCAGGCGCGTCGTGTGGCAGATTGTAGCACGACGGACGGTGCTTAGAGCGCGGGATGATGACCGTCACGAGGCTTTCGCGCTTCATGCCCCTCCATTCTCGCCAGGCGATGGCATTGATATCTGGTTCGGCCTGTCCTTCAGCAACGGGGAGCAGGTCAATCAGACGCTTCACCAGGCGGGCAGACTTCGGGTCTGGAGCCAGCGGGCTGACCACGACAAAGGCCGGTACGGCAAAGCCCTCAAGCAGATAGTAGCCGTAGGAATTGATGCAGGCACGCTTAGAGAGTTTGTCTTCTTCATCGCAGGCCGCCATTGGTAGGGTGGTGAGGATGGGCTTTAGGCTATAGTCTGTCCAGCGGTTCTGGAGTGGCACGTAACCTTTGCGGCCAGCCTGCAGGTGGGCATGGTCAGGAGCTGAGGCTCCGCTGCGTGGACCATTGTAGAAGACGATGAAACCGCTCAAAGCCGTAGCAAGCTGAGGCATGGCCTCAGAAAAGACGGAGAAGCGCTGCGGCTGGTGGGTGCGGGTCGTAATCGTGAGGTGGTCGGGCAGGATGGGGTAGGGATTGACGAGTATCTGAAGTTTTCCGAGCACGGGCAGCGCCTGCTGCTCCACAGGACGGTTACTGTCGCAAAGGAAGCAAGGGCGCTTGCTCAGATTTTTTGCATCGATACGAGCCCCCGTGCTGACGACGCGAGCGGGGTTGTGCTGGGCGATGATGACGCTATGGTCTGGGGCTTCGGGGCAGAGCTCTTTGGTAATCACCTGCTTTCTCAGTGCTTCAAACCGTTTGTTTGCCTCTGGCCAAGAGGCGAGCTGAGCTTTTACTAAGCCGGCTACTTCGGCGTCGTCGGGACAATGGTTGAGCGTGGCGAGTAAGGACTGTCGGGCGCGGAGCTCGAGCGTGCGGAGCGCGTCCTTGTAGTGGTTGTTGCGGTTTTGCTTTTCCAGACTCAGCGCTGCATCGGTGTTGCCGTCCCATCGGCGGCAGAGATAGACTTCATCGTAGACACGGGCTAGGGGCCATCGTCGGGTTATGGCTAGTCCCATGGCATAATCTTCGCCATAGCTGGTGTTGGGCATGCCAAGGCGGCGCAGTATGTCTGTGCGGAAGGCCCGAGGGGCACCTAGCCCATTGATGCGCAGCGCATTGTTCCTTCCGTTTTCAGGCGTCCACTCGCGGTGGTCTATCAGTCCGGGCGGCAGTGTCTCGAGTTGGAAATTTACCATGCGATAGGCCCCAATGGCCATGGCTGCACCTTCTTTCTCAAGTGCTTCGACCATCGTCGCGAGCGTCGAAGGGGAGGCATAGAGATCGTCAGAGTCGAGCTGTACAGCGAAGCGTCCGCAGTGGGGCGAGCGTATCGCCATATCCCAGCAACCTCCGATGCCCAGATCAGTGCGTGCGGGGCGGATGATGATCACGCGTGGATCTTCAGCACTGAGGCGCGTGAGCACTTCGGAAGTCTTATCTGTCGAGTGGTTGTCTACGATGATGACGTTGAATCCGCCCTCCAATTGTTGCGAGAGTGCGCTTCTCACGGCGTCCTCTACCGTGCGCTCGCGATTGAATACGGGAATGATCACGCTCGCCCGGACGGGGTATGTTGCCGTATCAGCGGGGAGTGGCTCGTAGAGGTCGGGGGGCAGCAAGGCGCCGATTCGCTTGAGGTGAGCAGTGCAGGCCCGTTCCATCTCTTGTTGTTGGATGCGTCGGTCGGGTGCAACATAGTCAAACTGTCGCTGGCCAGAGGTGCGTCGGTCGGTCTCCGTCTCGCTGTAGAGCATTTCGGGGAGGTGGACAACTTGGCCCTTTGCGCTGATAGAGAGTCGCAGCGCATAGGGCGCCGCATAGTCATAGTCTACCGCTTCGGGCATGGCGCGTGACTCGTCCATATAAGCCTTGATTGCCTGAGTGGAGTAGAGAATGAGGGATCCGAAATCAAAGTCGTCACGAAGCGATCCGGGCTGGTAGTCGATCGTGGGATGTGCCCCCGACTCGTCACGGCGGTCGCTGTAAAGCATGAGTGGCTTATGCTGTCCATCGAGGCTCTCGGCAGCCTGGATCATTCGTTCTACGGCGCGGTAGCCAAGCCGTAGCTTGTGGTCGCTGAGATAAGTCAGGGTGTAGGGGGCTTCGAGAAGCGGAGCAATGCGTTCCCAAAGCGCTTGGGAGGTAAGGCGGTCTGCGGTCGGCACATAACTTATACGCCCCGTCTCTTGCCCTGTGACGGGAAGCGGAGTGTGTGGTGGCAGTATCAGGAAGCAATGGTGTATGGCTTTGCATGCTAGGAGGTTGCTGATCGTGGAGGTTATGTCCGTGTCACCCTGTGGGTGGTATGCCATGACAATATCGGCCTCCGGACGGCGCAGATGACTATTTGAGAAAGATGCTTGCATAGAATGGTAGAGTCGCGGAAATGCTAAAACGGGGTAAAAGTACGCACATTGGTGCAAGTGACGAAGGGGAGAGGCAAGAAGTTGGCTTCGTGCTCGTCGCGGCACGCCCTATATTGACTCAGACAAAGCCATCGCCCCGTACGTCAGGACCAATGGTTCTTGGCGTGCGGGGCGATGTGAGCTGCGGCAGTCAAACTGCCAGGTTAGGGCTGTAGGTAGCGTTCGCCGGTCTCTTTGACAATGACCTCTTTGTAGGCATCGCTGAAGCCAGGGCGGGCGGGGGCTGCTCCCAATCCGTCGGGTGTACGGACAAACTTGCCGTCCTTTTCAGGTTTGATGGTCTGGTCATTGTATTTGACGATGAGATACTGCCCCAAAGCAGTCCATCGATTCATCATCTCGTCAGCGCACTGACGGCTATAGTCGGTGAGGTAGGCCACGGCGCGTGCGCGGTCTTGTGCTAAGAGGGCTTGTGCCTGTTGCTCTACCTTGGCTTGGCGGTCGAGGTAAGTCTGTTCAAGACCGTCGCGGGCATCCTTGAGTGAAGGGAAGAGCTGGCTGTAGCGAGGATAGGTCATGTTTGCCACCCAGTTTTCGACCCAGAATGCACTCTTCCAGGAGAAGGTTACGCCGTCTGCGTCTTTGGGATCATAGCAGGGCGGGGCGCTGAGGGCACTGCAATAGACCGGTGTATAAGCCACCATGTTGGGATCATCGTTACCGTACCAGACGATACCGCCCACCTCGTCGGGAAGTGAGGGACGTATCTGGATGACGTAGGTCCCGGCAGTCTGCTGGGTGGAGATGGGACGCTCGTTGAAGTATTTCATGCCTTTATACTCCCATGCCAGTGGCGTGGGGCGGTAGGGGGCGGCGTAGGGCCCGGCGCCTACGTCTTTGGTCACGTCAAACGGGGTGTCCTCGTAGTGGTCGCGCATCGCATTCATCACGTCAGAGATTGCCAGCTTCTTCTTGGGCTTGAAGTAGAGCGGCATGGGAGCAGCCTGGCCGATGTGACGCCCGTCGACATACTCAAGATACTGATCCATACCATCTACGAAGCGGTTGAAGAAGCTCCAGACGCGCGTCTCGCAATAGCGGATGGCGCTGAAGTCGGCGGGAGCGTAGGCGTCGGCAAAGGAGAAGTCAGCATCCTTGCCTTTGAAGTAGCCGCGCTTGCGGGCAAAGCTGATGACGTCTTTGGCGTAGAGTACGTTGTCCTTATCTTTCAGATTGAAGCGATGTATGCGGCTTTGGTTGGCATGACAGGCGATGCAATCGTCAGGAATGCGCACGGCTACCCATACGCAGCCCTTCTCAGTGAGACCTTTTCCGATCATTTCTAGCACCCACACCTCTTTTTTGTCAGCAATGCTGAAGCTCTCGCCCTCCGAGGCATAGCCGTATTTTTCAACGAGCGAAGTCATCACGCCGATGGCCTCGCGCGCCGTCTTGGCGCGCTGTAGTGCGATGGTCATCAGGCTGACGTAGTCTATGATGCCTGTGGTGTCGGCCAATTCCGGACGTCCGCCGAAGGTCGACTCGGTTATGCCCACCTGATGTTCGTTGATATACCCCATGACGGCATAGGTATGGGGGGCCTCGGGTATTTCGCCCATGAAGTGGTTAGTGTCACCGTTGATGATGCGGCGCATGGTGCCGGGGGCGTGGTCGGCTGCGGGGAGATATTTGAGACGGCCGAACATACCATAGTCGTCCTGGTTGTAGGTGATGAAGGCTGAGCCGTCGGCCGAGGCGTTGCGGCCAACGAGGAAGCTCGTGCAGGCCTCGCTCTCTGCGCAGAGTATCAGGGGGAGGCTCAGCGCCAGGAGGGTGCGCTTAAGAAGAGTGTGCATGGGAGGATGCTTGTGGGTGTGAGTGGTTGGAAAAGGTTCGCGTGGTGCTGCTCGAGTGGCGGCAGCCCGGGGTGCGGGGGCATAACTTACATGGCCTTGAAGGACATGTCAAGTCCCTTGACCGAATGGGTCAGGGCTCCGACTGAGATGAAGTCGACACCGCACTCGGCATAGTCACGCAGGGTATCGTAAGTGATGCCTCCGCTTGACTCGGTCTCGACACGGTGGTCGATCAATTTGACTGCCTCGCGGGTCTGCTCGATGTTGAAGTTGTCGAGCATGATTCTGTCGGCTCCTCCGTGGGCCAGCACGCGGCGTATGTCATCGAGCGAGCGCGTTTCTATCTCAACTTTGAGGTGGAGGCCCTTCTCGCGTTGGTAGGCAGCGCAGCGGTCGAGTGCAGCCTCAATGCCACCGGCGAAGTCTATGTGATTGTCCTTGAGGAGGATCATGTCGAAGAGGCCGATGCGGTGGTTCGTGCCGCCGCCGATCTTGACTGCTTCCTTCTCCATCATGCGCATGCCGGGCGTGGTCTTGCGGGTGTCGAGTACGCGTGTATGTGTGCCTTCTAGACGCTTGACATAGCGGCGCGTCATAGTGGCGATGCCGCTCATGCGCTGCATGACGTTGAGCATGAGGCGCTCGGTCTGCAGCAGTGAGCGTACGCGGCCGCTGACGATCATGGCTATATCGCCAGGCTTTACCTCTGCACCGTCATGGATCAGCTCTTCAACCTGCAGGTCGGGGTCGAAACGATGAAAGATTTCGTGTGCTATGCGCATGCCGGCCAATACGCCGGCCTCTTTGATGAGCAGGCGCGAACGGCCCATGGCCTCTGCAGGAATGCAGCATAAGGTAGTGTGGTCACCGTCACCGATGTCTTCGGAGAAGGCAAGGTCAATAAGGCGATCATTGAGTTCATCAACAGTATACATGGGTGTGTTAAGCGTTAAAGCGTTTGGATAAGTGTAGTGCGGAGACGATTTGTCAGTATGAAAGGGTGACGGGAGCGTGCGGTTTGCTTGGGTGCATAGGCCGAAGCTATCTCCGTTTGGTGCAAAGATACGCTACGTTTGTCTTATGAGGCGTAGCTTGCCGATGGGTAAAAACAAAAAAATTGACTGTCTCCCGACAGCCAATTTTCTACTAACCTTAAATCTAATACCATGAAAAACGTTGCAAAGATACGGCGTCTTGCCTTTCAATGCAAGAGTTAGAGCGGGGAAATGTCGCCGTTTCACCTTTTTTGGAATATAAGTCTTGCTTATTGTAAGGTTGGATCGTTTATTGTCCTTCGCTACGCATTTCCTCGAGCAGCTGGCGCTGGTGTTCGGTGAGGTGAGTAGGCAACTGCACGTTGTAGGTGATGATAAGGTTGCCGTACGTACCATCCGGCTTCTGGTATCCTTTACCTCTCAGTCGGATTTTGGCGCCGTTGGCCGTCTCGGGCTTTACCTTGAGCTTGAGTTTGCCACCTTGCGTCTGGAGGAGTATCTCGCCTCCGAGCAGTGCAGTGTACATGTCGATTGTGACGGTGGCGTGCATATCATACTCGGCCGGATCGGTTGTGAAGCGCGCGGATGAGCGGCCACCGTTCCGTCCGGCAGTGCGTCCGAAGAGATCTTCGAAGAACGAGGAGAAACCGCCACCGCCTCCCGTAAATTGGCTGAAGTCGAATCCGTCGCCATCGCCACCGCTGTAGTAGAAGTGTGTACCGTCACCTCCGGCTGTGCCTGAAGCGGCTCGAGCTTGTTCGTAGGCATCGGCCTCGCGCCATTGCTCACCATATTTATCGTATTTCTTGCGTTTCTCAGGATCGGAGAGTACAGCGTAAGCTTCGTTGAGTGCCTGGAACTTCGCCTTCGCCTTCGGATCGTCAGGATGAAGATCGGGGTGGAAGAGCTTCGTGCGTTTGAGGTAGGCCTTGCGGATATCAGCCTGAGGGGTCTCCTTGGGGATTCCCATTATTTTATAGTAGTCAATGAATGCCATAGCTTCGTGCTTCTTAGTGTGAGAAAAGTTGTTTAATAAGTCGCACAGCAAAGTGAGTGCCATGCCTGCCGCAATCATCGACAATATGTGCTCGCGTGCTTAAACACGTCATTTTGACAGTGGACAGCGCAACGCATGGTGAGTATCGTGGGCGGCCTAGGCCCGCATAAGGTCGCTCATGATGTCGTCGCTGAGCATCAGCCCTTTGCGCGTGAGGTAGAGTTGCTGGTTGGCTAGGCCGAGCCTGCCTTCGGAGAGGTGATGGGAAGCGGCATTGAGCATCTCGTCGGTCCAGCGCTCGGGGAAGTCGCGTCGCAAGGCTTCGAGCGACAAGCCCTCGCACGTGCGTAGTCGCTTCATGACACGTTCGTCGAAGCGTTCGCTGGCGGTGAGATGTTCTGTCTCCATGGGTGGGTGCCCGGGGTGGGTGACGTATGCGGTGAGGTCGGGCAGGTTGAAGGACCGGTCCCTGCCGTCGAAGCTGTGTGCACTCGGGCCGGCTCCGAGGTAGGGCACGTCATCCCAGTAGGAAGAGTTGTGGATAGAACGATAGCCGGGGAGGGAAAAGTTTGAGATCTCATAGCGTTCGAAGCCAGCTGCTGCAGCGCGGTCAAGCAGACGCTTATACTGGGCGATGCAGGTCTCTTCGCCGGCAGGCGTCAGTGCGCCACAGTTGACCTTGTGGTGCAATGGCGTGCCTTCTTCGACCGACAGTGCATAGGCTGAGAGGTGGGTGACGGGGAGTGAGAACGCTTCGTCGAGGTCGCTATCAAATGCTTTGAGATTCTGGTCTGGGAGGCCATAGATTAGGTCGATGCTCACGTTGGTGATGCCGCCTTCCACAAGGGTGTACACCGCTTTGCGGGCCTGAGCTGCCGTGTGCCGCCGGCGAAGTGTCTGAAGCATACGATCATTGAATGACTGAACGCCCAGACTTACGCGATTGATTCCCTCGCGACGGAGCATGGCCGTAAAGGCGGGTGTGATGTCGTCGGGGTTTGCCTCGAGTGTGACCTCGGCATCGGGGGCCAGGGTGAACGTCTCGCGAATGGTGCTCATGATGTGCGCCAACTCGTCGGGGCAGAGCTGCGAGGGAGTTCCCCCACCGAAGTAGAGGGTATGGAGCAACCTCGTGGGTAGAAAGTCGGCCCGGGTGCGGAGCTCCTCACAAAGCGCTTCGACATAGCTACGGCGTATTGTCGCGCCCTGCGTCGTGGAGTAGAAGTCGCAATAGATGCAGCGCAGCTTGCAGAAGGGCACGTGGATGTAGAGCATTCGTCAGTAGGTAGTAAGGGGGGTAAATGGGCAGTGAGGCGGGTTTGTTGTTAGCGCACCTATTCTCCTTTAAGCACAGGGAGTTGCAGCTTGTAGTGAACGGCGATGACGCGCATTAGCATGACCGCTGCACCGCATACGAGGCCGCAGGTGATGTAGCCAAGATTGAGATGCAGGCAGATGTAATAGGCCATGCCACCTACGACGCAGGCTAGCGCATAGATGTCTTTTCGGAAAATAAGGGGTTCCTCGTTAATGAAAACGTCACGGATAACGCCGCCGCCTGCTCCTGTGATTGTGCCCATAATGATCGCAGTCCAGAAGGGGAAACCCGCGCTGAGCGTCTTCTCTATGCCCGTCACGGTGAAGAGACCCAGGCCGATGGTGTCGAAGACGAACCATGTGTTTTCTTGCTTTACGATCATTTTGCGGAAGGCGATGACCAGTATCAGGGCAAGGGCCGTACAGATGAGGTAGAAGGCGTTGGTCATCCAGAAGGGGGGGAGTCCCAGCATCACATCGCGCATCGTACCGCCGCCGATGGCTGTGGCCAAGCCTACCACGTAGGCACCGAAGAGATCAAAATGTTTGGCGGACGCCAGGCGGATTCCGGAGATGGCAAATGCGAGTGTACCGATGAAGTCGAGCGTTTGGACGAAGGAGAACATGGCTTGGCTAAAGCGAGCTTAAAGAGAATGGTTGGGGTGAAACATAATGCACCATATACTGGGGTGAGGACAGGGAAGGCGCAGTCAGGCGTTTACCACGCTCTCGGGGTGACCGTCAAAGAAGGCGCTAATGTGGTCTGCCGTGAGCTTTAGTATGCGCTGGCGAGCTTCGGGCGTTTCCCAACCGATGTGGGGGGTAAGGATGGTGCGGGGCGTATGGAGCAGCGGACAATCAGGGGCGGGAGGTTCGTGGGTGAGCACATCGGCGCAGTAGGCGCCCAGTCTGCCGCTGATGAGTGACTGCGCGACATCGGCTTCATTGATCAACCCACCCCGCGCCGTATTGACGAGGATGAGGCCGGGCTTAGCTCCGGTCAGCAGCGAGGCGTTGACAAAGGCGCGATTGTCAGGGGTAAGCGGGCAATTGAGGCTAACGATGTCGCACGTGCAGAAGGCCTCATCGCGGTCAATCTTCCTGATGCCGAGAGGTAAATCGGCTGCATCCTTAGAGGTGACGGCGAAGATCTCCAGACCGAAAGGCTGCATCACCTCGGCCACGGCCCTGCCGATATGACCGAATCCGATCACGGCCAGGCGGCGGCCACAGAGCTCGATGCGCGGTCGGAGTGTGTAGCAGAAGTCGGGGGCTACGCCTGACCATACCCCCATGCGGTTGCAGAGCGCATAGTCGCCTACATGGTCGCAAGCCTCGAGGATTAGGGAGGCAGTGAGCTGAGCCACGCTGCGGGTGGAGTAGCCGGCACAATTGCATACGGTAATTCCGTGGCGGCGAGCGGCCAAGGTGTCGATGCGATCGAAGCCCGTAGCGGCGACACAGACCAGGCGCAGTCTCGGGGCTAGGGCTGCGAAATGTGCTTCATCCAGACTTGTCTTATTGACGATGAGCACGTCAGCTCCTTCGGCTCGGGACAATACCTCTTGTGGGGCAGTGCGGTCATAGACGGTAAACGTTCCGAGGGCCCTTAGAGGTGACCAGTCAAGGTCGCCTGGGTTGATCGTCTGTCCGTCGAGGAAAGTGATATGGAGGGATGGGTTGCTCATAAATAAAAATGTCAGTGGGGTTTTGCGGGGAAAGCATGGGCCGTCGCAGCGTTAGGTCAGTCATTGCTGCATACGGAAGCGGGGCGTGACGTAGCCCACCAGTTGCCAGTAGCGAGCGCCGGTCGGCCGGTAGTAAGCGATCACGTCATACTCGTTTTCCGTCTGGTGATAGTCGCCTTCGATGAGGCCGGTCTCTCCGATGAGCTGCCGGGCGTCAGTCGATGTTACAGCCAGGTATTGGTAGTTGTAATACCCCAACTTTAGCAATACGTCGGCCACATAGGCTCCTGCCTCGGCGTGATAGGTCATCTCATAGGGTTTGACAAGGCCGCCTATTGTCCAGCGTCCGTTGACATAGACACGGTGGTCCGCCAAGGGAGGAGAAACGAGGGTAAAGCGCGTCATCACGTAGTCTGCCTCTGTGTCAGGGTCGCTGCTTTCATCGCATGCCACGAGGCTCAGCCCGTCTCGGTCTTCATCATAGAGATAGTTGCGGCGCGGCTCATCGGGAGTGACTTGACAGCGGTAGTAAGGGTCGTCCCAACGCATGCTGGCCGTGTGCATGCCTGGATAGCGTGTCGAGCGCATCTCCATCTTACGATATTCGTTGCCCGCCGGAAAGATGAGGTCGCGGTCGTGATCCCAGCGCAGCAGGCCCGCCGATTGCGACGTGGGTTCGGGGGCCATGACCATGCGGTCGGTGCGGCGGTTTTGCATCACGAGGGCCTTCACTTCATTTGCAGCGTCACGCAGTACGAGGCTGCCGCAGTCTATGCGCATCGTGAGTTGTTGGTGGGCGGCATAGCGGTCGATTTCCGTATCTCCGGAGACACTAAGGCTGATGGCCACCTTACGGTCGACTACGCCGAAGTAGGTCTCGATCACTGGCACCGGTTCTCCTTCCTCGTCTTCGGTGTAAACGGTGAGGCGGTAGTTGCCGCAGAGTAGGGGGCGTACGTGGGCGTTAGGAAGGGTGAAGCGGTAGTGGTTATAAGCCACTGTCGTGTTGAGCGAGGGCTGGTAATCATCGATCACCTCGTTATCGGCCACGGCGCTCACGTAATCACTCTCGAAGAGGGCTGTCGTGGGAGCGCCTGCATAGTCGCAGTGGGTGATGCGGTAGGTGTAGCGATGATACTCGTGCGTAAGATCGTCAAATGACACCTCCAGCGTCTCTGACCCATCGAGTGCAATGATCGGGATTCGGTCAGCATCGCCGTCTACTGTCATGCGCAGTGTCTTAATATTGTCTGCGATGAGGGGCGTGTGGCCGGGCTGAGCCGAGAGAGGGACTGCGTTGAGACAGAGCGCCACGATGCAGAGCAGAAGATAGGTACAATGTGGCATGGTGGCTGTTTTCGGTACTTTATTTTACGCCTCGCTGGTCGAGTGCTTGGGCATAGCGGCGGGCATTGGCCATATGCTCTTCGTAGGAGCGGGCAAAGCGGTGCGTGCCTGAGAAGTCTTCTTTAGCGCACATATAGAGAAAGTCGTGGCTTGCTGGCATGAGGACTGACTCGATGGCGTTGATCGAAGGGATGCAGATGGGGCCGACAGGAAGGCCCGTATAGCGGTAAGTGTTGTAAGGGCTGTCGACCGTAAGGTGGGCGTGCATGATGCGGCGGATGGAGAAGTCGCGGAGAGCAAACTTCACCGTAGGGTCGGCCTGGAGCTTCATTCCCTCACGCAGGCGATTGAGATACATGCGGGCAATCATGGGACGTTCTTCCTTATTTTGCGACTCCTGTTCAACGATCGATGCCAGTGTATAGACTTCTGTCGGGGTGAGCCCCTGCTGGCGGGCTTGTTCCTTACGTGCGGGGGTCCAGAAAGCGTCGCGCTCGCGAGCCATGCGTTTCAGCAGCTTAGCGGGCGTGATGTCCCAGTAGACGTCGTAGGTATTGGGCAGGAAGAGCGTCATAGCCGTGATCGTGTCGGCCCCTACGCTCCGCAATAGTTGGGGATCGCTGAACGCGCGAGCCATCGTGGCAGAGTCTGTCCCCAGCTGGTCGGCGAGCCGTCCGGCAAGATCTGCCAGCGTGTGGACAACGGGAACGACCAAGTGGACCGTGGCCTGATGGCCTGAGCGAAGGTTGCGCAGCAAGCGGAGGGAACTAACGCCGCCGCCAGCTTCATAGCGGCCGGGACGCACGTGCTTGCCGTAGTTTAGCAGTGCACCGGCGATCTTGATACCTGCCATCTGGCGGGGAGCGGCTGCGGCTTCGAGCTTTGCATAGACCGTGGCAGGGGAATCGCCTTCACGTATGTACACATAGGTGCCTTCGCCCTTGGACGAGAAGGCAGAGAAGAAAAGCCACCATACGAGCGTCACGAGGATGACACAGACCAAGGCTGTGGTGATGCAAACGGTTTTCTTACGTTGTGCAGTCATGTTAGTAAATATATAAAGGGTAATCTCGGAGCCGGCCGGGCTGGCAGGTCCTTGGGATTTCAGCGGGCAAATGTACGAATATTGGCCTTAAGGTCTCACTTCCGGCATGCAGCTTTGTGTCTAGAGCAGATCTGTGAGCAGTCCTGGGGTCTTGCGGGCCAGGGCATCAATCTTGACGGCTCCGCGGGCGTTGAGATCATATCCGCTTGCTGTGAGGCGGTCGGTGACGGTCTTGAGGGCGATGTCGGGTCGGTTGTTTTCGGCGCTCAGGTGGCAAAGCCATATGTTGCGTATGCGTTCGCGGTCGAGATGGGCGGCGAGAAAATCCCCTGTCTCGTCGTTGCTGATGTGTCCGCGCGGCCCCGTGATGCGACTTCTGAGCCGGGGAGGGTAGGGGCCTTGTGCCAGGAGCGCGGGGTCGTAGTTGGCCTCGATGACCAGATGGGTCGCACGATTGACGATCTGCTCCATCTCGGTAGTAAAGGTGC
Source organism: Alloprevotella sp. (assembly GCA_052272595.1). GTDB lineage: Bacteria > Bacteroidota > Bacteroidia > Bacteroidales > Bacteroidaceae > Alloprevotella. The sequence goes on from DAVZJV010000003.1 coordinate 56,549, forward strand.
CGATGTCGGTCATGAGCACGAAGGTGAGCTCGTGGGCGCAGATGATGTAGCCGTTGTTGTCGGCGCTGTCGTGGGGCACGTGGAAGGGGGTAATCTCAAAAGGTCCGATCGTGATAGTCTCATAAGGGCGGATAACGCGTTTCAGTTCGTCAGGCACCTTCTTGGTGATGACATAGTTGTCGCGGATGACGCCGAAGACTGGTTCGGTGGCGTAGACAGGCAGATGGAAGGCCTGTGAGACCGCGCCTACGGCCTTGGTATGGTCTACGTGGTCGTGGGTGATCAGGATGCCCGCTACTCGGGCGAACGTGAGTCCGTAGTTTGAGAAGGTGCGCTTTAGCAAGCGGATGCCGATGCCGCAGTCAATGAGGATGGACTGCCCGTCGCAGCTGAGGTGGTAGCAATTGCCGCTGCTGCCGGAAGCGATAGAGAGAAATTGAATCATGAAATGTGTGACGCTGGCCGGAGCTCACCTGCTCCTTAGAAGGGGAGGCCTACAGCGAAGTGGAGGGTGAAGTCGCGGCCGAAGTCGGGATGGAAAACGGGGTAGTGGAGACGGCCACTCTGCACAGAGGGGTCGATCGCTTTCATGCCGCCGTCGAGACGGATGATGAAATAGTTGAAGTTGAAGCGCAGGCCCAAGCCGTAGGCTACGGCGATCTGGCGATGGAAGGTGTCGAAGTGGAAGACGGCATCGTCCATGTTGGGATAGCGTCGGGTGTTCCAGATGTTGCCTGCATCGACAAAGAGCGCGCTGTAGATCTTCCAAAAGAGCAGCGAGCGCCACTCTACGCTGAGATCGAGCTTGAGGTTGCCCGTTTGGTTGATGAAGTCTACCTTACCGCCAGCGCCCTTATAAGATCCCGGGCCCAGGCTTCGCACGCTCCAGCCGCGCACACTGTTGGCACCGCCCGAGAAATAGCGCTTCTCGTAAGGCAGAATCGAAGAGTTGCCGTAGGGGATGGCCAGCCCCAGCGCCGCGTGAAATGCCAGGCTACTCTTCTCCGTGATGGCCAAGCTTTTGGAGAAGTCAAAATCTAACTTGACATACTGAGAGAAGTTGATCCCGAAGAGGCTGTAGCGCCCTTCGCCGTCGCGGTGGAAACGGAATAGTCCAGAGATGCCCCTCAGCAGATTGCCGGCCAGCTCGACGCCAGCTTTGATCTGATAGCCACTCATCTGCGTTCCCGCTGTATTCAGTGCAGGCTGAGAGCCTAGCGAGTTGTAGGTGAAGGAGTAGCCCGTCTTGAGGATAAAGAGATTCTCATAGCTCGATCGCAACACCTGGTTATAGGGGTCGTCGCCCTCGAGGTAATCTTTTCTGAAGGTGGAGGAGATCCAGGGGAGGAATACGTAGTTGACCGAGAAGAGATCGAAACGATGGCGCAGGCGCGGCTGGTCATAACGAATCCAGTTATAAGACCATGCGCCCGTCAGCACGCGGCGGTGAAACTCAGGCCTGTTCTGCGAATCATACATGAGCTGCACTTCTGAGGATGCATTAAGCTGACGTTTGCGATCCAGCGATACGAAGGGCATGAGGAGGGTGGGGAAGCGCAGGCCGGTCTCAAAGCTGTATTCGATATAATTTTGGTTGTCATAGCCCTCAAGTCCGGTGATGGCCTCGTAGGCGAGGCGTCCTTTTAGGGTCAACGTCTCGGAGCCGCGCAGGAGGTTTCGGTTGCTGTAGGTGGCAACGGCTGCCGCACCGAGGTCTCCCGCCGTATTGGTCCCCTCAAGCTCGAGTCCGATGCTGTGGGGTTTGCCTGACTGCAGGGTGATGTCACACCCGAGTCGGCCGAGACTGTCGCCCAGCTCATAGACCCGCGTGGAGGAGTAGGCTACTGACGGCAACGAGCTGATCATGTTCGCCGTCGTTTGTACCCTGCGGTCACTATAGAGACTGTCTTGCTGCAGGTCTATGTGATAATAAAGTACACCTTTGTTAAGGAAGGGCTTGCCCTTATAGAGGTAGGTCAGGTGGCGGTAGTCGATGCTGTCGGTCTCGGCGGTGCTGGATGCGCTATTGAGTTCGACAACGCGGATCCGCCCGAAGCGCTTGGGTGTGTAGACGTGAGTGCTGTCAGACTTGTCAGGCCGTGAAAAACGCAACGTAACATCGGCTCCGTGGCTTTGACTGAGTGTGTCGATGGTGACGGTGACAAAGTCGTTGTTGACATGGTAATATCCTCTGTTACGCAGCAGTGAGATGATGCGCGTGCGCTCTGCAGCCAGTTGGTCGAGGTCTAGTGCCCGACCTTTGTGGAGTGCGCAGACCGACGAGTCTGCCCTGACGATACGCGCTACTTCAGGGTCATCGAAGGTATAGGTAAGGTTGTTAACATGGGTCTGAGTGCCCGGGACGAGGTGATAGGCAACAGTCGCCTTGTGGCCTTTAAAGGTTACGATGGTGTCGACTCGTGCACGTAGGTAGCCCTTGTTGACCAGCGCCTGGCGCAGGCTCGCCGCACTATAGACCATCAGTGCCGGATCATAGATGACGGGAGCTTCACCGATCTTGCGTAACACACCCGAGAAGCCCTTTCGTCCGCGCACGCTGTCAGTCTTGGAGAGACAATAGACGTGGAGTGGAATCTTGAAGAGAGAGAACCAGCGCGAGTTAGGTTCCTGACGCACGTTGCCACGGAGTTCGCCGGTCTTGAGGCTTCGCGAAGTCGTCGTAATCTTGACGTCTGAGAGCAGATAGCGGCCCTCGGGGATAAACCGGGCCGAACTGCAGCCGCTCAGGAGCGCTGTACACAGAAAAGCTCGGAAGAGGGCCAGGCATAGGCCTTGCCGCATGCCTGGAGCTTCCGAGCGGAATGAGGTACTTCTGAGCGGGTGATACATACGCTTCTGAGGAGGGAGCCAATTAAAGTTTTTCAGCCCCTACGATCCGATAAGAACGCCGGGGAGGCGGCGGCAGTTGTAGGTCGAGGCCATCACTTCGCCGTAGGCACCGGCCGAACGGAACGCGATGAGGTCGCCGCGATGGGTTACGGGCAGGGTTTCATCCTTGCCGAAAACATCGCTGCTCTCGCAGATGGGACCAACGACGTCATAGGTAGCGACCGGACTGCCCGGAGCGGCCGAGAGATTCTGAGTGAAGTGGTGGGCACCGTACATGGCGGGGCGTATCAGGTCGGTGAAGCCGGCGTCGACAATGACAAATGCCTTCTCTTCGCCCTGCTTGACGTAAAGCGTGCGGGCGATGAGCGTGCCGCACTGGCCGACGATGCTGCGTCCCAGCTCGAAGTGGAGCTGCTGTCCCTCGCGCAGCTTGAGATGGCTGCTGAAGGTGTAGAAGTAGCCAGCAAAGTCGGGGATTGGCTGTCCGTCGGGATCGTTGTAGTCTATGCCGAGGCCACCGCCCACGTTGATGCTTTCCGTCTTCACGCCGCGGGCTTCGAGCTGGTCTTGCAACTCGTTGATGCGCTCGCATAGCGTCTTAAAGCAGCTAAAGTCGAGGATCTGGCTACCTATATGAAAGTGGAGGCCCATGTAGCGTACGTTATCCATCGACAGCGCTTGGTCGATGGCTGAAGGTAAGGAGGAGAGAGCCAGACCAAACTTATTCTCGTTGAGCCCTGTCGTGATTTTCGCATGAGTGTGGGCGTCGACGTTCGGATTGACGCGAAAGGCAATGGAAGCGATCTTGCCCATACGCCCCGCAATGGTGTTGATGTTCTCAAGTTCGGGCAGGCTCTCGACATTGAAGCAGCCGATGCCGTACTCGAGGGCCAGGGCAATCTCTTCGTCGCTCTTGCCAACGCCTGCGAAGACGATACGGGCACGCTCGAAGCCGGCGCCAACTGCAGCTTCAATCTCACCGCCAGAGACACAGTCCGCCCCAAACCCGGCCGCTGCAATGAGTTTTAGAATGGCGGGGTTGACGTTGGCCTTGACGGCATAGTGAACGTGATAGGCCGGCTTGTCGGCCGTACAGGCTTTGACGGCGTCGAGGGTGGCACGTAGAAGGTTTGTGTCGTAGTAGTAGAAAGGCGTGCGCTGTGCCTCAAAAGTTTTTAGAGGGAAAGACATGGGGAGAGTAATGCAGGGGAAGGATAACAAGTGGAGAGAAGCCGCCCGCACCCTGGGTGCAGGCGGATCTGTCGAAACGTTACGTTTAGTTCTTGGCTTTGGCGCTCTCAGCTTTGCAGAAGAGTTTCTCGCTCAGCGCGCAGAGTGCAGCCTTCTTATCAGCCTCTCTTACGAGGAAGGAGATATTGTGGTTGCTGCCGCCGTAGGAGATCATGCGCACGGGGATGTTGGCCATGGCCTCAGTGGCTAGGGTCTCGAAGCCCACATTGCCCCAGCGGAGGTCACCCACAACGCAGATAATGCACATATCGCGGTCGATGTCGACCGAACCGAGCTTCTTGAGCTCCTCGGTGATGGAGGCCAGATGGGAGGTATTGTCGATGGTCAGGGTTATGCCCACTTCGCTCGTGGCCACCATGTCGATAGCGGTCTTGTATTTCTCGAAGACCTCGAAGACCATTCTGAGGAAACCCATGGCCAAGAGCATACGCGATGAGACGATCTTGATGGCCGTGATGCCAGTCTTGGCTGCTACAGCCTTGATCGTGCCCAGTTCCATGCGATTGTTGATGATGGTGCCGGGAGCTTCGGGATCGAGTGTGTTGAGCAACCGCACCGGCACGCCGGCAAAACGGGCGGGCTGAATACACGTGGGGTGGAGGATCTTTGCTCCGAAGTAAGCTAGTTCAGCCGCTTCCTGAAAGTTGAGTTGCGGTACGGGTTCGGTATTGGGAACGAAGCGCGGATCGTTGTTGTGCATGCCGTCGATATCTGTCCAAATCTGTATCTCCTCCGCTCCAAGCACGGCGCCGATGAGGCAGGCCGTGTAGTCAGAGCCGCCACGCTGGAGGTTGTCGATCTCGTCCTTGTTGTTACGACAGATGAATCCTTGGGTGATGTATAGGTCGTGGTCGGGATGAGCCTTCAGCAACTCGCTCAGATGGGTCTTGATGTAGCCCATGTCGGGCTCGCCCTGATCGTCGGTTCGCATGAAGTCAAGTGCGGAGAGAAGCAACACGTTGACTCCCTGCTCCTTGAGTAGGGAGGTCACCATGTTGGTGCTCATGATTTCCCCTTGGGCCAGGATTTCGCGTTCGAGCTTAGGTGTGTATTCGCAAAGAGCTAGTTCGTGGAGATGGCTGAATATGTCGCTGAGCAACCGACGGGTCTCTGCCACCGTCTCGGGTTTGGCATAGAGTTCCTCGATGTGTTGCATGTAGCGGTTGCGGAGGTTGTTGATGCTGATGTTGGCCGCTTCGGGGTTGCGCTTGTTGATGTAGTCGGCGATGTCGACTAGCGCGTTGGTCGTCCCTGACATGGCTGAGAGGACGACAATCTTCTTCCCCTGTGTGGTGATGAGCTTCGAAACGTCCTTCATGCGCTGCGGATCACCTACGGAGGTGCCGCCAAATTTCATTATCTTCATGTGGCTCTTTGGGAATTGGGGGTTCGTATGGGGTGCTAAATCTTGAGTTCGACCGCCTGGTTATACTCATCTGTGACCTCTTGGAGCTTGCCGTCTTCGCAGCGGTAGACGATGCCGGGAAACTCTGAAAGTAGGTTGAGGTTGTGGGTGACCATGACGACGGCCGTCCCCTGTTCTCTGATGGTTCGGAGAATGTTCATGATCCCTCGCGCCGTCTCGGGGTCTAGGTTGCCGATGGGCTCGTCGGCCAAAATGAGTTCGGGGCGGTTGAGCAGAGCCCTGGCGATGCAGATGCGTTGCTGCTCGCCGCCCGATAGCTCGTGGGGGAAGCGGTCGGCCTTGTCGGCCAGTCCTACGAGAGTGAGCACTTCCTCGATGCGGGCGGGGCGTTCCGCCTTCTTACACCCCGTGGCACGGAGCAAGAAGTTGAGGTTGTCTCTCACGCTTTTGCCGTGGAGTAGCTGGAAGTCCTGAAAGACGAGGCCTAATCTGCGCCTGAGGGCCGGTATCTGGCGAATCTTCAGATGTCGCAGGTCATAGTCTAAGATCACGGCCTGTCCGTCAGCTACGGGCACTTCGCCGTAGAGGGCCTTGAGCAGCGTGCTCTTGCCGCTGCCCACCTTGCCGATAAGGTAGATGAAATCGTTTTGATCAACGTGGAAGCTGATCTTGTCAAGTATGGTCTTATCATCTTGGCAGATGGTGGCCTCTTTGAGTTCTACTAGCATAGCTTGTAGCTTTATTGGTGTGGAGGGGAGAGTTAGTGTGTGCAGCCCTTGCAGGAAGCTTGCAGATATTAATCGAGCTTGAGCACAGCGAGGAATGCCTTTTGCGGCACCTGCACGTTGCCGATCTCCTTCATTCTCTTTTTACCGCGTTTCTGTTTTTCGAGGAGTTTGCGCTTACGGCTGATATCACCGCCGTAGCACTTCGCCGTCACGTCTTTGCGCACCTGCTTCACCGTCTCGCGGGCAATGATCTTGGCGCCGATGGCGGCCTGTATGGCGATGTCAAACTGCTGCCGGGGCAGTAATTCCTTGAGTTTCTCGCACATACGGCGGCCGAAGTATACGGAGTTGTCTACGTGGGTCAGTGTAGAGAGCGCATCGACAGGCTCGCCGTTGAGCAGGATGTCAAGCTTTACCAGGCGCGAGGGGCGAAACTCGATCGGGTGATAGTCAAATGAGGCGTAGCCCTTAGAGATGCTCTTGAGTTTGTCGTAGAAGTCGATCACGATCTCCGCCAGCGGCATGTCGTAATAGAGTTCTACGCGGTCGCCCGAGATATACTCTTGCTTGACCAGCTCTCCGCGCTTGCCCAGGCAAAGCGTCATGATGTTGCCGATATAGGCCGTTCGGGTAATGATCGATGCGCGTATGTAGGGCTCTTCGATGTGGTCAATCTCCGTTTGGTCGGGCATGCCGGCGGGGTTGTGCACCTCGAGCATCGTGCCGTGCTTGTCGAAGACGTGGTAGCTCACGTTGGGCACGGTGGTGATGACGTTCATGTTAAACTCGCGGTCAAGGCGCTCCTGCACGATCTCCATATGGAGCAGTCCGAGGAAACCGCAGCGGAAGCCGAATCCTAGCGCGACTGATGACTCGGGCTGGAATGTCAGCGAGGCGTCGTTGAGCTGCAGCTTTTCGAGGCTCATGCGCAGCTGTTCGAAGTCTTCGGTCTCTACGGGGTAGACGCCGGCGAAGACCATCGGCTTTACTTCTTCAAAGCCTGCGATCGCCTGCTTGCAGGGATTGTCGAAGCCCGTGATCGTATCGCCCACCTTGACCTCCGTAGCGGTCTTGATGCCGCTGACGATGTAGCCCACGTCGCCGCAGTGGAGTTCCTGCCTGGGCGAAAGGTCCATCTTGAGCACGCCGATCTCGTCTGCGTGGTAGCGTTTCTGGGTGTTGACGAAGATCACTTCCTGATCTTTACGAATCGAACCGGCCTCGATCTTGAAGTAGGCGATGATGCCGCGGAAGGGATTGAAGACGGAGTCGAAAATCAGGGCCTGAAGCGGCGCATCTTCGTCTCCCGTGGGGGCGGGTATGCGTTCGATGACAGCACGCAGAATGTCATCGACGCCTTCTCCGGTCTTGCCCGATGCACGGATGATCTCCTCTCGTTTGCAGCCGAGGAGTTCGATGATCTCGTCTTCTACCTCTTCGGGCATGGAGTTGACCATGTCGCACTTGCTCAAGACGGGGATGATCTCCAAGTCGTGGTCGAGCGCCATATAGAGGTTTGAGATCGTCTGAGCCTGTACGCCTTGTGTCGAGTCTACCAGCAGGAGGCAGCCCTCGCAGGCGGCAATCGAACGCGAAACCTCGTAAGAGAAGTCTACGTGTCCCGGTGTGTCGATGAGATTGAGCACATAGTTCTCGCCCTCATAAGCATAGTCCATCTGGATGGCGTGACTCTTGATGGTGATGCCCCGCTCTCGCTCCAGGTCCATGTCGTCGAGCATCTGTCCCTCAGTTATCTTAACCGTCCGTGTGCGTTCGAGCAGACGGTCGGCGAGGGTACTCTTACCATGGTCGATGTGGGCGATGATGCAGAAGTTGCGTATGTGCTTCATGAAGTCAGTGCGTGTGGGGGGGATAGCGGTTCGTGATGGAGGATAGGGTATTGTGGATGATCCGTCGGGCTGTATCTCTCAGAATTTCTCTGCCTGAGCAAAGCTCACGGCGCGCTTGAGATCTTTCTCGCTGAGGATGACATGGGGAGCCTTAACGGGCCAGTCAATGCCGATCTGCGGATCATCGTAGCGGATGGAACATTCGGCCTCGGGGGCGTAGCGGTTGTCGACTTTATAGGTGAAAACAGCCGTGTCGCTCAATACCTGGAAGCCGTGGGCGAAACCACGGGGAATGAAGAACTGCCGTTTGTTGTCGGCTGAGAGTTCGACCATGACGTGCTGGCCGAAGGTCGGAGATCCCTTGCGCAGGTCGACGGCCACATCGACCACCTTTCCCTGGAGCACTCTGACGAGCTTGGCCTGCGAGAGCTCCCCCTTTTGGTAGTGAAGGCCGCGCAGTACGCCGTGAGATGACATGGACTGATTGTCTTGCACGAAGTGCACATCGTGACCGATGGCGCGATTAAAGTCGTCTTCGCGCCATGTCTCCATGAAGTAACCGCGGGAGTCGACGAAGACTTTCGGCTCAATGATCCACACGTCAGGGATCGATGTGGAAAGATATTGCATGGGCGTTATAATAATTATAGGATATGAGAAATGATCGTAGAGCTTGAAGCCAGCACGCCTCTGAGAGATCTCCTTCGCCAAAGATGGGGCCGCTTCCGGGGGAAATCGGGCGCCCGCATCTGTTTGCGGCCTAAGGCGCTACAAAGTTACGTTTATTACCGAACAGAATCGTCACTCCGGACGCAATCCTCTCGGGTGTGAAATGCCCTTTCCGGATATTGACGGTCAGAACCCCCAAAAGCCTCCCGCGACTTAGTGTCACGGGGGGCTTTTAGATTGGCGGGCGCATTAAGACTCGCCCTGCGCTGTCGGCTCGGCTATGTTGACCTTGCCGTCGACGGCGGTTGCTATGATATGGCTGGCCTCGCGGTGCGCCATCATATAGTCACACACGGGGTCTTCGAGCAGTTGCTGGATGGTGCGCTTGAGGGCGCGCGCGCCATATTTCGCATCGAAGCCCTTGTCGACCATCAGTGCGCTCACTTCGGACGCAACGTCGAGCTTCAGCCCGGTCGTGGCAAGGCGGCGCGTCAGATCACCGAGTAGCAGGCCGACGATCTTTGCTGCGCTCTCGCGGTTAAGGGGATTGAAGACGATGATGTCGTCGAGGCGGTTGAGAAACTCCGGGGAAAACTGCTTGCGCAGCGCCTTGCGGATGATCTCCTCCGTGGCGGTACTGTCCATCTCACCGCGCGGACGGTCAAAGCCTACGCCGCCGCCGAACTCGCTCAGACGGCGCGTACCGCTGTTGGAGGTGAGGATTATCACCGTGTTGCGGAAGTCGACGGTCGAACCGTTGCCGTCGGTCAGGCGACCCTCATCCATCACTTGCAAGAGGATGTTGAACACGTCGGGGTGGGCTTTCTCGATCTCGTCGAGCAAGATGACGGAGTAGGGTTTGCGGCGCACGCGCTCGGTCAACTGACCACCCTCTTCGTAGCCTACGTAGCCCGGAGGGGCACCGACCAGGCGGCTGACGCTGTATTTCTCGCCGTACTCGCTCATGTCGATACGGATCAGCGAGTCTTTGGAGCCAAACATCCACTCGGCCAGCGTATTGACGAGGTGGGTCTTACCTACGCCCGTCGGGCCGACGAAGAGGAATGTGCCGATCGGGCGGTCTGCGCCCTTGAGGCCCAGACGGCTGCGCATGATGGCGCGGGTGAGGCGGTCTATAGCTTTCTCTTGAGAGATAACCTTGCTGCCGAGCGCTTCGCGCATGCCCGCCAGACGTTGGCTCTCCTCGAGGGCCACGCGGGTTACGGGCACACCGCTCATCATCGATACGACCTCGGCAATGATGCCCTCATCGACGATGGCCGGTTGCTGCTTCTGCTCCTCCTGCCACTTCGCCGTCAGCTCGTCGAGCTCGGTCGAGAGCTGCTGCACCTGATCGCGCAGGCGAGCTGCCAGTTCGTAATTCTGTTCGCGGGCCGCCTGAAGCTTCTCGTCGCGCAGACGATCGATTTCCTTTTCTTTCTCCTCGATCTCCTTCGGAACGCCGGCGGTTTGCAGATGCATGCGGGCTCCCCCCTCATCGAGGGCGTCGATGGCCTTGTCGGGGAGGGCGCGGTCGGTGATATAGCGTGAAGTGAGGTTGACGCAGGCCTCGAGGGCGCGGTCGGTATAGGTCACATTATGGTGAGCCTCATAGCGTCCCTTAATATTACGCAAGATGGTGAGGGTCTCCTCAGCCGTCGTAGGCTCAAGCATTATTTTCTGGAATCGGCGGTCGAGGGCACCGTCTTTCTCGATCGTCTTCTTAAACTCGTCGGTCGTCGTGGCACCGATGCACTGTACTTCGCCGCGCGCCAGTGCGGGCTTAAGAATGTTGGCGGCATCGAGACTTCCGGGAGCCGAACCCGCACCGATGATCGTATGGATCTCGTCGACAAAGAGCATCACCTCGGGATGAGCCTTCAGCTCTTCGATCAAACGGCGAAGGCGTTCCTCAAACTGGCCGCGATATTGCGTGCCGGCTACGATGCTTGCCATGTCAAGCGCTACGATGCGCTTGCCCACGAGCAGGTGCGGAACCTTGCGCGTGGCGATGCGCGTGGCCAGTCCCTCGACAATGGCGCTTTTGCCCACGCCGGGTTCGCCGATGATGATGGGGTTGTTCTTCTTACGGCGGGAGAGAATCTCTATCAGACGCATCACTTCGCGCTCGCGGCCCACGACTGGGTCGAGGGCGCCGCGCTGGGCTGCCGCCGTAAGGTCCGTGCCAAATTTATCGATCACCGGCGTATCGCTCGTGACAGTCTCGGAACCTTTTTCATTGTTCTTCCTGTACTTTCGCGCCATGGCCTCGGCCCAACTTTTGGGCTCTCTTCCCTGTTCGCCACCTTTCCCGGCAGACTCGCCGTTCTCGCCGGGCGCGTCGGTCTCAGGGTCGTCAGGGAAGTTAAACACGTCGCCCGGAGACTTCTTGAGGCTGTCGGCGATGCGCTGATAAGTCAGCCCCTTGGCCGTGAGCAGGCGCTTGGCCTCGTTGTCGCGGTCGTGGAGGATAGACAACACCATGATGATGCTGCTTTCGACTTTTCCCCCGGTCAGCTTTTCCTCAAGCACGGAGAGCTTGACGATGCGCAGGCAATCTGCATCGAAGTCGGGTTGCGAACCGCCCTCTTTCAACATTGCACCGCCTTCATCGGTATCTGGTAGCGCCGTCTCTCCCGTGACCCCCAGCGCCTCTTTGGCAGCAGCGGCCAGTTCATTGGCATCGAGCTGGAGCGACGTAAGCAGTTTGGCAAAAGCCCGGCCGTCGGCGAGGGCACTGAGTAGCAGACAGAGCGGGCTGACAAGCGTCAGCTGGAGACGCTGTGCCACCTGTCGGCTTTCTTTAAGCAATAGCGCCGTAGCGCCTGATATTTCGTAACTCATGGATTTTTTTCTCCTTATTTTATTAGGGTAAATCCCCGACGCTGCCCCGTCAGGATAGGGTAGGGAAGTGTTTATGCACAAAGCGTGCCAGAGGGTTCTTTGTACCCTCTGCCGGTGGCTTCCCGCAATGCCGGGCAGACTATATTTTGGCAAAGTTAGTGCAAGACGGGTTGCGGACAAAGGCTATGCCGGTCGTTTTGAGCCGCTGCGGCGGCTTAGTGAGGGGTGCCGGGTGCGCAAGCGCTGGTCTCCGATATGCCTTCCCGTAAAAACAAGTCGCCTTCTCGGCCGCACGGGAAGGCTTGCAGATTTTTCGGGAAGGCGGCTCGTTTTACGCGGAAGGGCGTCCCTGCCGATTAAATATCAGACATATCTTCCAAAGGGGCATTACGCCTTTTGGAGGAGCGAAGGAATTGGCGTATCTTTGCCGCATCAACGGTACGTCTCTCATTATAAGGGGCACGGGGACATTCCTTAACCTCCCGAGAGTCGCACAGTCCGAACCAACTTTATCTCTTACATACACCGTAAAGCAGAAAATGGAAAAAAGCGCACTTCAGATTGCCCGCGCCGCCTACCAGCCCAAGCTTCCCGCCGGGCTCCGCGGCAACGTTAGCATCAAGGAAGGTCAGCCCACGCAGAGCGTGGGTGATCAGGAGGAGATCAAGAAGCTCTTCCCCAACACCTACGGGATGCCGCTCGTAGAGTTCGTGCCCAGCATGGAGAAGAAAGAGTATGCACCGATGAACATCGGCATCATCCTCTCCGGCGGCCAGGCCCCCGGCGGTCACAATGTCATCTGCGGCCTCTACGATGAGCTGAAGAAGCAGAATCCGGCCAACAAACTCTATGGCTTCCTGATGGGCCCTGGCGGTCTCGTCGACCATAAGTACATCGAGCTGACCGACGCCCTGATCGACGACTATCGCAACACGGGTGGTTTTGACATGATCGGTTCGGGCCGTACGAAGCTCGAAGAGGAAGCTCAGTTTGAGAGTGGCCTCGAGATTATCCGTCAGCTCGGCATCAAGGCCATCGTTATCATCGGCGGTGACGACTCTAACACCAACGCCTGCGTGCTCGCCGAGTACTATGCAGCCCACAATGCCGGCGTTCAGGTGATCGGCTGTCCCAAGACGATCGACGGCGACCTCAAGAACGACCAGATCGAGACCTCCTTCGGCTTCGACACGGCCTGCAAGACCTACTCCGAAGTGATCGGCAATATCCAGCGCGACGCCAACTCCGCCCGCAAATACTGGCACTTCATCAAGCTCATGGGCCGCTCTGCCAGCCACATTGCCTTGGAGTGCGCACTGCAGTGCCAGCCCAACGTCTGCATCGTGAGCGAGGAGGTTGAGGAGAAGAACCAAACGCTCGATGACATCGTTACCTACATCGCTTCGATCGTTGCCAAGCGTGCCGAAGCCGGCAACAACTTCGGTACGGTGCTTATCCCCGAAGGCCTGATCGAGTTCATCCCCGCCATGAAGGCGCTCATCGCTTCGCTCAACGACCTGCTCGCTACGCCTGAGGCTGCTTCCGTAGCTCCCGCCGACCAGCGCGCTTGGATCATCTCGAAGCTTTCTAAGGAGAATGCCGCCATCTACGAAAGCCTGCCCGAGGGCGTTGCCGCTCAGCTCACCATGGAGCGCGATCCCCACGGAAACGTTCAGGTTTCGCTCATCGAGACCGAGAAGTTGCTCTCCGAGATGGTAGGCCGCAAGCTCGCCGCTTGGAAGAAGGAGGGCAAGTATGTCGGCAAGTTCGCTCCTCAGCACCACTTCTTCGGTTACGAGGGTCGCTGCGCTGCTCCCTCCAACTACGATGCCGACTACTGCTACGCACTCGGTACGAGCGCTGCACAGCTTGTAGCCAACGGCAAGACCGGCTATATGGCGATCGTCAAAAACACCACCGCTCCCGCCGAGCAGTGGGTGGCAGGCGGTGTGCCCATCACGATGATGATGAATATGGAGCGCCGTAACGGCAAGATGAAGCCCGTGATCCGCAAGGCGCTCGTCCGTCTCGACGGAGCTCCCTTCAAGGAGTTTGCAGCTCACCGCGCTGACTGGGCTGAACACACGCGCTTCGTTTATCCTGGCCCGATCCAGTATTTCGGCCCCGCTGAGGTGTGCGATCAGTGCACCATCACGCTCAAGCTCGAGCAGGGCGCGAAATAATAAAGTCGCGTGCAAGACCTGTAGTTGACTAGCAGTGTCAATGGCGTGCGTTTACGCTTACTTGGCGCAGCCAGTCTTCTCACGGATCCTGTTCTCAAGACACTCTTTTCTCTTAGGGAGACAGTCTGATCTGTCCTCCATAGTCATCCGCCCGGCGACGATCTAACATGCCGACGGACACAGCCGTGGTCTCGCTGCCGAGAGGGGCGCAGACTTGTCGCTGCTGTGCTGCCCCGGGTGACGATGGTTTGCGGATGTGTCAGGCTGTCTCCTTTTTATCTATAGTCCGAAACAATTTCTTTGACCCCAATGCCAACACGTCGCAGTCCTTCTGGTGTGTCGCGTGGTGCTGGACGTTCCACAACGTCTCCACGTCCCCGCGCTACGCAGGCAAAGCCCGCGCGTCAGACCGCCGGCGGCAAGCGACGAACTACTAGGCGGCGGAAGAAAGGATCGCGCAAGGCGCACATCAAGGCGCAGGCGAAGGCTCTGGGCATACGTCTCATGCTGATCGCCGTGACGGCGCTTGTGTGCTATCTTGCCTATATTTACGGCGTTAGACCCTACACCTCACACTGGCGCGCCCTCTATGGCGAAGAGGTCTATCCCGAGGGCTACTCCATCCGCGGCATTGACATCAGCCACCACCAGGGACGCATCGATTGGGATCAGCTCTCGCGTGCCGAGATCGGCGGCGAGCCGGTCAGCTTCGTCTTTATCAAAGCTACAGAGGGGCTGGGGCACATGGATGATTGCTTCAACGATAACTTCTACCAAGCCCGTGAGTATGGCTTGCTGCGAGGTGCCTATCATTACTTCAAGCCCCAGCTTTCAGCTTCGGCTCAGGCAGACTGGTTCTTACGCCAAGCTCATCTCGAGGAGGGAGACCTACCCCCGGTGCTCGATATCGAGGAGACGGGTGGACTGACGAAAGATGCACTTCGCGAGGCGACTCTCACGTGGTTGCGCCGTGTCGAAGCGGCCTACGGACGTGTGCCGATTATCTATACGGGCTATAAATTTAAGCTTGACTATCTCAGCACGCCCGCCTTCGAGCGCTACCCTTACTGGATCGCCCACTACTATGTCAAGGCATTGACCTATAAGGGCGAGTGGAAGTTTTGGCAACATACAGACTGTGGCCGGCTACCCGGCATAAAGGAGAAGGTTGACTTCAACATCTACAACGGATCTATGTATGATCTACGAAAGCTTTGTCTCGAACACTCCCGGCGATGATGCGACACTTTAATCTTAACCTCCAATCTGACCTCTTGAGATGACCACGGCCAAACGACGTATACGCTATCTTATCAACCCTATTTCGGGCACGCAGCGCAAGCAAGGCATCGAGCAGATCGTGCGTGAAGAGACCGACTCCTCGCGTTATGACTTCGATGTGGTCTATACGCGTTATGCAGGCCACGGTGCGGAACTCGCGGCAGCATCCGCGCGTGAGGGCATCGACATCGTGGTGGCTGTCGGAGGAGACGGTACCGTCAATGAGGTAGGTCGCGCACTGGTCGAAACCGATGCAGCACTGGGCATCATCCCCTGCGGATCGGGCAACGGTCTGGCCCGCCACCTCTGCCTGCCCCTTGACCCTCACCGCGCGGTGTCCATCCTTAACGAAGGGATCATCCATCGGCTCGACTACGGGGTGATCAATGACCATCCCTTCTTCTGCACCTGTGGCGTGGGCTTCGACGCCTTCATCAGCGAGCGCTTTGCCGAGGCCGGGCGGCGCGGGTTGCTCACTTACATTGAGAACACGTTGCGCCTGGGGTTGCAATATAAGCCTGAGACATATCTCATAGAGACCCCTGCCGAGCAAACGGCCTGCAAGGCTTTTCTCATCGCCTGCGCCAATGCCTCTCAGTATGGAAACGATGCCCGAATCGCACCATTGGCAAGCATGAAGGACGGCCTGCTCGACGTGGTGGTCATGGAGCCCTTCAATGCGATTGAGGCTCCTCAGGTGGCTCTCCAACTCTTCAACGGCACATTGCCGGCCAACAGCCACGTCAAGACCTTCCGAACGACCTCGCTGCGCATCACCCGATTGGGAGAAGGCGTGGCCCATTACGACGGCGACCCATTCTGGACGGGTCAGACCATCGACGTTAGCCTGCGTCGCCGCGGGCTGAGCGTAGTCGTCAATGCCCACAAAGTGAAGAACGCGCCACTCCGCCAGCCTCTCGCACTGCTCACGGCCCTGCCGACCTTCTTTGGCGAATGGCGCCGACTGCCCGAAACGCTGATAGACCGTACCGGCCGTGACCTTCGCCGCATCGTAGGGGCGGGGCTGGGGAATAAGCTCGGAAGGAATGATAAGTAAGTATGAAAAAAGTATTGCCGTCCCTTTTGGGGGCGGCAATACTTCGTTAAGGCCGATGCCGCTCAAGGAGCGGTCGATCATGCTTTAGTTAAAGCGTGGAGCGCGTTCGCTCACGCGCACTTTGAGAGAGGGATAACGCGCAAACCCATCCACTAGGCGATTCGCAGCTTAGCGGTTTCCCAAATAATAAACGAGCTTCAGGCTCAGATTGCGTCCGGGATTGGGTACACCCTCACCGGCATATTTGAGACGACTGAGATGGTTGAAGTAGTGTTTGTCGGTCAGGTTGTCTCCGCTCAGGATGAGCGAGCAGACCTTACGGCCATTATGCATCAGATCTGCGCCCATGCCAGCTCCGGCAAGCACGTAGCCGGCCGTAGGCCATTCGGTGTCGTTTGCGGTATAACAATCGTTTTGGCGCCAGTTAGCATCGATGTTTGCGCTGATCCAGAGATTGCCGAACCCCAGGCGTTGGGGTGCCCGGTCGTGGATGAGGTCATAGCGCACCTCGCTCCGCAGTCGTGGAGCCGGCGTTAAGGGCAGGTTTCGAGAGCCGGCAAGCTGGTGGAGCAGGTGGGTCTTGACGAGTGAAAAGGTATTTTCAAAGTGTAGATGACGCACCGGATGAAGGTCAAGCAAGGCTTCCCCTCCCCACAAGCGTGCGTGGCCCTGGACAAAGCGATAGACTGGTGCTCCCTCAATGGCGGCCTGGTCGGCATCGCGGCGAAGGAAGATGAAATCATCTACATCGTTGTAAAAGATAGCAAGGGTGAAGCGAAGCAGTCGGCCGAGATATTCATAGCCCAAATCAGC
This sequence comes from Alloprevotella sp., assembly GCA_052272595.1. Taxonomy (GTDB): domain Bacteria; phylum Bacteroidota; class Bacteroidia; order Bacteroidales; family Bacteroidaceae; genus Alloprevotella. The sequence goes on from DAVZJV010000003.1 coordinate 73,441, forward strand.
TTGTAGGCTACGCTCCGCCTTGAGCTTATCGTTTCCAAGCTCATAGTGTTGCGTGCCTTCATGCATTCCGTTGGATGCGAGTTCGCTGAGATTGGGCGAACGGAATCCGCGTGAGAGATTGAGGCGCACAGCGCCCGCTCTGCCGGCATGGATGACGGTGCCAAGACTGCCGGTTAAAGCCTGGAAGTTGCGGGTAAATGCATGAAAATGCTCAGTTCCTTCGTCCCAAAGACGCTTACTATCCACGTGACGCAGATCATAGCGAAGGCCAGCGCTGAAGCTCAATATCCTCCGGTCGTGCTGCAGTGCCGCAAAGCCGCCGGCATCGACGAGGTTGTAATCAGGAATGAGAAATTCGTCGCCCCGGTTGGTTGACCGTTGGTACATACCGCTTAATCCCGTGCGTAGGCGGATATTGTCGAAGAGACTACCTGACTGCCAGTTTGCATTGTAACTAAGCGTGCGCAGCAGCAGGTGGAGGCCCGGATGATCTGCGTCCTCCTCATATTCCGCGCGGTTATTTTGCTGATAGCCTACAAGCAGCTGACCCTGCCCCTGGCCGAGCGTGAAGTGTGTATCGTTGGTTAGTGTTGTGTGTCCGATACGTTGGAATGGCAAGGGTAAACTATAGCCCTTGCCTCCCGTCTCACCTTCGCCCTCGATGATGCCGGGCATGAAGTGGAAATGCGAGACTGTGAAACGACTGGTTCCCCAGTCCTTCACAAGGCCCGCAGTGCCGGAAGCGGCCCATTCGCGGAAGGACGAACCATAGATCAGGCCGGCACCCGGAGCACGATAGTCGTGGGCCATACGCGCGCTGGCCCTGGCGTCGTAGAAGAAAGATCCGCTGCGTCCCGATGCTCCGGTGGAGAGTCCTAGCAATCCACTGTTTGACTGATATTCTGTGATGACATCTCCTCCGTGGGTGCCCTCTTCGGGTATTGGAGAGGGATGGAAGACGATGACTCCCGCCATGGCGTCAGAACCATACATAACGGAGGCCGGGCCTTTCAGAATCTCGACACTGCCTACAGCGTGTTCGTCAATCCCTACGCCATGCTCATCGCCCCATTGCTGTTCCTCCTGACGCAGGCCATTGTTAATGATGACGAGTCGGTTATACCCCAAGCCGCGAATGACGGGTTTGGAAATACCTGCGCCCGTGGTGATCTGGCTTACTCCAGGCTGACGGGCGACCAAGTCTATGAGATTAGTTCCGATGCGGCGCTGCAGGTCGGAGTGGCTGATGAGTGACAAGGGGGCGGGATTGTTGCGCCGGGTGATGCTACCGGCCAGCCCGCTGACGACGGCTTCGCCTAGGTTGTGGCTCGCGGTGTGTGACGTATCGTCGGGCGAGATTGTGGCGTGTCTGAGTGTGTCTAAGATAGAGACTATGGGTCGGGTGGGGATTGCCGCTACAGGTGTGATCGTAAGGGGGAGCAGCAGGCAAAGAGAGGTGAGTTTGCTCATGAGATGATACTATTTCGTCATGCTGCCAGCTGATCGGTTCGCCACTTGATGGCGCACCGGCACGATGGCAGATGTCTGTCATAAATGTTACTCTGGATTGGGTGACGGCGGAGAAAATGCAAAACCCCGCCTGTCCGTCTCCGTGGGTTGGATACGGACATGATAAAGCACTCCCTAAATGGCTGAAATGAACCATGAAGCGGAAGTATGGTTTAAACTAATCCAAAGACCGGCGGCGCACGGGGAGTGTGGAGCGGGAGAGCCGCAGGTAAGACAACGAAATAATAAGGGAAGAAAACGTCGGGAAGCCGCAGAACGGGTGCAGCCTCAACCGTCTGTTGGCTAGAGGATAGGTAAGTGACGTGAAGGAAGCAGCAGAACGGGCAGTTTGCCGGATTGTCGTAGACCGACAATGTATCGCACTTGACTGACAAAGTGGTCTCGTGACCAACAGAAGAAACTGTCGAGTAGTAGTCCGTATGCGTATGAGACACCAGCGCAACAAGAAGGGGGAGGTATACTCCCAAGAGTATACCCGCAAACCAACGGTTACGCATGTTCAGCTGTTCGTGTCTCATGGACTGGAGAATGTCTGTCTGTGTCCTTCAGCAAATCTGGTTTTCCAGCCCAAAAGTAGCATGATGCATTGGGGTGATGAGCGGCTTTTCCGATAAATTATCCTGCTAATTGTTAACCATTGCACGTTGGAAGTTGCGGTTATCCCTGCTTGCCGGGATGCCTTCTAGCTGTTGTTCGGCCTTCAAAACTCGATAGAACGCAGATTGCCGTAAGGGCGAAGACAGGGCAAGCGACTTCCAGAACAAAAGAAGGGCCTGGACAAACACTTCGGCTTGTCCAGGCCCTTTACACTGATGATGTCTCAGGGTTGAAGTGGGGATTATTCCCACTCAATCGTTGAAGGCGGTTTTGAGGAGATGTCGTAGCATACGCGGTTGACCCCCTTGACATGGTTGATAATGTCGTTTGAAACCTTTGCCATGAAGTCGTAGGGCAGGTGGGCCCAGTCGGCCGTCATGGCGTCTGTTGAGGTCACGGCTCGGAGAGCTACGGCACGCTCATAGGTACGTTCATCGCCCATAACGCCTACGCTCTTGACCGGCAGCAGGATGACGCCTGCCTGCCATACCTGGTCGTAAAGGCTGGTCTCGTGGCCTTCTGCGTCGCGTGTCTTCCAGGAGCGCAGCCCTTTGATGAAGATGTCGTCAGCATCTTGCAGCACGCGCACCTTCTCGCGGGTGATGTCGCCCAGAATACGTACGGCCAAGCCGGGGCCGGGGAAGGGATGGCGATTGATGAGGTGCTCGGGCATGCCCAGCTGACGGCCGACGCGGCGCACCTCGTCCTTAAAGAGCCATTTGAGCGGTTCGCAGAGCTTGAGGTTCATCTTTTCGGGCAGTCCGCCTACGTTGTGGTGGCTCTTGATGACCTTGCCCGTGATATTGAGGCTCTCGATGCGGTCGGGATAGATCGTTCCCTGTGCAAGCCAGCGGGCATCTGTGATCTTCTTGGCCTCAGCCTCGAAAACGTCGATAAATCCGGCCCCGATGATCTTGCGTTTGCGCTCGGGTTCGGTGACACCGGCCAGTTCGCTAAAGAACTTTTCGCTGGCATCTACGCCCACTACATGGAGTCCCAGTCCCTCGTAGTCACGCATGACGTCATGAAACTCATTCTTCCTCAGCAGACCGTGGTCAACGAAGATGCAAGTCAGCTTGTCGCCGATGGCCCGATGAAGAAGCACGGCGGCTACCGAACTGTCTACACCGCCCGAGAGGCCGAGGATCACGCGGTCGTTGCCCAGCTCAGCCTTGAGCTCTGCAACCGTGGTATCGACAAATGAGGCTGCTGACCAGTCCTGACGACTCCCGCAGATGTCTACGACAAAGTTTTTGAGCAGCAGGCTGCCTTGAAGTGAATGGTAGACCTCGGGATGGAACTGTACGCCCCAAAGCTGTTCCCCCTCAGCCTGATAAGCAGCGTACTTGACCTTGTCGGTCGAAGCGATGCACTTGAATCCCTCGGGGATGGCCGTGATCGTATCGCCGTGGCTCATCCATACTTGGCTGTGCTCCGTGAAGCCCTTGAGCAGCGGGTTGGTGTGTTCGAAAGTTGAGAGATTGGCCCGACCATACTCGCGCGAACCGGCCGGCTCTACTTTGCCGCCATAGGTCTGCGCCATATACTGAGCTCCGTAGCAAATGCCCAGAATGGGCAGGCGGCCGCGGATCTTAGAGAGGTCTACCTTAAAGGCTTCCGGATCATAGACGCTGTAGGGAGACCCGGAAAGGATGACGCCGATTACGGACGGATCGTCGTGGGGAAACTTGTTGTAAGGCAGAATCTCGCAAAAGGTATCCAGTTCGCGCACGCGCCGACCGATAAGCTGCGTGGTTTGAGAACCGAAGTCGAGAATGATGATCTTCTGTTGCATAAAGTAAGTGGGGAGATGGGTATTTGCCTGCGAAGATAGCACAAATCAGTAAAAAGGCAAAGGGCGGCGGCCAGCTGTACGTCGCGCCGCGGAGGTGGCGGAATGCTGCATTAGAGCTGCTTGAAACAATCCCCGCGGTTTGCTGGACAGAGATAAACGCAGCACGTAGGAAGCTGGCGAGGACCGCTAGCCAAAAGCAAGGCAGCAAACGGAGGGCGTAATTGCCGCCGATTGCTGCCTTGCATCGGGATCTTCCGAAAAGATCGTTGTGATAGATGTTAGTAGGCTAGTCGCACATTGTCTACCCAAAGCGTATTGCCGACCGTGCCGACATAAGCGCCTCCGTGGCTCGAGTCAAACTGTAGCACGATGTGGGTAGGTGTCTCGTTGGCGGCTGCCCAACCTACTTCGCGGATGGGTTTCATCTGTCCCTTGGAGTTGCGGGCATATTTCGTCGTAGCGCCTGACGTGAGCGCCCATGCTGAGGAGTAGAAGGGCTTGCGGCGGATGTCACCGTAGTGGATGGTGAAGCGGGCGTTGTTATGCCAATCGGTTGACTTGCTCCATCGCGCAACCATCGTGCCTACACGCTTGGCGTAGATATTGCCCTTTGCGTCTTCCCAACGCTTCTGGAGGTAGAGGATGCAGTCGGCCATGTCTTGTCCGGCTACGGCAGATCCCTTTGCGATGCCGTTTTGACGGATGCGGTTGCCGGGCACGATGTGCGTCTTATAGTCGAAGATGAGTGCTTTGGGACGTCCGCTAAACTTCAGGCCTGCGTTGAGCTTCGCCATCGGGTTCTTTGTGTCGGTAATGGGCTGTATCGTCTGACCGAGGTAGATCGAGCCGGCGGCCAGCACTTTGATGTTGATAATGCCGAGTACCTTAGCCTCTACGATGTGGGTATAGAGCTTGACACAGCTGCCGTGGCCGGGATGGCTGTCTCTGTAGACGCTGACGTTGGTCTTGGTAATGCCTGAAACTTTAGCCCATACGTTAGACGTAGCCCAGGGCGACCCGACGCCCATCAGGGTAACCGTATTGCCGCCCAAGATGCGGCTCTCCTTGATCGTCTTGCTGGTCCAATGGTCGAAGGTGCCGCGCGTAAGGTAACGTACGCTTCCTTCTACCTCTTCCTCTTCTTCCGCACCCTGTACGGATTCTATGCTGCGCAGGTAAGCCGGAGAGTAAGGGATTGCCTTAAGTTCTGACGCAGCCCCGAGAGCGAGCGATGCCGTCAGAGCGATAGCTAGCTTTTGATAGTTCATGAGTCAGTGAGTTTGTATGTGTTTTAGTGTGTTTGCTAGGATGTGTATAGGGCGAGCGGTTTAGAATGCCTCGCCGAGATTGAATATGAAGCCGCCGCCTTGACGGCCGTAGCCATAGTCTATTCGGATGTTGATGCCCTTCTTAAACTCCCAACGATAGCCTAGGCCGACATTGGGCAGCGCGCGGCGCATGGCGATGTCGTCAAACGTAGGGAACACGTTAGCCAGTGCCACCCAGACGACGGCGCCATGGCGCCCCTTGATCTTCTGCCGAAGTTCGACCTGTCCCTCCATGAGATTCTTGTCACGGTAGCGTCCTTCATAATATCCGCGCATGCGGTCATTGCTGCCCACTTCCGCGAGCAAAGGCCAGGGAGTATGGCCGTATGTGAAGAGGCTGTGCCACTCTCCGGCCAGCACGCCGCCGCGCCAGAGCGGCTTGTAGGCCGAGAGGGTGAGTTCGGTGGCAGAGAAGCCGTAATCGCCGTTGCCCATAAAGCGTGGCGAGAAGGTCTGGTCAAGCTGGAAAAACATGCCGCGTGTGGCGCCGAGCATGAAGTCGCGGCTGTCGTAAGTGAGCGAGAGGCCCGCAGCGCTGTTGCGCACGGTGAGATCTTCTCCCTGCCAAAGGGGTTGCCGCTCGGGCTTCACGCCCTTCGCCTGAAAGACCCGGTAGTGAACGATGGGACCAAGGTAGACGCCGCGGCCGAGGTGGAAGAGGAAGCGTCCCATCGCCAAAATGCGGTTGCGGCGGTAGTCGCTCTCATTCGCGTCAAGGTCGGCCGCCTCGTAACCGATGCCCCAGTAACTGGCGCTAAAGGTGGAGACATTGGCCTTGTAGTCAAGACGATAGTTGCCGTGGGGAAAGAAGTGTGTGCCCTTCAATCCCACGAGGAAGAATCCCCCCGTCGTCATGTCTGTATAGACCATCGCGTTAGATCGTGGCAGGAGGCTGTCGGTTCGGTCGGCGGAGTAGGTAGCCGTACCGAGGATGCCAAGCCCTAGGCCCGTTGTGGATGAATAGTGAGGTCCGGGGATTACGCCGAAATCTACCTTCTTCGTGGGATCGGGGTTATTGGCATGGAGGAAGTAACGTATGACGCGTCTTGCGAAGCCGGTCTTGCGTGCTTTGGCTTGTACCACGTTCACGCTGTCTGTCGAGTGAGCCGCAATGAGGCTGTCCGCCGCAGCCTGCGCGGCTGCAGCGGTTGCCTGCCCTAGTGTGAGTGTGGCAGCGAGGCAAAGTATGAGAGGGGAAGCGCGCATATCAGAAGCGTGCAGTTACCTGCACATCGAAGGTGTTGTAACGCGAGTCGCTTGGTGCTGCCGCGTGGCGTGCAGAACGGTCATCGGTGCGCGTATAGTTGAGCTGGAAGATAAGGTTCTTCCCTAAATAGTAGTTTGCAGAGGCGCCATAGTCTGTGCGCAGGCTGCTCCAGGTTTTAGCGTCCCGATAGCAGTCATATCGTCCGTAAAGTTTGAAGTCTTTGATGACCGGCACGCCCACCGTGGCATACCACGCGTCGGAGCGGTCGGGCGCGGTTGCGTTGCTCACGACACCGCCCACACTGCTCATGTATTCGCCGCGCACCGTCCACTTGCTCTCATATTTCAAGCCGACGCCCCAGCGTACGCGCTTGACGCTTTTGAGGGTGTTGCCGGGCGCAGCGGCGTTGTATTTCTCGTTGGTGTACTTACCGTTCCATCCGAAACCGCCGATCGCGAGATTTCTGACGGGGGATAGCCACAGGCCGCCGATGAGGTCTTTGTGGTGGTCCTTGTCGGCGTGGTTGATACCCTGGCCGTTGAAGAAGCCTACCTGATAGTGCAGCCATTTATGCCCATCGGAAGCAGTGAATAGATCACCCTGCACCTGCACGCCGAGGTCGCGTCCCGAACTCTTATGCTCGCCGTTACGATCACCTATCGATGCGAGTTTCATCGTAGCCTGAGAGTAAGAGCCAAGGCCGACATTGAGCGGGCTGTAAGGATTTTCAAATCCGAAGGGACGCTTGAATTGCCCAAACTTTATTCTCAGGAAATCATAGCGCTTCCACTCGATAAAGGCATCGACGATACGCGGTCCTTTGTCCTCGCCCGGAGCGCCGTTGACTTCCAGCTGAAAGCGATAATAGAAGTCGCGATATACCGTGCCGTCGGCATAGAGTCTGACAAAGCGCAGGTCAAAGCCGCCGTTGGTGGCCTGGCCAGAGCGGTCGCTGATGCTGTATTTCCCGATAATGTAGCCGCCGAACTTAATCGTGGGCTTCAGTGTCTGAAGCGCCTTAGAGGAGTTGTCGGCCTTCGGAGCGAAACCTATGCCCGCGGTAAGGTCTGCCCTATGATCGGGCAAGCTGTCTGAGGGCGCTGTAATCAGGGGGGACGAAGCGTCATCCTTGTCAGCAACCGCCCCGGCCGACATGGATGCCGGACAGAGCTGCGCAGCGAGCGCCAAGGCTGAGAATGATGGAATAAGCTGCATTATGCGGTGCCGTTTACTTCTTGATGTTGGCTTCTTCCAGACCATAGTGTTTACGGCCATCTTCGATGCGCAGCCAGATCGCGAAGAAGATAGCTGCAAGTCCGAAGAGGGCAAAGATGGCCATGGGGATCGTATAGTCATAGGTTACCTCGCCATTGGGCAGCGTCTGTTCGGCATAGCGACCGATCACATAACCGATGAGCACGGGCACGAGTGAGAGGCCGATATTCTGGATGTAGAAGATGATGGCGTAGGCAGAGCCCAGTTGCTTCATGGGGATGATCTTGGGCACGCTGGGCCACATCGCACTGGGTACGAGGGAGAAGGCAATGCCGAGGATAATCATCACAATGACAGCGAACCAACCATAGCTGAGAATAGGCAGGGTGAAGAGGACATGCACGAGGAAGAGCAAGCCCGAGCCAATGATCATCAGCGTGGCGCCACGACCGATGCGGTCATAGAGCGTGCCGAAGACAGGCGTGAGCAAGATTGTGCCAAAAGGAAGGACGGCGGGGATGTTACCGGCAAGGGTCGGATCTACGTGATACTTGTAGATCATCAGCTTGGTAGCAAACTTCAAGAAGGGGAAAACACCGCTATAGAAAAGGAGACAGAGGATGGTGATGAGCCAGAAGCCGCGGCTGCGGAAAATCACGCCGAGGTCGGCAAAGTGGAAACCCTCTTCCGGTTCCATAGACACGGCCTGGCAGGAGCGGTCTTCCTTCGCATCCATCACGCAATAGACGAGGTAGAAGATGAAGCCGGCCAGCAATGCCACGACACCCACCAACACGGAGGCGGAGGGGGCGCCGAAGTGTTCGGCCACCTTGGGGCTGAGGCTCAAGGCCAGAGCCGTACCGATGCGGGCCATGGCAACCTGCAAGCCCAAAGCCAAGGCCATCGAACGGCCCGTAAACCACTTCACGATGATCTTTGACACCGTGATGCCCGCTATCTCGCAGCCCATGCCGAAGATGGAGAAGCCCAGCGCGGCGTAGAACACTTGCGAGTGGATGCCCAAGATGTAATGGCTTGCCTCGAAGGGCGTGCGCAGGGCGTAATACTTAATTACCACGCCACACAGCATCAGCGCTGTCGCCATGACGCCGGTGAAGCGGATGCCCATCTTGTCGAGGATGATGCCGCCAAAGAAGAGCATCAGCAGGAAGACGTTGATGTAGCCGTAGGCGCCCGAGAAGATGCCGTACTCGCTACTCGTCCAGCCCGATTTCACGAGAATGTCTTCAAGGGGAGACATGACATCGGTTACGAAGTAGCCGCACATCATTACGAAGGAAACGATGAGAAGGGCGGTCCAGCGTGCCCAGGCTTTGTCGTGGAACTTTTGTTGCAGTGCTTGCGTCATTGGATGCGGTAGATAGAATGAATGAGTGTAGGAATGGAAAGATGGAAGGAAAGGCTGCAACCGACGGCCTCCCTTCCGTGAGAAATTACTTCTTCAAATACTTGTCGAGCCAGCGGAAGAAAGTGCGCTGCCAGAGAATGCCGTTCTGGGGCTTAAGCACCCAATGGTTCTCGTCGGGGAAGAGTAGGAGCTGTGCGTCGATGCCGCGCATGCGGGCGGCCGTAAAGGCGCTCTCGGCCTGCGTATATTCGATGCGGAAGTCGCGCTGTCCGTGGATGCAGAGGATCGGCGTGTCCCACTTGTCGACATAAAGGTGGGGAGAGGTGGCAAAAACCTTCTGCGTTTGGCCGTCAGCCGCCTTCTTCCAAGGCGCGCAGCCCATGTCCCAGTTGGGGAACCACAACTCCTCGGTTTCCACGTATTGCTGCTGCGTGTTGTAGATGCCGTCATGGGCTATGAAAGCCTTGAAACGCTTGTCATGATTGCCTGCAAGCCAGTAGACACTGTAGCCGCCGAAACTGGCGCCGACAGCTCCCAGACGCTCGCGGTCGACATAGCTTTCCTTGCAGAGGTCATCGATTGCAGAGAGATAATCTTGCATGCAGAGGCCAGAGTAGTCGCCTGAGATTTCCTCGAGCCACTCCATACCGAAGCCGGGCAGGCCGCGGCGGTTGGGGGCAATGACGATGTAGTCGTTGGCAGCCATGATCTGCATGTTCCAGCGGTAGCTCCAAAACTGGCTCACGGGCGTCTGCGGGCCACCTTCACAGAAGAGCAGTGCAGGATATTTCTTAGTCGGGTCGAAGTGAGGGGGATAGATTACCCAGCAGAGCATATCCTTGCCGTCGACCGTCTTAACCCAGCGTTCAGCAACTCGCCCGGTGGCTAGGTGATCGTAGAAATACTGATTTTCGTATGTCAGCTGTTCGATGTGCTGCTTCTTAAGATCCAAGCAATAGACCTCGTCAGCGCTTTCCATGCTTTGGCGCTTGACATAGAGGCGCTTGCCGTCAGGCGCAAGGCCGATAATCGAATAGTCGGCCACATCGTCAGTCAGGGCTTTGTACGTTCCCTTGAGGTCGGTGGCGTAGACCTGCGTCTTGCCGTGCCAGAAGCCCGTAAAGTAGAGCTTCTTTGAGTCGGTTGCCCATGCAAACTCGTTTACACCGCTCTCAAACTTTTCCGTGACGTATCGTTTCTCACCGGTCTTGAGATCGTAGACGCAGAGGCGTGCGCGGTCGCTCTCGTAGCCGTCGCGTGCCATGCTGCTCCAAGCGATGTAGCGGCCGTCGGGCGAGAAAGCGGGATTCTGGTCGTAGCCCATGTTGCAGTCTGTGGCCTGCTTGTTGACCTCCTGGTTCTGCAGCGAACGGTCAGCCTCTATCTCAGGGGCTTGCCAGCCTTCGGGCTTGCAGAGGTTGTGCGTCTTTCTGGTGGCCAGGTCGTAGAGATAGATGTCGCTGTCGGTGCTGATCGCATAAGCCTTGCCGACCTTTTTACGGCAGGTGTAGGCTATCGTCTTACTATCGGGACTCCAAGACAGCTGCTCAATGCCGCCGAAGGGCATCATGGGACATTCATAAGGCTCTCCCTCGAGCAGGTCTTTCGCCGTGCCCACCTTCTTTCCGTCAAAGGAGGCCACAAAGGGGTGGGGGGCTGTGGTGACATAAGTGTCCCAATGTTTATACATCAGGTCGTTGATAACCATGCCTGTCGCCTCGGGGAGGTCAGCCTCCTTAGCGGCTACCGAATGATTCTGGGCAACGTCCATGATCAGGATGACCTGTCGCTCGTCGGGCGAGAAGAGGTAGTCGGCAATATCGCCGGCGGTGTGGCTCACCTGTTGGCGTTCCGTTCCGTCAGCATTCATCACCCAGAGCTGCATCGAACCCGAAGCCGCAGAGAGATAAGCGATGCGGCGTCCGCCATCGATGTATCGCGGTGACAGTTCGCTCCCGTTGTCAGTTGTGAGCTGGTGCGACTTCTTCGTTTTGAGGTCGAGGGCATAGAGCACGGTGTGGCTCTTGTTTTGCTTTACGCTATAATAGGTTACGCCATAGACAGCGCTGCGGCCGTCGGGTGAGGGGGCAAAGCTACCGATGCGGCCCATGGCCCAAAGGGCTTCAGGCGTCATGCGATCGCTCGTGAGCGTGGGCTGCTGCCGGCCTATGAAGGAGGTGCTCACCTCATCCGTCGCGGCGGCTGAGGCCGTGGTTTCGGCTGTCAGGAGCATGGCTGTGGCCGTGAGCATGGTCTTGAGAGTCATCATGGAAATTACGGGGGGGGTAGGGTGGTATGCCTATACGCTAGCCGCGAAGTCCGTAGCGACGAACTTCGCGGAGCGCATAAGCAATGAATTGGTTATTTCTTTCTGTTGGCCTGTGCCTGCTGGCGTTGGCGCAACATCTCCTCCTGCTGTTTCTGCAGGGCTTCGAGACGGGCCGCCAAGCCTGAAGGCTTGCGGTTGGGGTTGTTCTTATTGGCCTCAAAGTTGGCCTCTAGCTTCGCCAAAAGCTTTTTGTCGTCTGTCGTACGACGCAGGTACCACATCGTCAGGGCGCTGAAAAGCAGCGAGATGAAGTAGTAGTAATTGAGGCCGGCGGAATATTTATTGAACATGAAGAAGAAGAAGAGCGGCATGAGCATCATCATCCACTGCATCATCTTCATCTGTTGTGCCTGTTCGCCCGACATCGTCTCGCGCTGCTGACGCATCGTCAGGAAGCTGTAGAGCAGGTTGCTGGCGCAGAAGAGTACGCAGAAGAGACTCAGGTGATTGCCGATTCCCCAGATGTCTGCATTCCATGAGATGATGTCGTCATAAGCCGAGAGGTCATCAGCCCAAAGAAGGCTTTGCTGACGCAACTCGATGGCGTTGGGCACGAAGTTGAACATGGCGATCCAGATAGGCATCTGGATGAGCATGGGCAAGCATCCGCTCATCGGGCTGACGCCATACTGCGAGTAGAGAGACATGGTCTCCTGCTGGCGCTTCATGGCATCTTCCTTATTCGGATACTTTGCGGCGATCTCGTCGATCTTGGGCTTAAGTACGCGCATCTTGGCGCTGCTCATAAAGCTCTTGCGTGTCGGCGCATAGACGATGACGCGAAGCAACAACGTGATCAGGAGCAGCACAATGCCCATCGGCAACCCAAGACGGGTGAAGAAGTCAAAGACGTAAAGCGTGAAATAGCGGTTGATCCACTTGACGATAGGCCAACCCAGGTAAACCAGTCCCTGCAGGTCATTCTTATGCTCTGAGAGGCGGTAATGATCCATCGACTGGAGCAGGCGGTAGTTGTTGGGGCCGAAGTAGAATTGCAGGCGCGTGGCTTTTTCCCCCGAAGGATCGAAGGGTACGGACATCGTGGCGCTGTAGTTTTTGAGATAACCGCTCTTCTCGTCCATCTGCTCGCTCTTGAGGTCGGCATCGGTCATACCGTCTGCTGCCATGAGCACAGAGCTGAAGTATTGGTTCTTGAAAGCGATCCAGTCTACCTGACCTTCAGCCTTTTTCTCCTCGGTTGCATTCTCGGATAGCTTCTCGGTATCGTCATCGCTGAGCTTGTAGGTCAGCGTGGAATACATGTTCTCGAAGTAGAAGCCCTTCTCGTGCTGCGCCACTTTGTCGTGCCAGGTGAGTTGCACGTCACGCGTCTTGGCGGGCAGATAGGTCTTAAGGTCTTTTGCACGCAAAGCGTAGTCAACGAGGTAGCCTGCCGGGCTGAGCTTGTAGTCTATACTCAACTGGGCCCCCGTGCGATCGGTCAGCGTGAGCGTCAGCGTGCTGTCGGTATGGGCCGAGGGGGTAAAGTAATAGTCGGCGAGGTCGATCGTGCGGTCTTTGCCTTCGATGCTCAACGCCAGTCCCGCCGTCTGGTCGCTATAGAGGAGGAGGGGATTCTCGCGTTTAGCCTTAAAGTCGCGATAGCTGCGATACTCCGGCAGACGCACTTCGCTGATGGCGCCGCCCTTGGTGTTGATCTTGACGGTGACCTTACCGTTCTTGAGCGTCAGCGTTTGCGCCTGTCCTTTGAGCGCACCATGGAAGAGGGCCGTTGTGTCAGCGGCTGCAGCTTGTCGCGCAGCTTGGGCTTTAAGTTGGGCTGCCGCAACGGCGTCTTCCTTGGCTGCCGCCTGTTGCGTAGCCTGAGGTTGTCTGTCAAGTGCGCGCTCCTGATTGGTGTTATACCAACTGAAGCCGATCAGCACGGCAGCTATAAGCACGAGGCCGACGATGGTGTTTTTATCCATTGCTAGAGTAATCGGAATTTGTCTAAAGTAGCAGAGAGGCTCGGTAACGACAAGCTAGCTCCTCTCATAGAGGAGAACACTGGCCCTACGAGTGTGGCGCACCGAGGGCAGGCTTCGCGCCTGCCTAAGTCGGTCGCTCGATTCTGTACTTCGAGTTTACTTCTTAGAGGTGATGCAAGCCTTGACGAAATCGAGGAAGAGCGGATGGGGCTTGAGCACCGTGCTGGAATATTCGGGGTGGAACTGCGTTCCGACATACCACGTCAGCGTGGGCACCTCAACGATCTCGACGAGGTCGGTGTCGGGATTGGTGCCGACACACTCCATGCCGGCCTGCTCAAACTGCTCGCGGTAGTCGTTATTGAACTCATAGCGGTGGCGGTGGCGCTCGCGGATTTTTTCTTTGCCGTAGATCTCGCGCACACGGCTACCTTCGCGAAGCTTACATTCATAACCACCGAGACGCATCGTGCCGCCCATGTTGGTGATGTTCTTTTGATCCTCCATGAGGTCGATGACGTTGTGTTTCGTCTGCCGATCCATCTCGACGGAGTTGGCGTCAGCCAATCCCAGCACATCGCGGGCATACTCGATGACCATCATCTGCATGCCCAGACAGATGCCGAAGGTCGGCACGTTGTGCTCGCGGCCGTACTTGGCACCGAGGATCTTGCCCTCGATACCGCGTTGGCCAAAGCCCGGGCAGATCACGAGGCCGTCCATCGGAGCGAGCATCTGCTCTACATTCTCGGGCGTCAGCTTCTCGCTGTTGATGAAGTGCGTCTTAACCTTGTAATCGTTGTAGGTGCCGGCCTGCGAGAGCGACTCGAGGATGCTCTTATAAGCGTCTTGCAGGTCATATTTGCCTACCAAGCCGATATTGACCACCTCGGTGGCCTTGTGGCGACGCTCGAGGAAGGAGCGCCAAGGGCCGAGTCCCGGAGTTTCGCCCACGGGCAGGTCGAGCTTGCGGAGGATGGTGGCGTCGAGCCCCTGCTCCTGCATGCGAAGCGGCACTTCATAGATCGTCGGTTGGTCGAGGCTCTGAACGACGGCGTCGGGCGAAACGTTGCAGAAGTTGGCGATCTTTTTACGCAAGCCCTGACCCAGTTCGTGCTCAGCGCGGAGCACGAGGATATCGGGCTGAATGCCGAGGCTCTGTAGCTCCTTCACGGAGTGTTGCGTCGGCTTGGTCTTCAGTTCTTTAGCAGCCGCAAGGAAGGGCACGTAAGTCAGGTGTACGCAGACCGCGTTGTGGCCGAGCTCCCACTTCAGCTGTCGGATGGCCTCGAGGAAGGGCTGGCTCTCTATGTCGCCCACCGTGCCGCCGATCTCCGTGATGACGAAGTCGTACTTATGTTTCTTACCGAGATAGAGCATGTCGCGCTTGATCTCGTCGGTGATGTGGGGGATCACCTGAATCGTCTTACCTAGGTAGTCGCCGCGGCGCTCCTTGTCGATCACGCTCTGGTAGATGCGGCCCGTGGTAAAGTTGTTGTAGCGCGTGGTCTGTATGCCCGTGAAGCGCTCGTAGTGCCCCAAGTCGAGGTCAGTCTCCTGACCGTCGTCGGTCACGTAACACTCTCCGTGCTCATAAGGATTGAGCGTGCCCGGATCGATGTTGATATAGGGGTCAAACTTCTGGATTGTGATATTAAACCCTCTCGCCTGCAAGAGTTTTCCGACCGATGCGGCGATGATGCCTTTTCCTAGAGAAGAGGCAACGCCTCCCGTTACGAAGATGTACTTTGTTTCAGCCACGTTGAAATGATGTGTTAGCGCCCCTGCAACGTAGTGCGGGCATGATAATTTGAGTGCAAAGTTAGTATAAGGCGCGTGAAGGGCAAAGGATGGCGCGGACGATTTGGCAAGTCTCTAAGGCTTCTCGCCCTCGCGGGAACGATTTCCCGCTGCATCTGCAGGTAAAAGCGTGGTGAAACGAGCAGGCGGCTCGGGACTTCGGCAAGGCGGGTCGTCCGCGCGAGCCGCCTTGCAGTTTTTCCTAGCCCGCTGCCCGTTCTGATCACAGATCGCGCGGTCTCGAGCGGGGGGCGGCTGAGCATAACCGGCACGGGGCGGCGCGCCGCCGTTTCGACTTGGGGAGGTGGAATGTTTCGACGCTTATTTTGTGTGAAAACGTTTGCGTGGGGGAGCGGTGAGCGTTACCTTTGCCCTTAGATTTAAGCGGAGCCTTATGCGTGCGGACCGCTCTCATGGGGCTTCGGGTCTTGTGTCATGTCGCTCGGCATCATTAAATATTATCAGGTTACGATGAGCTTTTCACTCCCTTCCTTTGTGGCGAAGGCTGGCAGATTGTCTGCGTTGGCCCTCCTATTCTCTTTTCAGTTAACCGGCACCGACCCCTTAGCTGCGCAAAGCCGTAATGATGATGCCCGCTATCTTGCGGGTGCCGTGCCTGTGAAGAACGGTCAGGTAGAGTTTGACCGCACTTATACGGTCAAGGGCAAGACTCGGGCAGACTTGATGGCCGACCTCCAGCACTACGTTGACAGTGCACTGGTTAACGGTCCCGACCAGCTGCCGCAGGCGCGCTTGACCGAAGTGACGCCCGACAGCGGCATCGTGGCGGCCAGCATCGAGGAATACATGTATTTCAAGCGGACGAACTGGCAGATCCACCGCGTACACTTTTATTATCAGCTCGTCTTCCGCGTGAATGACGGCTCCTTCACCGCGACGATGCGCCGCCTCCATTATCGCTACGATCCCGAAGTGACCGCCGGGGAGTTTGACGATGACCGCCGTGCCGAGCAATGGATTACCGACGAAGCAGCGCTGACGAAGAACGGCACCAAGTTGGCGCGCATCAGCGGAAAGTTCCGCCGCCACACGATAGACCGCGTAAACGAAGTGTTCCGCGGCGCCGCCCTGGCTACGGGGGCGGTTACGAAGCGCGTGAAGCTAGTCGAAGTCGAGGAGTGAATGTGTCGCCTGACGTAACCCTATTCGACAGCCAAATGCCCGATTCCGGCCCTTCCGCGAGGCTGATGCTGATAAGGCGGGTTGGCGGAGCGGAACGTTTACGAAATTTTAATGCCTTGCCGCGTACGGCCCAATAAGATTGATTTAGTACTTTTGCGGCAGTGAAGGTGCGGTCAGCTTAGGCTCGGCCCTCCTCCCGGAGTTAGCTCACTAGATTAATTACCTCTTAAAAGTTTTTTCATAACCAAACATCATGATTAAAGTAGGTATTAACGGTTTCGGTCGTATCGGCCGTTTCGTGTTCCGCGCCGCTCAGAATCGCAGCGACATCCAGATCGTAGGTATCAATGACCTCTGCCCCGTAGACTACCTGGCATATATGCTCAAGTACGATACGATGCACGGCGCCTTCCAAGGCACGATCGAGGCTGACGTTGAGAAGAGCGAGCTCATCGTTAACGGTAACCACATCCGCGTAACGGCTGAGCGCAACCCGGCTGACCTGAAGTGGGATGCCGTAGGCGCAGAGTACGTTGTTGAGTCTACCGGTCTCTTCCTGACCAAGGAGAAGGCTCAGGCTCACATCCAGGCCGGTGCCAAGTATGTCGTTATGTCTGCTCCCTCTAAGGACGACACGCCCATGTTCGTATGCGGCGTAAACTTCGACAAGTATGAGAAGGGCACTCAGTTCGTATCTAACGCTTCTTGCACGACGAACTGCCTCGCTCCCATCGCCAAGGTGCTCAACGATAAGTTCGGCATCGTTAACGGTCTGATGACTACCGTTCACTCTACCACCGCTACGCAGAAGACCGTAGACGGTCCCTCTCTGAAGGACTGGCGCGGTGGCCGTGCCGCCAGCGGCAACATCATCCCCTCTACGACGGGTGCTGCCAAGGCTGTAGGCAAGGTGATCCCCGAGCTCAACGGTAAGCTCACCGGTATCTCTATGCGCGTGCCGACGCTCGACGTTTCTGTAGTTGACCTCACCGCTAACCTCGCTAAGCCCGCCACTAAGGAGGACATCTGCAAGGCTATGAAGGAGGCTTCTGAGGGCGAACTCAAGGGTGTGCTCGGTTACACGGAGGACGCTGTCGTTTCTAGCGACTTCCTCGGCTGCACCAACACCTCTATCTTCGACGCCAACGCCGGTGTTTACCTCACCGATACCTTCGTTAAGGTGATCAGCTGGTACGACAACGAGATCGGTTACTCTAACAAGGTGCTCGAGCTCATCGCCCACATGGCTAAGGTGAACGGCTAATGTGCCCCTTCGGGAAATGACCCTCGAGGTCTGATCCCGCACATTTTCCCACACTCAAACTGACCGCTGCAAGTGCACCCCCGTAAGGTGTGTTGCAGCGGTCTTTTATTTATACCCGCATCATTCCCCCTTCTTTCGCTTTATGGCATCTTCTTCTGTACCCACGCAGGCTGCCGGGCAACCGGCTTATGACCTGCTTACCATCCTCGGACCGACAGCGTCGGGAAAGACGCAGGTGGCTGTCGCGCTGGCTCGACGTCTCGGTGCGGAGATCATTAGCGGTGACAGTCGTCAGGTCTATCGCGGGATGGACATCGGGACAGGCAAAGATCTGGAAGACTACGGGGTGGGGGAGAACCTTGTGCCCTACCATTTGATTGACATTGCCGAAGCGGGCACACGTTATAACGTCTACGACTTCCAGCGTCACTTCCTCGAAGCCTACAATACGATCCGATCGCACGGTCGCAAGGTGATCCTTTGCGGTGGCTCGGGCCTATATCTGGAGAGCGTGCTGCGCGGCTATCGACTCCCCATGGTGCCGGAGAACAAGCCCCTCCGCGCGTCGTTGGCCGGTCTGCCGATTGAGCAACTCACGACGATCCTAGCATCCTATGGGCCGCTCCACAATAAGACGGACATAGACTCGCCGCAACGCGCCATTCGCGCCATCGAGATTGCCGACTACGAAAAGACTCATGCGCACGAGCTGGCGCCGTTTCCTCAGCTGCAAAGCCTAATCATCGGCATAGACGTAAGTCGTGAAGTTAGGCGCAGACGCATCACCGAACGTCTGGATCGCCGCCTCAAAGAAGGCATGGTCGAGGAAATACGCGGTCTGTTGGATCGGGGAATCAAAGCCGAGGACCTGATATATTACGGTTTGGAATATAAATACGTAACGCTCTATGTTACAGGCCAACTCTCCTATGAAGAGATGCGTGCCAAGCTCGAAATAGCCATCCACCAGTTTGCCAAACGTCAGATGACTTGGTTTCGCGGCATGGAGCGTCGCGGGTTGTCGATCTGCTGGCTTACGCCCGAAGCGGCGGAGCGAATCGACCTCGCCGAACTTCCGCTGATCTAAGCGAAGAGACAAAGCCTCTACGCGCCACGCTTATGCGGCACAAAGGAATGTGCCGCTTTTAGCCGTAACTTCTGAAACGTCTAATCCATCAAGCGACTTAAAGCTCTAAAAATGAACAACCGTCCACTCCCTTGCCATACCGGCGCAGCGCCACAAGCCTCGTGGGGCGTCATCTATTGTCCTCGCGAAGGATCGGGGCGCACGCATCGCCGTTGGGATAAAATCCGGCGTTACTTGGATGATTGCGGCGTGGCATATGATTTCGTGCAAAGCGAAGGTCCCGGTTCGGTGGAGCGTCTTGCTGCGATGCTCACGCGGTCGGGTTACGCAACGATCATTGTCGTAGGTGGCGATGCTGCGCTGGGCAGGGCGCTAACGGGCATTATGCAGACACAGCCTCCTACCGGAGACCATCCCACGCTGGGCGTTATCCCCAACGGGTTCGGCAACGATTTCGCTAAGTATTGGGGCTTTCGTGCAGACAATTTCAAAGAGACGATTGACGCGCTGATCGCACACCGCATGCGCCGCATCGACGTAGGACGTCTGCGCATTGCGGAAGCGGGTGGGGAAGGAGCTGTCGAGACGCTTTATTTCCTTAACCTGGTAAGTATTGGCGTGGTCTCTCAGATCGTGAAACTTCGACATCGCACCGGGAGCTTGCTCGGCCTTCGTCAACTCTCATACCTTACCTCCGCGCTGCTTTTCTTGACCAAACGCACGAGCTATCGCTTCTGCCTCCACGTTGCCGGAGAGACAATCTCACGCCGGGCCATGTCGGTTAGCATCGGCTCGGGCCCGGGTTACGGACTGACGCCGAGTGCCATACCCTATAACGGGAAGCTTGACGTGACGATGGTCACCAAGCCGGTGCTCTCGCAGATGTTTCACGGACTTTGGCTACTATTCACCGGGCGGTTTCTTACGCACAAAGGGCTCAGCGTTTGGCGTACCGACCGGCTGCGCATCGATGAGCTGAGCCATGTGCCCCTCTCGGTGGATGGGGGCGTATATCATAAAGCTTATCGTTCCATCGAAGCGGACATCCTTCCTGAGGAAATCAATTTCCTCGTGAAGTGATGCTGCCTTGATGGTCACGCCCTCCGCCTGAGTGGGCCCGCTCTGACCATACCCGCGGGGAAGTCATGTTTTATCCGCCCCCTCAACTTCCATGCGGCCTTAACGGCTGCAGCGCGGCATGCTAGGCCCTAAATCCTTAGGCTTTCCCCTTTGCTCACCACTCACCTTGCACTAACTTTGCACCTCGAAAGATTATACATATAGCAACCCATGAATATATCATACAAGTGGCTCAAGGAGTATGTGGACTTTGAACTCACGCCTCAGGAGACGGCAGATGCGCTGACGTCTATCGGCCTCGAGGTCGACGGCATAGAGGAAGTTCCTGCCGTGCGAGGCGGACTAAAAGGCCTCGTAACGGGACATGTACTAACCTGCAATCCCCATCCCGACAGCGATCATATGCATGTCTGCACCGTTGACGCCGGTCAAGATGGTGAACCGCTTCAGATCGTTTGCGGCGCGCCCAATGTCCATGCGGGCCAAAAGGTTATTGTAGCCACCATCGGAACGAAACTCTACGACGGCGACAAGGAGTTTGTCATCAAGCGCTCTAAGCTTCGCGGCGTAGAGAGCTACGGCATGCTCTGCGCTGAAGACGAAATCGGTGTGGGCACGGACCATGCCGGCATCATCTCCCTGCCTGAGGATACGCCGGTCGGCATCCCCGCCGCAACCTATTTCGGCCTTGAGAGTGACTACGTCATCGAAGTGGATATCACGCCCAACCGTGCCGATGCTTGCTCTCACTACGGCGTGGCCCGTGATCTCTATGCTTACCTGCGCCGACATGATATCGCTACGAGCTTGCATCGTCCCGACGTTAGCGGTCTGAAGGTCGACGGCAACGCCCTCCCGATCAACATCGATGTGGCCGATGCCGAGGGTTGTGCACGCTATTGCGCCCTGACGATCAAAGGCTGCGAGGTGAAGGAAAGTCCCAAGTGGCTGCAAGAGAAGCTTACGACGATCGGCCTGCGTCCCATCAACAATGTGGTGGATGTTACCAACTACATCATGATGGCCTATGGTCAGCCGCTCCACTGCTTCGACTACGACATGGTAAAGAACCACCACGTCATCGTGCGCACCATGCCGGAAGGTACGCCCTTCGTGACCCTCGACGGCGTGGAGCACAAGCTCTCATCGGCAGATCTGGCAATCTGCGATGAAGAAGGGCCGATGTGCATTGCCGGCATCCTGGGCGGCAGAGCCTCCGGTACGTATGATACGACGACCGACATCCTGCTCGAAAGCGCATATTTTGACCCGACGCGCATCCGCCGTAGCGCCCGCCGTCACGGCCTCTCTACGGATGCTTCGTTCCGCTTCGAACGCGGCGTCGATCCTGACGGACAGATCTATGCACTCAAGGCCGCAGCGATGCTTATCAAGGAGCTGACGGGTGGTACGGTCGAGAGTGAAGTCGTTGACATCCAAGCACGTGAGATTCCGACCCATTTCGACGTTGACCTGAGTTATGCTTACGTTCACGATCTGGTCGGCAAGACGATCGAGCACTCGCTTATCAAGGAGATCGTGACGAGCCTTGAGATGGTTGTAAAGCATGAGACCGAAGAGGGACTCTCGCTCTCAGTGCCTGCTTATCGCGTAGACGTGAAGCGCCCTTGCGATGTGGTCGAAGACATCCTCCGCATCTATGGTTACAACAATGTGGAGATACCGACCGCCCTTAAGTCGTCGTTGACCGACCGCGGCGAGGCTGATCGCGCCCACAGCCTGACGGAGAAATTGTCACTCCAACTCGTAGGGCAGGGGATGCGCGAGATTCTCTGTAACTCGTTGACCCGCGAATCTTACTATACCGAGCTTACGACCTATCCTGCCGAGCGATTGGTGCGCCTGCTCAATCCGCTTTCGTCTGACCTCGGCGTCATGCGTCAGACCCTCCTCTTCGGCGGTCTCGAGAGCATTGCCCGCAATGTTGCCCGTCGCAATGACGACCTGATGTTCTTTGAAGTCGGCAACGTCTACAGCTATGATGCATCACGCCATACGGAGGATCATAGCCTCGCTCCCTACAGCGAACACAGCGCTTTGGGCATCTGGCTTACGGGCAAGCGTGTGAGCGGCTCGTGGGCCCACCCCGATGAGGAAACATCTGTTTATCAGCTTACGGCTTACGTGAGCGACCTGCTTCGTCGTGCCGGCCTCGATCGCCGCAGTCTAAAGATGGCTGAGGGACCCGCAGACGTCTTTGCCGCCAGCATGGCGCTTCTCGATCGCGCCGGCCGCACACTGGCAGTCTATGGTCTCGTGAAGAAGGCGGTTGCCGATAAAGCCGGCGTTGAACAACCCGTCTTTTATGCCGAGATCAACCTCCAGTTATTGGTAAAGGCCGTTAAGGGGCACCGCGTGACCTTTAGCGAGTTGACAAAGTTCCCTGCCGTACGCCGTGACTTGGCACTCTTGATTGATCGCAACGTGCCCTTTGCCGAGATAGAGCGCGTGGCTCGCGGAGCCGAGAAGAAGCTCTTGCGCGAGGTAAGCCTCTTCGACGTGTATGAAGGCAAAAACTTGCCCGCTGGCAAGAAGAGCTATGCCGTGTCTTTCACTCTGCAAGACGACAATAAGACGATGAACGACAAGCAGACCGATGCCATCATGAACAAGATCATCGCTTCGCTCAAGAAGCAGCTTGGCGCTGAGCTGCGATAAGAACAGTAATATATAAATATACACTACACACCTATAGACCAATGGGAAGAGCATTTGAATATCGCAAAGCGACGAAGCTCAAGCGTTGGGGTCACATGGCCCGCACATTCACGAAGCTTGGCAAGCAGATTGCCGTAGCCGTAAAAGCCGGTGGTCCTGAACCCGAAAATAACCCTACACTCCGTGCCATCATTGCCAACTGTAAGCGTGAGAACATGCCCAAGGACAACATTGAGCGTGCGATCAAAAACGCGATGGGCAAGGATCAGAGCGAATATAAGACGATGACCTATGAGGGCTACGGCCCTCACGGCGTGGCTATCTTTGTCGATACGCTTACCGACAATGCCACACGTACGGTCGGCGACGTCCGCTCTGTATTCAATAAGTTCGGCGGCAACCTCGGCACGATGGGTTCGCTCGCTTACCTCTTCGACCACAAGTGCGTGTTTACCTTTAAGCGTAAAGAAGGGCTGAGCATGGACGATCTGATCCTTGAGCTTATCGACTATGGAGTAGAAGATGAGTATGATGAAGACGAAGAAGAGGATAGCATCACGATCTATGGTGATCCGAAGAGCTTCGGACAGATACAGCATCATCTCGAAGAGAGTAATTTTGAGGTAATCAGCGCCGAGTTTACCTATATTCCCAACGATCTCAAGGACGTTACGCCTGCCGAACGCGAAAGCATCGACAAGATGGTTGAGCGCCTCGAAGAGTTTGACGACGTGCAAACTGTCTATACAAACATGAAGCCCGAGTAAGCGTTTCCTTTCGGCTTGTCGACAGCCCTTGGGCTGTCTGGGGCCTTGGATTTATGAGTAAAGCCGATAACGGGTGGTAACGACGGTTGACGTCGGCTCCCGTTGTCGGCTTTATCTTATAAATTAGAGCATCAACGCTCTACCTGTACTCGGCAGGTCGTACTTCGGTGCGATAGGTCAGCCTTCCGTCTGCTTCAGATCTGTACTCGTAGGAAAAGATCACGCCCTCGTCCTTAAGTTTCTGGTAGTCAACATCATTGCGCAATTGCTTGACGATTGCCAGGCGCAGCGCAGCTTGATGCGTTGACAATGCGGAAGCATAAGCCGGTGAGAGTTGATAATGAAAGGTGTAGACCCGCTTGTCCCGGTCATAGCTCACTTGTCGGAGAACAGTTCCTTCATCGACACGTTGCGGACAATGTTCGGCCGTGTAGTCAGCGGCTTCGCGCTCGAGTTTCTGATCAAAATTGCCCTGACATCCAGCCTGCATAAGACATAACCAGCTGATAGTCAAGATAAATAGGGTAGGGAGTAGACGCTTGATAAAGTTCATTGGCAGTGAAGGTCTTGATCGTTGTTGTCATTGACAGTCTTCTGCAAAGGTAGACATAAAACAATCCGTGCAGGCGGACCCACAGTATTTATTGCAATATCATGAGAAAATCGTATAATCTTACATCTGCCGAGATCGATCAACGTGTTGAGCTGGCCGTCAAATATTTCACGGAAGGATTTAACTGCGCTCAGAGCGTTGTGAGAGCATATGCCGATGTCGTTGGGCTGAACGAGCGCGAGGCTACGCTCATCGCGCAATCTTTTGGCGGCGGCATCGGACGCATGAGGCTGACTTGCGGTGCCGCTTGTGGCATGTTTATGATCTGTGGAGCCGCTTGCGGTGTAGACGATCCAAAGGACAAAGCCGGTAAGCAGGCAAATGTCGTGGCAGTTCAGACTATGGCAAAGGCTTTTAAAGAGGAACATGGCAGTCTGACTTGCGCCGTTTTGCTCGGGCTTGATAAAACGGCAGCGCAGCTGCATGGCGTCAATCCGCACCATAGCTGCAAGGAACTTGTGGCGTCCGCTGCGCGCATTTTGGGCAACCAACTCATAGCTATGTCTGCAAATCCCGATGGATCGAAACCTTGAAACCGCGGCACTGCCGCCAATCCCCTCAAACAATACTGAACCTCCGTTATGTTTAATAAAGAATGGGGAAATGAGGAATAAAACTTTCGGCTTCTCCGCTCCCCCTCTTCCATAGTTTCTAAAATAAAACCATGATAGACATTCAAACCATTCAGCGCGTAAAGGACGCCACGGACATCGTAGACGTCGTAGGTGAGTTTGTATCGCTGCGCAAAGCCGGTACACTCTATAAGGGATTGTGTCCCTTTCACCATGAGAAAACTCCATCGTTTGTCGTTACTCCGGCGCGCCAGACCTGTCACTGCTTTTCATGCGGCAAAGGTGGCGATGCGATTCGCTTCCTGATGGAGCTCGAGCAGATGACCTACCCGGAAGCCATTAAGTGGCTTGCCCGACGGGCTGGCATCGAGATCAAGGAGACCGATATGACGGACGAACAGCGTGCCGAACAGAAAGAGCGCGAGAGCATGTTCATCATCAACCGCTGGGCCGCTGACTACTTCAAGCATGTATTGCATGACGAGGTGGACGGCGTAGCGAAAGGCATGGCTTACCTCAGAAGCCGCGGGATGCGTGACGACATCATCGAGCGCTTCGAACTCGGTTATGCGCTCGATGACCGTGATGCGATGAGCCGAGCTGCGCTAAAGTCGGGGTATGAAGAGAAATTTTTGCTGACGACGGGACTGTCATTCAAAACTGATGACGGTAGGCTCCTGGACCGATACCGCGGCCGCGTCATCTTTCCCGTGCATTCCGTTTCCGGCCGCGTTGTAGCGTTTGGCGGGCGCATCCTGGGCACGGATAAGAAGCTGGCGAAATATGTCAATTCGCCCGAGAGCGTCATCTACAGCAAGCGCCGTGAGCTTTATGGACTTTATCAGGCCAAGAACTCCATCGTACGGGAAGGGTTTGCCTTCCTTGTTGAAGGCTATACAGACGTGATCTCGATGTATCAAAGCGGTGTCAAGAATGTCGTGGCATCTTCGGGCACATCACTTACGACCGAGCAGGTAGCCTTGCTGCATCGCTTTACGGAACGCATTACCGTGCTCTACGATGGCGACGCCGCAGGCATTAAAGCCTCCCTACGAGGAATCGATATGCTCTTGGCGGAAGGCCTGAAGATCAAGGTGTTGCTCCTGCCCGATGGAGATGATCCCGATAGCTTTGCCCGAAAGCATACGGCCGCAGACTTCCGCGCATATATCGAAGCTCACCAAACGGATTTCATTACATTCAAGACACAACTCCTTCTCCAAGGAGCGGCCAACGACCCTCTGAAGCGTGCCGAACTCATCACTGACGTTGTGCGCAGCATCTCCGTAATGCCGAGCGAAGTCGTAAGAAATGAATACGTCCACTTATGCGCAACCATGCTCTCGGTACGAGAGGAGGTGATCATGAGCGAGATGAGCCGTATCAGAGAAAATGAACGTCAAGCCAAAGAACGCAAAGGGCCGGCTGAAGCCGGTCAATCTACAGACCAGCGTCAGCCCGCTGTAAGCCAGCCCTCTCCCCTACTCTCTCTCGGCGGGAGTGATCAATGGAGAGAAGAGCGGGAACTCATCACGTGGGTGATTCGCTACGGCGGACACCCTATGTTGGCTGCCATTTACGAAGAGCCTCAAGAAACTTCGGGCACACAAGTCGAACCCGTCTATACGACTGTAGCGCAATATATAGATACGGATCTTCGCCACGACAATTTATCTCTGCGAAATCCGATCTATCACCACATCTTGCAAGAAGCGCTAGATAAAGTCGCAAGTCAGCCAGCCGGAACGGAGAAGCCGTGGGATGCACTTGATTATTTTATCCATCATCCCGATCCTCAAATAGCTGGCATTGCAGCTCAGCTCGGTATAGATCGCTATCAGCTCACCACTACCCGTCAAGCAGACTATGTGCCTGAGTCGGAGCGCCTTGACTCGCTTGTACCCTACGATCTTATGTATTTGAAGCTGGCTGTCGTAAAAAGGCGTATGAAGGAGATTCCGCATCAGATTAGCGACCCGGTCGTTGCAAAGGATTCTGCGAAGGTCAAGGAACTTCTCCAAGAGTTCCAACTCTTACATACCATACAGCAAGAATTGTCGAAAGCGCTTGGTGACCGCGTCATCCGTCCCTGACGTCTCCGAATAATAAAGCATATGACAGCAAAACGGGCGTTGCCTTACATGATCCCTTCATGTAAAGCAACGCCCGTTATAAATGGTGCGGATTCTGATGGATGCCTACTTAATGATCTCT
Source organism: Alloprevotella sp. (assembly GCA_052272595.1). GTDB lineage: Bacteria > Bacteroidota > Bacteroidia > Bacteroidales > Bacteroidaceae > Alloprevotella. The sequence continues at coordinate 99,958 of DAVZJV010000003.1, forward strand.
AGTTCGGTAAAGACTTTCTTTAGCGCATTGACGGCTCGATCGACCTGTTCCTTGCTATGCGTTGCCATCAGTGCCACGCGTACGAGCGTGTCATGCGGTGCACAAGCGGGGGGAATGACAGGATTGATGAAGACCCCTTCTTCGAAGGCCTTTGCCGTAGCATAAAAGGTTTTCTCCGTATCGCGAACATAAAGCGGGATGATCGGAGACTTGGTATCGCCGATCTCAAAGCCTTCCTCCTTGAAACGCTTGAGCGCATAATTGGTCACTTCCCAAAGAGCTTCGATTCGTTCGGGCTCCTTCTGGATAATATGCAAAGCTTCAAGTGCACATGCCGTAGCAGCGGGCGTGTTGGATGCGGAGAAGATATAGGTGCGGGCATTGTGGCGCAACCAATTGATAATCGACTCGTCAGCTGCGATGAAGCCACCGATCGAGGCAAGCGACTTGCTGAACGTTCCCATGATCAGGTCCACTTCAGAAGTCAGGCCGAAATAGTCGCAAACGCCTCGTCCCTGCTTACCGAAGACGCCCAAGCCATGGGCTTCATCGACCATGATGGTTGCGTTATACTTGTGCTTGAGCCGTACGATCTCGGGCAGATTGCAAAGGTCGCCCTCCATCGAAAATACGCCGTCAACCACAATCAGCTTTACAGCCTCGGGGGCACACTTCTGGAGCTGGCGCTCAAGATCAGCCATGTCATTGTGGCGATACTTAAGGCAAGTCGAGAAGGAAAGTCGACGGCCATCAACGATGGAGGCATGGTCCCGATCATCGCAGATGATGTAGTCTTCGCGACCGGTGAGGGCAGGAATAACACCGGAATTTACGGTAAAACCGGTGGAGAAGCACAAGGCATCTTCCTTTCCGACAAAGGCGGCTAGCTCATGCTCCAACTTTACATGGAGATCGAGCGTTCCATTAAGGAAGCGGGAGCCGGCACAGCCGGAGCCGTACTTCTCCATCGCTGCAATGCCAGCCTTGATGATGCGCTCATCGCCGGTCAGACCGGTGTAAGCGTTGGAGCCGAACATCAGCACGTGGTGTCCGCCCATCTCAACCTCTGTGCCCTGCTTGCCCTCTATTTCACGGAAATAAGGGTAGACGCCCTTAGCCATGTATTGCTGGGGCAAGGTATACTTTGCCAGACGGTCTTGTAAGATTCCCATTGTGCGTTAAAAGTGTGTCCTGAATGTGTGATGTGGTAATTGGTGTGAGCGGTCTGTATGAATTAACCGCAAACTGCCGTTACGAAAATGTCGGGGCGACGGGATTCGAACCCACGACCCCCTGCTCCCAAAGCAGGTGCGCTAACCGGACTGCGCTACGCCCCGTAAAGACGGTGCAAAAGTAATGCAAATATTTCGATACGCTTGCACGTTTACTGCCTAAATGTGTACTAGTCCGCCCCTGACGACAGAGGCAGACTAGCGAATCTACTTACGGCTGGTGGCCTTCATGTATCGTATGCCTTCGATCAGATGTCGGAACATGGGCAAGAAGTGACAATAGCCTTTGCGCATGCTTTCCATCGCGAAGTGAAACGACATCGGTATCGCCCGCAGACCGTAACGGTAATAGGTAATTGCACCGCGCGAGCGCTGCACGCCGGCATCCACATAGATGAGCGATTTCTTGAGCATGGTGCTGGTCTCTACGATCTTATGAGGGAAATACACCATGCGCAGACCGGCTTTAAGGGCGGTCAAAAGCCACATCTCATCTTCACCGCAGGTAAGGAACTGTGCCCCCAGCCCAAACCGTTCATCAAAGCGGAGCTTGCCTTGTATCTTACCTCGGCGGAAGGCCATTTCCAGGGCCGAGACCGTGTAGGACGTGGGCGTTTCCTTGATTACGAACGAGTGGCCCGGATAATTCTTCAGCGGCTTTCCCGTATAGGTTGATGCGCAAAAGAACGCTACATCCATGGCGGGGTCTGCATCAAAGGCCGCCCTGATTACAGACGGAGTGTCTTGCAGCAGGTGCGCATCGTCATCCATATACATCACCAGGTCTGCCGTTGCGCGGTCTAGCGCCAGGTTACGGTTTACGGAGAGCCCTTGTCCCTTATACTTATAGAGGGTGACGTCGGTCCGTTCGCTAAGGGCTTCAGGTATGAGGTCTAGGTATCGCTCGTCCGTATATTGATATGACACGATGTAGCGCACGCCCTCCATGGGAGGAAGCATACCGTCAGTGACCCTAACGATGCCCTTATTGAGCGAACAGATGAGAATGTCGAGTGTGAGCATATGTGCAGACTGAATTAAAGATGAGAGGTGGGGGGCTTCTTTAAAGCGTGAGCGTGTATTGGTCATAACAGATCGTACGGGCACCAAAACCTTCCTTCTGAAATGCAAGACCTTCGTTGAGATAAGTGCCGCCTGCCTCGGTGGAAATGCCGAAATCGAACCACTGACGTGAAGGCTCAACGTCCTTATAATGACTGATCAAACGGGAGAAAAGCCAGTCAAGGGCACCGGTTTCCCTCCCCCGATCGGAAGCCGCGATGTACTGAGCATGGACAACCTTGCGCGTGAGATAGAGAAGCGTACCGGCTACGACTTCGTCTCCTTCCATTGCAGTAAACAGCCGTATCGCGTCTGGATGGGAGTCGTGTAGTCGGTTGATCTCTTCGAGCGTATGAACCGGACGAGTCTGGTGACGCCGTAGCAGCACATCGGTCAGTATATCCCAGAATGTCCCCATCTTATCAGAATCGTCAGAGAGCCTTAAGACGCCGCTTCGCGTTGCCTTTGCCACCTTGCGACGGCGGAGTTTGCTAAAAGGCAGGGGGCTGCGCAGATTAATGACCGATGACGAAGCGCGAGCCGTGAGCACTGCGCCGAGGCGGAAAAGCCAGTAGCGGTCTTCCTCGGCCGGCACCGTGTCGTAAATCGTAGGGACAGGCTTATAGACCAGTCGATCGAAATGTTCTTCGCGATAGTGGGCAACGCAGAGGTTCAGCATCTGACCGACCTCCTTGATCCCGGCGCGATGATCATAGAGCAGTCCGCCGTAAGTCAAACCGCCATGACTTTCGATACATTGAGAGTCTGTCCGGCTGATGCAGGCGGGCAAGAGTGCGATCACACTGTTATGATCGTCCAAGACCATGAGCGAATGATCTCGGAAGCGGTCCCGATGGTAATCAAGATAACTTCTCTGGAACAGGAAGCTAGCCTGACGGACGTTTGCGATGAAGTCGTCCCATGCATCTCGCAGGCTGTCATTGTAACGAAGGATACGGAGTGTTTGCATGACAATTATTGCGCTGCCAGCGCGCAAAAGTCTTCGTAACTATTTATATATCCCTCAGGATCGTAGACGCCTGAAGCAAGACAAAGGCAGACGGCATCGGGGGTAAAGGCTGTCAATTCGCACCAGACCATAGGAGCGACGATCAGCCCTTGGTCAGGCGAGGTGAGACGATATACCCGTTTCGTTCCATCAAGTGCGGTGAGATGGAGCGAGAAGGCCCCGCTTACAGCCACGATGCATTCCCAGCAGGTCTGATGTGCGTGACTTCCGCGTACGGCATGTTCCGGAACATCTGTAATCCAGAACACACGTTCAACGCCAAATGGCAAATCCTTGTTTGCCTGCAAGTCGGTTACTGTGAGTGCTCCACGCTCATCGGCATGATGCGTAAACTTACAGAGACGACAGGCGTCGAGACCTTTGTTCATTGGTTTGTCGGAATAAAGAGAATGATTAATTTTTTAATGATAAAACAGGACGGGCAACCCTTACAGATCCGGCATTTTAGTTCCTGTCGATCGTTATGACGGAGTCCATCTGGATGTCATGCGCTTCGATAGGGAGCTCTGCTACCAACTGACACGGGAAGCAGATGCCTACTTTATACGCCCCGGCGAGATCTTGGCGGGAGAGCAAACGATCGTAATATCCCCTCCCGCGTCCCAGGCGAAGCCCTTCGGGGGTGAAGGCTACCCCGGGGACGATGACCAAGTCAATCAAGTCAAGTGAAAGGAGAGGCGCTCCTTGAGGTTCGTTGATGCGAAATGCACCTTGTTTCAAGCTTTCGGCCCCGTCAAAAGAGCAAATCTCCAATTCGTCACCCTTAACCCTAGGCAGGTAGAAGGCTTTCTCTCCCCCACTCCTTCCGTCACTCAAGAGTCGGTCGAGATTGACTTCATCCGGCAAGGAAGCAAAGGCGAGAACGTGCTTGGCGGAGCAAAAGGCCGGAGACGCCTGCAATTGTCTAATGATCTTCCCGGAGAGTCGCTCGCGGCTAGCCGGAGGAAGGCTGAGCACCGCTTGCTTTATGCGATTGCGAACTTCGGCTTTTTCGGTATGATCGCCCATGTAAATGGATTTGACGAGCGAAGCGGAAGGCTACTACCCCACAGTGAAGTAAGTGCCCATGATGTTTCTGTCCGGATCGCTAGAAGTGGTGTATGCGTGGCTGGTTGCCACATTGCAAGAAGCGAATGAGTGGTCAACCCGTAGGCGTATGCAGTTTGACCATTACCCTTTGACCGCACCGTAGAAATGGCGGGGAAAGCCTTTCCCGCGCGGAGGAGGTTGATGGCCGTCGTGACCGCCGGATCAAAGTAGTTCACATATTCCACCGCCTCATCGTTGTCGAGCAGATCGCTCACGATGGCAGCGGTGATGTGTTTGCGGATAAGCCCTTCTGAGCGGGCTATCATCAGGTTGCGGCGCTTAAGTCCGGCCTTGGCTGCATAATTGGCAAAACCGTGAACCAGATCATGCTGCTTGACAAAGGTCAATACAGAAGCCAGATCATTACAATTAGAGAGTGGCTTGCGATATTGATCTACAAAGTCATAAGCATACTGATAAAGCAGGCCGCTTAGGTAGGCCTCTTTAAAGTAGTTCGTGATACCGGTCGTATCGCGTGCGATAAAGCGGTCGGGTATGATGCCGCCGCCGCCATAGACTACGCGGCCGAGCCGAGTGTGGTACTTTTGTCCGCTCGTATGGATCGAGTCAGAGGAATAGTATTCGCCGTGTTCGGCCCGGAGTATAAGGTCGGCCTCATAGTTCTCTTCTTCGCCCGGCTTGTAAGGCTTCTGCACACACCGTCCTGAAGGCGTATAATAGCGCGCTGTCGTCAGACGCAGCATGGAGCCGTCAGGGAACTCTATGGGCACCTGGACCAAGCCCTTGCCAAACGTGCGGCGGCCAATGATCGTGCCGCGGTCATTGTCCTGGATAGCACCGGCAAAGATCTCGCTTGCCGAGGCCGAAGTCTCATCGACTAGGACTGTGAGAGGCATACTCTGATAGGTGCCTCGCCCGTCTGTGCGATACTCTTTGCGGGGAGACTTACGACCCTCTGTATAGACTATGAGAGAGTTTTTGGGCAGGAACTCATTGGCCATCTGAACGGCGGTCTCCATGTAACCGCCTGAGTTGCCTCTGAGGTCGATGATCAGATTCTTAAATCCGAGTTTTTGCAACTTGGCCAATGCGGCAAGAAACTCCGGATAGGTCGTATCGCCGAAGCTGTTGACATGGATGTAGCCAATCGCGGGGGCGGCCTGATAAGTCGCATCGACGGTCTTGATGGGCACGTCACCGCGAGAGATGGTAAACGACAACGCTCGAGACACTCCCCGGCGTTTAACCTGAAGACGCGCATCGGAACCCTTCGGCCCCTTCAGACGACGCATGGCACCATCGTTCGTAATCGTATCGCCTACGTATTTCTCGCCGTTGATCGCGACGATGCAGTCTCCCGCCTGAAGTCCGCTTCCCTCACTGGGGGCACCCTTTACGACCTTAACGATACGAATCGTATCGCGGTAAATCGTAAACTGCACGCCAATGCCGGAAAAGGAACCTTTGAGATCTTGCATCGAGGCTTCCACGTCGGCTGCAGAAATGTAGGTGGAATGGGGATCCAGTTCTTTGAGGATTTGCGGAAGCGAGCGCTCTACCAGATCGGGAATGTTGACAGAGTCGACATACTGATCATCAATCAGATGAAACAGATCGATGATCTTATTGCTTGAGTTGTTGATGATGCTCAGGCGGTTTCCGGAGAAATGGTTGGCAAAGAAGCTGCCCAGTAATATGCCGACAACCACACCGACCGAGATAGCTAGCGGAACGAAACGATGCTTGTTCGTTGGGATCATGAGTTTAGTCTAGATTGAAGTGTTCGACCGCGATGCCAGCTGCTTGCAGCAACTCGATGCCGTCAGTAAGACGATAGCTACGTGCATATACGACTCTGACAATGCCCGCCTGTATGATGAGCTTGGCGCACTCAATGCAGGGAGCATCGGTGACATAGAGCGTTGCGCCATCTGAGTTGTTGCCTGAGCGGGCTATTTTGGTGATCGCATTCGCCTCGGCATGGAGCACATAGGGGAATGTAAGCCCTGCCTCGTCCTCGCAGATATTGGGAAACCCCGAAGGTGTGCCGTTATAGCCGTCACTGATGATCATCTTGTCCTTGACGATCAATGCACCCACTTGCCGGCGCTTGCAGTAGGAGTTTTCGGCCCATATCTGCGCCATGCGCAGATAGCGTAGATCCAGGATTTGGGCTTTGGTCATATATTTCGTGTAGATAATGGGATAAAAGGTAGATTCAGCCCTTGGCGATGCCGTCGCGCGCTAAGAGCGCATCGATGCTCGGTGCCTTTCCGCGGAAACGTTCGTAAAGCCGTTCGGGATCATCTGTACCCCCTCGCGAGAGGATGTTGTCGCGGAATGACTGCGCTGTCGCACGGTTGAAGATGCCATGCTCGCGGAAGGCCGCAAACGCATCGGCATCGAGCACCTCAGCCCATTTGTAGCTATAATATCCCGCAGCATACCCGCCTGACATAATGTGACTGAACGATACGACGCTCATGCACGCCTCCTTAACTGGCGGCAAAAGCGTGATCGGGCGCCACACTTCGCGTTCGAAGGCTGAAAGGTCAGTGCGCTCGGGCAAAGGGGTGCTGCGACTGTAATAGGCCATGTCAAGCAAACCAAACGAAACCTGGCGGATACAGGCGTAGGCGGCATGGAATCGACGGCTTGCGATGACACTCGCAAGCAAAGCCTCAGGAAGTGGCTCACCCGTCTGATAATGTTTTGCAAAGGTGTGCAGAAAATCCGACTCAAAGGCATAATTTTCCATGAACTGTGAAGGAAGTTCTACAAAATCCCAATAGACCGACGTGCCGCTGATGCTTGCGAAGTGGGTCATGGCAAACATGCCATGGAGGGCGTGGCCGAACTCATGGAGAAATGTCGTCACCTCGTCTAGCGTCAGCAGGGAGGGGCGCGACGCTACGGGCTTGGTGAAGTTCATGTTGATCGTCACGGCCGGGCGAAGCGAATTGGCCGTCGTGACGGCCTCACGAACCGGTATTGCAGATGACTCGTCACGCAGGCCCGACATCCATGCCCCGCCCTGCTTATGTTCACGCGGGAAGAAATCGGCATATAGCGTGGCCAGGTAGCTGTGATCCTGATCAAAGACGCGATAGGCACGAACCTCCGGGTGATAGACCGGCAGGTCTTCGGCAGCCTCGAATGTTATGCCGTAGAGGCGCGTAGCAAGACCGAAGACCCCTGATATGACGGCCGACAGCTCGAAATAGGGACGCAACTCCTCAGGATCATAGTTATAGAGGCGCCTTTTGAGCTTGTTTGAGTAATAGGCAAAGTCCCAAGCTTGCAGTTTGAAGTCCTCTCCTTCACACTTACGCGCTTCCCGTTCAACTTCGGCCAGCTCTTGGCGTGCAACCGGCAGGTAGTCACGTTCCAAGTCGTTGAGCATGGCGTTCACCCTGTCTGGGGTAGCGGCCATGCGTCTCTTCAGTGTGTAGACGGCATAGTTCGGATACCCCAAGAGACGGGCGATGGCTTGACGTGTGTTGACGATCTCCACGACCAGCTGCCTGTTATCGTTAGGGCCGTCTTGGGTACACCGCGTGTGGTAAGCGCGATAGAGTTCCTCGCGGCGCTTCCTTGAGCAAGCATGCGTCATAAAGGGCACGAAGCTCGGTGCTTGCAGCGTGATCACCCAGCCTTCAAGTTTACGTTTCCGGGCTTCTTGCGCGGCCGCTTCAAGCTGCTGATCTGTCAGGCCCTTGACGTCAGACTCGTCGGTCAAATGAAGGGTGTAGGCGTGTGTGGCGCGGACAAGTCGCTGCGAAAACTCGAGCGTAGCGGCTGACAGCTTTCGGCTGAGCGCACGGAAGGTCTCTTTGTCGTCCTCAGAAAGGTTCGCACCGGATCGTACGAATCCCTCATAGGTCTTCTCCAGGAGCATGTGCTCCTCTGTCGTGAGCGACTCGGGCGCTGCATCCGCAGCCGCTTTGACGGCCTTCACTCTTGCAAACAGGCGCGGGTTGTGAAGCTGCTGATTGCTATGGTCCGTAAGCACAGGCGAGAGTTCGTTTGCAAACGCATCGAGCTCGTCACTTGACGATGACTCCAATAGATTATAAAGTACGCTCGTAGCCCGCTCGAGCGCCCCACCGCTGCATGCCAGGGCTGCTATCGTGTTGCTAAAGTCAGGGCTTTCCGGATTGTCAGCGATCGCGTCAACTTCGGCTGTATCTGCCTCGATCCCCTTCTCAATGGCATCGCGCAATGTGGCAATCAACGCTGGGCTGTTCGCTTCTCCTTGTTCGGTAGCAGGCGCACTCGTTCCTCCCGCAAGGGCATTATCCGGGGAAGGCAACTGCTGCCGAATGCGCTTATCCCATGCTGAGTCTGAGAGAAGCTGATCTTTAACGAATGCATTGAGGTCGTATCGTGACATAATCAAATCGTAATAATGCGAACCAGGGGAAACTGGCTTAATGCTAATTATATAGAGGGCGAGGTTGAGTCTCGGGGGAGTGAGCTACATTGCTAATCGCTTTAAAGGTGGTGCGTCCCCCACCCCCGGCTAAGGCTTGGGCTTCTGATTCCGCAGATTTTTCACGATCTGCTCGATCTCTGCAAATTTCCTGCCATCATTGAGGGAAAGGTATACCTTGTAGAGTATCGGCGCCCACCGGTCAGCGTCGTCAGGAGCCAAGACTCGATAGGCCTCCAGCCAGCGCTGGGCGCCGCGAAGTTCGGATCTGTAGCGTTCGAGCTGCTTAGCATAGTCGGCTGCCGCAGGCTGCAGGCATTGCTTGCTCACAAGAGCCTTCCCCGCATACGCCGCCCCTACAAAGTAATAGGCGTCAACTTGCGTACTGTCAAGCATCGTGACTTTGCGGCCGATGGCAATGCAGCTGTCATAGTCTGCACGCTCAAGATAAGCCAGACATTGTGCAAACAGCGGCAGGGCATCAGTCGTATCGCGTCGTGCCTGCACTTTGGCAATACGGAGTGCATCAGCGATACGACCCGTTGTAATGTACCGATCTGCCAGGCGGGTGAAGAAAGGATTGCGCCCTTTGGATGTTTCCCAGCCTGACGCCAGGAAGTGCTCATACTTCGCCGTGTCCCCCTCGGCAAGGGCCGAGAGTGCCAAGCTTTTTAGTGTAAGCGCACGCATGACCGTGTCTTGCAGTGCCAGATCTGGATATTTGAAGGCCTCGCGTTGCTTCCCCATTTGGGTGGCGGCTATCGTATAAAGCGCAGCATTGTATTTGCGGAGCCCCGCATTGATGCCCCAACGGCTAGCCGTAGCACTGTCGGTCAGATCGACGTAGCAGGAGGCAAAGGCCATCGCATCCTGCCATCTGTGGCGATCGTAGTGAAATCTTGAAGCCACACCGATATTGGGAAAGTGTGTCTTGACTTCAGTCTGCAACCCTTTAAAGCCTTTATACGGGCGCAGACTGTCCGGCCCTTGGATTGAAGCACGGTGGATAGAATCTGCCTTGACCGCCTCTTCGACAATAGCCTTTGTTGTTGAGAAGAAAGCGATCGTATCATAAGGCTGCTTAAGATAGAGCTTAACGTTCTGCTCGTCGTTCAACCCTCTATTTGCCTCAATGGCATAGTGGCAGAGCCGCTCGTTGTCCCGATAGCGTCCGGTCGTATCGTTCCGGAGCGTGGTTATCTGCTTAAGGGCTTCCTGATACTTCGCATTTTTGAGCGCAGCCCGTACGGGCTTAAATGCTTTCTGTGCTGACAAGCTGTTGCAAATGAGGAGTAGCGCACACGTAAGCACCAGCTTGGTACAAGAGGAAAAGGTGTACATGACTTATAATGCACAAAACAAAATCGCTCGGACACCATTCTGCCGCCGCTATGGGGACAGACATGGTGTCAAAGCGAATGAGGATCACTGCTCATCCATAGAGCAGGAAGGGATGCATGCCTTAGTTGTTGGCGTTAGCTTCCTCAAGAAGCGTGTCCATTTCCTTGGCCTTATCTTTCTGTCCGAGCGCATCGTAGACCATCTGCAAAGAGGGGGCCCAGCGCTTTACATCCTTGGGGTTAAGTTCGCGGTAGTGCTCCAAGAAGGGTCGCGCTTTCTCGTAATAGCTCTTTACCGTGGCAACTTCCTTGTCGTAAATGGCCTTCTCGCGATTATACTCTGCGCCCTGCTTACCGGTAATGCGGCGGTTCGTGCCGATATACTTGAACTTACCCGAAGTACGCTGGTCGTAGATATCGTTGATGTAGGCCGTTCCCATGTTGTAAAGTGCCTCGGAGAAGTCGGCGTCAATATCGAGCGACTTCTGGAAGTCAGCACGTGCGGCCTCATAGTTCTTCTTGATGTTCAACTCAATGGCACCCTTGATATACCAGGCCATCTTGTCGTCGGGACGTTCCGTTGTCAGCTTGAGGGCAAGGGCATCTGCATCGGCGATCTTGTTGTTCTGCATGAAGTAGTAAATGAGATTCTGCAGGAACGATATTTTGCCGGTGCGCTGAGCAGCTTCCACAAGCGTGTGTTGCCAAGCTACGCTGTCCTTCATCTCACCCAGCGAATTAAGCTTGATGAGAAAGAGGTCATTCGTGTTCATGGTGTCCTTCAGCGCCTCGTCAGCCGACTGTAAGGCTGCTTTCCAGTTCTTGAGGTAATAGTTCTGAAGAGCCAGGTTGAATCGTGCAAGACCATAAGCCTGCGCGTTCGCGCGATAGACGGAGTCACGCTCTGTGGCGGTGAAAACAGGAGTAATGCGGGGAAGGTCTACAAACTTCTGGAAGTAATCGATACTACCCTGCTTATTGCCCATCGCGTCCTGGAAGGCGCCGCAGTTGTAGTAGAGCGTGAGGCGTGCGAGGATGCCAAACTTTGCGTGCATCGCAATGAGCTGGTCGCTCTTTACCTTACCCTTTGCGTTGGGTTTCACGTTGTAGGCCGAAGCGTTGTTATAGCCCGTGATGATCGTGTCAACATAGGTGCAAAACTTCAGCGTATCAAAGGGCACGCCCTGCGAAGCGAGGGCAACCTGGGGCGAGAGAAGCTTCTCGAAGAGTTCGGCGCGCTGGATATAGAGCTTTGCCAGCTTACCGTTGTCCTGCTTGGTAGCTGCCTTGGCGATGTCAAGGCTGAGGATAGAGTCAGCCTGATGATACAGGGAGTTGGCCTCTTCTACGCCTTCGGCCGTGTGCAGATCGATCTGCTTCTGAGCCTTGCGACAAAGGTCATTGGCCTTATAAGATCCGATGTTATAAGCCTCCTGGGCTGCAGCACTGCCGACAAGACCGAGGGCGAGTGCAATGAGAAATACGATACGTTTCATGTCAGGAGAATGTAGGATAGAAATGTGGTAAAGTGATAATATCTATGGGCGGGGCCGGATCGTACGGTGACGACCGGGCAACGCGCCGCTTTTGATGTTATTCGGTGGTGTCGGGCGTTTGTGCGTCCGTATCCGAAGCGGTAGTTCCGGGAGCGCCTTCGGGAGCATCCTGAGGCAGGTCTGCTTCAGCCGTAACGTCTTCTGCCTCTTCGTCATCGGAAGAACTTACCTGGCAAACGCTGGCGATGAAGTCACCGCGCTTCTTAAGATCGATGAGCCGCACGCCTTGGGTGCTACGGCCTTGTACGCGCACTTCACTCATTCTCAGGCGGATGGTGATGCCGCTCTTGTTGATGATCATCAGGTCATTGTCGTCCGTGACGGCCTTAATGGCGATCACGCGTCCGGTCTTCTCGGTGATGTCGAGGGTCTTCACACCGCGGCCGCCTCGGCCGGTGATGCGATACTCGCTCACGGCGGAACGCTTGCCGTAACCCTTCTCGCTGACGACCATGACCGTCTCACGCTCCGGGTCGTTGATGCAGATCATGCCTACCACCTCGTCGGTCGTGCCGTCTGCTGCCGTGCCCTCATCGAGCTTGATGCCTCGCACGCCCGTGGAGTTACGTCCCATAGTGCGTACGGTGCTCTCGTTGAAGCGGATTGCGCGGCCGTTGCGGTTGGCGATCAGTAGCTCGTCGGTGCCGTTCGTAAGCACTACGCTGACGACGCGGTCGTCTTCGAGGATGTTGATGGCGTTGACGCCGTTGGCGCGCGGACGGCTATACTCCTCGAGGCAGGTCTTCTTGACCGTACCGTTCTTTGTGCAGAACGTTACGAAGTGCGTGCGGCAAAATTCGGGGTCGCTCAGTTTGCGGATATGGAGGCAAGCGTTGATGGCGTCATCGGGCTCGATGTTGAGCAGGTTCTGTATGGCTCGGCCCTTTGCATCCTTGGGAAGATCAGGGAGCTCCCACACTCGCTTCCAGTAACAGCGGCCCTTCGCGGTAAAGAAGAGCATCGTGTTATGAAGCGTGGCGGGATAGATAGCTTCGATAAAGTCGGCGTTGCGAGCGCTGCTGCCGCGAGAACCGACGCCGCCGCGGCTCTGTGCACGGAAGTCGGCCAGCGGCGTGCGCTTGATGTAACCCATGTGAGAGAGCGTGATGACAACGGGGTCGTCGGGATAGAAGTCTTCGGGATTAAACTCCGTATCGCTCAGCTTGATCTCCGTGCGGCGCACGTCGCCAAACTTTTCCTTTACCTCGATGAGTTCGTCCTTCATCACCTTGCGGCAGAGTTCGTCGTCGCTCAATACCTGTTCGTAAAAAGCGATGCGCTTCTCGATCTCCTCATACTCCTCATGGAGCTTGCTTTGCTGTATGTTGGTGAGTTGCGCGAGGCGCATGTCGACGATCGCCTTGGCCTGCACTTCGTCGAGGCTGAAGCGGTTCATCAAGGCCTGTATGGCTTCGGCGGGCGTCTTAGAGGCGCGGATGAGGTGAACGACCTCGTCGATGTTGTCTGAAGCGATGATCAGGCCCTCGAGGATGTGGGCACGCTCCTGAGCCTTGCGCAGGTCATAGCGCGTACGGCGGATCACCACGTCGTGGCGATGCTCAATGAAATATTTGATGCAGTCCTTGAGCGTAAGCAGTCGGGGACGGCCGTGAACGAGGGCGATGCAATTGACGGCAAACGATGTCTGTAGCGCCGTCATCTTAAAGAGCTTGTTGAGCACTACGGAGGCGTTGAAGTCGCGCTTTACGTCGATGACGATGCGCATGCCCTCCTTGTCGCTCTCGTCGTTGACGTTCGAAATGCCCTCGATGCGCTTCTCGGCGGCAAGCTGCCCGATATACTTGACCAGCTCCTCCTTATTGAGTCCGTAGGGCAGCTCATTGACCACGATGGTGTCGTGTTGCGTCCCGGCTTCGATTTCGGTCTTGGCGCGCATCACGATGCGTCCTCGGCCGGTCTCGTAGGCGCTCCGTACGCCCTGCATGCCCATGATATAGGCGCCGGTGGGGAAGTCGGGCGCCTTGACGTATTGCATAAGCTCTTCGACCGTAATGTCGGGATTGTCAATGTAGGCCACGCAGCCGTCGATGACTTCGGAGAGGTTATGCGTCGGCACGTTGGTGGCCATACCGACTGCAATGCCGCTGGCGCCGTTGACGAGGAAGTTGGGGATGCGTGTCGGCATGACGCTCGGTTCGTCAAGCGTGTTGTCGAAGTTGCGATCCATGTCGACCGTCTCCTTGTCGATGTCTTGCATCATGGCCTCGCCGATGGGCGAGAGGCGTGCCTCGGTATAACGCATGGCTGCTGCCGAGTCGCCGTCCATCGAACCGAAGTTGCCCTGTCCCTCGACAAGGGTGTAGCGCATGTTCCAGGGTTGGGCCATGCGCACCAAGGCGCCGTATACGGACGAGTCGCCGTGCGGGTGATACTTACCGAGCACGTCGCCGACGATACGGGCCGACTTACGGGTCGGTTTGTCGTGCGTAATGCCCAGACCGCGCATACCGAAGAGGATGCGGCGGTGTACGGGCTTGAAGCCGTCGCGTACATCGGGCAACGCGCGGGCTACGATGACTGACATGGAGTAGTCAATATAGGAAGACTTCATCTCTTCCTCAATATTGACTTTTATGATACGGTCTTCTTCGTTCATCAATGATTGGTTAGACGGAGTTATGATTGCGCCGTGACCCGCCCGGCTGTGTGGTCAGCTATGACTCGACGGGGTGCGGGATCGGCTTTTTCGGAGACAAAGTTAGTATCATTTTGGCTCTGCAGGATGCGCGGGGAGCAAAAATAAAGCCCCTAGAGGTCGCAGAAGGCCCTTTTTAAGGCCTCTGACAGCCTGAAGGGGGTATTTTCGAGGCTAAAAACCCAGGGGTCGGCAGGCTAGTCCCGCAACTGCCTGAGCGCGCCAATCAGGGCGGAGTTGTCATGTGGCAGCCCGATTGTGATGCGCAGGAAGTTGCCGTAGCGCTTTACGCGGATGTCGCGTTTCAGAAGATAGGCCGCGGTCGCTGCGGCGTCACGCATCTTGACAAAAAGGAAGCAGGTCGACGAGGGGTAGACCTGCTCGCAGCAGGAGAGGTCGCGGAGCGCGCACGCCACTTTCGCCCGTTCGGTCAGGGTATAGCTCACCCAACGGTCTACCTCGTAGCGTCGGCCGACCATGCGCATCGCCTCCTGATATACCGGTGTGCTGATCGGATAGCTATAAGCGTAGCGCTTGAGCTGGGCTATGCGCTCGGGATGGGCCAGGATGCAGGCCAGGCGGAGGCCGGCCGAAGCCCAAGCGTGTGAGAAGGATCGGAGTATGAAGAGCCGGTCATTGTGGTTGAGCAACGGCAGACACGTAGCCTCGGGGCAATAATCTACATAGCTCTCGTCGACGACCGTCATGCCCCTATAGCGGGAGAGATGGGCCTCGAGCGCTTCACGGGCTATCGGAAGGCCGGTTGGGGAAGCCGGGGAACAGAGGATGGCCATGCGGCTGGTGCTCCCTTCATGTCCGGAGAACATGCCGGGAGTAAAGGCAAAATCCGGTTCCGCCAACGGCACGCTATGGAGTCTCACGTCGTTCGCTTCGGCCACGCGGGCATAGACGCTTCGCGTGGGGGTCACGCTGACAACCGTCGAACCGGCATGTCCGGCGTAGGTACGCATGAGCAGGTCGAGGGCATGCTCGCTCCCGAAAGTCCACAATATGCACTGAGGCGGTATCCCCTCAGTCGCTCCCCAAGCTTTAGCCAGCCGCAGGCTGAGGTCGTCATCCGGGTAGTGGCTTAACGGACGGTTATACGGGCTTTCGTTTCGGTCTAATCGAAGCATGGTCTTTGCTGAGTATTGATGGTAAAGGGGAGCTTCCTCGTGAGGTATGTAGGTATGTGGCGGGCCGATACGCTCAGCTGATGATCTTGAAGCGGGCAAACTTCACCAGCAGGTTTTTCGAGCCGCAGTTATCAAACTCGACCAGAATCTTGGTGCTGCCTCCGTCCCCTTCGACGGCCGTGATCGTCCCCTTCCCGAAGCGCTCGTGATCAATCCGCATACCGGGCTTGTAGGGGCTGTCGTGGTCGGCGTTGTTTGAAGATGCGGCAGGGCGTCGTCCCAAGGAGCGGACGCGTGGGGGAGCCGCCGTATAGGTTGCTTCACGTTTCGGGGCGGCCGCCGCGCTGCGCCCGGCAGTTTTGTAGGCGGAGGCGGAAGCGCTTCCCCACCCTGCCCCGGTCTCATGCGTGGGTCGGGAGGAAGCCCAAGGATTTTGGGCTGCTCCGAAAGGATTGGCAAAGCGGTCGCGCTCGTTGTCCAGGTCGGCAAAGGCTGCACCCGCGTGCAGCTTGTTAAGATCTCCCCGCCTGATGCAGTCTTTCTTTACTTCTGAGAAGAAAGGGCTTGGTTCACAGAAGTTTAGCCGGCCATAGCGGAATCTCGTAGCGGCATAGGTCAGGAAGCAGTGACGCTTCGCTCTCGTGAGCGCTACATAAAACAGGCGGCGCTCCTCCTCCATTTCTCGCGGGTAGAGCGCTGCATTGGCATTGGGGAAGAGTCCCTCCTCGAGTCCGGTGATAAAGACGGTGTCAAACTCCAGGCCTTTTGCGGCGTGTACCGTCATCAGCGCAACGCGCTCGCTCCCGTCGTCTTTCTCGTCGCGGTCGGAGAGAAGCGAGACGCTTGCCAAATACTCCGACAAGGGTACGACCTCGCGGCCTTCCTCCTGGAGCGCTTCGCTTTCCGTCTGTTCGATGGCGCCGAGGAGGGCATCGACGTTTTCTTGCCTGGCCAGGTTCTCAGGCGTTTGATCCTGTGACAAGTCCTGCAGGATGCCGCTTTCTCCGATGATGCGCTTGGCTATCGTCGAGGCCTTCTCGGTCGCGAGTTGGGGTTCAAAGGAGCTGATCAGTTCGCAGAAGGCTTCCACCTTCTTGAGCGCGGCCCCTTTGAGCTCCGCTCCGCGTAGGTCGGGGTTCGTAGCGGCGGCCCAGAGACTTACGCCGGCGTTGGCGGCGGCGGCCTCAAGCCGTGAGAGTGTCGTCGCGCCGATGCCGCGGGCGGGGTAATTGATGATACGGCGGAAGGCCTCTTCGTCATCATGGTTGACCAGCAGCCTGAGGTAAGCCATTACGTCTTTGACCTCCTTGCGCTGGTAGAATGAGAGGCCGCCGTAGACCCTATAGGGTATGTTTGCGCGCTGTAGCCCTTCCTCAAGGGCTCGGCTCTGCGCGTTGGTCCGGTAGAGTACGGCGATGTCGCTGAGCGCCTCTCCTTCGCGTTTTAGCGTCGTAATCTGGCGTACGACCTGCGCGGCCTCGTCTTTGTCGCTTTTCCCGGCAAGGATGGCGATGGGGTCTCCTTGTTCGCCGGCGGCATAGACTTCTTTAGGTATCTGCTCCCGGTTATGGGCGATGACACCGTTGGCGGCATCGACCAGGAGCTGGGTAGAGCGGTAATTGCACTCCAGCTTGACGATCCTTGCCGTGGGATATTGGCGTTTGAAGCCGAGGATGTTGCTGATGTCCGCACCGCGAAATCCATAAATGCTTTGGGCATCGTCGCCCACCACGCTGATGTGGCTATCGGGAGTGGTCAGCAACGTGAGGATGGCGTGCTGGGCAAGGTTTGTGTCTTGATACTCGTCGACCAGAATGTGGGTAAATCTCAGTCTGTAACGCTCGCGCACCTCCTCATGGTCCCTTAATAAATAATAGGTATGGACAAGCAGGTCGTCGAAGTCCATGGCCGAGGCTGCCTTGAGGCGCTGTTGATACCGGGTGTAGACGTCTGCGATGCAGCCCACCCCTTCAGCGCGGTCACGCCGCATATAGTCGGCATCCGCCTCATACTGACCCGGCATTACGAGGCGGTTTTTGGCTGCGGAAATGCGGCTGGCGACGGTGGCGGGCTTGTAGACTTTCTCATCGAGCCCCATCTCCTTGACAATCGCCTTGATGAGGGAACGCTGATCGGCAGTGTCATAGATCGTGAAGTCGGGCGGAAAGCCCGTGGCCGCGCTCTCCATGCGGAGCATTCGGGCAAAGAGGCTGTGGAAGGTGCCACACCACATACCGCGCCGCAACTCGCCGCCGCAGAGGTTCGCGATTCGTTCCGTCATCTCGCGCGCGGCCTTGTTTGTAAAGGTCAGCGCAAGGATGTTATAGGGCTCGCACACCTGATCGATCAACCAGGCTATCTTGTAGGTGAGCACGCGCGTCTTGCCCGAGCCGGCACCGGCAACGATGAGCATGGGGCCGTCGTCATAGGTTACCGCCTCGAGCTGTGCTTTATTGAGCTCCGCTCGCAGCCTTGAGATATCCATTAAGTAAAAAAAGGGAAGGTGTAAGCAACGGAGACGACAAGGTCAGGAGCGCTTGTCGGCGCCCTGGTGCTTGTTGTCAAACTGTATCTTGCGTTCGTAGAACTGAACCTTTTGGCACGCCTCTTCAAAGGCTGCGGCCGCATCGCGGCCGGCCTTCGTCTCTTTGGGGTTATGGCGCATGACGCTGTCTGCTCGTTGCAGATCGCGGCGGGCGGCAAACAGATCGACGGAGTCCATCAGCAGGATTCCCTCATAACGTGCCGTAATCGCCAGATAACACTCGCGACGCATCCGTTCGATCGTGGCGCGCGCCCCGTCGATTTGTCCCGAGGCCAACTGCGAACGCGCTTTTGACAATAACTGCGCACCCCGAACTTCCATCTCCGCCCGGTGTTGGCTATATCCCTTGTCGTCCTTACCGCCGCCGCAACCGGTCAAGAGGCCTGGCAAAAGCAGCAGCACGACGATCATGCCGACGGAGAATTTATGAAGCAAAAGGCCGAGAGACTTATGCATGAGATAAGCTGGTAAGATTAGAGGATATAATTGTGTGAGGCGGTAAAGCCAAGTCAGCTCCATCCGTGCCGTTTGAGCCAGTCGGCTGCCAAGGCGAGCGTTTCGGGTTTGCCTATATCGATGAGGTCGCTATGCTCCGTCACAGCGGCGCGGATGTCGAGCCGGCGGGAATAATCAACGTAGAAGGGGACGATCGGAAAGGCGTCGGGACACTCGTCCATCAGTGCGATGGCACGGGGCGAAATCAGGTGAATCCCCGAGAAGGCGTAACGTCGGCAGCGGGCAAGAGTCGCTTCATCGTAGGGACTACGCACTTCGCCGGTCTTGACGTTGGTCCACCCGATCAGTCTGAGGGTTTCAGGGGCAAAGAGCAGGTAGCGGCTTGTCTTGCGTTCGCTCACCATGAGGCTCACGTCGAGCGCTTTACCTTGCCGATAAAAGTCGCGCAGCGAAGCGGCCGAGAGCACGTCGACATTATGAACCAGTATCGGGTCGTCATTTTGCGTGAACAGTCCGGCGGCACGCTTGAGTCCGCCGCCCGTATCGAGCAGACCGTCACGCTCGTCGCTGATGCCGACCGGAACACCCCAGTCCCTCCCCTTCAGGTGATCGATGAGAAGGTCTGCGAAGTGGTGAACATTGACCACGATCTCCGTAGCCCCCTCAGCGACGAGGTGGTCGATGACGTGGTCTATCATAGGGCGTCCGGCAACTTCGACCAGCGCTTTCGGCAGATGGTCGGTCAGCGGCCGTAAGCGCGTGCCCAGACCGGCGGCAAAGAGCATTACTTTCATAACGCTGATGACAGTTTATCGATGGTAAGTGCCGTAGATCAAGTCCATCCGGAGCCCGTTTGTCCCGCTCGTTCCGCCCTCGAGGCGTACGGAGCTTACGGAGAAGTCATGGCGCACCGTCTGCAGCACCTTGCTCGACATGCCGTAGGCATTGGTCGTCGTGGTGTAAGTCGGTGCAACGGGCACGAGGTAGACGACGTTCCAGTCGGGGTGCTGGCCTTCCCATGCCTTGCGCTTCGCTTCGCGCTGAGCCTCAGTATCATCGGCCGTCACTCCGGCGGCAGCATCGCGCTCGTAGCGGAGATCTTTCATCAATCGGGCGACATTGGCAAACTTATAATAAGGTGCGCTTGTCGTAAGCTGTGAAGAGAGGTATGAAGCGCGGCTGTCGGGAAGTTGGTTCTTCTCAAAGAAGTTTTTCAGTTCCCCCTTCTTGACGAGCAGGAGATATTCCGGTGCCTTGAGCGCGTCATTGCGTGACTGGTCATACGTTCGGATAATCATCGAGGCCTGCATCAGGCTATCCTTCGCATGAGCCCCGCTGAAGGTATCGTTTACCGGGAGCGTCATCTCGGTGAGCAGGCTTGCCGGCGACTTTACGTAGCTTGACGAAGCGTCGGCAAGCAAAGCCTGCTTTGCCTCAGGCGCATAGACCGATCCGGTGCGCGTCGTCTGCATCACCTCTTGGGTTGCGCCAAACCGCTGCATGCCGTCTACGATCGTGTCCTTGCCCGTCGTGGTGGTCGTATGGTAACGGAAGTAGAGGTTGAGCCCCATCATCGTGCTCTTCACGATCGAGCCCGTGCCGCCGGCGCTCTCGATGTAGAAGCCCGGGCAAACGTTGTGGATGAAGCGGTAAGCATTGGCAAAGTCCTGAGGAGCGGCATAATAATGCTGCAAGATCTTCGTGCCGTAGGCTACCGGCAGCTTGACCACGATCTGACGGTAATAGGTCGTTCCGGTCGTCTCTTTGTCAGGACGCGATAAGTCCTTGACGCTGTAGGTAACGCTCTTCGTGAGTGCGTCGGCATCGGTAGAGACATAATCTTTCGGGTTGAGATCCGTATAGTACGTTTCGCTCTCCTCGAGCGTATGCGATGCACTGAGTTCGCTCAGGCGGAGCTTCATCATTGCCAGAGAATCACCCTGGTAGGAGTCAAGGTAGATGCGCAGGTCGCACGAGTCGGCGACAACCGCCCCCGAGGCGGCGTCTTTGATCATGCGATCCTGAGCGGGCAATACGAAATTGTCAGGCACGTGAAACTGCGTCAGGAAGTCCATGCGGGTCTGGGCGCCCACTTCCGGATCGATCAACGCGCCTAAGTAGCTTGCGGGGGAGTTGGCGAGCAGCGTACCCGACTCGATCGTGCGGGTCGGAACGTCGATCCGTGCGGTAGAAATGCTGATGCTGTCGCCTCCGGGCATGATGTCCGTGCCGTTGATCCCCGTATCGTCGCTGCAAGCGCTCAGGAGAGAACCGGCCATGAGGGCGGCGGCCATGAGGAGGGGCAAACGCTTGTATCGTGTCATGTTTACTTCTAATTTAGATGAGAGGAGCGAAATGCCTTGCACGACCGATTCCGTAAGCCGACAAACCGGTCAAAGGGCATAGGGTAAAACGAAGCCAAGCCGCTTTGCAGATGGTGGCACGCCCTTCGCGGCCGGTCGGCGGAAAGGCCTGACATCATCGCAGTGACTTGGCTCGAATAAGAGTTAGAGGGAATCGAAGAAGGCCAGGAGCTTCTCGGCACGCTCAGATGCTTCAGGCGTGGCGGAGAGGTCAAGGATCGGACGTTGCTGCTGCGCGGCATAGTCTGCCACGTCCTGATCGATGCCGGCTTCGGCAAAGACGACCGCATCGCTACAAAGCGTTGCGATACGGCCCAATCCGTCACGCTGCTTCAGGTCTACGCCCTGATCGGCGAGCGACGTCGGGTCGGCGCCGCGATACGTTACGGCCTCGTTGGCGCGAGGCGTCAGCGAAGCGTCGGCCATTTCGTCATAGAGCAGGCTCACGACCTTAGAATCTCCGAAGGGGGGATCGTCATGATAGGCCGTGCGGATATAATAAGGCGTAATGGCCGAAGCCCAACCCTGACAGACAATGACATCGGGCACCCAACGGAGCTTGCGAGCCGTTTCCAAAACGCCGCGGGCAAAGAATACGGCCCGCTCCACGTTGTCGTCATACTCCTTGCCGGTAGCTTCGTCGACCATCAGGCCACGCTTGTGGAAGTAGTCGTCATTGTCAATGAAGTATACCTGCATGCGCGTACCGGGGAGGGTGGCAACCTTAATGATGAGGGGATGGTCCGTATCGTCGACGACAATGTTCATACCCGACAGACGGATCACCTCGTGCAGCTGGCCTCTGCGCTCGTTGACTACGCCCCAGCGGGGCATGAAGGTCCGGATTTCGCAACCGCTATTAGCCAATAATTTCGGTAACCGCTGACCGTCGTCAGCCATGCTCGAGGGTGAAACGTAAGGGGTCATCAACTGATTGATGAACATCACTTTCTTCGTCTTCATGTTGTCTCTGTGTAGTGAGTGTGGTATGCCGGTCCGTTCGCCGTCGCACTTCGTCGTCGTGACCGATGCGATGGTTGTTTAAGACGGAAGATCCGGCCCGGGATGATCTGCGCTGCGGCGACAATCGGCTTTCGTCAAACCTTCAGGTTGCGCGCGCACCGCAAAGTTACGCATTTTTTCTTTGCAACGCGCAACCTTCCGCGCTTCTCCCCTCCGTCAGGGCCAGCCGAACGGGCAAAGGTGGCCTGGCAGGAAACATCGTAGCTATTTACCCAAACGATTGGCGGTCAACGATTTCGCGCACCGCCCCTATGATCTCTAGGCTAAAGCCGCGTCATGCGCACCCTAGCCTCCTCCCCCGTAACACGCAAGAGCGCCATATGTCTAAGAAAAACATATGGCGCTGACCAAAAAACATGTACCATGAAAACTGAGCCTCTTGTCGGATTCGAACCAACGACCCCGAGATTACAAATCACGTGCTCTGGCCAACTGAGCTAAAGAGGCGGGTGGGTAAGCTAACTGTATCGCGCCGCTACAACCAACTACCTTTGCTGCGATCAAGCCCTGGAGGATTCGAAGGGAGCTGGCCGTACAGCACTTACCCGTGATGCGTAGATGCAAGCAGGGTGTGTGCTTGATTTACGGGTGCAAAAGTAAGGACTCCGCCGTTACCGACAAAGCTCCTAGGCGAATATTTTTGTTTTTCCCCGTTTCTGCCGCGTCGCCCCGGGGCCTTCGGAGAGCGTCGGTGAGGGATCGTTTTGTCATCTTTGTGCAAAAAAAACGGCTCGGGAGACTTGCGTGAACAAACTTATTGTACTTTTGTCTTGGTAATTCTACCTCACAACCCTCTAAAGCATCATAAGTCATGAAAGCACTGAGTATCCTGGCCGCCTTCTTAGGCGGCGCCGCCGTAGGTGCAGCCTGCGGCATCCTCTTCGCCCCCGAGAGCGGTGACGAGACCCGCGCCAAGATTGCCGAAGCTATCCGTAAGCGTGGCATCAAGCTCAACAAGAAGGAAATGGCTGAGCTCGTTGACGACATCGCCGATGAGCTTCAGCCCGCCGGTGACTGATAACCGCAGCCACCCCCGCCTGCCCGATCCGGCTGATCGGGCGGCAGTCATGAGGTCATAAGGCGTATTTGTCTCAAGCTACGGCAGCCGCTCCGGCCCTTCCCGCCTTGTGCATAGGGGAGGACGGCAGACGAGCGCCTCTCAGAGAGTCGGCATATGCCTTATGACCTTATCTTTATCCCTCCGACCAAGCCCCTATCATCCCGTTAATCGCTCTAAGCCCGTGATCTCATCCAATCACAACATCGAGGGACTCGCCTCGCTCTTCGCCGAACTTAAGCGCTACCTGGAGCTGAGAGGCAAGTTGGCGCGCGTAGACCTTACGGTCAAGGTGACCCGATTGCTGACGGCGCTGGTGCTCTTCGCCGTGCTCTTCCTCTTCGCAGCCGTGGCCCTCATCTTCCTCTCCATGGCGCTGGCTACTTATCTGGGCGATGCCCTCGACAGCCCGACGACCGCTTACCTTATCGTCGTGGCGGCCTATGTTTTGCTCGGTCTGATCGTCTACATACGCCGCCGCCATCTGATAGAGAACCCTATCACGCGACTGCTCTGCAACATCTTCCTCTCCGACACGGAGCGAGAAGGTGCGTCGGGCGGGGAATAAGCCCGCCCCCTCTCTCTCCGCCGTCTCCCATCATCTACACCCTCTCTCACTTTATCCGTCCGCATGACTACTTCCTCCCATTTCCCCCCAAGCGCGACACGAGAATCGGCCTTCGCCATCGATCGGCTGATCGGTCAGCGCGCCCAAATAAAGGATCAGATACGCAGCTCTGAGGACAAGATGTCCAGCCAATGGCTAAAGCTCTTCGCCCCCCCGGCCGAAAGCGGCGGAGCCGGGCAATGGGTCGCCCGCTTCGAGCGCGGCTATGCCATCGCCGACGGGATCATGACGGGCTATAAGCTCCTACGACGGCTACGCGTCGCGACCGACCTGATCGCACGATTCAGGAGGGGGCGCGGCAAACGTAAGTAAGCGTCTGCATCACACACTGTCTGAGACTTGGGGGGCGTGTATCCCCCCATAACCGCATAGCGGCACGGAGAAAGGTTGTCTCTCTCCGTGCCGCTAAACGTATCGGCGGCTCGTGAGCGCCGGGAAGGCGGCTAGTCACGCCGGGAAGGCGGCTAGTCACGCCGGGAAGGCAGCTCGTCGCGCCGGGAAGGCTGTTACTTAAGCTTTACGACGATGTCCTTATCATCCTCGGCAACCTCGAGCTTGCCCTCGCGGAGCAGCCATCCGAGACCGAGGTAAAGGTCTTTGTCAGAGCGCACCTTGATCAGGCGCTTGAGCTCTTTGCCGGTCAGAGCAGCCTCTGCGGCGTCGAGTGCCTGCCAAATCTTACCGGCAAGTTCGCCGGCTTTTTCTTCTAACATGGCTTTTGTAGTTGATGGTTTATTGATACATTTGCCTCAAGGGCTGGAATGTCTGCCCTTGTGACGCTTGCAAAGATACTGCAAAAAATGTAATGACGTCAGAAAGACGTTTTGAATTTCAGTCCCTTAGGGACGACGCAGCCTTCTATAGTTCCTGTATTTCACACCCGACCTGTCAGTTTTAGCGCTTTCTGACGTTTCATCCTTCTTTTTCACTCTTACTCAGCATGATCCGTTCGCTATCTATCCTAGTGCCCGTATACAACCACGCCCCCTTCGAACTGGTAGCGGAGCTTGTCCGTATGGCCTCTGAAGTCGAGGGGCTGTCCTATGAGTTGATCGTGGCCGATGACGCCTCTCCCGACGTCTTGCGGCGCGAAGCGGTCTTGAACCGGCTGGGCGGGCTGGCGGGGGTGAGGATCGTCAGGATGCCCCGCAATGTAGGCCGTTCGGCGATCCGCAACGTGCTTGCCCGCGAAGCCCGTTATGACTGGTTGCTCTATCTCGACTGCGACGTGCAGCTCCCGCCCGGCGGGCAGTTTCTAAGGAAGTATCTGGCGGCGGCTGAGGGGACTGACGTGGTCTACGGAGGCGTGGCCCTTCCCCCTCCCGACGGCGGATTGCGCGCGAACTTACGCTACCGCTACGAGCGGGCTGCGCTGCGGCGGTTTACCGTCGAGCGGCGCACGGGGGCGCTGCGGCAGACGTTGCGCTCGAGCAACTACCTGATACGCCGCGAGACCATGCTGCGCCACCCTTATGACGAGCGCATCAAGGGGTATGGCTACGAAGACGTGGTCTTCAGCAAGTCGCTGGCATGTTCGGGCATCGGCATCCGCCACATCGACAATCCGATCTTGATCGTTGACTTCGGCCCGAATGCGGCCTTTGTCCGCAAGACCGAGACCGCGCTTGAGACCCTCTACGGCCTTCGCGGGAGCCTGGAGGGTTATAATGGCCTGATCGGCCTCTCCCGCCGTTTGCATGATCTGGATCGCCTGAGACTGGCCGCACGATGCCTCAGGCGGCTCATGCCGTTGTTGCGGCGATGGCTTACCGCCGCGCGGCGGCCGCCGCTGTTCGTCTATCAGTGTTACCGCGTGGGCTACTTTTACCTCCTCACGGTCGATAAGGGATGCTGAGAGGCCCTAGCCGTCAGCCCCGATCCCCATCCCCGCCCCTTTGTTTTCCGTTTCCCCCTCCCCCACCTAACAACGAGCTATGTCACTACACGTCTATAAGGCTTCTGCCGGGTCAGGCAAGACCTATCGGTTGGCCCTTTCCTACATCACGCTTGCACTGTCGTCGGCGCGGGCCGAAGCTTTTAAGCAAATACTCGCCGTCACCTTCACCAACAAGGCGACGGGCGAGATGAAAGACCGCATCCTCTCTTATCTCTATGATCTGGCCTATATCGGCGAAGACGCGGCCTTTCGGGCGGAGGTCTGTCGCGCCCTTGCCCTGAGCGAGCGCGAGGTGTCGGAGCGGGCCGGGCATACGCTGACGGCGATCCTCCATGATTACGACCACTTCCACGTGGTGACGATCGACACCTTCCTCCAGTCGCTGCTCTCGAGCCTGGCTTACGAACTTGACCTGACGCGCGGCTTTCGCGTAAACCTTGACATCGACGACGTGGTCAGCCGCGCCGTAGACCGGCTGCTCCTGGCGGAGGGAAGAAAACAAGGGAGAAGCGGCAAGGCCCGGAGCACGGCCATCATGCACTTCATGGAGGACAAGCTGGCCGACGGCAAGGGGTGGAACATTGCCGAGGAGATCAAGCAATTTGCCGCCAAGGGCTTGTTTCGCGATGTCTATCAACGCCATGAAGAGAGACTCGAACGCATCGTGACGGATAGCGAGCGGCTTGACGGCCTCCTTGCCCGACTACGGGCCGAGCTGCAGCAAAGCGCCGGAGCGATCAATGCGGCGGGGGCCGTTCTCGTCGGCGTGATCGAAGAAGCGCGGGCTTGTGAGGGGCTAAGCAAAAAAAGCGTGGGCGCGCTGCAGAGCTTTGCCCTAAAGTTGATCGAGCTCGATGTCAAGAAAGACCCTACCAAGACGGTCTACAACGTAGCTGCCGACGCGGCCGCACTGGTCCTCAAGAAATATCAGAACGACCCCAGGGCACTAGAGCAGGCCGAGCGCATTTCCCTCGCAGTCAACGATGCGCTTCGCACCCTAGAGGGGCATTTATCGCGTTACATAACGGCTCAACTTACCCTGCAAAACATCTATCCGCTCTCTCTCCTGGGCAACATCGGCCGCGAAGTGACGGCGATCGGGCGCGAGACGGGCACCTTCATGCTCTCGCGAACGCCCGACTTGTTTTGCAAGATGGTCGGCCGCGAAGACAGTTCGTTTGTCTTCGAGCGTGCCGGCACCACGCTTCGCCACGTGATGATCGACGAGTTCCAGGACACCTCGCAGATGCAGTGGGACATCTTCAGGCGCCTGATCCTCGAAAACATGGCGCAGGGCGACGAGGGACTGATCGTGGGCGACATCAAGCAGAGCATCTACCGCTGGCGCGGCGGCGACTGGCGCATCCTCCACACGGTCTCTGACCAGATGAAGCGCGTAGGCGAGGTGACCACCCACACGCTCGACACCAATTACCGCAGCCGCGAGGCCATCCTGAAGTTTAACAACGCCTTCTTCCCCCTTGCGGCAGGTCTCGTAGACGAGGCAAACGCCGATGACGGCTACGACAGCTCCGGGCTGGTCAGTGCGATCTACGGCGACGTGGCGCAACACGCCCGACCCGGCGGGGCACAGGGCGGCTACGTGCGCGTCAAACTTTACGACAAAGGCAAGGTCGGAGACGAAGACCTCATGGGCGAACTCTACGACACACTGGTCTCCCTGCACGAAGAGCAGCAGATCCCCTGGCGAGAGATGCTCGTCCTTGTCAGGTTCAACGCCGAGGGCCGCAACATCCTTTCACACTTCGCTTCCTGTTATGGCGACAAGGTCCCCCTGACCTCTGACGACTCCTTCGCCCTCTCGGCCTCACCCGCCGTGATGCTGGTCATCGCCACGCTCAAGTGGCTCGCCCAACCGGCTGACGACACCACGGCCCGCGCCCTCTGCTTCAAGACGGCGAAGCTGCTCTCCGAAGTGGGCGATTACGAGATCACGGCCTCGCCCGACGCCTTATTGCCCGAGCGCGAGCGCCTGCTATCCATGCCGCTCTACGCCCTCTGCCTGCACATCATCGACCATTACGGGCTGGCTCAGGCCGAGGCCGCCGGCACAGGGCAATCGGGCTATCTCTTCGCCCTGCTCGACAACGTGCTGACCTTCCTCGAAGACCATGCACCCTCGCTCAGCGACTTTCTGGACTACTGGGACGACACGCTAGCGGGCAAATCTATCACCGGCGTGTCGCCCGACGCCGTCTGCGTGATGACCATTCACAAGGCTAAGGGCCTGCAGCGCCATACCGTGCTCATACCCTTCTGTCACTGGGACATCGAAAAAGACCACCGCGGCGACATCATCTGGTGTGAGGAACAAGCCGGCGCCGAGGCGGGCGGCTACCGACTGCCCCTGCCCGCCGTGCCCGTCTCCGCGCAGTCATCTACGTTGATCAAGAAGTCTGCTTATGCTCCTTATTATAATGAGGAACATCTCAACCAGCGCATCGACGCCCTCAATATGCTCTACGTAGCGCTCACGCGCCCCGAGACCAACCTCTTTGTCTGGGCTAACGACAAGGGCAATCACAAGACGGTCAAGAGCTGGCTTGACGAGTTCGCCGATAGGACTACCTGCGAGGTGTCGAAGCTCATTACCTCCGACAAGCACTATGATGCCGGAGATCCCAGCGAGATGATACCCGAAGAGATCGGCCGGATGATCGAGGAGGGCACGGTCGCACCCTATGGCCGCAAAGCGGCGAAGCAGACGAGCAATCCGCTTCTCGTAACGCCCGAAGCCGTGGAACGCATCACACTCGTCAACGAACCGGCGCGCCTGGCTTTCAGGCAGTCTAACGAAGCGAAAGACTTCCTGGCCGAACTCGAAGACGGCGCCAAGCCTTCAGACGAGTATCTCAATAAGGGGCGTGTGTTACACTACGTCTTCTCCCTCATCACGACCCCCGCCGACATTTCCCCGGCCCTGGGCTCTGCCCTCGACCGCGGTCTGATCGCTTCGCTTGACGAGGCGGGGCAGCTCGAGCGCTTCATCCGCAAGCGCCTGGCCGATGAGCGGGCGGCCTCATGGTTTGACGGTTCGTGGACGGTGATGAGCGAAAACGACATCCTCAGCCTTACCCCCGAGGGCGAACTGGTCACGCGCCGCCCCGACCGCGTGATGCTGCGCGGTGACGAAACGGTCGTCGTCGACTATAAGTTTGGCCGGCAGCGCCCGGAATACGAGGCGCAGGTCGCCCAATACATGTCGCTCCTCACCCGCATGGGGCGCGATCACGTCAAGGGTTATCTCTGGTATGTCTACAAAGACCTTCTGGTGAGCGTGGCGGCCCAATCCTGAGCGCTCCCTCCTCACGCTCCGCATCCCGCTCTCTCACGCTCCGCCACCCGCTTTCCCTCAGTCTCCCCGACATATTCCCTCACGACGCTTATGACCTTCTTTCTCCAACATATAGCCGACGACCTGCTCAGCCGCTACGGGCATGATCTGAGCCACGTTGCCGTCGTATTTCCCAACAAGCGCGCCGGCCTCTTCCTGAGCCGCTACCTTGCCCAACGCAGCAGCGGCAACCCCGTCTGGGCGCCCCGCTACATGACGATCAGCGAACTCTTCCGCACGCTCAGCGACAAGACGATTGCCGACCCGATAGAGACCGTGTGCCGTATCTACAGACGCTACAAGAAGCTCTCCGAGGCGGCCGGCGCCGAGGGGGGAAAGACGCCCTCGCTCGACTTCTTCTACGGCTGGGGCGAGCGCCTCCTTGCCGACTTCGACGATCTCGACAAACAGCTGGCCGACGCCCGCACGCTCTTCCGCGATCTCAAAGACTACCGCGACCTCGACGCCGACTCGCCGCTCGACGAGGAGCAGCGCAAGCAGCTCGAAGCCTTCTCGGCCGACTTCGCCGGAGACCGCCTGAGCCACATCCGTTCCAACTTCCGACAGATCTGGCAACTGATGTTTCCCCTCTACGACGGGCTGCGCCGCGAACTCTCCGCCGAGGGCAAGGCTTACGAGGGGCAGCTCTTCAGAGAAGTGGCCGAAGGATTGGAGGCCGGCACGATCACGATCTCCCCATCCGTCAAGATGGTCGCCTTTGCCGGATTCAACGTGATAGACCGCGCGGAGCACACGCTCTTTAAGGCCCTCGAACGGGAGGGGCGGGCCCTCTTTTACTGGGACTACGACACCTACTATGCACGCCCCGAAGGGTCGGCACACAACGAAGCGGGACTCTTTATGGAGCAAAATCTCCGTGACTTCCCCTCGGCGCTCGGCGGCAAGGGCACGGACTGCTTCATGCAAGACCGCGAGTCGCGCGTGATCGAATATGCCGAGGCCACGACCGAACTGGCCGCCGCGCAGAGTGTCGCCTCTTGGTTGAGCGACCCCGCCCGCTATGACCCGAGCCGGGGCGTGCGCTCTGCCATCGTGCTCTGCAACGAAGCGCTCCTGCAGCCCGTCTTGAGCGCGCTGCCCGAAGGACTCGGCGAGATCAACGTCACCATGGGTTACCCCCTGAGCCATACGCCAGCCTTCGGCGTGGTGACGCGATTTGTCGACGAGCTCAAGGCACACCACGACCGCCAGCGCGTCGGGGCCGCCGAGGAGCGCGACGATGCCGCCTCGTGGCCTGTGGGGCAGGCCTGCATGCCCGTGCTCGAAGCCTTGCGCGAACGCCTTAAGACCGAGGCCATGCGCCTCCACTCGCTCTCCCTCAACGACGAAAAGCCCCTCCTGCGCGACCTCTATACGGAGAGTTTCTTCCAGACCTTCACCCTCACCACCCGGCTGCTCACCCTTCTTGAGAGCGGTCTGCTCGAGGTGTCGCTGCCCACGCTCTTCTCGCTGCTCTCGCAACTGGTGCGTGCGAAGTCGGTGCCCTTCCACGGCGAGCCGGCCACGGGCCTACAGATCATGGGCGTGCTCGAGACCCGCCTGCTCGACTTCGACCATGTGCTGATGCTCTCCGTCGGCGAGGGCATCTTACCCCAGAAGCAAAGCGAGGCTTCGTTTGTCCCACCGCTCATCAGGCGCCTCTACGGTCTCACCACCCCCGAGCGCCGCACGGCCGTCTTTGCATACTATTTCTACCGCCTGCTCGCCAAAGCCCAGAGCGTAAGGCTGACCTATAACACGTCGACTGACGGCATGCGCAAGGGCGAGATGTCGCGTTTCATGCGCGCCATCCTCGTCGAGGGTGATAGCCGGCTCCACATCCGCCGCCTCAGTCTGCAGGCCGCCAATCGGCTGATACCGCCCGTCGTGCCCCGTTGCGAGAAAGATCACGGCGACCTGCTCAAGCGCGTGAGCGAGCGGGGGCTCTCCCCTTCGGCGCTCAAGGCTTACTTTAAGTGTCAGCTACAATTCTACTATCGCTACGTGCGCCGGCTCCGCACGCCCCAGAAGACCGACGGCATCATTGCCGCCAACGACTTCGGCACCGTCCTCCACAAGGCCGCCGAGACGGTCTACACCGAGATCCTCAACGGGCGCAACGAGGAGATCACCCCTTCACGCCTTGCCGACTTCATCAAGTTGCAGGGCAAGGCCGGACTTATGCGCATCGTCGACAGGGCCTTCACCGCCGTAGGGGAGGAACGGAGCGCCCACGGCGATCCCGAGATTCCCTACTCCGTCATCGCCCACCGCGCCATCGCGTCTTATCTCGAGATTCTCCTGCAATACGAGGGAGACCAGCTCAAAGCCGGCGCACCGGCAAAGTCGTTTGGCAACATCGCCGCCGAAGCGCGCAGCGAACTGACCCTCATGGTGCCCTACGGCGACACGACTGTGCCCTTTAAGCTCTATGGATTCATCGACCGCACAGACGAGGCCACACTCGCCGACGGCACGCGCTGCCTGCGCATCATCGACTATAAGACGGGACGATTCAATGACAATCGCGACAAGGTCAAGACGCTCGACGCACTCTTCGAGGACAGCCGCGACTATCCCGAAAACCAGCTGCAAATCCTTATTTACTCGCTCATGCACGCCGAGCGGGGCATGCCCGTGGTCCCGATGCTCTACTATGTCCCGTCGATGAAGACGGGCGACTTCTCCCCCAACATCCTGATAGACAAACATCCGGTGACCGACTTCCGCGAGCTGGCCGTGCCCTTTCGCGAGCGTCTCGTCAGCGGGCTGGCCCAGCTCATCGCGCCCGACGTCCCCTTCGCCCCTACGCTGGTCGCCGACCACTGCAAGCATTGCGACTACCGGCTCCTCTGCGGTCGTTAGCGCCTGTAGCCCACAGTTCCCCCGACGCTTCGCCCGTCGCCTTATCACGCCTCTCTAAATAGCCTCACACATGATCTCAGCCTCCACCTTGCGCGACACCCCCTATGCCTCGCTGATGAGCCGCCGCGTCTACAACGTGTTGCTCGTAGCCACGCACTACGATGCGTTTATGCTCGAAGAAGACGGGCGCGTGGAGCAACAGATCTATGACGAATATGCCGAACTTCATCTCTCCACGCCCCCGCGCTTTACGCTGGCCACCCATGCCGGCGAGGCGCTGGCCTTGCTCGAGGAGCGCCACTTCGAACTCGTCATACTCATGCCCTGCGGCGTCGAGAGCGACATCTTTACGGCCGCCGGCCAGATCAAGCGCCGCCACCCCGAGACGGTGACGGTCGTGCTCACCCCCTTCTCGCGCGAGGTGAGCCGAAGGATCGGCGGCGAAGACCTCACCCACATCGACTACGTCTTCTCCTGGCTGGGCGAGGCCGACCTGCTGCTGGCGATCATCAAGCTTGTGGAGGATCGGCTCAACGCGCCTCACGATCTGGGCGAAGTCGGCGTACAGGCCATCTTGCTCGTCGACGACTCGATCCGCGCCTACTCGGCGGCCCTGCCCCACATCTACCGCACGGTGCTCGAGCAGAGCCGTGAACACGCCCGCGAGGCGCTCAACGACCACCTTAAGACCCTCCGCATGAGGGGGCGGCCCAAGGTGCTCCTGGCGCGCTCTTACGAGGAGGCGGCGGCCCTCGTCGCCGAATATCCGCACAATCTCTTGGGACTGGTCACTGACATGAGTTTCGACAGAGCGGGGCGCAAAGACTCCTTGGCGGGCTATGCCCTGGCGCGCCACATCCGCGAGGTCGCCCCCCTCACGCCGCTGATCATCCAGTCGAGCGAAGCGGCCAATGAGGAATATGCCCGCCGGCTGGGGGCGGCGTTTCTCTGTAAGGGTTCGCGCCGCTATGCCCGGCAGCTCGCCGATGCGGTCATCGACCGCTTCGGTTTCGGCCCCCTCGTGCTCGACGATCCCGTCACGGGCGAAGCGAGCCTGCGGGTCGAGGGGCTGGCCGATCTCGAGGAGGGCATCTTCCGCGTGCCCGACAAGACGCTGGCCCATCACCTGGCTCTGGGCCACTTCTCGCGCTTCCTCTACGCGCGGTCGATGTTTGACCCGGCCGAAATCTTGCGCGCCCACGACCCGGCCACCTATGCCGACATGGACGAGGCCCGCCTCTTCATCCACTCCCTGATCGCCCGCTATCGCAAGACGCTCGGCGAGGGCGTGGTGGCGGTCTTCCGCAGCGGCGGCATTGACCGTTACAGCCATTTCGCGCGCATCGGGTCGGGCTCCCTGGGGGGCAAGGGTCGCGGTCTGGCTTTTATCGGCAGCTTCCTCGGGCGCTACCCTGAGCTGCAGTCTCCCACCCTCTCCGTGGCCTTGCCGCGCACGGTCGTGGTCTGTACCGACCTCTTCGACGAATACATGTCGCGCTCCGCGCTCTACCCCATAGCCCTCAGTGAGCGGAGCGACGAAGAGATCCTCCGGGCGTTTCTCGCCGCCCCCTTGCCGCCCCCTCTCGTGGCCGACCTCGAGCAGCTGGTGCAGACCATGCGCGGCCCCTTGGCCGTACGCTCCTCGAGCCTGCTTGAGGACGCTCATTATCAGCCCTTTGCGGGCGTTTATGCCACTTACATGGTCGCGCCGCGCCCGACGGCGAGAGAGACGCTCCGCGAGCTCGAACGCGCCCTCAAGGGCGTTTATGCCTCCGTCTTCTACCGCGACAGCAAGAGCTACCTGAGGGCTACGCAGAGTCTCATCGAGGAGGAGAAGATGGCGGTCGTCATACAGGAGACCATAGGCACCCGACACGGCAGCCGCTTCCATCCTACCCTCTCGGCGGTGGCCCGTTCGCTCAATTTCTACCCCATCGGCGCGGAGCGCACCGAGGAGGGGATCGTGCAGTGCGCGGTCGGACTGGGCAAGCAGATCGTCGACGGAGGCACGGCCTTGCGCTTCTCCCCGACTCACCCCCGACACATCTTGCAGCTGGCTTCACCCCGAACGGCCTTGCGGGAGACGCAGCGCAGCTATTACGCCATCGACCTCGAGGCCGGAGCCCCGGCCGAAGGCGCCGAGCGGAGCGAACGGCCCTTTACGGCCGATGAGGACCACAACCTCGTCAGCCTCCCCGTTACGGCATACCCCGCCGACGACGCGGCAGCGCCGCTGATCCTCTCATCTTATGACATGGACAACGACATGCTCACCCCGGGGATCGATCCGCGAAGCCGCCGCCGCATCGCCACCTTTCACGCCCTGCTCGAGGGCAGCCGCTATCCTTTCGCCCCGACGATCTCGCGCCTACTGCAGATCGGTACGGCCGAAATGGGCCGACCGGTCGAGTTGGAACTGGCGGCTAACCTCACCCGCGACAAGCTTAACCTCTATCTCTTACAGATACGCCCGATCGTCGACCCGCTCGAAGACGTAGGCACCCCCGAAGCCGCCGCCGACAGGCCCGACGCCCGCGCAGGGCGGATCATCCTCGAGAGCTCCGACCTCTTAGGCAACGGCGTCATCGCCGACGTGAGGAGCGTGCTCTATGTGCGTACGCGGCACTATAAGCCGTCGCTCAACACCGAGCTCGCCGAGGAGGTCGGCCGGCTCAACGAGCTGTTGCAGCGCGAGGGCGAAGGCTACGTGCTCGTAGGGCCGGGGCGCTGGGGAAGCAGCGATCCGGCACTGGGCATACCCGTAAGGTGGGGACAAATCGCCGGCGCACGCCTCATTGCCGAGTGTGCGCTCGACCATTATCGCGTAGAGCCGAGCCAGGGGACCCACTTCTTCCAAAATCTCACCTCGCTGCGCGTCGGTTACTTCACCATCGCGCCCCACACGGGAGCGGGACGCTTTGACGAGGCGTTTCTCGAATCGCTGCCGGCGCGCTACGAGCATGAACACCTGCGCCTCGTGACCTTTGACCGGCCGCTCCGTATACGGATGGACGGGCGCCACGGGCACGGCCTCGTGAGCTATAGCGAATAGCCGCGGCAAGCGCCGCCCTGCCGTTTCAAGGGGGGTAAGTAGTAACTACCCCCTTCTCAGTCATTGATTTACACCTTCTTCCCTCAGGCCGAGCGCCTCGCAAAGAGCGCATGCTACGTGCCGCCCTGCCGTTTCAAGGGGGTATGTAGTAACTACCCCCTTCTCAGTCATTGATTTACACCTTCTTCCCTCATGCCGAGCGCCTCGCAAAGAGTGCATGCTACGTGCCGCCCGAGCGCATCAGAGATAGGGTGGGTAGTAACCACCCTATCGCTAAGTTATTGATATTCACAACCTTTGCCATGCCGAGCGCCTCGCTCGCGGCGCACATGCATCATTTGTCATAGTATCCGCCCTCGATGGCGAAGAGAGCCTGCCGTGATGCGTCCTAGGCTGTCAGAGATGGGGTAGTTAGTAACTACCCCATCCCCATACGCCTTGATTTACAGTTTTTCCGTCAGAATAGTTTAATAGAATCCTCGCAGCGTCCTGCGTTGGAGGGTTAGGGTGCGTGCCGCGCTGTCGACGGGTTGGGTGATGGGCTGTCGGTAATTGTCCAATTCGTGGGGCGATCGGGTCTCCACCTTGCGTGCGCGGGCGGTGGTGCGCTTTGCAAAGGCCAGGTCGAGCTCATAGCGCGCCACGCGGCTCTCGTCGGCAAGCGCCTGACGGGTCAGTCCGAGCTTGCGGTAGCAATCGGCCCGCTTCATAAGGCCGTAGACAAACGTCGGGTAGCGCCTGATCAACCGCGAATAGTCGTCGGCGGCTCCCCGCAGGTCGCCCGTCTGGCGGCGCAGCTCGGCCCGGTTATAACGCGCCAACACGTTGGAGGGCTCGAGCTTCAGGATAAAGTCAAAATCGAGCAGCGCGCGATTGAGTTCGCCCGTAAAGGCGAGGAGCAGGCCGCGGTTGTAGTGCGCTACGAAGTGGGTCGGCACGAGGTCGATCGTCTTGTCATAGTCTGAGAGTGCCGGGGCAAAGCGGCCCAGCGCATGGCGGGCCTGCGCCCGCATGAGGTAAAGTTCATAATCGGGTGGCAACAGCGCGATAGCCCGCGTCAGGGCGGAGTCGGCGAGGGCCATCTGCCGCTCCTTGAGGGCAAAGCGGCCCTTAAAGCTCCAGGCGGCCCCCGATGAGGGCTGGCGCACGAGCAGGGTGTCGATGCGCCGCACGGCTCCGAGCGTATCGCCGCGTTCGAGGTCGATCTGGGCGCTCACGAGCCAGGCGCGCTCCATCTTGGGCTGCATGTGCAAGAGCGTGTCGACGTCGGCCTGTGCGCGGTCGTAGCGCTTGAGTTGCAAGAGGGCAATCGTGCGGTTGATCCGGGCGTTGGTGTCGTCATGCTTTTCGGCCAACACGCGGTCATAGTCCGTCAGCGCCCCCTTATAGTCCTCGCGCTGCAGGCGGCAGAGCCCCCTGAGGCGATAGGTCTCGACGAGGAAGGGGTTGCGCTCGATGCTCTGCGTGCAGTCGGCCTCGGCGGCGGCGTAGTCGGAGAGGTTTAGCTTCGCATAGGCGCGATAGAAATAAGGCAAGGCGAGGAAGGGCTTGGCCTCGATCGCCTGGTCAAAATATTTGATCGCCGTGCGGTAATCGTCTACGCCCAGCGCCTGACGCCCCATCAAGACCACATTGTCGGCATCGACCTGGGCCCGCGCCGCGTGAAAGGGCGCCGATGCCAGCAGGAGCAGTCCCGCGATGCGGCCGACTAGCCGCGCCCTCCCGACCGCCGCGCCCCGGAGCGAAACGACGCGAGCCGCCATGCGACTAAGCGCACGGCGGCCGGCGGATAATGTGTGGCGTGAGAGGGTCATCGGTTTGGGGCTATCGGGGCCGTCGGAGGGGCGGGCAGAGGCCTCGGGCGAGACCGGCGCGGGGCACTGCCCCACCGCCCGCTACTTCGGCGACTTCACTTTGTAGTTGCAGCGAAACTTTCCCTTGAGCAGGGCAGCCAACTTGCCGCGAACCATCTGGCGGCGCAGCGGGCTGATGCGGTCTATAAAGAGGTGGCCGTCAAGGTGGTCAAACTCGTGCTGCATCACGCGGGCGAGGTAGCCGTCGATCCACTCCTCGTGAGGCTGAAACTGCTCGTCGAGATAGCTCACCCTGATGCGCGTGGGGCGGGTCACGCGTTCGTGGATGCCGGGGAGCGAGAGGCAGCCCTCCTCCGACGTGTCGGTCTCCGTCTCGTCATATTCGAGGATGCGGGCGTTGATAAAGGCGTGGCGGAATCCCGCATATTGGGGAAAGTCCTCCTTGAGCGGGTCGAGGTTGATCACTACCAGGCGTATGGCCTTGCCGATCTGGGGAGCGGCGAGCCCGATGCCGTCAGAGGCGTCCATCGTCTCGTGCATGTCGGCGATGAGCTGCGTGAGCTCGGGATAGTCGGGGGCGATGTCGACAGCCTCCTTGCGCAGGACGGGCATGCCGTAAGTATAGATGGGAAGTTTCATTATAGGCTAGTCATGCATATATATATTCAGATGGAGAGCGGCGGGGAGAGGGGGCGACACGTTATCGCGGTAGCCGCCCGCCGCGCTTCGCTTCGAGATAGTCTTCGAGGATGATACACGCGCTCAGGGCGTCGACCAGCCCCTTGTCGTTGCGTCGTCGCTCGCGTCCGACCCCGCTGTCGATGATGGCGCGGTGTGCGATCACGGTGGTGTAGCGCTCGTCGTAGAAGGCTACGGGCACGTCGGGGAGCGCCTTGCGCAGGCGTCCGGCGAAGCAGCGCACGCGGGCCTGATTTTCCGACGGTCGCCCGTCGGGCCGGTAGGGAAGGCCCATGACGATCGTCTCGAGCGGTTCGCGCCGCGCATAGTCGACGATGAAGTCAAGCAGGCCCGGCGTCTCGACCGTCGTCAGGGGGCCGGCGATGAGCTGCGCGGCGTCGGTGACGGCCAGCCCCGTGCGGCGCTTACCGAAGTCGATGGCAAGGATGCGCATGAGCCGCTTACTTGATCATCTCACAACCCATGTAGGGCTGCAGCGCCTTGGGAATGCGGATGCCCTCCGGGGTCTGGAAGTCTTCGAGCAGGGCGGCCACGATGCGCGGGAGCGCCAGGGCCGAGCCGTTGAGCGTATGGCAGAGATTGATCTTCTTGTGCTCGTCGCGGTAGCGACACTGCAGACGGTTGGCCTGATAGGTGTCGAAGTTTGACACGGAGCTCACCTCCAGCCAGCGCTTCTGGGCCTCGCTGTAGACCTCGAAGTCATAGCAGAGCGCGGCGGTGAAGCTGATGTCGCCGCCGCAAAGGCGCAAGATGCGGTAGGGCAGCTCCAACTTCTGTAAGAGGCCCTCGACGTGGTCGAGCATCTCCTGGTGAGACTGGGCGGAGTGCTCGGGCTTGTCGATGCGCACGAGCTCGATCTTAGAGAACTCGTGCAGGCGGTTGAGTCCGCGCACGTCTTTGCCGTAGCTGCCGGCCTCTCGGCGGAAACACTCCGTATAGGCGCACCGCTTGATCGGCAGCTCGGCCTCGGAGAGGATCACGTCGCGATAGATATTCGTCACGGGCACCTCGGCCGTCGGGATGAGGTAGAGGTCGTCGAGGTCGCAGTGATACATCTGGCCCTCCTTGTCGGGGAGCTGGCCCGTGCCGTAGCCCGAGGCGGCGTTGACCACCGTGGGGGGCATCACCTCCACATAGCCCGCCTTGACGGCTTCGTCGAGGAAGAAGTTGATCAGCGCGCGCTGCAGGCGGGCGCCCTTGCCCGTATATACGGGGAAGCCCGCACCCGTGATCTTCACGCCCAAGTCAAAGTCGATCAGGCCATACTTCTTGGCCAGTTCCCAGTGAGGCAGCGGATTTTCGGGGAGCACCGTGTCGTGGCCGCCGGTCTTGACGACGAGGTTGTCTTCGGCCCCGGCCCCTTCGGGCACGATGTCGTAGGGCACGTTGGGGATCGTCAGCAGCAGCTCCTTGAGCGCCGTCTCGGCTTCGTGCATCTCGGTCTCGAGGCCGGCGGTCTCGCCCTTGGTCTTGGCCACCTCGGCCTTCGCCGCTTCGGCCTCCGCATTCTTCCCTTCCTTCATCAGGGCGCCGATGGTGCGCGAGAGCGTGTTGACATGGGCCTTCAGCTGGTCGAGCGCCGTCTGTGACTCCTTGCGACGGCCGTCGAGCGCGAGCACGCGGTCTATCGCTTCGCGCGCGTTAGCAAAGTGTTTCTTTTCCAAGCCGCGGATGACGGCCTCCTTATCTTCTGTGATCTGACGGATAGTAAGCATGGTGTAGGGGTTTATTTCTTACCTGCAAAGGTAGCGCTCTCAGCTCACCTTACACTACCTTTGCCGGAAATAATAGCTAAAATAACGCTTTTGCCATGTCACCCAACCCCACCATAGCCGCCGCGGCCGCCAAGCGCGACCTCCGCTACCTCAAGCTTCTGGCACGAGACTTCTCCAACGTCTCCAAGGTCACCACCGAGATCATCAACCTCGAAGCCATTCTCCACCTACCTAAGCCCACCGAACACTTCCTCGCCGACCTGCACGGCGAAAACGAGGCCTTCCAGCACGTCTTGCGCAACGCATCGGGAAACATCAAGCGAAAGGTGCGCGAAATCTTCGGCAACACCATGCGCGAACGAGAGATCAGAGACCTCTGCACACTCATCTATTACCCGAGGCAAAAGATCGAACTCGTCAAGCAACAGGAGGTCGACCTCTCTGACTATTACCAGACCACCCTCAACCAGCTCATCGCCGTATGCCGCAACGTCAGCTCTAAATATACCCGCTCCAAGGTGCGCAAAAACCTGCCGCCGGAGTTTGCCTACATCATCGAGGAACTCCTCCACGAGAGCACCGACGATCACAACAAGCAGGCCTACGTCGGCGTCATCATACGCACCATCATCGGCACGGGACGCGCCACGGGATTCATCGTAGCCATCTGCGAACTCATCCAGCGGCTCGCCATCGACCAGCTACACATCTTGGGCGACATCTACGACCGCGGCCCCGGCGCACACCTCATCATGGACACACTCGTCCACTATCACCACTGGGACATCGAGTGGGGCAACCACGACATACAGTGGATGGGAGCCGCCGCCGGCAACACGACCTGCATCGCCAGCGTCTTGCGGCTCTCCCTGCGCTACGCCAACACCCAAACGCTCGAAGAGGGCTACGGCATCAACATGGTGCCCCTCGCGACATTTGCCATGGAGACCTATGCCGACGACCCCTGCACGGCCTTCCTCCCCAAGGTCGAAGACCCCTCGCGGGCGCCCTCGGAGAAGGCTCAACGACTCATCGCACAGATGCACAAGGCCATCGCCGTCATACAGTTCAAACTCGAGAGCCAACTCTACGAAGCCCACCCCGAGTGGGGCATGGACGAGCGGCGCGTGATCGAACACATCGACCCGCAGGCCGCCACCGTCACACTCGAGGGAAAGGTCTACCCCCTGCGCGACGCTTCCTTCCCCACCCTCGAGGCCGACCATCCCTCGCGGCTCTCGCCCGAAGAGGCCGAAGTCGTCGAGAAGCTGCGCCACTCATTCCTCATCTCTGACCGACTGCAGGCCCACGTACAGGCTCTCCTGAGCCACGGAGCTATGTATGGCATCTACAACGCCAACCTGCTCTTCCACGCATCCATACCCCTACAGCCCGACGGCACGTTCAGACCCGTCAACGTCGAGGGGAAAGCATTGGCCGGACGCGACCTGCTCGACCGCATCGAGGGCATCGTACGCACGGCATTCGACGACGAAGCCGACCCCGCCGAACGCTCACGAGCCACCGACTACTTCTGGTATCTATGGTGCGGACCCGATTCGCCACTTTTCGACAAGTCGAAGATGGCGACCTTCGAGCGCTACTTCATCGACGACAAAGAGACCCACAAAGAGGAAAAAGGCTATTATTATAAGCTACGCGACAACGCCGCCATCTGCGACCACATCATCGACGCATTCGGCGTCAGGGGACAACACCGGCACATCATCAACGGACATGTGCCCGTGCGCGTGGCGGGCGGCGAAAGCCCCATCAAGGCGGGGGGCAAACTCATGGTCATCGACGGCGGATTTGCCAAAGCTTACCACGACACCACTGGCATCGCGGGCTACACGCTCGTCTACCACTCCAGAGGATTCCAGCTCGTGCAGCACGCGCCCTTCACCTCGACCGAAGAGGCAATACTCAACGGCACCGACATCAAGAGCACCACGCAGATCGTAGAGATGATGGGACACCGCGCCATGGTCGGCGACACGGACAAGGGTGTCGAACTGCGCGAACAGATCGCCGACCTCGAAAAGCTCCTCACCGCCTACCGCAGGGGGTACCTCAAAGAGAGCTGAACCCCACCCCGCCGACGGCCGGCAAACACCGCAGAGCGACCCACAGGCTCACCGACGCTGGAAGGGCCGGCACACTCCCCCGTGCCGGCCCTTCTTGCGTCGGCACGGGGGCTCGAAACCGCCCCGCAACGTCCACGCCCGCTCCCCCCAGAAGCCGCTACGCAACGGCCACACACACGCACGCACGCGCTCGGGGATTATATGAGGAGAATGCGGCCGATTGCCCGACGGCCTAGAGCGTCTGGGGCGCGCAGGGGGACACGGCCCATTCATCGCCGCAAAGGATTTTTACAGGGTTACATAGCGGGGGCGCGAGATGGCCCGTTGTTACAAATAATAGTGTTTTGTCTATTCATAGATAGTGTTCTGA
The DNA here is from genome assembly GCA_052272595.1 of Alloprevotella sp. Taxonomy (GTDB): domain Bacteria; phylum Bacteroidota; class Bacteroidia; order Bacteroidales; family Bacteroidaceae; genus Alloprevotella. Next base: position 141,378 of record DAVZJV010000003.1, read on the forward strand.
CTACCGGTAGCGGTATCGGTCTAGCGCATGACCGAGGCCTCTGATCACCTTCGCGTGTGGGGGGGGGGCGGAGGGAGGGCGTGAGAGGCGCTTCGCGTTGAACTGAAACGCACGGCGCCCATAAGCAAAAGCGGGAAACGGAGAAGTAAAATAGCGAGAAAATAGAGGTAAAAATTCAAGAAGCATACGTTTGGCATTGAGTTATAGCGTGAATAGGTATTTTCTTTCAAGAAAGAGATAAATTATAGCGATCCGTTTGTAGAGCGCCCGACGATCGACAGCCGTCTCGCCTAAGAGACACAGCCGGTCGATAGGGTACGAGTGACCCAAATCGGTAGGGCGGCCGGCCCTACTTTTCGCAAATGATAGAAATTGCTTCGTATATAACCGAAGCTGACAATAGCAGTGGAAAAGCACCACCCCCGCTGCGGTCTTTCCTACCCCTCGCCAAGCCCCTCCCTCGCTGACGAGACGGCGGATCGTCGCGCCAAGTCGCCCTCTCGTCGCGCCGATCCGCCGACTTGGTCAGCCACTTAGGCCATCTACCGCCACACCCTCACCCCGCCGATCACACGCCCGGATCCGCCGTCACAGAGGTTCGGGATATGATTTAGAAATAAATAACATTAGCCATTTCCCCACCTAGCGCTACGAGGGAGGCAAGGGAGGTAGAAATAAACGCTACGGCGATTTTAAGACCATTATGCGGGTTTTGCCCCCCATAAGATGGGGCTATAATCAACGAAAAACACCGCCACGTGTATTTACAAATGTTAAGCACCCGTCGCCAACGGGCCGATTTGGGGCAAATTTCCCCCCAATAGCGCTATTCGAGGGCGGAGAAAACTCGCATCGATGGCTTGGCGGTCGGGGATTAATACTTAACTTTGCGATAGAGACAGAGGTAGAAACCAAAATCATATATTATGAACCACACTCTACAAGACATTTTACGTTTCATCGAAATGCACGTTCCGCCTCAGATGGAAAGGAATTTTCCGACGACAAATTATCTCCGTCTGCTGGAGTCAATACGCAGCCCGCTCATATTCTCCGCGGACCGCGAGCCACAACCTTACTATGAAGTTACGATGAAACGCGATGAGCTCTGCGCCTTGTGGAAGTATGAGGCAAACACTGCGGGGCTTCGTTGTGTATCGCGCGCACTCGGTAAGATGGTAGAATCGGGACTGGTCAGTCGGGCAGGTTTTAACAAATTCGGGGGCTTACGTCTGCATGTCTATGCGCCCTGCGGAATGCCCGGCTCCACCTCAGCACAGCCTACGGCAGACGACGAACGCGCCACCGACCTAGGCACGGATACCTTGACACCTAACGTCAAGGAACGGGCGGATACCTTGACACCTAACGTCAAGGAACGGGCGGATACCTTGACACCTAACGT
>DAVZJV010000003.1:142882-176112 GCA_052272595.1 Alloprevotella sp.
CAAGGAACGGACGGATACCTTGACACCTAACGTCAAGGAACGGGCTAAGGCCGCGATCGGGAAGAATGAATGCAATTACCTGTATATCAATGGAATAAAATATGGCTTGGGAACGCTCGGCCGCTCAAGACCCGCCGCTTTCGAGACCGATGCCCCATATATACATATAAACAAATCCACAAATAATCAGAAGGGAGAAGTCCCCGATTTCGGATTTGAGGGGGCTCGCGCCCCGAAGTCAAGACACTTCAAGGCCCCCACGCGACAGGAGTTTGACGCCTACATCAACCAGCAGATCGACAGAGGCGAGTGGCTGCCGGACATCCTAGACCCCGACGCGCTCTGGACCACCATCACGGGCAGAGCCGGCAAGGACGGCCAGTGGTATACCCAAGACGGGCAGCCCGTCACCACGTCCTGGCGCACATACGTCGCATGCATCTATCGCGCCGCGTTGAGGGGGGCCGCCCGGCGGCGGAAAGGGGAAAGCTACTACAAGGAGCAAAACCGCCTCCTTGCCGAGGCATACGACGGAGCGGACGAGAAAGGACGCGCCCAGGCCCGCAAACAAGCGGCCCAAGCCTCCCCCTCACACGCCGACTACACCGCCAAGCACCGAAGCCCGTACACCTCGACGATGACGAAACAAGACCCCAAGGCGGCCCGCGAGGGCCAATCGATTGCAGGACCGGTGACCGAAGACAAGGCGAAGTCTTTGCCTGCAAACGAAGGGCAAAACCATGAGCCGGCGAAGGCGAAGCCTGAATTAGTCGATTTACCATTCATAAAAGATCCGCTTTTAGCTAAAATCCAAACACATACACGCTAATGATAGAGAAGAAATTACGCTCGGCGGAGATCCCCGCCTCACCTCAAACTCAGACGGAAACGTCGCCCCACGCCCTCGATGACGCCAACGGCGCAGCGTGCCCTAACAATGACTTCAGCCTCTCGGGAGCTGCCAACATCATTGGCCCCTACAAGTGGCCTTATTGCCTCGAGGCAACGGTAGATCTGATCTGGGGATTTTATCAATGCAATGTCGCCCGCAATGACTATCGCGGAATCAGATTTTATGGAAACATAAAAGAAGTCGTCACCCAGACAGCCAGCTATCTCACCAGTGACGTCATAAAAGTCGAGGACGAAGGCTTCAAACCCTGGCTCTGCTTCAGCGGAGGCGTCGGCAACGGAAAAACGACGATGCTCTGCACGCTAGCGCAGCTCCTCAGAGGGTTGAGAGAAAGGGGACGGCTGAAAGGCAGCGATATAGACACGCCCTTCGTCATCTACAAATCGGCCAGTGAAATTCTGCAGATACGCATCGAAGCCGAGGAAAAAGATCGTGAGCCTTGGCTGGAACTTTGCAACGCCGATTGCCTGCTGATCGACGATTTCGGCAAAGAAGATCTCGAGTGCAAGTATTTCGGCAAACCCATCTATCCGATCGCCGAGCTTCTCAATCACCGCTATGACAAACGCCAGCTGACCATCTTCGCGACCCACCTCCTCCCCGTCGAAATCTTCGGCGACGACCAGCCCCGACCCGCTCATAAAGAGCCCCGCTACGGAGAAGACATCGCACGGCGATGCAAACGGATGACCTACGTGATCGATACCCGCGGCATCCCCATCATCGACTAGGAGGAGGAAGAAACGGACTAGATCGCCTGAGAGAGAGCCCGTAAAGCGCTATGGCGCCCTTATTAACCAATAAATAAATGATAAAACTATGACAAAAACAACTACACACAAAGCTGACGATGCGACCAAGCATCCCTGTCCGCCCAATCTCTACAGTCAAAGCCTTGAGCTTGAACTGCTCGCGGCGATAGTCAACGGCAACATGGGCGACGTCATCAGCCAGATCGATGAAAACGGAAGCGGCGAAGCAATCTTTACCAGCCGCGAGCATCAGCAAATCTACCGCGCGGCCGTCAAACTCTACAATGAGGGGATAACGCCCGATCTTGCGCTCATGTCCGACGAGTTGAGTAAACAAGGATTTGCCGACGCGCCAACGCTACTCCTCAAGATACTGACGGATAGTAGCGGACAAACCGGGGCCAAAAACGCGCAGGCCTATCTGGACAGGCTGATCGAACTGGCCAAGCAGCGCAAACACTACGAGATGACGCAGAACGTCTGTCGCATGGTGCAAGACCCCAGCATATCCAGCGATGAGGTACAAGACTACATCGGCGAGCAGCTCATCGCCATCGACCAGCTATCACCTCACACACGCTTCTACAGCCTCCGCGTCGACGGGTACAAGGAATCGATCAAGCATATCGAGGACGCCCGCAAAAACGGTGGCATCGACCCCTCCGTCGTCTCAACGGGTTTCTCCTCCCTCGACGACCACCTCAACGGCGGACTGCACCCAGGCGAGCTGACCGTCATCGCCGCCCGTACCGGCGTGGGCAAGTCGGCACTCGCGGGATCCATGGCACTCCGCATGGTCGAGGGAGGCAACGTGCTCTTATTATCGTTAGAGATGAGCTGTAAGCAGCTCGCCGACCGCGCGCTGTCTATCGAAAGCGGGGTGCCCCTCAAAGCGCTGCTCAGCCCAAAGCCCGAAGTGTACGGCCAATATGAGGACGACCGTGTCGAAGGGGCTTACGAAGCGGCACAAACAGAAAAATATCATATCATCGTCACGGAAAATCGCAGTATGACCATCGAGCAAGTACGCACCACGGTGCGGAGGGCCCAGCTCCAACACAATATCAGCGCCGTCTTCATAGACTACCTGCAACTCATCGACACCGCCATGCAACGGGGCGAAACAGAGGAAAGCGCAATCAGACGCGCGGTCGAGGGATGTAAACGCATCGCCGTAGAGCTCCGTATACCAGTCGTCGCGCTGGCTCAGCTCAACCGTAAAGTAGAGGAGCGAGGCGGCCGCCCCAAAAACTCCGACTTGCGCGGATCGGGCGCCATCGAACATACTGCCGACAATATCATCCTGATCCACCTCCCCGCAGCCAACGATAGATCCCTGCCCCCCGACTATAGCCATGAAAAAGCCCGCCAACTGATCATAGGCAAAGCCCGCCAGGGCGAAACAGGCGGCGTATGGGTGGTCTACGACGGCTCGCACACGCAATTCTTGGAAAAAGAGAATATCGGTGAAAACATCTTCGACGCTGTCGAAGCACGTTACGGCGTAACCAACGAAATTAAGGGGGAAAAATAACTTCAATAAATTCTCGAATTGGGCTTGGTAAAACCTTTGGAATGTCGTATCTTTGCATTGTGAGATTTAGCTCTCTCCAGACCTCACCGCGGGAGGTCGCGGAGGCGATGCTGACCCGCCCGAACGAGGAGAGCGGACGGGGCTCACAGACAGGGACGGAAATACCATGACTGACACACACAAACCACGAGCAGCGGCACCGCGCCTAAGCTCGGAATCCCTGAGCCAAAGTCTCTCCCAACCTTAAGTTATTCTTAAAATCTATGCTACTATGATTCGTTACATTGCACGAAAGAAGAAGAACATCGCCACCGGCGAGTTCACCTACTACCCCTCCGTGGCGCCCGTGACACCGGTGACCCTCGATGCCGTGGCAGACCAGATATCGCGCGAGTGCACGGTATCGATGCCCGACATCAAGGCCGTGATCAACGCCCTCGAACACTACATCGTCGGCGCTATGAAAAACGGCCTCTCCGTGCGCCTCGGTGACCTGGGCTCATTCCGCCCGACGGTCTACTGCGAGAGAGACTCGGGCGTAGCCAAGTCTGATGAAGTTAATGCCGACAACATCGTCGGCGTGCGCTGCCGTTTTACGGCGGGAGCCAACCTGCGACGCGCGCTCCATCGCAAAAACGTGGAGTTCGGCCCCTACAAGCTCCCCAAGCAGTCGCAGGGGGCTGACACCGGGGAACAGGCTTAGCGCCCACCCGCTGGCACGGGCCATCGGCTCCCCCACCCCCTCAGGACGGGGCGACGCCGGGCCCGCGGCCGCTGCGGAGACGACAGCCGATTTTTATCTACCTTGACCTTAAATCTAATACCTGAAAACGCGCCCGCCGCCCCGATGACAATCTCTTGTCACACGAGGCGGCGGTATGTTTGCTTGACAGCTCTCGAGATGACTACCGCCCGCACGGGGCGGGGGCGGACCGTTCGGTCAGCGGCGCAGGCTAGCGCACATGGGCCTTTACGGCGCGGTCGATCTCGCGGCGGTCTTGCTTCTCGCGGAGGGTGGCGCGCTTGTCATACTCCTTCTTACCCCGGCACAGGGCGATGGTCACCTTGGCAAGACCCTTGTCGGTGAGGAAGATGCGCAAGGGGATGATGGCGAAGCCCGGCGCGCGGGTGTCGTCTTGGAGCGAACGGATCTCCTTGCGGTTGAGCAGGAGCTTGCGGTCGCGGCGGGCGGCGTGGTTGTTGTAAGAACCGAAGTCGTAGGGCGCGATGTAGCTGTTTTTCATCCACATCTCGCCATTGTGTATGTAGCAAAAGGTGTCGATGAGACTGGCCTTGCCCAGGCGGATGCTCTTGATCTCCGTGCCGGTAAGGACCATGCCGGCCGTGAAGCGGTCGATGACGAGGTAGTCGTGTTCGGCCCGCTTGTTTTTGATGTTGATGCGTGAGGTTGGGAGTTTCTTAGCCATAGGGTGAATAGCGTCAGTCGTTGGTGATGGTCACGAAGTCGTCGAGATGGGCATCGACATAGTGCGCTACGGCGTCGGTGAAGGCCTCCTCGTCTTCGACAAAGGCGTCGTCGAGGTCGTCGAACTGAGGATACTGCTCGAAGAGGGCCATAAACTCCTCGTCGCTGCAGTCGCGGGCGATCTCGGCGCCGTATTGCTCATAGAGCCGGCGGGCGTCGTAGATGAGGTTGCGCAGCGCCTTGAGCCCCCAGAGGTTGACGGCCTTGGCAAAGGGGTTTTGGAAGAAGAAGGGGCCGTAGCCGTTGTGAATGAGCTGTACGAAGCCGCCGTCCATCACTTCGTCGTGGAGGGTCATGTAGCCCCAGAGGGTGATCTGGTCGGCCGAAAAGTCCTTGAGCACGTCGGCGCTGTCGGCTGCTTGGTCAATGGCCTCGACAATGGGTGCTGCGACCGCACAGAGGAATGCCCATGAGCCCTGAGAGGCTGCTTGGCGCAGGGCGGCATCAGTAAGTATAGGCTTGTTCATCGTCGGGATATTTCAATGATTGTCTTCATGCCCTTAATCTTCTCTCCCTTCACGCGAGCCAGCAGGGCCTTGACGGCAGCGCGTGAGATGGCGGCATATGCGCTCTTGGCCTCAATGTCAATGCGTCCGATCTCGGCGGATGTGAGGCCGCCCTTCTTACACATGAACCCTAGGACATCGCCACGGCTGAGCTTGTCGCGCTTGCCGCGGCCTATGTAGAGCATCTCATAGGAGGGCTTGACTGGGCGTAAGGGCGCTGACTCGTCAAACAACACGCGCTCGTAGCCCGCTGCGACATAGGCGGGAAGCTGCTCCTCGGGGCCTAGGATGAGCCATACGGAGCCCTCGGCCTCCCATCGCGCCGTGCGCCCATTGCGGTGCACATACTCTTCGGCTTTGAGGGGCAGGTGGTAGTGGATCACGGCCCGCACCTCGGGTATGTCGATGCCGCGCGCCGCGAGGTCGGTGCTGACGAGCACGTTGGCCGCCCCGCCGCGAAACTTGTAGAGGGCGCGCTCGCGGTCGACCTGCTCCATGCCTCCATGGTAAGCCACCACGGCAAAGCGCTCACTGCGCAGGAAGGCCGCGATGCGGTCCACACTCTCACGGTGAGAGACGAAGACAATGGCGGGGGCGCCGGCCAACTGTGTGAGGAGATGGCCCAGCGTAGCGAGCTTGTCCTTCACCGGGGAGGTGACGACATTGACCGCAAGGCGATCGGCCACGGCACGCGGGGAGGGGGCGAGGAAGTCGAGACGACGATAGCCACGGTCACCTCCGAGGGCAAAACGCACGAAGGCGGGTATGCGCTCGGCATCGGTGGCAGAAGTGAGCCAGAGGCTGTCGAGATGGGCAAAGGCGCGCAGGGCTTCTTCCATCTCGTCTTGGAAACCGAGCTCGAGGCATTTGTCAAACTCATCCACGACGGCGAGCTCCACGCCCTCAGGCGAGAGGTTGCCCTTGCGCAGATGATCGCAGAGCCGGCCTGGGGTGGCGAAGACCAGCTGAGGTCGCTGCTCCTTGATCAGCGCATGCTCCTTCATGGCGGGGCGGCCCCCATAGAGCGAGAGCGCGCGCACGCCCACCTTCATGCGGCGAAGCACATCCTCACTCTGTGCGGCCAGTTCGCGCGTGGGCACGATGACCACCACCTGGAGGGTGTCGGCGGCGGCATCGATGCGCTCCACCAACGGCAGGAGGTAAGCAAACGTTTTGCCAGTACCCGTGGGTGATAGGAGCACGACTCCGCCGCGCTGGGCACCGGCCGTTTGCATGGCCTGCTGCATGGGTGTCAGGGCGTCATAGCCCAAACGATCCATGAGGGAAGTGAGGTCGATTGTCATGAAGGATAGGATGAGAGAGTGAAGGGATGGGAGGATGAACGTGACGGCGAGAGGCTAGGCGCGGAGGCTTTCGCGGCGCTCCATCTGGGCCTGGGCATATTCGGCCGTCACCTTAAAGGACTTCTTGGCCGTCGAGGGTATCTCAAACATGGCGTCCATCATGATGGTCTCGACGATGGAGCGCAGGCCGCGCGCTCCGAGCTTGAACGCTACGGCCTTGTCGACGATGTAGTTGAGCGCTTCGGGGGTGAAGGTGAGCTTTACGCCGTCCATCTCGAAGAGTTTGACATACTGCTTGATGATGGAGTTTTTGGGCTCGACGAGGATCTTGGCCAGGGCTTCGCGGTCGAGGGGATTGAGATAGGTCAAGACGGGGAGACGGCCGATGATCTCGGGTATGAGTCCGAAGGACTTGAGGTCTTGGGGCTCGATATACTGCATGAGGTTCTTCGGGTCGATCTTGCGCGCGTTTTGCACGGAGTTGTAGCCGACGGTGTGGGCGTTGAGACGCTGGGCGATCTTCTTCTCGATGCCGTCGAAGGCTCCGCCGCAGATGAAGAGGATGTTGCGCGTGTTGACGTGTACGTAGTCTTGGTCGGGATGCTTGCGGCCACCCTTGGGGGGAACGTTGACGATGGACCCCTCGAGGAGCTTGAGCAAGCCCTGCTGCACGCCCTCTCCGCTCACGTCGCGCGTGATGGAGGGATTGTCGGCCTTGCGGGCGATCTTGTCGATCTCGTCGATGAAGACGATGCCTCGCTCGGCGCGGGCCACGTCGAAGTCGGCCACCTGGAGGAGGCGCGAAAGGATGCTCTCGACGTCTTCGCCCACATAGCCGGCCTCGGTGAAGACCGTTGCGTCGACGATGGTGAAGGGCACGTCGAGCAGTCGGGCGATCGTGCGTGCGAGGAGCGTCTTGCCCGTGCCGGTCGAGCCGACCATGATGATGTTAGACTTCTCGATCTCGACGTCCTTGTCGTCGGCCTTGCCGGCGCTGAGCTGTGCAAGTCGCTTGTAGTGGTTGTAGACGGCTACGCAGAGATAGCGCTTGGCGGCGTCTTGGCCGATGATGTACTGGTCGAGGTAGGCCTTGATCTCCTTGGGTTTGGGCACCTCTTTGAGGTCGACCGTGGGGCCGGCGCCCTCAGTACCGGGCTTGGCGTCGGTCTGCTTGCCCATATATGCCGCAAGCATCTCGTGGGCGTTCTCTACGCAGTCGGAGCAGATATAGCCCGACACGCCGCGCAGGAGCATGGGCACTTCGTCTTCCGAACGACCGCAGAAGGAGCACTTGTTTTTCTTCGCTACCATATGTCGCTTTACTTCTTTTCCTCCTTCTTATGAGGTGTGAAGACCTTGTCGATCATGCCGTATTCGCGGGCTTCCTCGGCCGTCATCCAGTAGTCGCGGTCAGAGTCGGCCCAGACCTTGTCGTAGTCGGTGTGGGAGTGTTCGGCGATGATGGTGTAGAGCTCTTTCTTGAGCTTCTGTATCTCGCGCGCGGTGATCTCGATGTCAGAGGCCTGTCCCTGTGCGCCGCCCATGGGCTGGTGGATCATGACGCGGCTGTGGGGCAGGGCTGCACGCTTGCCCTCGGCGCCGGCGACGAGCAGCACGGCGGCCATGGAGGCGGCCATGCCCGTACAGATCGTGGCGACGGGGCTCTGGATGAACTGCATCGTGTCGTAGATGCCCAGACCGGCATAGACCGAACCGCCGGGGGAGTTGACGTAGATGGAGATGTCCTTGCCCGGATCGGTCGAGTCTAGGTAGAGGAGCTGGGCCTGGAGCGTGTTGGAGGTATAGTCGTCGATCTGTGTGCCGAGGAAGATGATGCGGTCCATCATCAGGCGCGAGAAGACGTCCATCTGCGTGACGTTGAGCTGGCGCTCCTCGAGGATGTAGGGGTTGAGATATTGGTTTTGGCTCTTGATGACGTCATCAAGCACCATGGAGTTGAGCCCGGTGGTGGAGCGGGCGAACTTGATAAAATCAGACTGGTTCATTCTTCTGGTGCAAATGGGTGGAGTTACAACGGAGCGGATAAAACAAAAGATGTGCCACGGATAAGATTCATCACATGAGCACATCCTTTGTCGGGGTATCCGGCACGCCGAGAGAGGGTCTCAGCGCGTCTCGGGGAGGGGGGGCACCGGTCTGAGCAGGCCGCGCTTAGGCCTCCTCAAACATCTTGGTGAAGTCCTCGGTAGAGATCTCCTTGTGGTTGAGCGTGACGGCGCCCTTGAGGGCTACGGCCAGCTTGTCGTCGATGCAACGGTTGACGAGGCCGTTGACCTGGTCACGGTTTTTGAGCATGGACTGGGCATAGTTCTCAAGATATTCGTCGGGGATATTGTTCATGCCGTACTGGGCAAACTGATAGCGGGCGGCATTGATGGCAGCCTGCTTTACGTCCTTGTCGTCGATCTTGATATTGTTGGCCTTGACGAGCTTGTCCTTGATGAGCTGCCACTTGAGTTCGGCAATGCTCTTGGGGAAGTTTTCCTCGAAGAACTTCTCGTCCTTGTCCTTGTTGTTGGCCTTGAGGACGCGCTTGAGGAGCTCCTCGGGGAACTCGAGCTGGCCGACCTTTTGCTCGGCATAGGCGCGCACGTCGAGGAGGAACTTATAGTCGCTGTCGTGCACCTGTACGTCCTTGATCTGCTCAGCGATCTTGGTGCGTGCGGCGGCTTCGTCTTTGATGTCGGCGTCCTTGCCGAAGACCTTGTCAAAGAACTCTTGGTTGAGCTCTGCGGGGACGAAGCGGCTGATCGTGTCGATCTTGAAGGAGAAGTCGCCGGCGTGGGCCGAAACTTCCTCTTTCTTGATCTTGAGGAGAGTCGAGAGCTCGGCCTCGTTGGCCTCGTAGGCCTTGTTGGGGTTAAGGGTGATCGTCTGTCCCTTCTTGGCGCCCTCGAAGAGCTTCTTCTGATCGTCGTTGGTGAAGTAGGCAGGCATGACAGAGGCCATCTCTACGGAGATGCCGTCGGCCTTGGGCTGGCCGTCTTCGCCGAGCTCTACGAGTTCGCCGCGGAGGATGTCCTTCTCCTCATAGCTCTCGACCTCTTCGGGGTGACCGGCCTGCTGCTGCAGGGCGTCGAGCTGGCGCGTTACCATCTCGTCGCTTACCTGGATGTCGTAGTAGTCGATCGTGTCGTCGCTGCCGAGGGTGATGTCGAACTCGGGTGCGAGGGCGATGTCGAAGACGAAGGTGAAGTTATCCTGCTTCTCTATATCTTGGGGCTCCTGCGTCTCGTCGGCCAGGGGCTCGCCGAGCATATCGATGTTGTGCTGCTTGATATAGTCAAAGAGATTGTCCTGCAAAAGGCTGTTGATCGCTTCAGCCTTGGCCTGCGTGCCATGCATCTTGCGGATGATGCCCATGGGCACCTTACCGGGGCGGAAGCCGGGCATTTGAGCGCGCTTGCTAAGGTCCTTCAAAGTCTTTTCTACCTTAGGCTGATAGTCGCCCGGCTCAAAGGCGAGCGTGATCTTGGCACTGACGTTGCCGGTCTTCTCAAACTTTATGTCCATTGCTGATTTCTATGTAGTGGTATGATTGTTCGGGTGTTAAGCGGCGACAAAAATAGCACTTTCTTTTCGCTTAAGCCCAATGCGCCGCCTGATTTGATGCAAAAGAGAGGGTGCCCGACGCTGAATGAGCGGTCTGAGCACCCTCTCGGGGGTTGTCGAAGGCTGCGGAATTAGCCTCCGAAGTTGTCGTACATGATGCTCTCCTCATCGACGCCGAGGCTGTCGAGCATGGCCACGACGGCCTTAGACATGGGGCCGGGGCCGCACATGTAATATTCGATGTCTTCGGGGGCCTCGTGGTCTTTGAGATAGGTATTGTACATCACCTGGTGCACGAAGCCGGCGGTATACTTCACGCCCTTGGCGTCGGCAGCGGGATCGGGACGGTCGAGCGCCAGGTGGAAGTGGAAGTTGGGGAAGTCCTTCTCAAGCTGCAAGAAGTCATCGAGGTAGAACACCTCATTGAGCGCGCGGGCGCCATAGAAGTAGTGCATCTCGCGGTCGTGGCAATTGAGGGAGCGCGTCATGTGCATGATCTGTGCGCGGAGGGGAGCCATGCCGGCGCCACCACCGACCCAGATCATCTCCTTCTTAGAGTCGAAGTGGGGATGGAAGTCGCCATAAGGGCCGCTCATGATCACCTTGTCGCCGGGCTTGAGGGTAAAGATGTATGACGAGGCGATACCGGGGTTGACATCCATAAAGCCGCTGCGGTCGGCCTTGAAGGGAGGCGTCGCGATGCGCACGGTGAGCATGAAGACATCGCCCTCGGCGGGATAGTTGGCCATCGAATAGGCGCGGACCGTAGGCTCGGTGTTGACACACTTGAGAGGGAAGAGGCCAAACTTCTCCCAGGCGGGGAGATACTCATCGCCGATGAGGGACTTGTCGATGTCCTTGTCGTAGTCCATCGTGAAGGCGGGAATCTTGATCTGCGCGTAAGATCCGGGGATGAAGTCCATGTGGGCGCCGGCTGGCAGCTGCACCTTAAACTCCTTGATGAAGGTGGCCACATTGCGATTGGAGATGACCGTACACTCATACTCCTTTACGCCGAGCACGCTGTCGGGCACCTTGATCTTGAGGTCGCCCTTGACCTTGCACTGGCAGCCCAGGCGCCAATGTTCCTTGACCTGCTTGCGGGTGAAATGCCCCTTCTCCGAATCGAGGATCTCGCCGCCGCCTTCAAGCACTTGGCACTTACACTGCCCGCAGCTACCCTTGCCGCCGCAAGCCGAGGGGAGGTATATACCGTTTTCGGAGAGCGTCAGCAACAGGTTGCCTCCCTGGTCGACGCCGAGGGTCTCCTTGTCGTTGATCGTGATGTTGACCTTACCGGAGGGCGTGAGATAACGCTTTGCAACCAGCAATACAGCTACCAGCAGGAGGATGATTGCCAGGAAGACGCCGATACTGGCTAGAATGAGTGTTGTATCCACTATGATAATTTTTGGAAGGTTCGTACTTTAGATTTTCAACCCGGAGAAACACATGAAGGCCATGGCCATCAAGCCGACGGTGATGAAGGTGATGCCCAGGCCGCGCAGCGGTTTGGGGACATCGGTATAGGCCATCTTCTCGCGGATGGCGGCCAGGGCCACGATGGCGAGCAACCAGCCGATGCCGGAGCCGAGGGCGTAGGCCAGCGCGTCCCAGACGTTGCCGATGTACTGCGTGCTGCCGGGCTCCATGCCGATGCGCTGCTGCATAAAGAGGCTGGCGCCCATGATCGCGCAATTGACGGCGATGAGGGGAAGAAAGATGCCCAACGCGGCGTAGAGAGAGGGGGAGAAACGCTCTACGACCATCTCGACAAGCTGCGTGATACCGGCGATCACGGCGATGAAGAGGATAAAGGAGAGGAATGACAGGTCGACCCCTTTGACCAGACAATCGGGCCCTAAAAGCTTCGTCTGAAGCAGATAGTCGACCGGAACGGTGATCAGCAACACGAAGGTGACCGCAACACCCAGGCCGAGCGCCGTCTTCACGTTTTTAGAAACGGCCAGGTAAGAGCACATGCCCAGGAAGAAGGCGAAGATCATGTTGTCCACGAATATCGAGCGGACAAACAAACTCAGTAAATGTTCCATGAATCCAAATCGGGGGGTGAAGGGTTAGTTTACTTCCTTATTGACGGCGCGGTGTACCCAGATCAAGCAGCCCACCAGGATGAGCGCCATGGCGGGCATGGTCATCATGCCGTTGTTAACGTAGAAACCGCCGCTCGTGGCGTAGATTGACTCAGGGATGACGCGCAGGCCCAGGACGGTGCCGTTGCCTAAGAGCTCGCGCACGAAGCCTACGGCCACCAGCACCCAAGCATAGCCTAGGCCGTTGCCCAGACCGTCAAGGAAGGATGACCAGGGGCCGTTCATCATGGCATAGGCTTCGAGACGGCCCATCAGGATGCAGTTGGTAATGATCAGACCGACATAGACCGACAGCTGCACGCTCACGTCGTAGGCGTAGGCTTTGAGCACTTGGGACACCAGCGTAACCAGCGTGGCGACGACGACCAGTTGCACGATGATGCGGATGCGGTTGGGGATGGTCTTGCGGATGAGCGAAATGATGACGTTGGCGAAGGCTGTGATGACCGTAACCGACAGGCCCATGACGATCGCCGGCTCGAGCTGCGAGGTGACGGCCAGGGCGGAACAGATGCCCAATACCTGCACCGCCACCGGGTTGTCAAGATTGAGCGGAGCCGTGAAGGCTGCGCGGTTGGCTTTGGAAAAAAGACTCATAGCTTATGATGTCTTGATAAGGATGATGTGAAAGTCGTTGTTAAGGGGGGGGACGCTTCGTAAGCAAGGGGCGTTGCCGGCCTACTTTGCGGCGCGATGGCGGAAGTAGCCCATATAGAGCTGCAGGCCTCCCTGCACCATGTTGGCCACACCCTGAGAGGTGAGCGTAGATCCGGTCACTCCGTCGACCTCGACGGAGGCCTTGTCGGGCGTGACGGTGCCGTGTTTGACGACGGTGAGCGCCACTTGCGCCGTATCTTGGGGAAGGAAGAGTTGCTTGCCCTTAAACTGGTCTTGGAAGGGCTCGCTGGCGATCAGTGCGCCGAGGCCGGCCGTTTCGCTCTCGTGGGAGAAGTAAGCGCCGTAGACCGTTTTGAGATCGGCATTGACGGCGACATAGCCCCACAGCGCGCCCCAGAGACCGCGCCCGGTCATCGGTATGACATATTTCGTCTCGCCGCCGACCTTGCAGACATAAAGGGGGAGGCAGTCGGGGGAGATGCCCTTGTTGTCGACGGCGAAGCCGTCGCGGTCTTTGCCGTCACCGGCCTTTAAGACCGTGCCGTCGGCCTTGACGACGGGGTCGGCCACGACCACTTCGGCGTAGCGCGACTCGATCGCTTGGTCGTCCTTGAGGTTGCGGATATTGAGCGAGGCCAGGATCTGGCTTTTCTTGTCGAGGGCTACGTTCTTATCTTGCTTCTCTTTGAGCGCTGAAGAAACAAACGCTAGCAGGAAGGCGACGATGACGACCATGACGGCCGCATAGATAATTGTATAGGTGTTTTTGCTGGTGTTCATCGTGCTTTATTTGCTTGAGGATTGAGTTGCTGCAGATTCCGCTGCACGGCGGGCACGGGCCTGTCGACGGCTGACGTTGCGCTCAACCACGATGTAGTCTATCAAGGAGGCGAACATATTCATGAAGAGGATGGCAAGCATCATTCCCTCGGGATAACCGGGGTTGAGCACCCTGACGAGCACCGCTAGGATGCCGATCAAGAGACCATACCACCACTGGCCCGTGCGGGTGCGGGCACTCGTGACGGGATCGGTGGCCATGAAGACCGCACCGAAGGCGAAACCGCCCGTTACCAGATGTTCCCAGAAAGGCATGGCGGCGCCGGCATTGTCGGCAGGTCCGACGGCGTTGAACAGCCAAGCCGTCATGGCGCCGCCCAAGACGACGCTCAACATCGTGCGCCAAGAGGCGATGCCCGTGACAAGGAGAATCAGCGCACCGAGGGCGATGGCGATCATGGAGGTCTCGCCGACCGAGCCGGGGATCAGACCGACGACTATGTCGCAGACACTCGCATCGGGAAGGTGGCCCGCAGCGACCTGACCCAGGGGCGTGGCCATCGTGGCGCCGTCGGGAAGGTCGTAGCCCAAGCCGCAGATCGTAGTGCCCGATACCCAAACGCGGTCGCCGCTCATGCTCGTGGGGTAAGAGAAGAACAAGAAGGCGCGGGCAACGAGGGCGGGGTTGAAAATGTTCATGCCCGTGCCGCCGAAGATCTCCTTGCAGAAAATGACCGAGAAGGCAACGGCCAAGGCTAGCATCCAGAGGGGGAGCGTGACGGGGACGATTAGCGGTATCAAGAGACCGGTGACCAGGTAGCCCTCCTGGATCTCCTCGCCCTTCCACTGGGCGACCGCAAACTCGATGCCCAAACCCACGACATAGCTCACGATGATCTTGGGGAGCAAGGCCATGAAGCCGTAGGCGAAAAGGGACCAGAAGCCCGTCGTCGCGAGCGAACCGGCTAGCAGCGCGTTCTGATAACCGACATTGTACATGCCGAAGAGCAGCGCCGGCAATAAGGCGATGACGACGAAAGACATGATGCGCTTGGAGTCAATGGCATCGTGAACGCTCACGCCACTACGCGAAGTCGCTTGAGAGACAAGCATAAAGCTCTCCATACCCTCGAAGACGGAGTGGAAAGCGCCCAAACTGCCGCCCTTGTCAAACGTAGGCCGGAGCTTATCAAAGAGTTGCTTTATCATGAATGGAATATCCTGATGAATATCAATTAATTAGTGTCGCTCTATCAGAGCAGTGATTGCGATTGGGCGCGGCTTAAGCGTTTTCCTTGCGGAGCTTGTCCAAACCCTCGCGAACGATGTGCTGAAGCGGCAGCTTGCTCGAGTCAACGAACTCGGCGCAGGCGAAGTCTTCGGGCGCCACCTCATAGATGCCCAGTACCTCTTGTTTGTCAATGTCTTCGGTGATGATGGCCTTGACCAGGTAAGAGGGGAAGAGGTCCATGGGGAAGACCCGCTCATATTCGCCGCTCATGATCATGCGGCGCTCGCCGCCCTTGATGCGGCAGTCGAGATCATACGCGCGGCTGCGCGGCTGAAGCCAAGAGAAGTAACTATGACTGACGGAGAACTGACGCAGGCGGGGGGCGATCCAGCCGAACGGCTCAACGACGTCGTCGCCCTCAGGGATCACGCAAAGTTCATGCGAAAAAGCGCCGAGGAAGTCGTCCGCTGCGGTCGGCTCTCCGACAAGGGGGTTGCCGTTGATCAGTCGGCGGTGAGCCTCGGTGACCTCAAGTTCTCCGTGAACCAACGATTCGATCGGACTACCCACCAACACTTTCACGTGATGAGGATCCTTTACCATAGATCCCGCCAGCGCAATGCAGCGTTGCTGGTCGAAGATGCCCGTACGGAGCAGACGGCCTAGGGCGATGACCATCTCGGGGTCAAGCGTCCACGCGATTTCACCCTTGTTAATCGGGTCGGTGTGGTTGATCTGCACGCCGACATTGCCGGCCGGATTGGGGCCGTCGAAGACGGTCACCTCCGCCACCTCGTCGGTCGGTACGAAAGGATTGCCGACCTGCTCGGGACTGATGCCTAAATAGACGGGGGCGATCTTACGCAGCGCGGCGAGGCCGGACTTGAAATCATGCTCCTGCCCTGCCACCGCGATCTCGAAAGAGGCCGCAAGGGGCATCTTGCTAAACGCGCTCACGAAGATGGCCTTCGGGCGGTTGAGCGGCGAGGCGATGACATCGTAGGGACGCTGGCGGACAAAGGCCATCAGGCCGCTGCCAGCCATCAAGGCGATAAGCCCCTCGGCGGAAGAAGTGGCGGCGGAATCGTGGCGGACAAACTGCTGGGCACCGTCGGACTCGACCTTGACGTAGAGGATCTTGCGACGCTCTCCGCGCACTATGGCGACGACCTTACCGCTGACCGGAGAGACGACGGCCACTTGCTCCGTCTCTTTGTCGACGAACAGGGGCGCGCCGGCCAGGACCGTGTCACCCTCGTGGACACGCAAGCGGGGGACCATGCCGGTAAAATCATGTGGACGGATGCCGTAGACGGTCCCTGCCTGAGGCGTGTCATGCAGTTCCAGCCTAGATGAAGGCTCACCTTTAAGCCTGAGGTTCAAACCCTTGCGGAGTTTGACATGTTTAAAAGCCATAGATTTGAAGAAACGACGGATTGCGTTGATGAAGTACTGCGGCGACGCCTGTTTCCAGTCACATTTCGCGCAAAAGGCGCGAACCGGCGGAACGAGTCTATGAAGCACGACAAGGCGTCACCATATGTTAGACTGCGCAAATATACTGCAAAATACTTTGTCTATTGCCTTCTTCCCCTTCATTTTGCTCAAATGAACCTCTCATCGGTTGGGGCGTCATGGCTTCAGCGGCCCGATTCTGCGGTCTGTCAGCCCCTTGGATCGGGCTCGTCAGAAGCTTTATGCCGACTTGTGCGCAAGCGGCCAGCCGGCGATTTAGCCAAGTCTTCCGATCCCTTTGTCAGGTTTAGACTAAACATTTAGACGTTGCAAGACCTGAAATTGCCACAATGACTTAACTTTGCAACCACACATTCTCTTACCTATGAAACGACAGCGCTATTCTCCTACTCTCCTGGCGCTTGCTTTGGCTGCGCCCCTTTACGCCCAACACGATGTGAAGAGCATCCGCCCCGATACGGTCCAGACGCTCATCCAACCGGGCTCGACCGATAAGGTTACCGCCGAACGCATGAACAAGGGCCTCCTGCTCAATGCGCTCGATGCGCTCAGCGGCCAGGCTGCCGGCGTGAGTGTCTCATCGGGCGGAACAGACCGCATGGCGATGCTCAATGCCGTTCGCGTTCGCGGCACGACTTCGTTGACGGGCGGCAATGATCCTTTGGTCATCATCGATGGCGTATCGTCTGACCTATCGACCCTCGCAACGATCTATCCGGCCGATATCGAGAGCTTTACGATTCTGAAGAATGCTTCGGAGACCGCCCGTTACGGTTCACGGGGCGCATCGGGCGTGATCGAGGTGGCGACCAAGCGTGGCACGGCCGGAGCTTTCCGCATCGCCTACAGCGGCAACGCGGGATTCGAACGCGCCTATAAGACGATCGACATGCTTGACGGCCCTTCCTATGTCGCCACGGCGCAAGGGCTCGAGCTGCCGGTCAGAAACGGGGGGGACGATACGGACTTCCAACGGGCCATCACGCGCACCGGATTCGTGCAAAACCATCACCTGGCCTTCGGCGGCGGATCGGCCACATCTTATTATAGGGCATCGCTCGGCTACACCGGGCATCAGACAATCATCGACGATCACGGATCGCACTCGCTCGTTGCCAAGATTGACCTGACGCAGTTTGCCTTTGACGAACGTCTGAAGATCGACATGGGCGTGTTTGGTTCGTCAAGCAAGGACGAGTTTATCTTTGACGAACAAAAGCTCTTCTACTCCGCCGCGGCGCAAAATCCGACGTTTGCCAACCACCCCGACGCGTCGGGCAACTGGGACCGCAACACGACGGCCTCTCAGATCACCCCTCCCGGCGCGCTGATCAAGGAAAAGGACGACGCACGTAACCTGGGCTTCAACGCCCATCTGAAGCTGGAGGCAAAACTCGCCGAAGACTGGCGGGCCGGCGCATTCGGCGCTTATTCGTTCAGCTCTACCGAAAACGCCACCTTCTGCCCCACCTGGGTCTGGGCGCAGGGACAGGCCGGGCGCGGCGAGCGGAAGGCGGAAGATTATCTGATGAATGCCCATCTCGATTATGCACATACCTTCGGGCCCCACCACCTCGACGTGAGCCTCTTCGGAGAATATCAGCGGAGCGAACGGACAGCATTCTGGACACTGGTCAAGGGATTTACGACCAATGCCTTGGGTTATGACAATCTGGGAGCCGCATCGACACGCCCCTACGGCGGCACGGGGAGCAGCTACGAAGCGCCCTCGCTGGCTTCGGGCATGGTCACGGCGACCTACAGACTCCTCGACCGATACAAGCTCACGACCAGTGCACGCGCCGACGGTTCGTCAATGGTAGCGACCAATCACCGCTGGGGGCTCTTCCCCTCGCTCTCGGCCGAATGGGACGTCAAGCGTGAAGGCTTCATGAGACGCTTCAAGCGCCTGAGCCGTCTGACCCTACGCGCCGGATACGGCTCCTCAGGCAACTTGGGAGGCATCAGTTCTTATTACTCGCTCCCGCGAATGCTCCCCGTCGGCGTCGTGTCGGTCGGAGGCAGCCCGACCGTGACGATGGGCACGACGAGCAACGTCAACCCTGACCTCAAGTGGGAAACGCGCACAACGTGGAACGTCGGGTTTGACCTCGGACTCTGGCAGGGGCGCTTCGTGATGACGGCCGAGTGGTATTATGGCAAGACGACAGACATGCTATACGAGTATGACGTCCCCGTGCCGCCCTATCCTTATAGCAAACTCCTGGCAAATCTGGGCAGCATGAGCAACCAAGGTCTCGAGCTGGGACTAGGCGTTACGCCGCTGAGGCGCAACGACATGGAGCTCAATATCAACGTCAACCTTACCTGGCAACGCAACAAACTGATTTCCCTTAGCGGCAACTACCGGGGTACCTACATCACGGCACCTGGCCGCCAGGTCATCGGCGCGCTCAACGGAGCCGGATTCCACGGCGGCAACAACAACGTCGTCTACCAGATCGTGGGCCAGCCGCTGGGCGTATTTTACCTGCCTCACTGTACGGGACTTGTCCGCCAGGCCGACGGAAGCTATGTCTACGGCATTGCCGACCTTGACGGCAACGGCGAGATCAACATCGAGGACGGAGGCGACCGCTACATCGCCGGTCAGGCTACGCCGAAGGTCGTGCTGGGGTCGAACATCGCCTTCCGCTATCGCCGCCTGGATCTTTCGCTACAGATCAACGGCGCCTTCGGCCATAAGATCTACAACGGCTCGGCGCTGACCTATATGAATATGGCCTCCTTCCCCGACTATAATGTCATGGCTGCCGCCCCGTCTCAGAACATCAAAGATCAGACTGCGACGGACTACTGGCTCGAAAGGGGTGACTATGTCAACATCGATTACCTCACGCTGGGCTACAACGTGCCCCTCTCCGCGACGTCGGCCGTAAAGAGCCTGCGCCTCTCGATCTGTGTCAACAACCTGGCTACCATCACGGGTTATAGCGGCCTTACGCCGATGATCAACTCCTCGGTCGTTAGCGGCACGCTCGGCCTCGACGACAAACGATCCTATCCCCCGTATCGCACGTGGTCGATGGGCCTGAGCCTGACGTTTTAAGCCAACCGAACAAGTTCCCTCCCCACCCCACTCTTAGAAACATCCCACTCCCATGCTACATCTACGATATAATTATATGAAGAAGGTCCTGCGACCGATATGCTGCGCGGCCCTGGCGATCCCCTTATTGACCGCCTGCCTCGACGAGTCGCCTCATGATCGCATTACGGCCGACGAAGCCTACTCCACGGCAGGAGCCATCTACAACAACGCCGTCTCATCGCTCTACAACTACTTCGGTGCTACGAAAGAGAGCGAAGGCCTACAGGGCACCTATCGAGGCATCTATGATTACAACACGCTGACTACAGACGAGGCGATCATCCCCGTGAGGGGCGGCGACTGGTATGACGGCGGCTATTGGACGGCACTCTACCGACACACCTGGACGCCCTCAGACGCTTCGATCTATCATCTATGGTGTTATCTATATAAGGTCGTAGGGCTCTGCGACGCTTCTATCGAAGCAATCGACGCGCACCGCGACGTGCTTACCGATGCGCAGTATCTCGCCTACCGGGCGGAGGTCAGGGCGATCCGCGCAATGTATTATTACCAGCTATGCGACCTATTCGGCAGTGTGCCGATCCATGATGCGGCAAACGCCGCGCAAGGGGAAGGAATGGCCCAGCGACCGCGATCCGAAATATTCCGTCTCGCCTTCGACGAACTGCAGGCCGCCCTACCCTACCTGCCGACAGGGCGGAGCAACCAAGAGGGGAATGCCTACGGACGCTTGACACGCGGCGTAGCCTACTTCCTGCTGGCAAGGTTGGCGCTCAATGCCGAGGTCTACAGCGACGATGACTGGACAGATCAAGACCGTCCCGAGGGTAAGGACATCTACTTCAGCGTCGGCAATCAAAGGCTCAACGCCTGGGAGACCACGGTCGCCTACTGCGACAGCCTGACGCTCCGCGAAGGGTACACGCTGAGTGCGGACTATGCATCAAACTTCAAGGTGCACAACGAGAAGTCGGTCGAGAACATTCTGACCATCCCAATGGACAAGATGGTCTATACCAACCAGTATCTTTACCTCTTCAGATCCCGACATTACGCCCATGGCTCCGCACTGGGCATGGACTCGGAAAACGGCACCTCCGCCACGCGCTCGACCGTGCTGGCCTATGGTTACGGCACGGATGAAGTGGATAAGCGCTATGCGATCAACTTCTATAGCGACACGGTGCGCGTAGACGGAAAGGTCGTGCGCCTCGACGACGGGGAGCCGCTGGTCTACCGACCGCTGCAGGTGAAGGTCAATCTGACAGGCGACCCGTATGAGAAGACGGCGGGGGCGCGAATGGCTAAGTATGAGATTGACCGCACGGCACACGCCGACGGCAAGCTCTCTGACAATGACATCGTCGTCTTCCGTTATGCCGATGCACTGCTGATGAAGGCCGAAGCCCTCGTCAGACAAGGACTTGACGGCTCCGCCCCCTTCGATGCCGTAAGGACGCGGGCCGGTATGGACACAAGAGCTGCCACGCTTGACAACATCCTTACCGAGCGTCTCCTCGAACTGATGTGGGAGGGCTGCCGCCGTCCCGATCTGATCCGCTTCGGACGCTTCTCAAGCTCCTACGACCTGCGCCAGGCACTGCCCGATGAAGAGGCGACGAGATATACGACCGTCTTTCCCATTCCCGCAGATGCCCTCAAGCTCACGCCAGGCCTGAAGCAACATAAGGGATACTAGATAGCTCACTCGCTACACGATTATCTGTAAGCATCCGAAGATCCGACGTCTTGTCGGACACAAAAAAATCTCAGGTTTAAGCCTGAGATTTTTTGTAGTTGTACGGGAGCAGCGCCGCGAGTGCTTCATTGGGTTGGTCTTCACGCAGTCTGTCGAGCGTGTCAGTGAGCCATGTGAGCAGATCGATGCCGCCGAACGATCATAAAAAAGCCCGCCGCGAAGCGTCACGGCTCTCATAAGAGAGGGCTGCGGACGATTGGCGGCGGGCGATGGCTCTCATGTAAATAAGAGAGCGCAGGAGGCGTGGGCTCGATTAGTCGAGGTCGGCGAGCTTGTTCTCAGAACCGAGCACCTCGACGATCTTGTGCTCATAGAGCTTCTTCATCTCGTCACGAGCGGGGCCAAGGTACTTGCGGGGATCGAACTCGGCGGGCTTCTCGGCGAAGACCTTGCGCACGGCGGCGGTCATGGCCAGACGGGAGTCGGAGTCGATGTTGATCTTGCAGACAGCGCTCTTGGCAGCCTTGCGGAGCTGCTCCTCGGGGATGCCGACAGCGTCGGGGAGCTTGCCGCCGTACTTGTTGATCGTGTCGACCTCGTCCTGAGGCACACTGCTGGAGCCGTGGAGCACGATGGGGAAGCCAGGGAGCTCCTTCATCACTGCATCGAGCACGTCGAAAGCGAGGGGGGGAGGCACGAGACGGCCCGTCTTCGGGTCGCGGGTGCACTGCTCGGGCTTAAACTTGTAAGCGCCGTGGCTCGTACCGATAGAGATAGCGAGGCTGTCGCAACCCGTGCGGGTAGCGAAGTCTACGACCTCCTCAGGCTTGGTATAGTGGCTCTCCTCGTGAGCGACCTCGTCCTCAACGCCGGCGAGTACGCCGAGCTCACCCTCGACAGTCACGTCGAACTGGTGGGCGTAGTCAACGACCTTCTTGGTCAGGGCGACGTTCTCCTCGTAGGGGAGTGCGCTACCGTCGATCATGACAGAGCTGAAGCCCATGTCGATGCAGCTCTTGCAGAGCTCGAAGCTATCGCCGTGGTCGAGGTGGAGCACGATCTCGGGATGGTTGCAGCCAAGCTCCTTAGCATACTGTACGGCACCCTCAGCCATGTAGCGGAGGAGCGTCTGGTTGGCGTAGTTGCGCGCGCCCTTGCTGACCTGGAGGATCACGGGGCTCTTCTTCTCAGAAGCTGCCTGGATGATAGCCTGGAGCTGCTCCATGTTGTTGAAGTTGAACGCGGGGATGGCGTAGCCGCCCTTGATGGCGCGAGCAAACATCTCACGGGTGTTTACAAGGCCTAAGTCTTTGTAATTTACCATAGTTGTAGGTAGTAAAAAGAGTTGATGCGTTGTATTGCACGCGCAAAAATACGAACTCCCCTCTTTACGGCGCGAACAGCCCGCAGACTTTTTTGTCACAATGCGCCCAAAGGGCTTAAATAGATGAACCAAGGCTTGCAGGCTCGCTGCCGCTTCGTAACTTTGCAGGCGGAGGTTTGGGCGGACGGCTTCTGCTCCATATGCCCACTGCCCCCCGTAATTTCTAAAAACGCTTTTGAAAGCTAATATAATGGACGAAACACGACAAGACATCACCCGCCCCGCCCAAGGTGCGCAGATTCCCGGAGAGCCCGAGGCTCCCATGGGACAACAGGCCCCAATGCCCGGCGTAAGCAACGACTCCACGGCCTCCGAATCACGCGAAGTACCCCCCGCCTCGCACAAGCCGAAGCGCACGGGACTAATCGTCGGGCTCATCATTCTGGCTTTGGTGATCATCGGCGGCGGATGGGCGGCCATCCACTATATAGGACAGAGCCGTGGCGAGGCTTCTGCCTACGCAATCCTCGAGGGCAACGACAACCCTGACGACTACCGGGCCTATCTGCGCGACTACCCCGACGGCCCACACGCCCAGGAGGTAGGACAGCGCCTGGCAAAGCTCGAAGACATGCTCGCCGCATGGGGTCGTATCGCCCTCTCTGACAATGCGACAGACTTCGTCAACTTCAAAGAGACCTATGACAATCCGCGCTACGGACGCCTGTGCGACATCAAGATCGACTCGCTCGACTTCGTCAGGGCGCAGCGCGTGGGAACGGACGAGGCCTATGCAGCCTACCTTGCCGCACACCCCGACGGGCGCTATGCTTCGGAGGCAGCCGTGGCACAGGGCACGCTCAAAGACCAGGAAATCACCGAGGACGACCGCATGCAGGTCATGCAGGTCATCACGGCATTCTATAACGGATTCTCCAACCGCGACGCCGACGCCGTATGTTCCAACATCACGGCGACGATGAGCCAGTTCCTCTCAAGCAAAAACGTCGGCAAGGCACAGGTGATGGAGACGATCAACCGCATGTATGGCGAGCACATCACGGGTTGCCAGTTTACCGTCAACCGCGACCTGACGCTTCAGCGCCTGCCCGCCCAGGGCAACGCCGAGGGAGGGTTTAAGGCGAACTTCACCGTAGACCAGCACATCGAACGTGACGATGCGGGCAAGACCTTCGGCTCCTACCAGTGCGAAGCACGCCTGACGCCTCAGCTGCTCATCAGCTCGCTCACCATGCGCGAGGTATCGATGAACTAGTCAATCCAACTCCCAAGCAATCTAACTCCACCCAATTCACAAAATATGCTCACAATCAACAGCTACGAAGAGTTTGCCGCTCTCAAGGGCCAGCGCCTCGGAGAAAGCGAATGGCTCACCGTCGATCAAGACCGCATCAACGCCTTTGCTGACGCCACGCTCGACCATCAGTGGATCCACGTAGACCCGGAACGTGCAAAGACCGGCCCCTTCGGACAGACGATCGTACACGGCTATCTGACACTCTCCCTCCTACCCTACTTCTGGGGGCAAATCATCACGGTCAACAACCTCAAGATGATGGTCAATTACGGGATGGACAAGATGAAGTTTGGCCAAGCCGTCCTCTCGGGCCAGCAGCTGCGTCTTGTGGCCGACCTCCACGACATCGCCAACCTGCGCGGTGTATGCAAGGCCGAGATCAAGTTTACGATAGAGATCAAAGACCAGAAGAAGCCCGCCCTGACGGGCATGGCCACCTTCCTCTATTACTTCGAGAAGTAAAGAAGTGACGCTGCGGGGGCAGAGCGCCCCTGCGCGACAGCACCACGCCGCATCGAGTCTTACAACGCCAACCCCGCCATGGCCGACACCTACCTGACGCTCGCCGCACCCGCCGAGGCCCAACTGACCGAGAAGCGCTCACGCTTCATCGCTTACGCACGCCCCGTCAGCAACGAAGCGGAGGTTGTCGGCGCACTCGAAGCGCTTGGACGCGAACACCACACAGCGCGCCATATATGCTACGCCTACGCCCTCCATACGGCGGGGGACGTTCCCTTGGTGAGGGCTAGCGACAACGGCGAACCCTCCGGGACAGCCGGGCGCCAGATACTCTCACAGATCGAGAGCCGCGGGCTGAGCGACACGCTCGTAGCCGTGGTAAGATATTTCGGCGGCGTCAAGCTGGGCACGGGGCCGCTGGCCGTAGCCTATCGCACGGCGGCAGCCCTTGCGCTCGATGAGTCTCCGACCCTCGAACGCGTCATCACCGCCACGATCCGTCTAAGCGCTACCTATGAGGGTATAGACACGGTGATGCGCATCGCCCGCGAGATGGGTGCGCGGCTGTCGACTCCTGACTATACAGCCTCAGGGGCCGACCTCTATCTGACGATACGCCGCGGCGACCTCGAGACCCTGCGCACTCGCTTGACTGACTATGCGCTCCAGCGCTTCGTCACGATTAGAGAACCGGCAGAGACATAGCCCGCCGTGTCCGCCCGATTATCAGCAAGATCTAAAATACACCCCGCTCTATATGACAATCACCACCTGCTCCCCACGGGAGCTAGCGGCCTGCACGGCGCTCTATGAAGCAGCCTTTCCCCCTGAGGAACGACGGCCGACCGCAGCCTGGCAGGCGCTCGTAAAGGGAGGTGACACGCGCTTTGAGGCCTTGGCGATCGCCGATGCCAAGGGAGACCCGGCCGGATTTATCACGACATGGACGCTCCCTTCGGCACGTTATGTAGAACACTTCGCCATCCATTCCGGCCTGCGCGGCGGGGGGCTCGGTGGTCGGGCCTTCGCCAGTCTCCGGGAGAAGGCAACGACCTCACTGCCGCTCGTGCTTGAGGTAGAAGCGCCGGTCGACGAGCTCACGCGCCGGCGCATCGCTTTCTACGAACGCCACGGCATGCACCTGCTCCGCGACACGACCTATGAGCAACCGCCTTATGTGGCGGGCGGCAAGGCGCTGCCGATGTGTCTGATGGCAAGTCTCACCGAGCACGAACTGGGAGCGGAACGCATCGGACGCATCGTCAGAGACATCTACGAAGCCGTCTACGGTGTCTAGCCACTGCTACAGCATAAGCAAACAAACTCTACACAACCACACTATAACAACACCATGTTCAGAACCAACACGTGCGGCGAACTGCGACTCAGCGATGCCGGCCGGGAAGTGACCCTGGCCGGATGGGTGCAGCGCAGCCGTAAGATGGGCGGCATGACCTTCATCGACCTGCGCGACCGCTACGGCATCACGCAGCTCGTATTCAACGAAGAGGCCGACGCCGCACTCTGCGAGGAGGCCAACAAGCTAGGCCGCGAATATGTCATCCAGGTAAAGGGCACCGTCAGCGAACGTTATGCCAAAAACGACAAACTGCCCACCGGCGAGATCGAGATTATCGTCAGCGAGCTCAACGTGCTCAACGCCGCCCTCACGCCCCCCTTCACGATCGAGGAACACACCGACGGCGGTGACGACCTGCGCATGAAGTACCGTTACCTCGACCTGCGCCGCGAAAACGTACGCAAAAACCTCGAGCTGCGTCACAAGATGTGTATCGCCGTGCGCAACTTCCTCGATTCCAAAGGATTCTTGGAGATCGAAACGCCTTGTCTGATCGGTTCTACTCCGGAAGGCGCACGCGACTTTATCGTGCCCTCGCGCATGAACCCGGGCCAGTTTTACGCCCTGCCTCAGAGCCCCCAGACGCTCAAGCAGCTGCTCATGGTGGCTGGCATGGACCGTTACTTCCAGATCGCCAAGTGCTTCCGCGACGAAGACCTGAGAGCCGACCGCCAGCCTGAGTTTACACAGATAGACTGTGAAATGTCATTTGTCGAGCAAGATGACATCCTGCAGACCTTTGAGGAGATGGCCAAATACCTCTTTAAGGAGGTGCGCGGCTACGACCTGGGCGACCAGCCCTTCCTCCGCCTGCCCTGGCACGAGGCAATGCGCCGCTTCGGTTCTGACAAACCCGATATGCGCTTCGGCATGGAGTTCGTCGAACTCAAAGACACGCTGGGCGGCAAGAGTACATTCGGCGTCTTCAACGACGCAGCCTATATCGGCGGTATCTGCGCCCCCGGCTGTGCCCACTACACGCGCAAGCAGCTCGACCAGCTCACTGACTTCGTCAAGTCGCCACAAATCGGCGCTAAGGGCCTCGTCTACGCCAAGGTTGGCGAGGACGGCACGGTCAAGAGCAGCGTCGACAAGTTTTATTCTCAGGAAGTGCTCGCCGAACTCCGCGAGGTCATGGGGGCCAAGCCGGGCGACCTCATCCTCATCCTCTCGGGCGACGACGCCATGCGCACGCGTCAGCAGCTCTGCCAGCTGCGCCTCGAGATGGGCGAACGCCTCGGCCTGAGAGACAAGAACAAGTTTGCCCTGCTCTGGGTCATCGATTTCCCGATGTTTGAGTGGAGCGAAGAGGAAGGCCGCCTCTTGGCTATGCACCACCCCTTCACCTCCCCCCGTCCGCAGGATGTCCCCCTGCTCGACACCGACCCCGCCTCCGTGCTGGCCGACGCCTATGACATGGTGTGCAACGGCGTCGAGGTGGGCGGCGGTTCGATCCGTATCCACGACGCCGGCCTGCAGGCCAAGATATTCAAGGTATTGGGCTTCACGCCGGAGCGCGCACAGGAGCAGTTCGGCTTCCTGATGAACGCCTTCAAGTATGGTGCGCCCCCCCACGGCGGCCTGGCTTACGGCCTTGACCGCTGGGTATCGCTCTTCGCAGGCCTCGACTCGATCCGCGACTGCATCGCCTTCCCCAAGAACAACAGCGGACGCGACGTCATGCTCGATGCGCCCTCGGCCGTCGACCAAAAGCAGCTCGACGAACTCGCCATTGCGCTCAAGGGCGAGAAGGCCTGAGAGGCGATATGCCCCCACACGAGCGGCAAAGCTAACCGCTCTCTCTATCTAGACTGTTCCCATAAATAATGGCGTGGGACGGGCCTAGAAGTTTTGATCACCGGGTACGCAACGGCGTGCTCGGATTACTACGAATAGAATCTGCAGCCCGAAGGGATGCACACGAACCGATTCGCTCCGACATGACGGAGTAGAAAGAAGTGTGCCCCCTTCGGGCTGCAAGTATGTTTACACGCTGAGCTGGCAAAGTCTGAAGCGGAAACCTGCCGGCCCATCCTAACGCTTTGACCGTCCAAACGTTCTGATAATGGTCTATTTATCACAACATGAGGGAAATGCGCGTCATTTAAGCAGATAACGGCCATTATCTAAAACAAATTGCTTAACTTCGCATTCGAAATAGAACACATTCACACCCAAGTCAAGCGTGCTCATGATCTACGACAAGGATACAATCGCCTCATTCTACTCCACTTTTACCAAGCGCGTCGACGCCGCGCGACAGGCCGTCGGCCGTCCCCTGACGCTGAGCGAGAAGATACTCTTCGCACACGCCAGCGCCCTCCCACCCCGCGGGGGCTACCGCCGTGGTGAAGACTACGCCACCTTCCATCCCGACCGCGTGGCCATGCAAGACGCTACGGCGCAGATGGCCATTCTGCAGTTCATCAATGCCGGCCGCGCCACCTCCGCCGTGCCCGCTACGGTACACTGCGACCATCTCATCCGCGCCTACGAAGGGGCTGCTCCCGACCTGAAAAACGCCTGTGTGGCCAATAAGGAGGTCTACGACTTCCTTCGCTCAGCCTCACGCCGCTTCGGCTTCGGATTCTGGGGCCCCGGAGCAGGCATCATTCACCAGATCGTCTTGGAGAACTACGCCTTTCCCGGTGGCATGATGGTGGGCACCGACTCCCACACGCCCAATGCCGGAGGCTTGGCGATGGCAGCCATCGGCGTGGGCGGGGCCGATGCCGTAGACGTGATGACCGATACGCATTGGGAACTCAAGGCGCCCCGAATCATCGGCGTGAAACTCACCGGACGGCTCTCAGGGTGGACTTCACCCAAAGACGTGATACTCCATCTCGCCGGCATCCTGACGACCAAGGGAGGAACCAACGCCGTGATCGAATACTTCGGCCCCGGCGCTGCATCTCTCTCCGCCACGGGAAAGGCAACCATCTGCAACATGGGTGCCGAGGTGGGGGCCACCTGCTCCATCTTCCCCTACGACGAAGCGATGGCCGACTACCTACGGGCTACCGGTCGTGACGAGGTAGCCTCACTCGCCGACCGCTGTGCCGCCGACCTCAAGGCTGACACCGAAGTAGCCGACAAACCTGAAGCCTACTACGACCGCATCGTCGAAATCGATCTCTCAAGCCTCATGCCCTACGTCAACGGCCCCTTTACCCCCGACCTGGCCCACCCGGCCGGCAAAATCGCAGCCGACGTGGCCAAGGAGGTATATCCCGACAAGATCGACGTCTGCCTGATCGGTTCGTGCACCAACTCCTCGTATCAAGACCTGCGCCGCGCCGCCTCGGTGGTGGAGCAGCTCACAGCCCGCGGCCTCAAGCCCAAGGCGCAGCTGATCATCTGCCCGGGTTCGCAGCGCGTGCACGACACGGCGGAGCGCGACGGCATCCTCAAGACCTTCACCGATGCGGGAGCGCTCATCATGACCAACTCCTGCGGCCCGTGCATCGGCCAGTGGCAGCGCGTCAACCCGCACCCGGAGCTGAAGAACACGATCATCACGACCTTTAACCGAAACTTCGCCAAGCGCGCCGACGGCAACCCGAACACCTACGCCTTCATCACCTCGCCCGAGATGGCGATCGGCTATGCCTATACGGGCCGTCTGAGCCTGCCGGCACCGCACGATGCGGCACTGGGCGACATCCGTCCCGAGGGCGCCGCCCTGCCCCCCGAGGGCTTCGTCACGGCACCCGACACGACGGGCCTGCGGCCGGCCTACGACATCAAGCCCGACCCGACGGCCGAGATCGTCATCGCCCCGGGGAGCGAACGCCTGCAGCGCCTCGCGCCCTTCGCCCCGTGGGACGGCCGCGACATGGCCAATCTGCCCCTGCTCATCAAGACGCGGGGAAAGTGCACTACCGACCACATCTCGATGGCGGGCCCCTGGCTCCGATTCCGCGGCCATCTGGAAAACATCTCCCGCAACCTGCTGCTCGGCGCAACCAACGCCTTCACGGGCGAGACGGGCCGCACCCTCGACCGCCTAACGGGGGAACAGGGCGAAATATGGCAAGTCGCCAAACACTATAAGGAAACGCTCGGCGGGAGCGTCATCGTGGCCGAAGACAACTACGGCGAAGGGTCATCGCGCGAACACGCGGCGATGGAGCCCAGATTCTTAGGCGTTAAAGCCGTGATCGCCAAGAGCTTTGCACGCATCCATGAGACCAACCTGAAAAAACAGGGCGTGCTGGCCCTGACCTTCGTCAACCCCGCCGACTACGATAAGGTGCGCCAAGACGACACGCTCACGATCCACGCCGCAGGCATTGTGCCTGACAAGCCCATCGACATCGTGCTCGCCCACGCCGACGGCACGAGCGAGACGATTACCGCCGCTCACACCTACAATGAAGCGCAAATCTGCTGGCTACGGGCAGGCGGGGCGCTGTATGTGAAGAAGTGAAGAAGTGAAGAATGAAGAAGTTAAGCCGATAGCTTTGAGACGCCGGAACACCTGACTGATTTAGAGCACGATGGGCGCATACCCAGCCCCAAAGGGGCTCTTCCGTGAGGCATGCATGACATCGACACGCCTTCTCTCCCCTGCGACCCCGTCCGGCTTAACTCCTTAACTTCTTAACTCCTTCATTCCTTCATCTTCCTCCAGCTCCCAGCGCTCCAACACTATCGGCTTAACTCCTTAACGCCTTAACTCCTTAACTTCTAAAATCCCCCTATGTCCCTCCTCCAGATAGCCCCCGACGGCACGCTGAGCGTACCCTCGACCGTAGACATTCCCTTTATCACCGGCGACGGCATCGGTCCCGAAATCATGCCCGCCATGCAGACCGTCATTGACCGCGCCGTGGCTAAGGCCTATGGCGGACGCCGCGCCCTCCATTGGGTAGAACTTCAGGCCGGGCAGCGAGCCTATGACACGCTGGGAACCTACCTGCCCGACACGACACTCAAAGCCTTGGCTGACTACCACATCGGCATCAAAGGCCCCCTTACCACGCCCGTGGGAGGCGGCATACGGTCGCTCAACGTTGCCATGCGCCAAGGCCTCGACCTCTACGTCTGCCTCAGGCCGGTGAGGTGGTTCAGGGGTATTGCGTCGCCGGTCAAGCACCCCGAGCGGGTCGATATGACCATCTTCCGAGAAAATACGGAAGACATCTACGCCGGCATCGAGTGGGCGGCTTGCTCTGCAGAGGCAAAGAAGTTTTACGCCTTCCTGCGCGACGAGATGGGCGTGACGACACGCGTGCGTTTCCCCGAAACAAGCGGCTTCGGCGTGAAGCCCGTATCAGAAGAGGGCTCGAAGCGCCTCGTCAGCGCCGCCTGCCGCTACGCTCGCCAGAACGGCACCAACCACGTTACGTTGGTGCACAAGGGTAATATCATGAAGTTTACCGAAGGCGCCTTCAAGCAATGGGGCTACGAGATAGCGAAGGCCGAATACGGCGAAACGCTACGGATGGACGACTGCATCTGCGACGCCTTCCTCCAGAACGCCCTTCTCAAGCCCGAGGCCTACGACGTCATCGCCACGACCAACCTCAACGGCGACTACATATCCGACATGCTTGCTGCCCAAGTTGGCGGCATCGGCATTGCGCCGGGTGCCAACATTAACTATGAAGCCCAACGCGCGGTCTTCGAGGCCACCCATGGCACGGCTCCCGACATCGCCGGCACAGACCAGGCCAACCCCTGCTCACTGATTCTCTCAGCCTGCATGATGCTCGACCACATAGGTTGGCGCGAAGCCTCTGCCTTGGTCACGGCGGCCTTGGAGAGCCTCTTCGGCTCTGGATTGGCCACGGCAGACCTGGCACGGTTCATGGACGGCGGACGACCGCTCGGCACGAAGGCCTTCACCCAAGAGCTCTCCGACCGCATCGGAGAATAGAGAAATACCTCACAGGCTTAAAGCTCCAAAGCCCTTACGGACTCGCGCTCAGCCCCAAAGGGGCGCCAGACATCAGCCTAGGGATTTATCCCTAGGATAACCGCCCAATATCCTGACTCGCCGCCAAGAGACGCATCTCATTCGGCGGAACTGGCGGCGAGTCACTGATTAGGACATTGACCTAGGGATAAATCCCTAGGCTATTGTCTTACGCCCCTTCGGGGCTTCGCTTACTATGGGTCTCATGCCCCCTTCGGGGCTCCGCTTACTATGGTCTCATGCCCCTTCGGGGCTCCGCCTACTATGGTCTCATGCCCCTTTGGGGGCTCCGCTTACTATGATCTCACGCCCCTTCGGGGCTTCCCCCTTACCTCTTTCCTCACGACATGACAGACAAACAAGAATACCTCATCTACAAGCTCTCCGACAACATGAAGGGCTGCATCAAGATCGACGCTGACCTCTTCCGCAAACTCGACGTCAAGCGCGGTCTGCGCAACGAGGACGGCACGGGCGTGCTGGTCGGCCTGACGAACATCGGCAACGTCGTGGGCTATGAGCGCACGCCCCAGGGGCTCGAGCCGATCGAGGGCAAGCTCTATTACCGCGGCTACGAGATCAGCGACCTGGCACACGCCATCATGCGCGACGGGAGATTCGGCTTCGAGGAAGTGGCCTACCTGCTGCTCTCGGGGAAACTCCCCGACGCGGAGGAACTGGAGCAATTCCGCCACCTGCTGGTGGACAACATGCCGCTCATGTCAAAAACCACGCTCAACATCATCGAGCTCGAGGGCAACGATATCATGAATATCCTCGCGCGCAGCGTCTTGGAGCTCTACACTTACGACGATACGCCCGATGACATCTCTCGCGACAACCTCATGCGCCAGAGCGTGGAGCTGATATCGAAGTTTCCCACGATCATCGCCTACGCCTATAACATGCTGCGCCACAAGACGCTGGGCCGATCACTCCACATCCGCCACCCAAAGGAGGGATATTCGCTCGCGGAGAACTTCCTCTACATGCTCCTGGGCAATCACTACACGCCTCTCGACGCCCGCACGCTCGACCTCCTGCTGATCCTCCAAGCGGAGCACGGCGGCGGTAACAACTCGACATTCACCGTGCGCGTCACCTCGTCGACCTGCACCGACACTTACTCCTCCATCGCGGCGGGCATCGGATCGCTCAAGGGCCCCAAGCACGGCGGAGCCAACATCCGCGTGCACCACATGATCGAACACCTCAAGCAGCAGATACGCCACTGGGACGACGACGAAGAGATCATACGCTACCTATACCGCATCCTCAAAAAAGAGGCCTATGACGGCACGGGACTCGTCTACGGCATCGGACACGCCGTCTACACCCTCTCCGACCCCCGCGCCGTGCTCCTCAAGGAGATGGCCCGCCGCCTGGCCGAAGAGAAGGGGCGCAGCGAGGAGTTTGACTTCATGGAACGCATCGAGCGCCTCGCCGTCGAGGCCATCTACGACGTCAAGGGACGAGGCAAGAAGCTCTGTGCCAACGTTGACTTCTACTCCGGATTCGTCTACGACCTCATCGGCCTGCCCGAGGCCATCTATACCCCTCTCTTTGCCATGGCGCGCATCGTCGGTTGGTGTGCACACCGCAACGAAGAACTAGGCTTTGCCGGCCGGCGCATCATCCGTCCGGCCTACCGCTGCGTCTCGGAGCCCGCGCAATACGTTGACCTAAAGGACCGCTAGGAGGCGGCCGTTTGCCGACAAAACCCTACATTATATTATAATATAAAGGCCCGCCGCCCGCGCTGCACGTGAGGAGAAACGCTC
>DAVZJV010000004.1:0-18930 GCA_052272595.1 Alloprevotella sp.
TCTAGACGTTAAGATTTGGGGATAGCCCCAACGGGGCGTGAGGCAATAGCCTAGGGATTTATCCCTAGGACCACGATCCACCTCCCGACTCGCCGCCAATTCCGTCATTCAGATGTGTTTGTTGTCGTTTGAGAGGATTGGTGGGGCAGCCCCAACGGGGCGTGGCAGCGAAGCCCAGGGCGTCAGCCCTGGGTCCACCGGTGTCCATACCTATAGCCTTGAAGGGGCGTCGCAATGTGCGCACGCCTTAGCAGTGCGTCCTCCCTCTGACTGTATATCTGTCTGACGTGTTCGGCACGTAGGCTAATCCCGGTGTCCTCCTTGGCTGTTTAAAACTCCATCTACCGGGGTAACCCTCTCAGATGATTCCCTGCGTTCCGTTTTGCCCCGTTCTCCATTCCTTCTTCCTTCAACCTCCGCAAACCGCCTGATTGCGTGCCCTCTAGCCCCCGAAACGTAGATTTACGAATATTTAACCCTCGCTTGAGTCTCAGGCTTTGCCGCCTCGGAGGAAAGTCGTACTTTTGCACTCCGAAAGTAGGACACGTAAGATACCTGCTTTGTTTATCAAGGAGTTTCGAGCTCCGGGTTGGTGACAACCCTCTGCCCCGTGGTCGGCTTCTCCGGCGGATCGGGCTACAGAGTAAGATTAAACAAATCACACATATTCATCTCATATAAGACTGAAATGCCAGGATTATTAGGTAAAAAGATCGGAATGACATCCGTGTTCAGTGCCGAGGGCAAGAATGTGCCATGCACTGTGATCGAAGTTGGCCCCTGCGTTGTAACGCAGATCAAGACAGTTGAGACCGATGGGTACGCAGCTGTTCAGCTCGGCTTCCAGGACGCCAAGGAGAAGAATACGACGGCACCCTTGATGGGCCACTTCAAGAAGGCCGGCGTCTCCCCCAAGCGTCACTTGGCTGAATTTAAGGGATTTGACCAGGAACTTAACCTTGGCGACACGCTCACCGTGGAGCTCTTCAATGACACCCAGTTTGTCGACGTAGTCGGCACGTCAAAGGGTAAGGGTTTCCAGGGCGTTGTTAAGCGTCACGGCTTCGGCGGCGTAGGTCAGAGCACGCACGGTCAGGACGACCGTCTGCGCAAGCCCGGTTCGATCGGTGCCTGCTCTTACCCCGCAAAGGTGTTCAAGGGCCTCCGCATGGGCGGCCAGATGGGCGGCGAGCGCGTGACCACGCAAAACTTGAAAGTGTTAAAGGTAATCCCCGAGCACAACCTCTTGCTCATCAAGGGCAGTGTTCCCGGTTGCAATGGTTCAATCGTAATTGTCGAGAAGTAAGCAAATGGAACTCAGCGTATATAACATCAAAGGTGAAGACACCGGCCGCAAGGTGACGCTAAGCGACAGCGTGTTTGGCATCGAGCCCAACGATCACTCTATCTACCTCGACGTAAAGCGTTATCTCGCAGCCCAGCGTCAGGGTACGGCCAAGTCGAAGGAGCGCAGCGAAATCAGCGGCTCTACTCGCAAGCTCATCCGTCAGAAAGGCGGTGGCGGTGCCCGTCGCGGTGATATCAACTCGCCCGTACTCCGTGGCGGTGCCCGTGTATTCGGTCCCAAGCCCCGTAACTACTCCCTCAAGATCAACCGCAAGGAGCGCGACCTCGCTCGTCGCAGTGCATTGACCTATAAGGCTCAGGAAGGCGCTATTATCGTAGTTGAAAACTTCACTTTCGAAGCTCCGAAGACCAAGTCTTATCTTGAGGTGGTAAATAATCTTAAGATCGCCGACAAGAAGATCCTTCTCGTTCTTGATGGTGCCGACAAAAACGTATATTTGTCAGCTCGCAATGTGCAGCGCTCTAAGGTGGCTATCGCTAAGGATATCAACACTTACGGCGTGCTCGATGCAGGCGTGATGGTCGTAACGGAGGCTGCCCTCTCAACGATCGAATCAGTCTTAACCAAGTAAAGAAGCTTAAAGGAAAATGGCATTTATCATCAAACCCCTTGTGACCGAGAAGGCCAACGGGATTTCGGAGAAGCTGAACAAGTTCAGCTTTATCGTGCGTCCTGAAGCCAACAAGCTTCAGATTAAGGCCGAGGTGGAGAAGCTCTACAACGTTGTCGTAGAGGATGTCAACACCATTCGTTATGCCGGCAAGAATAAGGCACGTTATACGCGCGGCGGACTCGTGAAGGGTCGTACCAACGCGTTCAAGAAGGCTGTTGTAACCCTCAAGGAGGGCGAAACCATCGATTTCTACAGCAATATCTAAGATAAATAATGGCAGTACGTAAATTTAAGCCCACTACACCGGGGCAGAGACACAAAGTTATTGGTACGTTCGAAGAGATTACTGCATCCGTACCAGAAAAATCTCTCGTTTACGGTAAGCGCGCTACGGGCGGTCGCAACAACACCGGTAAGATGACCATGCGTTACATCGGTGGCGGCCACAAGCGTAAGTATCGCGTGATCGACTTTAAGCGTGAGAAAGACGGTGTACCCGCTGTCGTGAAGACCATCGAATACGATCCCAACCGTTCGGCTCGTATCGCCCTGCTCTTCTACGCAGACGGTGAAAAGCGTTACATCATTGCTCCCAATGGATTGAAGGTGGGTGACAAGCTGATGTCTGGCGCCGAGGCCGCACCTGAGGTAGGTAACGCCCTCCCGCTGCAGAATATCCCCGTCGGTACCGTTGTTCACAACATCGAGCTCCGTCCCGGTCAGGGCGCCCTGCTCGTCCGCTCCGCCGGCAACTTCGCCCAGCTCACCTCTCGTGAGGGTAAGTATTGCGTCATCAAGCTTCCCTCGGGTGAAACTCGCCAGATTCTTAGTGCTTGCAAGGCTACGGTAGGTAGCGTAGGTAACTCAGACCACGCACTTGAGAGCTCCGGTAAGGCCGGCCGTTCTCGCTGGCTCGGTCGTCGTCCTCACAACCGCGGTGTCGTAATGAACCCCGTTGATCACCCGATGGGTGGTGGTGAAGGCCGTCAGAGCGGTGGTCATCCTCGTTCTCGCAAGGGCTTGTATGCTAAGGGCTTGAAGACAAGAGCTCCGAAGAAGCAGTCAAACAAGTACATCATCGAGAGACGTAAGAAGTAATCCAAGCACACATACAGAAGATTAAGAATCTATGAGTCGTTCTCTTAAGAAAGGTCCCTACATCGCTGTCTCACTCGAGAAGAAGGTGCTCGCTATGAACGAAAGCGGCAAGAAGAATGTAGTGAAGACCTGGGCACGCGCATCCATGATTTCCCCCGACTTCGTGGGTCACACGATCGCCGTGCACAACGGAAACAAATTCATCCCTGTCTATGTTACCGAAAACATGGTAGGCCACAAGCTCGGTGAGTTCGCACCCACCCGCAAGTTTGGCGGCCATGCCGGCAACAAGAAGAAGTAAACAGGAGACGTTCAATCCAGACAAAATAAAGAATCACAATAAATAATGGGAGCAAGAAAAAGACTGGCTGCCGAGAAGCGTAAGGCAGCTCTCAAGACCCAATATTTTGCCAAGTTGCGGAATGTTCCTTCCTCGCCCCGTAAGATGCGCTACGTCGTTGACCTGGTGCGCGGCATGGAAGTGAATCGCGCCCTCGGTACGCTCCGCTTCTCCAAGAAGGCCGCTTCGGCCGATGTCGAGAAGGTGCTGCGTTCGGCTATCGCCAACTGGGAGCAGAAGAATGACCGCAAGGCTGAAGACGGCGAACTGTACATCACCAAGATCTTCGTTGACGAGGGCGTAACGCTCAAGCGCATGCGTCCGGCACCCCAAGGCCGCGGCTATCGTATTCGTAAACGTTCAAACCACGTAACCCTGTTCGTGGGTACTAAAACTCAAGAAGATTAAGGCATGGGACAGAAAGTAAATCCGATTAGCAACCGCCTCGGCATCATCCGCGGCTGGGACTCTAACTGGTTCGGCGGTAAGAACTTCGGTGACACCATCCTCGAGGACAGCAAGCTGCGCAAGTATCTCGACGCCCGCCTCGCCAAGGCCAGCGTTTCGCGCATCGTCATCGAGCGCACCCCCAAGCTCGTCACCATCACCATCTGCACCTCTCGCCCCGGTTTCATCATCGGTAAGGGCGGCGCCGAGGTCGACAAGCTCAAGGAAGAGCTCAAGAAGGTGACCGACAAGGACGTTCAGATCAACATCTTCGAGGTGCGCAAGCCCGATATTGATGCCAACATCGTGGGTAAGAGCATCGCTCGTCAGCTCGAGGGCAAGGTGGCCTATCGCCGTGCCGTCAAGATGGCTGTCGCCAACGCCATGCGCGCCGGTGCCGAAGGTATCAAGATCCAGGTTTGCGGTCGTCTCAACGGCGCCGAGATGGCCCGTAAAGAGATGTTTAAGGAAGGCCGTACGCCCCTGCACACCCTCCGTGCCGATATCGACTACTGCCAGACCGAGGCACTCACCAAGGTCGGTCTGATCGGTATCAAGGTGTGGGTTTGCCGCGGCGAAGTGTATGGCAAGCGTGACCTCGCCCCCAACTTCACTCAGGAGAAGGAGAGCCGCAACGATCGTGGCGGTTTCCGCGGTGGTCGTAAGTTCCGTAACAACAGAAACAACAACCGCTAATCACACACATTCTTAGAGTATTATGTTACAACCGAAAAGAACAAAATACAGAAGACCTCAAAAGGGCCGTTGCAAGGGTAATGCTCAGCGTGGTAACCAGCTCGCTTTCGGTAGCTTCGGCATCAAGAGTCTTGATACACACTGGCTCACCGGCCGTCAGATCGAGGCTGCCCGTATCGCCATGACGCGTTACATGCAGCGTGAGGGTCAGAGCTGGATCCGCATCTTCCCCGACAAACCCATCACCAAGAAGCCTGCTGACGTCCGAATGGGTAAAGGTAAGGGTGACCCCGTGGGTTATGTCTTCCCCATCACTCCGGGCCGCATCATCTTCGAGATCGAGGGTGTACCCTTCGAGGTTGCCAAGGAGGCCCTCCGCCTGGCTGCCCAGAAGCTTCCCGTCACCACTAAGTTCGTCGTGCGCCACGACTACGATAAAAACGCCTAAGCAATGAAAATTTCAGAAATCCGCGAAATCCCCGTGGCCGAGCTCGCTGAGCGCATTGCCAATGAGAAGGCCCGCCTTCACCAGCTCCAGCTGGGTCACAGCATCTCTCCTCTGGAAAATCCTTCACAGCTC
The DNA here is from genome assembly GCA_052272595.1 of Alloprevotella sp. Lineage (GTDB taxonomy): Bacteria > Bacteroidota > Bacteroidia > Bacteroidales > Bacteroidaceae > Alloprevotella. The sequence goes on from DAVZJV010000004.1 coordinate 5,144, forward strand.
AAGGACATCCGTCGTACGATCGCGCGCATGCTGACCGTTCAGAGAGAACACGAACTCAATAACAAATAATCAGTCCTGATGGAAGCTAGAAACTTAAGAAAGACAAGACAAGGTGTAGTTGTTAGCAACAAGATGGACAAGACCGTTGTTGTTGCAGCGAAGTTCAAGGAGAAGCACCCCATTTATGGTAAATTCATCTCCAAGACGAAGAAGTATTACGCTCACGATGAGAAGAACGACAGCCACGTAGGCGACACCGTGCTCATCATGGAGACCCGACCCCTGAGCAAGCTGAAGCGTTGGAGAGTGGTTGAAATTGTAGAAAGGGCTAAATAATTATGATACAAGCAGAATCCAGATTGAATGTGGCCGACAACAGCGGCGCCCGCGAAGTGCTTTGCATCCGTGTCCTCGGTGGTACTCGTCGTCGTTACGCTTCGGTCGGTGATGTGATTGTCGTTTCTGTCAAGAACGTAATCCCTTCGAGTGAGATAAAGAAAGGTGCCGTATCTAAGGCTCTGATTGTACGTACGAAGAAGGAAATCCGTCGTGCTGACGGTTCCTACATCCGCTTTGATGACAATGCCTGCGTATTGCTCAATAATGCCGGCGAACTGAGGGGTAGTCGTATTTTCGGTCCTGTGGCCCGCGAGCTCCGTGCAGTCAACATGAAGGTCGTTTCACTGGCACCTGAGGTACTTTAATCCACACTTTAGTTAGACAAAGACAAGTAATGAGCAAGTTACATATCAAGAGAGGCGATACCGTCTATGTAAACGCCGGTGAGGACAAGGGTAAGACCGGTAAGGTCCTCAAGGTGATCGTAGACAAGCAGCGCGCCGTTGTCGAAGGTGTCAACATCGTTACGAAGAGCCAGAAGCCCAGCGCCAAGAACCCTCAGGGCGGCTTTGAGAAGGTAGAGGCACCCGTACATATTTCTAACCTCAACGTAGTCGACCCCAAGACCGGCAAGGCCACCCGCATCGGCCGCCGTCGCAATGACGAGGGCAAGCTCGTGCGCTACGCTAAAAAATCAGGCGAGGAGATCAAGTAATGAGCAACACAGCACAACTTAAGAAAGAATATGCCGAGCGCATTGCTCCGGCCCTGATGAAGCAGTTCAACTACTCTTCATCAATGCAGGTACCTGTCCTCAAGAAGATCGTCATCAACCAGGGCCTCGGTATCGCTACCGCTGACAAGAAGATTATCGACGTAGCCATCAACGAGCTCACCGCTATCACCGGCCAGAAGGCTGTCGCTACGGTTTCCCGCAAGGACGTCGCTAACTTCAAGCTGCGTAAGAAGATGCCCATCGGCGTGATGGTAACCCTTCGTCGCGAGCGCATGTATGAGTTCCTCGAGCGTCTCGTACGCGTCGCCCTGCCCCGTATCCGCGACTTCAAGGGTATCGAGAGCAAGTTTGACGGCCGCGGCAACTACACGCTGGGTATCCAGGAGCAGATCATCTTCCCCGAGATCAACATCGACACGATCGACCGTCTGCTCGGTATGAACATCACCTTCGTGACCAGCGCTCCGACCGACGAGGAGGGCTACGCCCTGCTCAAGGAGTTCGGTCTCCCCTTCAAGAACGCTAAAAACTAATTCGAAACTATGGCAAAAGAGTCAATGAAGGCACGCGAGGTAAAGCGTGCCAAGCTCGTGGCTAAGTATGCAGCCAAGCGTGCAGCACTCAAGGAAATTGTCAACAAGTCGAATGATCCTGCAGCCGCTTACGAGGCTGCTCGCAAGCTGCAGGAGATTCCTCGCAATGCCAATCCTATCCGTCTGCACAATCGTTGTAAGATCACGGGTCGTCCCAAGGGTTACATCCGCATGTTCGGTCTCTCTCGTATCCAGTTCCGTGAGATGGCTAGCAACGGCTTGATCCCCGGCGTCAAGAAGGCCAGCTGGTAAGGTTTCCACCCCAATCCTAGCACACACTCATCTATCATTATTTAATATTGTCGGGACTCGCCCGATTAATTAAACAATCTATCTCATGACAGATCCTATAGCAGATTATTTGACGCGGTTGCGCAACGCAATCATGGCCAAGCATCGCGTAGTCGAAGTGCCTGCGTCAAACCTGAAGAAGGACATCACCAAGATCCTTTTCGATCAAGGTTACATCCTCAACTACAAGTTTGAGGAAGACGGTCCTCAGGGTACCATCAAGATCGCCCTGAAGTATGACCCCAAGAGCAAGACTAACGCCATCAAGTCCCTGACACGTGTCTCTAAGCCCGGTATGCGTAAGTACACCGGCTATCGTGATATGCCCCGCGTCATCAACGGTCTGGGTATCGCCATCATCTCCACCTCTAAGGGCGTGATGACCAACAAGGCTGCCGCCGAGCTCAAGGTCGGTGGTGAAGTACTTTGCTACGTATATTAATCCAGGAGGAATACAACAATGTCTAGAATAGGTAATTTGCCGATTAACATCCCTGCAGGTGTAACCGTTACCCTGAAGGATAATGTAGTGTCCGTAAAAGGACCGAAGGGTGAGCTCAGCCAGGCTGTTGATCCCTCCATCATCGTCACCATCGAGAACAACGAAATCACCTTCGCCGTGGACGCCAACAACAGTGAGGTTGAGCAGAAGCAGAAGCAGGCCTTCCACGGTCTTTACCGCGCACTCGTACACAACATGGTTGTGGGCGTGAGCGAGGGCTACAAGAAGGAGATGGAGCTCGTCGGTGTCGGCTACCGCGTATCTAACCAGGGCAACCTCGTAGAGTTCGTGCTCGGTTATACGCACAGCATCTACCTGCAGCTTCCCCCCGAAGTAAAGGTAGAGACCAAGTCTGAACGAAACAAGAACCCGTATATCTGCCTCGAGAGCGCTGACAAGCAGCTCCTCGGTCAGATCTGCGCTAAGATACGTTCTTTCCGTATGCCTGAGCCTTACAAGGGTAAGGGTATTCTCTTCGTGGGCGAGCAGATCCGTCGTAAGTCTGGTAAGTCTGCAGGTGCCAAGTAATTTAATACACTAAGATTATGACTACGAAAAAAGAACAGCGTCGCCTGAAGATCAAGTATCGGGTTCGTAATAAGATCAGCGGCACCGCAGCGCGTCCCCGCCTGTCAGTGTTCCGCAGCAATAAGCAGATTTACGCTCAAATCATTAACGACGAAACGGCTTCTACCCTCGTTGCCGCCTCTTCCCTCGGTTATGAGGCTATGCCCAAGAAGGAGCAGGCTGCCAAGGTCGGTGAGGCAGTAGCCGCCAAGGCTATCGCCGCCGGCATCACGGAAGTAGTGTTCGACCGTAATGGTTACCTCTACCATGGTCGCGTAAAGGAAGTAGCAGAAGGTGCCCGTAAGGGTGGACTCAAATTCTAAAGATTATGGCAAACAGAGTAAACGTAAACGCTGAAGAATTAAAGGATAGACTGGTTGCTATCAATCGTGTTGTCAAGGTGACCAAGGGTGGTCGTACCTTCACCTTCGCTGCGATCGTCGTTGTCGGTGACGGCAAGGGCGTCATCGGTTACGGTCTGGGCAAGGCCGGCGAAGTTACCGCCGCCATCGCCAAGGGCGTAGAGGCAGCCAAGAAGAATCTCATCAAGGTCCCTGTTCTCAAGGGTACGGTTCCCCACAAGCAGGAGTCTCGCTTCGGTGGTGCTCAGGTTCTCCTGATGCCCGCCTCCGAGGGTACCGGTGTGGTAGCCGGCGGCGCCATGCGTGCCGTGCTCGAGAGCGTCGGCATCAAGGACGTGCTCGCTAAGTCGAAGGGCTCTTCCAACCCTCACAACCTGGTTAAGGCCACCGTGCTCGCTCTGAGCGAGATGCGTGATGCACGCACTGTCGCACAGCTCCGCGGTGTCTCAATGGAAAAAGTATTCAGAGGATAACTATCATGGCAACGATAAAGATCAAACAGATTAAGAGCCGTATCGGCGCTCCGAAAGATCAGAAGCGCACGCTCGATGCACTCCACTTGACGAAGCTCAACCATGTAGTGGAGAAGGAGGACACCCCCATGCTCCGCGGCATGATTCGCAAGGTGCACCACCTGGTAACGGTCGTTGAATAATTCTATAACACGAGAAGCTTTATGAAATTACATACACTGAAGCCCGCTAATGGTGCTACCCACTCACGCAAGCGTATCGGCCGCGGTCCCGGTTCGGGCAAGGGCGGTACGTCTACCCGTGGTCACAAGGGTGCAAAGCAGCGTTCAGGTTACAGCAAGAAGATCGGTTTCGAGGGTGGTCAGATGCCTCTCCAGCGTCGTCTGCCTAAGTTCGGTTTCAAGAATATCAACCGTGTGGAGTATCATGCAGTCAACCTGTCAACCCTTCAGGCGCTGGCCGAGGCCAAGAACCTGGAGAAGATCGGCAAGGCTGAACTGGTAGATGCCGGTCTGTGCGCCAGCAAGGAGCTGATCAAGATCCTTGGTAACGGCGAGCTCAAGGCCAAGCTTACGGTGGAGGCTAATGCCTTCTCTAAGACGGCCGAGGCTGCCATTACTGCTGCAGGTGGCACGGCTACCAAAATCTAAAAATCCCTCCCACTTCGATGAAAAAAATAATCGAGACCATTAAGAACATCTGGAGAATCGAGGATTTGAGAACGCGAATCCTCATCACCCTCCTCTTCGTAGCGGTTTATCGCTTCGGCTCTTTCATTGTCCTCCCCGGTATTGACCCCGGGCGTCTGGCCAAGTTGCAAGAGCAGACGAGTGAAGGCTTGATGTCGTTGCTCAATATGTTCTCGGGTGGTGCCTTCTCTAACGCATCGATCTTTGCGTTGGGTATCATGCCTTACATCTCCGCTTCGATTGTCATCCAGCTCCTCGCGATCGCTGTGCCTTACTTTCAGAAGATGCAGCGTGAGGGTGAGAGCGGCCGACGGAAGATCAACCAGTATACGCGTTGGCTGACCATCGCGATCCTGCTCTTCCAGGCGCCTACTTACCTGATCAACCTGAAGGCTCAGACCGCAGGTTCGGGTGCATTCCTTGTAGGTGACGGATTCTGGTTCATGTTCTCGTCTACGATTATCCTTGCCGCAGGCAGTATGTTCATCTTGTGGCTGGGCGAACGCATCACGGATAAGGGCATCGGCAACGGTGTGTCGCTGATCATCATGATCGGTATCATCGCCCGCCTCCCGGCTGCCTTCAGCCAGGAGTTCGTCAGCGCCCTGAGCGGTGCCGAAGGCGGCGGCCTGATCAAGTTCCTCTCTGAGGTGATCGCCCTGCTCTTCGTGATGGCATTGGCCATCATGTTGGTAAAGGCTACGCGCAAGGTGCCCGTACAGTACGCCAAGCGTATTGAGGGCAACCGTGCGGTCGGCGGTGCACGTCAGTACATCCCCCTCAAGCTCTTTGCCGCCAACGTGATGCCTATCATCTTCGCCCAGGCCATCATGTTCATCCCTCTGACCCTTGCCCAAACCGTTTCGCGCAACGGAGGCAGTGCGGTGCTCAATCAGTTCCTTGACCACACGAGCGTACTCTATAACGTGGTGTTCGTCATCCTGATCGTAGCCTTCACTTACTTCTACACGGCCATCACGCTTAACCCCGTACAGATGGCTGAGGACATGAAGCGCAACAACGGTTTCATTCCCGGTGTGAAGCCCGGTAAGCCGACGGCCGACTACCTCGACACGGTGATGTCACGCATCACGTTCCCCGGCTCGCTCTTCATCGCCTTGATCGCCATCCTGCCCGCATTTGCCGGCATTTTCGGTGTCAAGCAGGAGTTTGCCCAGTTCTTTGGTGGAACGTCGCTCCTCATCCTTGTCGGTGTCGTGCTCGACACGCTGCAGCAGATCGAGAGCCACCTCTTGGTGCGTCACTATGACGGTCTGCTCAACGCCGGTCACGTACGCTCGCGCGGCGGGATCAGTGCCTATTAAACCAATTAGCTCACCATCTGGATGATTTACCTCAAGACAGAAGATGAGATCGAACTCTTGCGCAAAGCCAACCTCTTGGTGAGTGCGACGCTTTGCGAGATCGCTAAGACTGTGAAGCCGGGTGTCACGACGAAACAGTTGGACACCTTGGCTGAACAGTTTATCCGCGACCACGGAGCTGTTCCGACCTTCAAAGGATTTCCTAATCCTTACGGTGCGCCCTTCCCCGCCTCGATATGTACCTCGGTCAACGAGGTCGTAGTCCACGGCATCCCTGACGACACGCCCCTCAAGGACGGTGACATCGTCTCGGTAGATTGCGGCACGCTGCTCGACGGCTTCTGCGGTGACTCCTGCTACACGTTTTGTGTCGGTGAGGTGAAACCCGAAGTTAGAGAGCTACTCCGCGTTACGAAGGAGTCGCTCTACAAAGGTATCGAGCAGGCCATTCCCGGTCATCGTATCGGTGACATCGGCTATGCGGTGCAGAGTCACTGCGAGGCCGCGGGTTATGGTGTCGTGAGAGAGTTTGTCGGTCATGGCATAGGCCATGAGATGCATGAGGAGCCGGCTGTGCCTAACTACGGCCACCGTAGCAGCGGCAAGCTGATCAAGAACGGCCTCTGCATCGCCATCGAGCCAATGATTACTCAGGGTACGCACAAACTCTATATGTTGCCCGACCACTGGGGCGTCATCACGCAGGACCGCAAGCCGGCCGCTCACTTCGAGCACACGATTGCGGTCCATCATGGCAAAGCCGATATCCTGTCGAGCTTTGAGGAAATCGAACGGATAGAAAGTCAACAATCTTAATATGGCAAAAGAAGCTGCTATTGAGCAAGACGGAACGATTGTCGAGGCCCTGAGCAACGCGATGTTCCGTGTCGAATTGGAGAATGGGCATGAGATTACGGCTCACATCTCGGGTAAGATGCGTATGCACTACATCAAGATCCTGCCCGGCGACCGCGTGAAGGTCGAGATGAGCCCTTATGACCTTTCGAAAGGAAGGATAGTCTTCAGATATAAATAAACACAGCATAATGAAAACTCGAGCATCTATCAAGAAGCGTTCTGCCGACTGCAAGATCGTGCGTCGCAAGGGTCGCCTGTACGTAATTAACAAGAAGAACCCTAAGATGAAAATGCGTCAGGGTTAATCCAAGTATCGAAAATAACAAACTGATATATGGCAATACGAATTGTTGGTGTTGATCTCCCCCAGAACAAGCGCGGTGAGATTGCCCTGACCTACATCTATGGTATAGGTCGCAGTAGCTCGGCAAAGATCTTGGACAAGGCCGGCATTGACAAAGACATCAAGGTGAAGGACTGGACCGACGACCAGGCAGCTAAGATCCGTGAGATCATCGGTGAGGGCTACAAGGTAGAGGGTGACCTCCGTTCTGAGATTCAGCTCAACATCAAGCGTCTGATGGATATCGGCTGCTATCGCGGTATCCGCCACCGTCTCGGCCTCCCCGTACGTGGCCAGAGCACGAAGAACAATGCCCGCACGCGCAAGGGTCGCAAGAAGACCGTTGCAAACAAGAAGAAAGCTACTAAATAATAAATAGTCATGGCAAAGAAAATCGCTGCTAAGAAGCGTAACGTGAAGGTTGACGCCGTCGGCCAGCTCCACGTACACAGCTCTTTCAACAATATCATTGTGTCTCTCGCCAACAGCGAAGGTCAGATTATTTCATGGTCCTCTGCTGGTAAGATGGGCTTCCGTGGTTCTAAGAAGAACACTCCGTACGCTGCCCAGATGGCCGCTCAGGATTGTGCCAAGGTAGCTTATGATCTGGGTTTGCGCAAGGTGAAGGCTTATGTCAAGGGTCCCGGCAACGGCCGTGAGTCTGCCATCCGTGCCATCCACGGTGCCGGCATCACGGTGAGCGAGATCATCGACGTGACGCCCCTGCCTCACAACGGCTGCCGTCCTCCCAAGCGCCGTCGCGTATAATCCCCCATTTCATTACAAACAAAGCAAAGACATTAAGATAAGATATGGCAAGATATATTGGCCCTAAGTCTCGTATCGCCCGTCGATTTGGTGAGGCTATCTTCGGTCCCGACAAAGTGTTGTCAAAGCGTAACTTCCCTCCTGGTCAGCATGGTAACGGTCGTCGTCGCAAGACGTCTGAGTATGGTGTCATGCTCGCTGAGAAGCAGAAGGCTAAGTACACTTACGGCGTGCTCGAGAAGCAGTTCCGCAATCTCTTTGAGAAGGCGGCTTCGAGTAGCGGCATTACCGGTGAGGTGCTTCTCCAGAGCCTTGAGTGCCGTCTTGACAACGTAGTCTATCGCCTTGGCATCGCCCCCACGCGTGCCGCTGCCCGTCAGCTGGTTAATCACCGCCACATCGTCGTTGACGGTAAGGTTGTCAGCATTGCTTCTTATAGCGTTAAGCCCGGTCAGGTCGTTGGCGTACGTGAGAAGTCTAAGTCGCTCGAAGTGATTGGTGACTCTCTTGCTGGTTTCAACCACAGCAAGTATCCTTGGATCGAATGGGATGAGAGCCTCAAGGCCGGCAAGTTCCTCCACAAGCCCGAACGTGCCGACATCCCTGAGAACATCAAGGAGCAGCTCATTGTCGAGTTGTACTCTAAAAACTAATCCATAATCCCCTTTCATTCATGGCGATATTAGCATTTCAAAAACCTGACAATGTAATCATGTTGGAGAACGACTCCAAGCACGGTAAGTTTGAGTTCCGTCCTTTGGAGCCGGGTTTCGGCACGACTGTCGGAAATGCCTTGCGCCGCATCTTACTCTCTTCACTTGAGGGCTTTGCCATCAACGTCATCAAGATTGAGGGGGTTGAGCATGAGTTTGCTTCCGTTCCGGGTGTGCGCGAGGATGTGACCAACATCATCCTTAACTTGAAGCAGGTACGCTTCAAGCAATTGACCGAAGGTACTGAGACGGAGAAGGCTACTATCACCATCTCCAACTCCACCGAGTTCAAAGCTGGTGACATCAGTAAGTATCTCAATGGATTTGAAGTGTTGAATCCTGAGCTGGTCATTTGCAACCTCGATTCGAAGGCTAGCATGCAGATCACGATTTCTGTCAACAAGGGTCGCGGTTACGTGCCCGCTGACGAGAACCGTGAGTTTTGCCAGGATGTTCACGACATCGCTATAGACTCTATTTACACGCCCATCCGCAATGTGAAATACAGCGTCGAGCCTTACCGCGTAGAGCAGAAGACTGACTACGACAAGCTCGTACTGGATATCACGACGGACGGTTCCATCGACCCGAAGGACGCGCTCAAGGAGGCCGCAAAGATCCTTATCTATCACTTCATGCTCTTCAGTGATGAGAAGATCACCATTGAGGACAAGGCCGAGGCCGACAATGAAGAGTTTGACGAGGAGGTACTCCACATGCGTCAGCTCCTGAAGACGAAGCTTGTAGACATGAACCTTTCGGTTCGTGCCCTCAACTGTCTGAAGGCTGCCAATGTCGAAACGCTGGGCGAGCTTGTTCAGTTTAACAAGAACGACCTGCTCAAGTTCCGCAACTTCGGTAAGAAATCGCTCACAGAGCTTGATGATTTGCTCGCGAGTCTGAATCTGTCGTTCGGAACCGACATCTCTAAGTACAAATTAGACAAAGACTAGTATCACACAATGAGACACAATAAGAAATTCAACCATCTGAGCCGTACTGCTTCTCATCGTGCCGCCATGCTTGCCAACATGAGCTGCTCGCTGATCAAGCACAAAAGAATCACTACGACTCTCGCTAAGGCCAAGGCGCTGAAGAAGTACTTCGAGCCCCTCGTTACGAAGAGTAAGGAGGACACGACGAACTCTCGCCGTGTAGTGTTCAGCTATCTTCAGGACAAGCATGCTGTGACCGAGCTCTTCCGTGACATCCGCGAGAAGATCCTCGATCGTCCCGGTGGCTACACGCGCATCATCAAGACCGGCTTCCGTCCCGGCGATGGCGCTGACATGTGCTTCATCGAGCTGGTTGACTTCGATGAGAACATGGCCAAGACGAAGAAGAAGGCTACCCGCACGCGTCGCAGCAAGAAGGCTGCCGCTACGGCCGAGGCTGCTCCTGCAGCAGAGGCACCCGCAGCAGAGGAAGCTCCCGCAACGGAGGCTCCCGCCGCTGAGAAGGCTGCTGAGTAACGAAAGCAGAATCTTCGCCAACTCGTTTTTCCTGCCTCTCGCGCAAAATTGCGCTTGAGGCGAAAAAACAAAGCGCTCTTTAAAATACAAATTCTCCCGCATCGTGAGAGGAGCGGGGAGTTTTTCGGTTTCTTCCAGAAATGGATCCACTATGCGTCTTTTCGACGTGTGGCGGATCCATTTCTGCGTTTATACCCCAAAGCTGCATTTTCAAACCTCTCAAATTATCCCATCGGCCGATTTTTAGGCCGCCCAAACTTTTCTGCGTTATGACCTGATTCCAGCACTAGGCGTATTTCGCCTGCTCCCGCCAATTCCACAGGCTTCCGGAGATAATCATCCGAACGCCAGTTTTTCTTCCTTATTTTCACCCGCCGGCACCGTCCGGCAATCAATCAACTCTTTCATCCTTTTTATCCTATTCATTATGACTACTATTCTTTCCCTGTTTTCTACCAACGCCATCTCCGAGTCCGTTACCATCAAGCCCGTTGCCCTGTCCTCGCGTCCCTACAATCCCGTCTTAGTGGCCGGGTTCCGTAAGGCCCTGGCTGTCGTTGATCGCCTCGTCGATGAAGCCGCCGATCTGGTTAATCTCCCCGAAGATAAGGTCGTGACCGCCCTCCGTTCGCTGGCCAGCGGCTATGAGCGTGCTGCCACGATGTTTCACTACCTGCGTCTTGATGACGTGGCAAAAGAGCTGACTAAGCGCATTGACTGTTGCCGCACCTTGGCCGATCTGTTCGTTTCGCCCAAGCTTACTGGGGCTAATCGTTCCTCTCTAGATGCGCTCCTTCAATTACCTGCCCAATTCCCCGATGTTCTCTTTTACTATCGCCTGACTTACGGCAGCCGCATGGATGATGGGCTTGATTGAATTACGCCCTGTGACATTGACTATGATTACGAGGTAGTGCTCAAGTCTGCAATACGAGAGCGTAAAGATGCGATGGGGAAGCTTCGTGTCGAGTGCCGTTCGCTCGCTAGCTGCGAGCGGGCCTATCGCAAGAAATACCACGCCGCTACCGGTCTGGTGCGTGAGGACTTCTACCGTCAGTTTGAGGATGATTACTGGTTAGATGATGTGGTTACATCTGACGAGGCCAAGGCTATGGGCCTGACCAACGAGAATGGTTCTGCTGATGCAGCCGCTTCTGCCGCTTATAAGGGGGAGCACCGCGTCAGCTATAGCGTTTTACCTCTGGTAGACCATGCGATAAACAAGATCCTTGGCGCGATCGTAGATGACAAGCATCCCCTTCAGGTCGTAATGCGCGATCAGTGTCCCGAGTTCACGTATTTCCTCCATGAGACCCTGGACCAAGCAGTGGCCTTGTCGGCACGTAATCTGCCTGAGCTGTGCAACCGTCCCTACGCTGCCTATCAGGCCTCTCTCGCCCGGTTTGATATCGCCGTAGCGGAGGCCTACCGAGACGACCAGACAGCGCAGCGTCCAGCCTTCCTCGTCTTCCCCAAGCCTGCCACTTATCTCGATACAAAGGAGAAGAGGCAGTGCGTCAAGCTCATTCAGAAGCTGCTGTGCCCTAACCGACATGGTGTGGAATCCGACATGTTGATGCATCTGTATGACATGACTTACCCGTTGGAGTCGCTGGCCGATGCTTATGACAGCGTCACTGACTACAACGATAGTCTCCTCAATGCGGAGCACAACTTCCGCAGCCTGTACCGGATGCCCAGCGGCCTGCTCCCTGAGGCAGACTACCGCAGCTATGTCGAGAGCCTCCCTCAGGAGTCACCGGCGGACGCTGCCTGCTAAGTGCACCGGCGTGTGCCGCCCCGCTCACATGTCGGGCGGGACAGCACGATGCGCCGTGTCTGTGCCATGCTATCTTTTCTATCTTATCTATTTAACCTAACCCTTCCGATCATGTCTATCCCCCTCATCATCCTCTGTCAGCTTAAGGAGCGCTCCGGCCTCTGCTTTGAAACTACGAAGGACTTCGCCCGCTTGGCTGCCGAGATCCAGTCTGTTACGGGTCGCCCCATCGGCGTCACGACGCTCAAGCGCGTCTTCGGGCGCACCCATGACACGGTCCGTCACAGCGCCTACACGCTCAACACCATAGCCCGCTATCTGGGCAAGGACTGCTGGGATGCCCTTGCGGTAGATACCAGTAAGACCCCTGGCAACGTTCCCGCTACAGGCTCCGGCCCAGTCTAATCCCTTCGCTCATCACCCTTTAATTGCCCTAAACACTCTAATTCCACATCTATGAAGAAAGAAGACATCAAGGCCCGCATCCGCCATTGCTGCGACATGCTTTCAGACCGTTCTATCCAGGAAGAGCTCTACGACCTCGTCCGTTCGCTGGAGGTTCTCCGTGCAGCCCGTAACTTTCAGCGCCTCTCCGGTTGCAGCTTCGAGAAGGCTAAAGGCTTTGCCATCGGCATCGCCTACACCTATGCCGTGCATCTGCGCGGCGAGGATGCCCTGCCGGTCCGCAACGGCGGCAGTGCCTTCACCATTGTGGAGCCCAAGAAAAAAGGTTAGTCCTCGTCGGTAAGCCTATTTCCCCGGTTTTCCAGCCTTAGATGGAGGCTAGACCCGGTCAAACGAATGCCGCGCAACTTGATATCGGTGCGCGGCATTTGGCGGTTACCCAACTGCAGATCGATAGGCCTTTTCGTCTCCCATGTCAATGATCAAACTGAAAGTTTCCTTGGTAATTGATTCCTTGAAAGTCTCTCTCCCTTAGCCAGTCCAACAGTGTTACATGTCTGCCTAGTAAGGGATGGAGATCAGCGGCAAGAGCCTTGGCGAGGGAGTCGAGGTAAATACATTCGCTGCACCGCCTGCCAACAAGTCCCCTACCGATGCGATAGTCGGTAAAGTAATAGCGGATGATGTAGAGTTCGTCTGTGTTGTCGTGCTCACTCATAAGTCTGTCTGCCTCTGCCGCAAACTCGCCCGTTTCCTTATCGTGCATTTTCTCGAGGAACTCTCGCTCCTTACTCGTTATGGCTTTTGGCAGTGCACGTTTAAAGAGAGCCACATCCTCAGCCGCCAGCTCCTCGTTGTCGCAGAAGACGTCGGGGTAGTCGTTCTTATTTATAATCATAATATTGGTCTTTAGAATAGTCTCTGCCCCGTCCGTCACTTGAGTAATGAGGGTAGGGCGGAGGCTTGAGTGTTAATGATCAAACTGAAAGTTTCCGAAATACATGACCTTGTCAAAGTCCTGTTCTCTTAGCCAGTTAAGCAGTGTGATATGCTTACCCAAAAGGGGGAAGAGGTCTGCGTCTAAAGTCTCGCTCAGGTTGTCGTGATAGATCGCCACACTCGCCCGGCGGTCTTCTATCCCCTGCCCGATCTGGTACTCTGTGAAGTAATATCGGATCAGGTAAATCTCGTCGGCGTTATCATACTCGCTGACGATCATATCCGCTTCACCTGCGAACTCGCCCGTCTCCTTCTCGTGCATCTTCTCGAAGAACTCCCGTTCCTTGCCAGTGATGTCTGACGAAAGGACGCGGTTGAACAGGGCGATGTCTTCCTCGGGAAGCTCGTCGTTGGGGTAGAAGACGTCGGGGTAGTCGCTCTTATTGATAATCATAATGTTGGTTGGAATAGTTCCTACCTTGTCCATTCCTAGGAACGAACGGGTGGGACAGTGGTCTAAATGCTAATGCCCAAATTGATAATTGCCGAAATAGTTGATTCCCTTGAAGTCATGCTTCCTTAGCCAGTCGATAAGTGTGATGTGTCTGCCCAAGAACTTAAACAGGTCTGCT